>CBIHRS010000027.1:0-64901 GCA_966212505.1 uncultured bacterium
AGGCCTTCTGGTCGAACATGCAAGCGATGCCACAGGCGGTGGAGGCCTGCCATGCTTTGCATGAAGCCGGCTATGAGCTGGTGTGTGTGTCGGCATTGCAGGGCCGCTATGCCCAGGCGCGTGAACGCAACCTGCGCGCACTGGGTTT
The DNA here is from genome assembly GCA_966212505.1 of uncultured bacterium. Classification (GTDB taxonomy): domain Bacteria; phylum Pseudomonadota; class Gammaproteobacteria; order Burkholderiales; family Burkholderiaceae_C; genus CAMLIZ01. The sequence continues at coordinate 149 of CBIHRS010000027.1, forward strand.
CCCGATCGACCGCATCGTGGCGACCGGCAGCATGCGCGACGGCCGCAGCCCGAAGGCGGATGCCGTGGCGGCGCTGCGGCCGGCGGCATTCGTCGATGACTACCTGCCGTATTTCACCGGCGTGGAGGGCGACGTGCACAAGGCGCTGGTGATGCGCGGCAAGACCGGCTCGCCCAACCAGGGCGAAGGGCTGGGGATGATCCATTCGCAACATGCCGACCTCGCCGGTTTTGCGGCGTGGTGGCTCAACGGCAAGGAACAACGATGACAACGACAGACGATATCCGCAGCGTCGAGCAGTTGCTCGATCGCATCTCGCAAGGCCTGCAGCCTGAATACCTGTTCTTCTGGGGCCACCGTCCCAACAAGGACGGCTCGGTCGGCAAGGGCTGTTTCAGCCAGTGGTTCGAGACGGCCTTCACCGTCGACGGCACGCGCTACGCCACGGCTGAGCATTTCATGATGGCCGGCAAGGCGCGCCTGTTCGGTGACGACGACACGCTGCAGAAGATCCTGGCCGCGTCGACGCCCGATGCCGCCAAGCGACTGGGCCGCCGGATCAAGCCGTTCGACGAAGCTCGCTGGCAGCAGGCCCGGTTCGACATCGTCGTGCAGGGCAACGAAGCGAAGTTCAGGCAGCACCCTGCCCTGGGCGCCTACCTGCTCGACACCGCTGACCGCGTGCTGGTGGAGGCCAGCCCGGTCGATGCGGTCTGGGGCATCGGCCTTGCGGCCACCGATTCCAAGGCAGCCGACCCGGCGCAATGGGCAGGCCTCAACCTGCTCGGCTTCGCACTGATGGAAGTCCGCTCGCGACTGCGGGCGCCCACCTCATAGAACAACCATGAAGATCCCCGTCGAGCCCTACCTGGCTCAATCGCGGCAATGGCCGCAACACGGCGAGCATGTGCTCGCGCATTACGATGACGACTCGGTGCTCGTCTACCAGGCGTATCGCCCCAGCATCGGCCGATACGCCATCGAGCACGGCCACTTCGGCGGGCCCGATTTCAGCTTCTCGCGCATGAGCTGGATCAAGCCCAACTTCCTGTGGATGATGTTCCGCTCGGGCTGGGGCGCCAAGCCAGGGCAGGAGGTCGTGCTCGGCCTGCGCATCCGGCGGCCGTTCTTCGAATCGCTGATGCGCGCCGCGGTGCCGTCGACCTTCGATCCCCAGCGATACGACAGCCGCGAGGCTTGGCAGAGCGCGGTGGCCCAGTCCGACGTCCGACTGCAGTGGGATCCCGACCATGCGCCGAATGGCGCGAAGCTCGAGCGCCGCGCGATCCAGCTCGGGCTGCGCAGGCAAGCCCTGGCTTCGTTCGCCAAGGACGAGTTGCTGGAGGTGATCGACTTCACCGATTTCGTCGCCTCGCAGCGGCCCTTCGCGCAGAACGACAACCCTGCGCTGTTGACGCCGTCGGAGCGCGTGTTTCCTCATCTGGCGTAGCGAGGATGGAAACGCCCGGACACGGGCGTCATGAAGCTGTCGCAATCCGGTCATAGGCTTGTGCCATGGACCTTGCGACCGCCGAACCGACAACGCCCGCCGCGACGCTGCCGCTGCTGAACCGCGAGCGCTCCATCCTCGAATTCAATCGCCGGGTGCTGGCACAGGCCCGGCGCGCCGACGTGCCGCTCTTGGAGCGGCTGCGCTATGTCACCATCGTGTCGTCCAACATGGACGAGTTCTTCGAGGTGCGCTTTGCGGACTTCGTCGAGGCATCGCGACAGCCGGGCACCGGTGTCTCGCAAGGCGACCTGCTGTCGGTCGCGCAGGCCGCGCACGAGCTGATCGACGAGCAGTACGCCGTCTTCAACGAAGAGGTGATGCCGGCGCTGAAGCAGCACGGCATCGTGGTGATCAACCATGCCGAGCGCACCGAGGCGCAGCGGCGCTGGGTCGCCCAGTTCTTCGAGACGCAGGTGCGGCCGCTGCTGGTGCCGGTGGGGCTGGATCCGGCGCATCCGTTTCCGCAGGTCGCCAACAAGTCGCTCAACTTCATCGTGCGGCTCGACGGCCGCGATGCCTTCGGCCGCGAGAACTCGATCGCGATCGTGAAGGTGCCGCGCATCCTGCCGCGCGTGATCCGCCTGCCCGATGCGCTGACCAACGGCCTGCAAGGCTTCGTGATGCTCACGAGCGTGATCCGCGCACACCTCGAGGAGCTGTTCGGCGGCCGCACCGTCACCTCGTTCTCGCAATTCCGCGTCACGCGCGATTCCGACCTCGAGGTCGACGACGGCGATGTGACCAACCTGCGCCAGGCGTTGCGCACCGGCCTGACCACGCGGCATTTCGGCCAGGCGATCCGGCTCGAGGTGGTGAACACCTGCCCGCCGGAGCTGTCGGAGTTCCTGCTGCAGCAGTTCAGCCTGCCGAAGGCCGCGCTCTATCGGGTGAACGGCCCGGTGAACCTGGTGCGGCTCGTCGAGCTGATCGACCAAGCCCATGCGCCGGCGCTGCGCTTCCCCGCCTACGAGCCCACCTGGCCGGAGCGCCGGCTGCCGCGCCACAGCTCGATCTTCCAGCGCCTGCACGAAGGCGACCTGATGCTGCACCATCCGTTCGAGAGCTTCGAGCCGGTGGTGCAGTTCCTGCGGGAGGCGGTCGACGATCCCGACGTGCTCGCCATCAAGCAGACGATCTACCGCACCGGCTCGCAGTCGGTGCTGATGGACCTGCTGCTCGAGGCCGCCCGCCGCGGCAAGGAAGTGATGGTGGTCGTGGAGCTGAAGGCCCGCTTCGACGAAGAGGCGAACATCAACTGGGCCGAGCGGCTGGAGGCCGTGGGCGCGCAGGTGGTGTACGGCATCGTCGGCCTGAAGACGCACGCCAAGCTGTTGCTGGTGACCCGGCGCGAAGGCAGCCGCCGCGGCGCGCCCACGCTGCGCCGCTATGTGCACCTGTCCACCGGCAACTACAACGCGAAGACGGCGCGGCTCTACACCGACATCGGCTATTTCACCGCCGACCCCGACCTCACCGCCGATGCCGACGCGGTGTTCCACCAGCTCGCGAGCCTGACCACGGTGCGTACGCCGCGCCATCTGCTGGTGGCGCCGTTCGGACTGCACCGCCGCATGCTGGCGCACATCGACCTCGTGATGCGCTGCGCGCGCAAGGGCGGGCCGGCGCGCATCGTGATCAAGTGCAATGCGATGACCGACCCGGCGCTGATCCATGCGCTGGTGCAGGCCGCCCAGGCCGGCGCGCAGATCGACCTGATCGTGCGCGGCGCCTGCATGCTCGAGCCCGGCGTGCCCGGCTTCACCGAGCGCATCCGCGTGCGGTCGGTGATCGGCCGCTTCCTCGAGCATTCGCGCATCTTCTATTTCTGCTGGGGCCCCACCGAGCGCGAAGAGGCGGTGTACCTCTCGAGCGCCGACTGGATGAGCCGCAACATGCTGCGGCGGATCGAGCTGGCCTGGCCGGTGCGCGACCCGGCCCTGCGCCAGCGCGTGATCGACGAATGCCTCGTGCCCTACCTGCACGACCAGCGCGATGCCTGGGCGCTGCAGCCGGGCGGCGACTACCAGCGCGTGTCGCGCGACGGCGTCAGCGCACAGGAAGCGCTGATGAACCGCTTCGGCAGCGCCGAGGCCTGAGAAGGCCCGGCGCAGGCCTGGCCTACCTCGACAGCCCGCGCACCTGCAGTGCCAGCACGCCGCTGCGCTGCCAGTTCTGCATCTCCTCGCGCAACAGGTGCTGCGTGCGCAGGTCGGGCACCGGCCCGCCGCGCTGCACATCGAGCTCGGCCACCATGCCGGCGCGGTGCAGGCGCCAGTGCTTCACGGGCGCATCGCTGCGCGCATGGCAGGCGATCACCGCCAGGCGCAGGCACAGCAGCTGCCATGCGAACTCGGCCGCCGCGAGCGAAGCCTCCACCTTGCGCAGCCCGCCCCTCTGGCCGAGCACCAGCGCGCTCAGGTAGCGCTGCTGGTTCTGCGAGAAGCCGGCGGCATCGGCATGCGCCAGCAGGTAGGCGCTATGGCGATGGTGGTCATGGTGCGACACCAGCATGCCGATCTCGTGCAACGCCGCGGCCCAGCCGAGCTCGCGCCGGGCCTCGCGCGAGGCTCCCGAGGCCGGAGCCACCTGGTCGTACAGCGCGAGCGCCACGCGCTCCACGCGCGCAGCCTGCGCCGCATCGGCACCGAAGCGCTGGCGCAGCTCGTCCACCGAACGATCGCGCATGTCCAGCGCGTGCGGCTGCTGGGCCGCGCGCAGGCGTGCATCAAGCTCGATGATCACGCCCTGCCGCAAGGCGCCCTTGGCCGGCAGCAGCTCGTCGATGCGCAGCAGCGCGCACAGCGTGTAGAGGATCGCGAGGCCGCCCGGGATCACCGGCTTGCGGTCGGGCTTGAGGCTGGCGAAATCGAGCTGGTCGACATGGCCCACCGCGATGCAGCGCTCGATCGCCCAGGCCAGCGCAGCGGGCGTGATGCGGCCGTCGGTGATGCCCTCGACCTGCAGCAGCTGAGACACGGCGCCCGCGGTGCCTGAAGAGCCCAGCGCCTCCTTCCAGCGGCTGGGCTCGAACGTGCCCAGGGCCTCCTCGATCTCGGCACCGGCTGCGATCTGTGCGGCACGGAACGCCTCCTGGGTCAGCCGCCCATCGGAGAAATAGCGCATCGACAGGCCCACGCTGCCCACCGCAAATGATTCCGCCACGCTGGGCTCGAGCCCATGGCCGAGGATCATCTCGGTGGAGCGCCCGCCGATGTCGATCACCAGCCGCGGCTGGCTCGAGGGCTGCAGGTGCGCGACGCCGGCATAGATCAGCCGCGCCTCCTCGCGTCCCGAGATCACCTCGATGGGAAAACCCAGCACCGCGTGGCCGCGCGCCAGGAAGTCGTCGCGGTTGCCGGCCTCGCGCAGCGTCTGCGTGGCCACGGCCCGCACCTGCCATGGCGCGAAGCCCTTCAGCCGTTCGGCAAAGCGCGCCAGGCAGGCCATCCCGCGGGCATTCGCTTCTTCCGTCAACCGACCTTGGTCATCGAGCCCGGCGCCGAGGCGGACCGTATCCTTGATGTAGTCGATGCGGCGATAACGCCCGTGTTCGAGCTGTCCGATCTCGAGCCGGAAGCTGTTGGAGCCGATGTCGATGGCCGCCAGCGGGCCGGTCTGAACTGCGTGGCGAGTGTCTTGCATCGCACGATTGTCGCGGCTGCCCGCATCCCTGCCGTGCTTCATGCCGCCGTCACAAACGGCGGCAATAGTCGCTCACAACCAACACCCATCAGGAGAGGTTTGTCATGCACCAGGTACGCGCCTTGCGCCGCCGCGCCGGTGTGCTGTGCGCCGCTGCCATGCTCTGCATGGCCTCGGCACAGGCCACCACCGTTTCGTTGAATGCCGATGGCCAATGGCATGCGTTCAATGTCAGTGACATCGATTCGCAGAGCTTCGGCGTCGAGTGGATCGACAACGCCAACTCGCTGTCGCCCGACTTCGGCTCGCCGCTGCTGTTCAACTTCAGCATCGCGGCCGGCTACCAGGGCAGGCTCACCGTGGTCGACGCCGGTTTCGCCGGTGACACCTTCCACGTGACCAACGCGGGCGCGCTGCTGGGCAACACCAGCGCGGTGCCGCTGCAGGACTACGCCACCGCGCCCGATGCCGGCACCAACTTCGACGCCGCGCTGGGAACTCCCGAGTTCAGCCATGCCGTGTTCACGCTCGGCGCCGGCAGCTACAGCATCGGCGGCTCGCTGGCGCAATCGGTGCAGGCCGGCGGCCTGCCGCTGAACGCCACCGTCGGCGCTTTGCGCCTGACGATCTCGTCGGTGCCGGAGCCGTCGACCACGCTCTGCTTCGTCGCAGGCCTGGGCCTGTTCGCCGTCGGCGCACTGCGCCGAGGCCATCGCTGAATCGCACCGGAGGTTTCCATGCAGCTTCGTTCCATCGCGCTGGCCGCGGGTCTCGCGCTGCTCGGCGCCTGCGCCTCGGCGCAGATCCCACCTGCCCCGTTCAAGGTCAAGCTGATCGGCTTCAACGACTTCCACGGCAACCTGCAGTCGCCGGGCACGTTCGGGCAGAACACCACCATCCCCTCGGCCTCGCGCCATGCAGTGGGTGGCGCGGAATACCTCGGGGCCTACGTCGCGCAGCTCAAGAGCCAGAACCCGCTCAACGTGGTGGTCGGCGCGGGCGACTTCATCGGCGCCTCGCCGCTGATCTCGGCGCTGTTCTTCGACGAGCCCTCGGTCGAATCGCTCAACCACATCGGCGTCGAGTTCAACGCCGTGGGCAACCATGAGTTCGACAAGGGCTCGGCCGAGCTGCGCCGCCTGCAGAACGGCGGCTGCAAGATCACCAACGGCGCCACCGATCCCAACAGCTGCAAGGGCGTGGGCTCGTCGGCCCTGGGCACCTTCGATGGCGCGAAGTTCAAGTGGCTCTCGGCCAACGTGATCGACAAGGCCACCGGCCGCACACTGTTTCCGCCCTACGGCATCAAGACCTTCAACGGCGTGAAGGTGGCCTTCATCGGCATGACGCTCAAGGGCACGCCCGGCATCGTCACGCCCACCGGCGTGGCGGGGCTGGAGTTCCGCGACGAGGCCGACACCGTCAACGCGCTGATCCCGAGGCTGCGCGCGCAGGGCATCGAGTCGATCGTCGTGCTGGTGCACCAAGGCGGCTTCCAGTCCAGCCCCACGGTCAGCGACATCAACGGCTGCGACGGCGACCTGAAGGACGCCGACGGCACCGACTCCGAGATCGGCGCCATCGTGCGCCGCCTCGACGATGCGGTCGACCTGGTGATCAGCGGCCACACGCATGCCGCCTACAACTGCTCGGCCAGCACGGTCGACGTGCGCAGCAGCGGCGGTGTTGTCAGCAGCATGCCGCGCCCGACCGGCCTGCCCAACAAGGCCGGCCGGCTCGTGCCGGTGACCAGCGCCAGCGCCTTCGGCCGCGTGCTGACCGACATCGACCTGACGATCAACCCCGCCACGCGCGATGTGGTCGCGGTGCAGGCCACCAACCGCCTCGTCGACCGCAGCGATGCCAACGCCACTGCCTACGTGGCCGCGAATACCACCCTCAAGAACATCGTCGACGGCTACAACGCGCTGGTGTCGCCGCTGGCCAACCAGGTGGTGGCCACCATCACCTCGGCGCTGCCCAACACGCCCAACGCGGCGGGTGAGATGCCCGCGGGCGACCTGATCGCCGATGCGCAGCTGCAGGCCACGCAGCCCGCGGCCCTGGGCGGCGCGGCCATCGCGTTCATGAATGCAGGCGGCGTGCGCAACCCGGGCTTCGTCGGCGCCGGCTATCCGTACGACCTGACCTACGGCAACGTCTTCACGGTGCAGCCCTTCGGCAACAGCCTGGTCACGATGACGCTCACCGCCCAGCAGCTGAAAGACCTGCTTGAGCAGCAGTTCCCCGGCTGCAACGGCCAGACGGCGCAGCGCGTGATGCAGGTCTCCAACGGCTTCAGCTACTCGTGGAGCGCGAGCGCGCCAGCCTGCTCGAAGATCGTCGACGTGACGCTCACGCCCACTGACGTGACGGTGGTGCCGCCGGTGGCCACCGGCGTGCCCGACCGCATCGTGATCGGCGGCGTCGTGCAGAACCCGGGCAAGACCTACCGCGTGACGGTGAACAACTTCATGGCCACCGGCGGCGACGGGTACGGCGTGCTCAAGGGCGGCACCAGCGTGCTCGGCGGCGCGCAGGACATCGATGCGCTGGTGGCCTACCTCAGCGGATTCAAGGCACCGCATGCGGCCTACAACCAGGCCGACGCGGCCCACAACGTGCCGCGCATCCAGCGCCTGCCCTGAGTGACAGGCCGGGCTCGCGCAACGCGGCTGGCCGGCGCCCTGGCGCTGGCCGCCGCGGCAGCGTGGCCCGCCGCGCATGCGCACGACGATCGGCGTGGCGATGCCCAGGCCGAAGCGGCGCGAGCGCCGTGGCTCATCGCGGGCGAGAAGGCGCTGGTGGCCGGCGATGCGGCCGCGGCGATCGACGCGCTCGAACGTGCCGCTGCGCTGGGCCATGCCGCCGAGGTCGAGCTCGACCTCGTGCGTGCCTACCTGCTGGCCGGCCGCTACCGCCAGGCACTGAGCTTCGGCGCGCATGTGGCCGGCGAGCATCACGACACCACGGCGCCGGCCGCGCTCTATGCGTGGCTGCTGGCCGCGGGCGGGCAGGAGCCGTATGCCCGCCAGGTGCTGGACGAGGCCCTGCGCCGCGCACCGGGCGATCCGCTGGCGGTGATGACGCGCGACGCGGTGGGCATGGCGGCACCGCTCGCATCGGGCCCGATGCTCAATCGGGCTCATGCGATGACGCCTTCGGTCAGCGGCACAGGCCCAGCGGTTGCGGCTCATGCCCGCATCGCCGCCACCGCGGTCCTGCTCGACGAACACCGGGCCCTGGCGCCGCTGGCGCCCCTCCAGGGCCATGGCCGGCTCTGGGTGCGCAACGGGCTGGGACAGACCGTCTCTGCAGCGGTGCTGCATGAGCGGCCGGATCTGGGCCTCGCGCTGCTGCAGCTGAGCGCCCCGCTGCCCATCGGCGAGGCGACGCCCTACGCCAGCCGCGATCCGTTCGCCGGAAGCCCGGGCTTCGTCGTCGCCTATGCGCCCGCCGCCGATGCGATACCCGCCTGGCCCTGGCTGCGGCTCGGCTTCCTCGGCATGCCGGCCGGTCGCGACGCGGTGCAGCGCCGGCTCGGCATTGCCGCACCGGCCTCCGCAATCGGCGCACCGGTGTTCGATGCGAACGGCCGGCTCGCCGGCATCACGCTGCCACAAGCGGCAGGCGAAGCGGTCTGGCTGCCCATCTCCGGCTGGGCCGACTGGCTTCCGGCCAACCCTGAATCTCCACCCGCGCCACGGCAGCCAATCGCGCCCGACCTGGTCTATGAACGCGCGCTGCGCATTGCGCTGCAACTGATCGTCGCGGACTGATCGGAGTGCTAACGATATATACCGTATAAACTGTATATATCGTTTCCACGAGGACCCACTCCATGGCCACCACCCGCAAGGCCGCCCCCAAGCCCACACCGAAAGCCAAGCCGGCAGCTCAGCCGGTCGAGGCACCGGCCGCTGCGCCCAAGGCACCGAAGGAAAAGCCGGTGCGCGACAGCTTCACGATGCCGCCGGCCGAATACGCCGTCATCGCCGCCATCAAGCAGCGCGCGCTGCAGCTGGGCCATCCCGCGAAGAAGAGCGAGGTGCTGCGCGCCGGCCTGAAGACGCTGGCCGCGATGAGCGACAAGGTGCTGCTGGCCGCGCTGCAGGCAGTGCCGCCGCTGAAGACCGGTCGTCCCTCGGCCAAGGACAAGCCGCGCCACAAGAAAGGCTGACACGCCCGCTTGACGGAAAAGTGAAGAGTCTTTACAGTCCGCTCCCTCGATACATCCGACCCGAAGCCCTGCCCGCGCCATGACCAACTCCGGCCGCATCAACGCCAGCCAGCAGCCCCGCCTGGGCCGCCGTGCGGGTGCGTGCGCCGCCAGTGCGTTCGGCATGCCGACGGTCGGCCTGCATCTGTCCGCCTGCCTGTGGCCCCAGGGGTCGCTTGGCGAGAAGGATCCGATGCATCCGGGCCAGGGAGGCGGCTAGCGCCGCGCGCCCTGTCAACTCGAACACCACGAGGCCCGGATCCCTGCCAAGGATCCGGGCCTTTTGCTTTTTCTGTTCCGTGTGCGGCAAACGAGGGAGAACTCCGATGCAACAAGACACTCATAGTCACGTGCTGCAGCTTGACATCCAGGGCACGCCCCAGGCGTGGATCTCGCTCGAGCAGGCAGCCTTGCACTACGCGACCGGCTCGGTGGCCTGGGTCGATGGCGACAGCCCGTTGCGGGTGCTGCGCGGCGGCTGGAACGCCACGGCCGGCCGCCAGTCGATGATCGAGGTGCATCCGATCATCGCGTTGACCGGCGCCTCGCGGATCAACCTGTTCGACGTGGTGCCGTCGTTCAGCAAGCACAAGCTGTTCCGTCGCGACCGCTTCACCTGCGCCTACTGCGGCCAGCGTTTCCATGAGCGCGACCTGCAGTGCGAGCACATCGTGCCCGAGTCGCGTGGCGGCCGCTGGACCTGGATGAACCTGGTCTCGGCCTGCGGCCTGTGCAACGGCCGCAAGGCCGCGCGCACGCCCGAGGAAGCCGGCATGCCGCTGCTGTACCTGCCCTACGTGCCCAGCCGCTTCGAGGACTTTCTGCTCGAAGGCCGGCACATCCGGACCGACGTACACGAATGGCTGGCCTCGCGGCTGCCGAAAGGCTCACGTCTGAACTGAATTGGCCGAGACCGGCACAACGCTCACAGGCCAGGGGTTGGGGCACATGCCCGCCCCGCCGGTGCGGACAGGCCCGGGCGCATGCCCGTCGGCGGTCCGCATGCCGCGAGCCGGGGTCGGTTGATACCACTGTTGGATAGCTCAGTCTGGTAGAGCAGCGCACTCGCAATGCGTTTGTCGCGGGTTCGACTCCCGCTCCAATGCCCTAGCTGGTTGAAAACCAACGTGGAAACGACGGTCGAAAGACCACCGCCGAACGCGGGCCCCGGCGTCTTCGGACGCCGAGCCCGTCAGCGATGCCGGCCTGTGCGGTGGACCCGCCCGTGCCGCATGCCTGCAGCCAGCCGAAGCGCCGCGCAAGGAGGGACGGCGACAAGGCGCACTGCATGGCCTGTGCTCGGGACTCAACGCCCCCGCGCATCGCTGTAACGGCACCTTTTGAAGATGAGGAGAAGAACATGATGGGATTCAAGCGAATCACGGTGAGGAAGAACGAGCGCGGCCTGCTGCTGCGCAATGGCGACTTCGAGCGCGTGCTCAAGCCGGGCGTGCACTGGCTGTTCGGCGGGCTCGACCACCTGCGCGTCGAGACCTTCGCGCTCGAGCAGCCGGCCTTCACGCATGCGCTGGCCGACTACTTGATGGCGAAGGAGCCCGAAGTCGTTGATGCCGAGTTCGTGCGCGTCGAGCTCGGCGAAACACAGGCCGGCCTGCGCTACGAGAACGGCGTGCTGGTGGAGCTGCTGCCGCCCGCCACGCGCCGGCTGTATTGGAAAGGCCTGGTCGACGTGCGTGTCGACGTGGTCGATATCGAAACTTCGGCCGAGTTGCCTGTCGAACTCGTCACGCGTCTGACGCAGACCCAGTTGCGCCAGCGTGCCATTGCAGGCGTGGCCGGCGTGCTGCAGGTGCAGGTGCCCGAGCATTCGGTGGGCGTGCTGTGGATCGACGGCAAGATCGATCAACTGCTGCGGCCCGGCTCGCACGCGTTCTGGAAGTACGGCCGCAACGTGACGGTGGAGCTGGTGGACCTGCGCCTGCAGGCCATCGAGGTCAGCGGCCAGGAGATCCTCACGCGCGACAAGGTCGGGCTGCGGCTCAACCTCTCGGCGAGCTACCGCTTCACCGACGTGCTGAGCGCCTTCACGCAACTGCAGAAGCCGGCCGACCAGCTCTACCGCGAGCTGCAGTTCGGCCTGCGCGCCGCGGTGGGCACGCGCAGCCTCGACGAACTGCTGGAAAACAAGAACGTGATCGACGAGGTGGTGACCGCGCACGTGCGCAGCAAGCTCTCGGCCTATGGCCTGGAACTCGACAGCGCCGGCGTGAAGGACATCGTGCTGCCGGGCGAGATGAAGACCATCCTCGCCCAGGTGGTCGAGGCGCAGAAGTCGGCCGAGGCCAATGTGATCCGCCGCCGCGAAGAGACCGCCGCGACACGCTCGCTGCTCAACACCGCCAAGGTGATGGAAGACAACCCCACCGCCCTGCGGCTGAAGGAGCTCGAGACGCTGGAGCGCGTGGCCGAGCGCATCGACAAGATCTCGGTCTTCGGTGGGCTGGACCAAGTGCTGAGCGGGCTGGTGAAGCTGCGCTGAGCGGAGCCGTCATTTCAACCAGAGACACATCCTCATGAAGAACGAGCAACTCCCGGCGCTCGAGACGCCGGTCAAGGTGAAGCAGCCGCCGGTGCTGTTCAGCCGCACGCAGGCGATCATCGGCCGCTTGGCCGAGCGCCTGGGCGGCCCGGTGGTCGCCTACTGGAACGGCCCGCGCGGCTCGGTGTGCAACAGCGACGTGGTGGCCCTGTACCACGTGCTGCAGCGCCAGCCGCGCGAGCACGACACCATCTATCTCTTCATCAAGTCGGACGGTGGCAACGGCCAGGTGAGCCTGCGGCTGGTGAACCTGCTGCGTCAGCACTGCCGGCAGCTGGTGGCGCTGGCGCCGCTGGAATGCGCCTCGGCCGCGACGATGGTGGCGCTGGGCGCCGACCGCATCCTGATGGGCCCCACCGCCTACCTGACGGCGGTGGACACCTCGCTGAACCACGCGCTCTCGCCGGTGGACCGCGACAACGACCGGGTGAGCGTGAGCCTGAACGAGCTGCAGCGGGTGGTGAAGCTGTGGCGCGAGCAGCAGGGCGACGTGAAGGAGAACGCGTACAAGAGCCTGTTCGAGTATGTGCACCCGCTGGTGATCGGCGCGGTGGACCGCGCGGAAAGCCTCTCGCTGATGCTGTGCCGCGAGCTGCTGGCGTACCACATCGCCGACGAAGCCAAGGCCGAGACCATTGCGAGCGCGCTGAACGGCAAGTACCCGTCGCACAGCTACCCGATCCTGCTCGACGAGGCGGTGAAGATCGGCCTGCAGGCCGAGCGCATGCCGGCCGACGTGAGCACGCTGCTGCTGCAGCTCAACGCGCTGTACAGCGAGATGGGCCAGAAGGCCACCACCGACTTCGACGAGCTGCGCGCGCACAGCAACGAGATCCTGAACATCTGGGAGTCGATCGGCGCGCAGGTGTACTACCAGCAGGACAAGGACTGGTTCTACCGCTCGGAAGAACGGCGCTGGATCACGATGAACGACAACAGCGGCTGGCGGCGCATCGAGCGTGAAGGCTCGCGCATCAAGCGGGCGCCGCTGCACGTGGCGTGAGCAGGGAGCAGCGGTAAAGAAAAACGGGAGCCGGCGAAGACGCCGGCTCCCGAAATGCTCCTATGGCAACTGCGAGCGGATGATACTGTAATTTCATACAGCATTGAGCAAACATGGGGACAACTCCGGAACAACGCCCGACTCATCCACAGCGAGAGCACGCTCGCCCAAGTTGTTGTCGGCCCGGCTGCCATCCGCACGCATTCAACCAACACGGTTGAGGCGCTCGCAACTCATTGATGCCAAAGGCAAAGGCGCCGCCATCCACAGGAAAGCGCGCGCCCTACTACCGCTACCACTGAAGAAATACGACTTCGTGAGGAAGTAGAGACGAAGGCGGGGACAAGGCGTCTTGCCTCGTTATTCGACAGTGACGCTCTTCGCGAGGTTGCGAGGCTTGTCGACGTCGGTGCCTCGCGCACAGGCCGTGTGATAGGCCAGCAGCTGCAGCGGCACCACGTGCAGCAGCGGGCTCAGCGCGCCATAGTGCTCCGGCATGCGGATCACGTGCACGCCGGGCTCGCTCTCGATGCGCGTGTCGTTGTCGGCAAACACGAACAGCTCGCCGCCGCGTGCGCGCACTTCCTGCATGTTGCTCTTGAGCTTCTCGAGCAGCTGGTCGTTCGGCGCCACGGTCACCACCGGCATCGCGGCCGTCACCAGCGCCAGCGGGCCGTGCTTCAGCTCGCCCGCCGGGTAGGCCTCGGCGTGGATGTAGCTGATCTCCTTGAGCTTCAGCGCGCCTTCGAGCGCGATCGGGTAGTGCAGGCCGCGGCCGAGGAACAGCGCGTTCTCCTTGCGCGCGAACTCCTCGCTCCACGCGATGATCTGCGGCTCCAGCGCCACCACCGCCTGCACGGCCACCGGCAGGTGGCGCAGCGCCTTCAGGTGCTCGGCTTCCTGCGCGTCGGTGAGGTGCCCGCGGGTCTGGGCCAGCGCCAGGGTCAACAGGAACAGGCCCACGAGCTGGGTGGTGAAGGCCTTGGTGCTGGCCACGCCGATCTCGGCGCCGGCGCGGGTGATGTAGGCCAGCTTGCACTCCCGCACCATCGCGCTGGTGCTCACGTTGCAGATGGTCAGCGTGTGCTCCATGCCGAGCGAGCGTGCATGCTTCAGCGCGGCCAGCGTGTCGGCCGTCTCGCCGCTCTGCGTGATGGTGACCACCAGCGTGCGCGGATTGGGCACGCTCTCGCGGTAGCGGTATTCGCTGGCGATCTCCACGCTGGTGGGGATCCTGGCGATGCTCTCGAGCCAGTATTTGGCGGTGCAGCCGGCGTAGTAGCTGGTGCCGCAGGCCAGGATCAGCACCTGGTCCACGTCCTTGAACACGCGGAAGGCGCCGTCGCCGAAGAGCTCGGGCGTGATGCTCGCCACCGCATCCAGCGTGTCGCTGATCGCGCGCGGCTGCTCGAAGATCTCCTTCTGCATGTAGTGGCGGTACGGGCCCAGCTCGGCCGCGCCCGTGTGGGCCTGCACCGTGCGCACCTCGCGCTCCACCGGCTTGAAGCGGCCTTCGGCATCGCGCGCCGTGATCCAGTGCTTGCCGAGCTGCAGGTCGACCACGTCGCCTTCTTCGAGGTAGACGATCTGGTCGGTCACGCCGGCCAGCGCCATCGCATCGCTGGCGAGGAAGTTCTCGCCCTGGCCCACGCCCAGCACCAGCGGCGAGCCTTCGCGCGCACCGACCACGCGGTGCGGCTCGTCGCGGCAGAACACGGCGATGGCGTAGGCGCCCTTCAGGCGCGTGGTGGCACGCTGCACGGCATCGAGCAGGTCGCCGTCGTACAGGTGGTTCACGAGGTGGGCGATGACCTCGGTGTCGGTCTGGCTCGTGAACTCGAAGCCCTTGGCCTTGAGCTCGGCACGCAGCTCGTCGTGGTTCTCGATGATGCCGTTGTGCACCAGCGCGATCCGGTTGCCCGAGAAGTGCGGATGCGCGTTGTGCACGGCCGGCGCGCCATGCGTGGCCCAGCGCGTGTGGGCGATGCCGGTGCCGCCGGCCACGCCGTCTTGCCTGACCTGAGTGTCCAGCTCAGCCACACGTGAAGTGCTGCGGGTGCGGCGCAGTTCGCCGCCTTGATGGACCGCCACGCCACAGGAGTCGTAGCCGCGGTATTCGAGGCGCTTCAGGCCCTCGATGAGGATGGGAACGATGTCACGGTTGCTGACGGCGCCGACGATGCCACACATGGTTGGTCTGTCCTGTGGAATGGAATGGGGCAGATGCTAGACGTCGACAAACGAAAGATGCCTTCAAATTTCTTCCAGTTTTACTCTTAAATTTCTCTAATGCGAGTTCATGAAATCTTCATTCGAATGAAGGTATTTATAGATTCATAATTTCCCATGGATCTCGACACCACCGATCTCCGACTGCTCGAACTGCTGCAGACCGACGCCTCGCTCTCCAACCAGGCGCTCGCCGAGGCGGCCCATGTGTCGCCGGCGACTGCACTGCGCCGCGTGCGCCGGATGGTCGAGGGGGGAATCATCGAGCGGCAGGTTGCGCTCGTTTCGCCGCACACCGTGCCTGGCGGCGGCCTGACCGCCATTGCGGAAGTCAGCCTCGACCGCCAGGGGGCCGAGCAATTGGCCGCGTTCGAAGCACGCGCCGTCGCCGACGAAGGCGTGCAGCAGTGCTACCGCGTGTCACCCGGCCCCGACTTCGTGCTGGTGCTGTGGGTGCACGACATGCCGGCCTACCACGCGCTGGTGCAGCGCCTGTTCACGCAGGACGCCAACGTGCGCAACGTGAAGACCTTCTTCAGCGTGCACCGGGCCAAGTTCGAGCCTAAGCTCAGGCTCAGAGCTTCAGCAGCACCAGCCCCTTGAGGTATTCGCCTTCGGGGAAGGTGATCGTGGTGGGGTGGTCGCAGGCCCCTTCCAGCCGCGCGAGGATCGCGCCGTCGACGTTGGCATCCAGCCCCGCCCCCGCGACGATCTTGTGGAACAGCTCGGCGCCGATGCCGCCCGAGCACGAGAACGTGAGCAGCAGCCCGCCGGGTGCGAGCAGTTTCAGGCCGAGGCGGTTGATGTCCTTGTAGGCCCGCGCGGCCCGCTCGGCATGCGCCGCGGTGGGCGCGAACTTCGGCGGGTCGAGGATGATCGCGTCGAAGCTGCGGCCGGCCTTGAGGCTGTCGCGCAGGTATTGGTTCACGTCGGCATCGACGAACTCGGCCCTGGCGGGATCGAAGCCATTGAGCGCCACATGATCCGCCGCACGCTGCAGCGCTGGCGCCGATGAGTCCACGCTGACCACCGATTCGGCGCCTCCCGCCAGCGCCGCGACCGTGAAGCCGCCGGTGTAGCAGTAGCAGTTGAGCACGCGCTTGAGGCCGAAGTGGCGCACCAGCTCGGAGAAGCGCTGGCGGTTGTCGCGCTGGTCCAGGTAGAAGCCGGTCTTGTGGCCCTCGGCCACGTCGAGCGTCAGGCGCCAGCCGTGCTCGCGGATGGTCACCGCGGTGGCGCCCTCGCCGCGCAACCAGCCGCTCACTGGCGCCAAGCCTTCGAGGCCACGCACACCGGAATCCGAGCGCTCGTACAGGCGCTGCAGACCGGTGGCCTTGAGCAGCAGGTCGGCGATCACCGGCTTCCAGCGCTCGGTACCGGCCGAGAGGAACTGCGCACTCAGCACATCGGCATAGCGGTCGACGATCAGGCCGGGCAGGCCGTCGGCCTCGCCATGGATCAGGCGCACGCCGTCGCTCTCGATCGGCAGCCGCGAGCGCAGCGCCACCGCCTTGGCGATGCGGCGCTCGAAGAAGGCGGCATCGATGCGCTCGGCCTCATCGAAGCTCCAGGCCCGCACCCGGATCATCGAACTCGGGCTGAACGAGGCCCAGGCCAGGAAACGGCCGTCGCTGGCCTCCACCCGCACCGTCTCGCCGGGATCGGCCTTGCCGCTGGCGATGCTGCCCTGGAACACCCACGGGTGACGGCGCAGCAGCGAGCGCTCCTTGCCTTCGCGTAGCTTGATGACTTTCATGCCGCGATTGTCTCGCGGCCCGGTTCACGCCTTCTTCTTCGCCCGCGGATGCGCCGCGTCGTACACCTTGGCCAGGTGCTGGAAGTCGAGCTGCGTGTAGACCTGCGTGGTACGGATGTCGGCATGGCCGAGCAGCTCCTGCACGGCCCGCAGGTCGCCGCTCGACTGCAGCAGGTGCGACGCGAAGCTGTGGCGCAGCATGTGCGGATGCACGCTCGTCGGCAGGCCGGCCTGCAGCGCGAGCGCCTTCAGCCGCGAGCGCACCTGGCTGGCGGTGAGCCGCGTGCCACGCCGGCTGACGAAGAGCGCCGGCTCATCGGCATCGGCGATCTGGCCCCGCACCTGCAGCCAGTCGGCCACCGCGCGCAGCGCCGGCGCGCCCACCGGCACCGCGCGACGCTTGCTGCCCTTGCCCAGCACATGAGCCGTGCCATCGGCCGCGTCGATCCACGCCACGGCCTTGGCATGCGCCTGCCGGTCCAGCGCCACGAGCTCGCCGACCCGGAGGCCGCAGCCATAGAGCAGCTCGACGATGCAATGGTCGCGCGTTCGCAGCACCGGGTCGGTCAGCGGGTTGTCCTGCTCGGCCAGCGCCACCGCCTGCTCGACGCCCAGCGCCTTGGGCAGGGGCTTGCCTGCCTTGGGCGCGCGAACGCCTTCGACCGGGTTCTGTGTGATGCCGCCTTCGCGGCCCCACCAGCGGTACAAGCCGCGCCATGCCGACAGCAGCAGTGCGATGCTGCGTGGAGAAAGGCCGCCGGCATGCGCCCGCGCGGCCCAGCGCCGCACGTGATGCGGCTGCACGTCCGCCAGTGCCACCTTGTGTTCGAGCGCGGAGGCTTCCAGCCGTTTGAGCGCATCGCCATAGAGCGCAAGGGTGCGCCCGGCCAGCCGGCGCTCGACCTTCAGATGCTGCAGGTAGCGCTGCAGCTGCGGATCGTCGACCGGCGCGGCGTCGGCGCCCATGGCATCGCCAGTCAGTCTGCGGGCAGCAGCCGCGACAGTGCCGCGCCGGCCACCTCGCCGATGCGCATCAGGAACTCGGTGCCCATCTCGGCGGTGTAGCGCGTGGGGTCGGGCGAGCCCAGCACCAGCAGGCCGAAGGCATTGTTCTCGGCCGCGCCATGCCGCAGCGGGATCATCGCGAGCGACATCACGCTGCCCGCGTCCTCCAGCCAGCCCGCGGCCTCGAAGCCGGAGTTGACGCCGCAGTACGGCAGCGTGAGGCTGGACGCGAAGCTGCGCACGTCGTCGCTGACCGCCTGCGCGAAGGGCAGCGCCTGGTAGGCCTCGGCCACGCCCCACAGGCGCACCGCGGCCTGCGGGATCAGGAACTGGTGGCGCAGCTCGCCCACCAGCACCTCGGGGAGCTGCGAGGGCTTGGGCGTGAGCAGGATCGCCCGGGTCCAGCGGTGCAGCCGGTCGGCGATGGCGACGTTCTCCTGGCCGTTGCGGATCATCTCGATGATCTTGAACTCCAGGCCCTTGATCTTGTCGCGCAGCATTTCCATCTGCCGTTCCTGCAGCGACACCGCACGCTGCCCATGCGGGCTGGTGAGCTGCACGGAGGCCAGCAGCTCCGCATGGCGTTCGAAGAAACCGGGCGTGTTGGCCAGGTAGTTCGCGATGTCGTTCTCGGTGATGCCGCGCACGGCGTCGCTACTGCTCACAGCTCGATCTCTCCTTCAAAAACCGTTTCGGCGGGGCCGGTCATCAACACGTGCGAATCGCCGCCGGCCCACTCGATGGTGAGCCTGCCGCCGCGCGCCTCCACCTCGACCTTGGCATCGAGCCAGCCGAGGCGGATGCCGGCCACCACGGCCGCGCAAGCGCCGGTGCCGCAGGCCAGCGTCTCGCCGGCGCCGCGCTCGAACACGCGCAGCCGCACACGGCCGCGATCGACCACCTGCAGGAAGCCGGCATTGACCTTGCGCGGAAAGCGTTCATGCGCCTCGATCAGCGGGCCCTGCGTGAGCACGGGCGCGCTATCGACGTCGGCCACGCGCTGCACCGCATGCGGGTTGCCCATCGACAGCACCGCCACTTCGGCGCTGCTGCCGTCGGCCAGTTGCAGCGGCCACAGCGCAAAGCCGTTGAGCTCGCGCGGCTGCAGGCCGGCGGCATCGAACGGCACCTGCGGCAGGTCGAAGATCGGGCGATTCATGTCGACGGTGACCCGGCCGTCGTCCTGCATGCGCAATTCGAGCAGGTTGTTGACCGTCTCGACGCGCACCACGCGCTTGTCGGTCAGGCCGTGCTCGCGCACGTAGCGCACGAAGCAGCGCGAGCCGTTGCCACACTGCTCGACCTCTTCGCCGCTGTTGTTGTAGATGCGGTAGCGGAAGTCGACGCCCGGCGTGCTGCTGCGCTCGACGACCAGGATCTGGTCGGCACCGACGCCGAAGCGTCGGTCGCCCAGACGGCGGTAGTGCTCCGCCGTCAATGCCAGGGGTTCACGGGTGGCGTCGAGCACGACGAAGTCGTTGCCCGCGCCGTGCATCTTGGTGAAGCGCAGCCTCATGGGCCCGAATTATCGCTGGGGCCGCGGCTGGCCCACCCACTCGGCCACCGTGGGCCGCTGCCATTGGCGCTGCGCGTAGTCGCGCAAGGCCGCGGGCAGCGGATCGCCGTGCTGGACCAGGCGCTGCAGCATCACCGCCAGGTCGAGATCGGCCAGGCACCAGGCGCCGAACAGGTGCTCGCCGCCATGCGCCAGCAGTTGGCTCGCGCCAGTGATCAGCTTGTCGGCCGCCTGCTGCGCGGCTTCGGTCAGCGGCGCGCAGCGTGCGCCGCGGAACACCACCTCGGTGCTGCGCTCCTGCCGCAGCGGGAGCAGGTCGCTGCGCAGCCAGGCCTGTACCTGGCGCGCACGGGCGCGCTGCTCGACGTCACGCGGGTAGAGCGCCGCGAACTGCGGGGGCGCGAAGCGCTCCTCGAGATACTCGGTGATCGCGCTCGACTCCGACAGCCAGAAGCGGCCGTCGACGCACAGGCTGGGCACGCGGCCGGTCAGCGACGGCGCGCGATAGTCGGCCT
Source organism: uncultured bacterium (assembly GCA_966212505.1). Lineage (GTDB taxonomy): Bacteria > Pseudomonadota > Gammaproteobacteria > Burkholderiales > Burkholderiaceae_C > CAMLIZ01. The sequence continues at coordinate 20,107 of CBIHRS010000027.1, forward strand.
GGCGCTGTTCGCCGGCATCGAGGTCGATCTTGCGGAGCTCGAACGCCAGACCTTTCTCGCGCAGGGCCACCCAGGCGCTCATGGCCCAGGGGCTCATGAAATCGGCATCGATGCAGAGCTGAAGGCTCATCGGAAATCCTCCTCGTGTAGGTGATGTGGGTCAGGAATGCAGGTCGCCCAGCGGCAGCTCCAGGTGCCCGCGGCCGACGAAGGCCACGGCGCCGCTGACGCGCACCGAGAGTTCATCCGCGCCGCTCACGTGCACGGTGAGTTCGCTCGGCCGGTCGAGAAAGCGGCCCTGGTGCAGCACGACGTCGCGGTGTGTCTCAATCACGCGGTTGCGCGCCAAGTAGGCCGCCACAGGCCCGGCCGCACTGCCGGTGGCGATGTCTTCGACGCGGCCCTCGTTGTCCCAGGTGCGGCCCTCGAGCGAGGAGACGTCGATCGCATAGGCGAACTTCGCGCCCCGGCGCGCCAACATCGCCTCGAAGTCGCGCTGCACGATGCGCATGCGCTCCAGGCCGGCACGCAGCGGCACCACGAGATAGGGCAAGCCGGTGGAAACGACCTGCAGCGGGAGCCCGTCGACGAGGTCGGCCGGCGTGAGGTTCATCGCCTGCAGCAGCGGGGCGGCATCCGCCGGGTCGTCGAGCGTCGAGATGAATTCGGCCCGGCCCTGGTCCATCTCGGCGGTGTAGGCGGCGCCGCGGCGGCGGCTGACCAGCGACACGTTCTTGGCCGGCAGTTCGAGCACCAGCTCCAGCGTGTCGACATCCGGCGCATGCCGCTCGTGCAGCACGCAGGCAGCGCCCAGCACCGGATGGCCGGCGAAGCCCAGTTCTTCTTCCATCGTGAAGATCCGCGCACGCCAGCGCCGGGGATCCTCGGTGCGCCACAAGAAGGTGGATTCGAACTGCCGCATCTCCTGCGTGATGCGCTGGAGCAAGGCCGTGGGCACCTCCTCGCGCAGCTCGAACACGGTCAGCCCGTTGCCGCAGAGCGGGCGGGCGGCGAAGACATCGACGTGGCGATAGTCGAAACGGTAGGTGGCGTTCATCTGGCCGCCCACTGTACGGCCCAGCGTCATTTCCGTCGTTGATGTTTTCGCCGCCACTGATGCCGCCATGGCATCGGCAAGGCCTCAGTACAGCGAGGGCTCGCCCGGCGGCCGAGTCTTGAATCGCTTGTGCACCCAGAGATACTGCGCCGGACTGCGGAGGATCTCGCTTTCGATCCAGCGGTTCATGCGCAGCGTGTCGGCCACGGGATCGTCGGTGGGAAAGTCGTCCCACGGTGGCAGGTAGCGCACGCGGTAGCCCTGGCCGCCGGGCAGCATTTCGGTGACCACCGGCTGCACGGTCATGCCCAGCGTGCGGGCCAGCCGCGACGGCGCGAGCAGCGTGGCGGCCGGCACGCCGAAGAAGGGCACGAAGGCCGCGTCGCGTGCGCCGAAGTCCATGTCGGGCAGATTCAGGAACACCATGCCGCCGCGGATCGCGCGCAGCAGCGCCGTCACGCGGTCGGTGCGGGGAAACAGCTGCCCCTGGCCGAAGCGCAGGCGCCCCCGGCGCAGGGCTTCGTCGAACACCGGGTTGCTCTGCGTCTGGTACATCGAGACCACATGGCGGGGCTGGAACAGCTGGCTGGCCGTGCCGGCAGTCTCGAGCGCGACGAAATGCGGCACCAGCCACATCACCGGTTTGTCGGTGGAAGCGGCGAAGCCGACATCGCCTTCCACGTGGATCAGCCGCTTCAGCCGTTCCGGCGAGCCGTACCACAGCAGGCTGCGCTCGAGCAGGCTCCGGCCCAGCCATTGGAAGTGCTCGGCGACCAGGCGCTCGCGCTCGACCAACGGCATCTGCGGAAAGCACAGCTCGAGGTTGCGCAGCGCGATGCGCCGGCGGCTGCGGCCCACCCTGTGCAGCAACCGCCCCAGCCCCCGCCCGAGGGCTGCCTGCAGCCCGAAGGGCAACCAATGGAACAGCCACAGCAGGCCGAGCAGCAGTCGTGCGCCGGGGAACTTCATGCCAGAGCCTCCTGGCGCGGCTGCTTGTAGCGGTGGTAGCCCCAGAGGTATTGCCCAGGGCATTGAAGGATCAGCTGCTCCATCGCGCGATTGACCACGGTCGCACAGGCGACCTGCCAGGCCTCGTCATCCGCGAAGCCATCCTTCATGGGCAAGGCAGGCGCCTCGCTCACATAGAGGTTGAAGCCCGCCCCTTTGGGCAGCCGCTCGCCCCACATCAGCAACAGCAGCGCGCCGCTTTGCTGCACCAGGCGCGACGCCAGCGTCATCGTGTAGGCCGGCCGGCCGAAGAACGGCGCCCACACGCCCAGCCCTTCGGGCGGCACCTGGTCGGGCAGCAGGCCCACGGTCTCGCCACGGCGCAGGGCGCGCAGCATCTGGCGCACGCCCGACAGCGCCGCTGGCGCGGTCTGCATGCCGGGACGGTCGCGCGCCGTCTTCTCGAGTTCGCGCAGCCAAGGCTGGCGCGCCGGCCGGTACAGCGCCGTCAGCGGCCATTGGCCGCCAAAGCGCTCCGCATAGGCCTGCGCACAGACTTCGAAGCTGCCCAGATGCGGCGTCAGGATCAGCAGGCCGCGGCCCTGCTGGTGCGCAGCCTCGATCAGCGCCTGCCCGTGCCAACGCACCCAGCGGCCGATCGCCTGATCGGCCGGGCGCAGCCAGACCCACGGCACCTCGCCCACCAGCCGACCGGCTTCGGCCACCGAGCGGCGGCGCTGCGCCGCGCTCAGCCCGGCCAACGCGGCGTTTTCGTGCAGGCGCCGGCGATAGCTGGGCGACAGCGCGTAGGTCAGCCATCCCAGCAGCGCCCCGAGCGCGTGAAGAAATCTCAAAGACCGGCGGGCAAGCCAGCGCAACAGCCACTGCATCAACCTGGATCCCTATAATTTGTGCGTCGCCGAGTTAACCGAACAACTTGCGGGGCGACACCCCGGGCGATGAGCCCGGGTGCCGGCACCGGAAGGTGCCGTTGATTTCCGCTAAAGCGTTCGCCGCTTTCCAAAACTGGGCCCGGCGACCGCCTGAGTCCCAACTGCATGGAGTTTAAGAAAGTGGCGAACGACTTCCTCTTCACATCCGAATCGGTCTCCGAAGGCCATCCCGACAAGGTCGCCGACCAGATCTCGGATGCCATCCTCGACGCGATCTTCACGCAAGACCCGCGCTCCCGCGTCGCCGCCGAGACGCTGTGCAATACCGGCCTGGTGGTGCTGGCCGGCGAGATCACGACCAACGCCCACGTCGACTACATCCAGGTCGCGCGCGACACCATCAAGCGCATCGGCTACGACAACACCGAGTACGGCATCGACTACAAGGGCTGCGCGGTGCTGGTGGCCTACGACAAGCAGAGCAACGACATCGCCCAGGGCGTCGACCACGCCAGCGACGACTACCTGAATATCGGCGCCGGCGACCAGGGCCTGATGTTCGGCTATGCCTGCGACGAGACGCCCGAGCTGATGCCGGCGCCCATCTACTACGCGCACCGCCTCGTCGAGCGCCAGGCCCAGCTGCGCAAGGACGGCCGCCTGCCCTTCCTGCGCCCCGACGCCAAGAGCCAGGTGACGATGCGCTATGTCGACGGCAAGCCGCACTCGATCGACACCGTGGTGCTCTCCAGCCAGCACGCCCCCGAGATGAGCGACGGCAAGAAGATGAAGCCCGAGTTCACCGAGGCGGTGATCGAGGAGATCATCAAGCCGGTGCTGCCCAAGGAGTGGCTGAAGGACACCAAGTACCTGATCAACCCGACCGGCCGCTTCGTCATCGGCGGCCCGCAGGGCGACTGCGGCCTGACCGGCCGCAAGATCATCGTCGACACCTACGGCGGCGCCTGCCCGCACGGCGGCGGCGCGTTCTCGGGCAAGGATCCGTCCAAGGTCGACCGCTCGGCCGCCTATGCCGCGCGCTATGTGGCCAAGAACATCGTCGCCGCCGGCCTGGCCCGCCAGTGCCAGATCCAGGTCGCCTACGCGATCGGCGTGGCGCGGCCGATGAACGTCACCGTGTACACCGAGGGCACCGGCGTGGTTTCCGACGAGAAGCTCTCGCAGCTGGTGCAGGAGTACTTCGACCTTCGCCCCAAGGGCATCATCCAGATGCTGGACCTGCTGCGCCCGATCTATGGCAAGACCGCGGCCTACGGCCACTTCGGCCGCGAAGAGCCGGAGTTCGCCTGGGAGCGCACCGACAAGGCCCAGGCACTGCGTGCAGCGGCGGGCCTGTAAGGCTACAGTCGCTGACCCCGGAACCAAGGCGGCCACCGGCCGCCTTTTTCATTGGTCATGCCCACCGCCATCACGCTCGACCACCTGCGGCGCTATGCGATCGCGCGCACGCTGTTCAAGCCCACCACCCTGCTGCGTGCGATCGACCGGCTCGGCTTCGTGCAGGCCGATCCGATGCGCGCCCCGGCCCGGGCCCAGGACCTGACGCTGCGCCACCGCGTCAAGGACTACCAGGCCGGCGACCTCGAGCGGCGGTACCCGCGCCTGCCGATCGAGGAAGACTGCCTCGTGAACTACGGCTTCCTGCCGCGGCGCCACCTGGCGCTGATGCATCCGCGCATCCCGAAGCGGCAGTGGGACGCCGCCACCCGCCGCCGTGCCGACGAACTGCTGGCCTTCGTGCGCGCCAACGGGCCGACGCATCCGCGCGAGGTGCTGGCCGAGTTCGCCCACCATGGCCGTGTCGCCGGCTACTGGGGCGGTACGCTGAACGCCAGCACGCAGTTGCTCGACGGGCTGCACTACCGCGGCCTGCTGCGCGTGGTGCGGCGCGACAACGGCACCCGGATCTATGAGGCGGTCGAGCATCCGCCCGTCGACGACAGCCCCGCGAGTCGCGCCGAACGTGCCGCCGCACTGATCGACCTGGTCGTGCAGAAGTACGCCCCGCTGCCCTCGCCCAGCCTCACCTACCTGGCGCGCCTGCTCGGCTACGGCGCGCCTCACCTGCGCATCGAGATCCAGGCTGCGCTGGCCGCAGCACGCAAGCGCCTGCCCACGGCCCGCCTCGAGGGCATCGACTGGTTCTGGCCTGCTGGAGAAAACCCGGCCTCGGCCCGTTGGCGGCCGGACGAGGCCGTGCGCCTGCTGGCGCCCTTCGATCCGTTGGTGTGGGACCGCCGGCGCTTCGAGCTGCTGTGGGGTTGGACCTACCGCTTCGAGGCCTACACACCGGCCGCTCGCCGGCAGCTCGGCCACTACGCCCTGCCGCTGCTCTGGGGCGAACGCATCCCGGGCTGGGGCAACGTCTCGCTGCGCGAGGGCCGGCTGGCGCCCGAATTCGGCTATGTGAACGGCAAGCCGCCCCGCGAACGGGCGTTCCGGGACGCCCTGGATACCGACCTGGCGCGGTTGGAAGCGTTCCTGGGCGTCGGGGCGGTGTCGGATTGAGCTCCGACAACCTTTTGCAACGTCATACCCCTCATCCGCGGGCTGGCTCGCCCCCGACAGGCGCCGGTACAGTGCCGCGTCGAAAAGCACCCCTGAGGAGGTCGAATGACGTTCATTTCCAAGGCCAGCCTGGCCCTCGCAACGGCCCTGGTCGCCGGCCACGCCGCCGCCGCCGTGACGACGATCGCTGATTCGTCGCTGCACAACAGCCCCAGCCTGTACACCAACGATTTCGGCGCCGTGGTCGTGACCACCGGCGGCGGCAATGCCGCCAACGTCGGCAACGCTTCCGGCCGCAACGACGACGGCTTCAGCGGCCCGATCAACCTGGGCTTCACGCTGAACAACTTCTTCGGCCACGACTACACCCAGTTCTACATCAACAACAACGGCAACATCACCTTCAACGGTGGCCTGTCTGCCTACACGCCGGAAGGCCCGCAAGGCGCCACCCAGCCGGTGATCGCCCCGTTCTTCGCCGACGTCGACACCCGCGGCGCCGCCAGTGGCGTGGTGCACCTGAACACCTCGAACGCCAACGAAGTGATCGTGACCTGGGATCACGTGGGCTACTACAACGGCCACAGCGACAAGCTCGACACCTTCCAGCTGGTGCTGCGGGGCCCCGGCTACAGCGTTCCCGCGGGTGAAGGCCAGATCGGCTTCTTCTGGGGCACGATGCAGTGGGAAACCGGCGACGCCAGCAGTGGCTCGGGCGGCTTCGGCGGCCACCCGGCAGCCGTGGGCTTCGGCGATGGCCTGAACAACGGCTACGTGCTCGAGAGCTCGCTGCACAACGGCGTGTCCGGCGTCGTCGATCACAAGTCGATCTGGTTCAACCTGGATTCGACCGGCACCCCGGTGCCGACCGTGCCGGAACCCGAGACCTATGCGCTGATGCTGGCCGGTCTGGCCGCCGTGGGCTTCGTTGCCCGCCGCCGCAAGGCCTGATCCAGGAACGTCCTTGCACAGAAAGGCCCTTCGGGGCCTTTTTTCATTTCAGCGCGCGCGAGCGGACAGCAGCAGGTCGGCCAGCTCTGCGAAGCCGGCACCTCGCTCGCCCTTCGTGAGGTAGGCCGGCCAGGTCGCGAGCTCGCCGGCAAACCGCAGCAGGTTGGCCACGCCGACGCTGAGCGGGAAGTGCCCGAACATCTGCTGGTCATTGGTCGAATCGCCGACGTAGGCCCACTGGGCCGGCTCCGCGGCCAGATCGCGGCGCCACAGGCGCCGCACGATCCACTCCGCGCCGCTGAGCTTGGTGTGCGCGCCGAACCAGCCGTTGATGTGGATCGAGCTGACGGTGGCCGACATGCCCTCTTCGCGCATCAGCGCCAGCACCTGCTCGATGCGCTCCGGCGGCAGGTGCGCGAATTCGCTGTGGTCGACCGCGATGTCGGTCACGCGGCCTGCACTGTCGCGGGCGAACTGCACGCCCGGCAGCTCGCGCCGAAGCCGCTCGGACACCGCCTTCAGGCGCCGCGCATTGCGTTCCCGGGTAGGCTCGTCCTGGTCGTACTCCACCACCAGCGCGCCCGCCTCGCGGAACAGCGCGACCGCCCCGTTCTCGGCCACGATGGCCGCCACCGGCCAGCTGTGCGCAAACGGTTCGCTCCAGCCCATCGGCCGGCCGGTGATCGCGATCACCGGCACCCCCGCATCGGCCAGGCGCTGCAGCGCCGACAGCGCATCGGCGGCGATCCGGCCGTCGGTCGTCAGCGTGTCGTCGATGTCGGTGAACACGCCGCGGATCGTGGCTGCCTGGGTCCGGGGCAGTTCGTGCAGCGGGCGGGGCCGCGGGAAATCGGGATGCATGCGCAAAGTCTTGCACACCGTTCGCGCCCTCCGTCGGGCCTGCGCCGGTACAATGCCCGTTCTTTCCGAGGAGCGTTGCAAGGCACATCCGCGTGCCCCAGGCTCGGAAACCATCACATTGCAACGGCGCTCACCCGCAGACTGGCTCGTGGGTGAGTGAATATCCCTCCCTTCGCGCAGCTTGCGGGTCCTCACCTCAGGAGATCCCGATGAACGCTGTTCTCAAGCCCGCCAACGATTACGTGATTGCCGACCTGTCGCTCGCCGACTGGGGCAACAAGGAAATCAAGATCGCCGAGACCGAGATGCCCGGCCTGATGGCGATCCGCTCGGAATTCGCCAAGAGCCAGCCGCTGAAGGGCGCGCGCATCACCGGCTCGCTGCACATGACCATCCAGACGGCCGTGCTGATCCAGACGCTGGAAGCGCTGGGCGCCAAGGTGCGCTGGGCCTCGTGCAACATCTTCTCGACGCAGGACCACGCCGCCGCCGCCATCGCCGCCGCCGGCACGCCGGTGTTCGCGGTCAAGGGCGAGACGCTGGCCGACTACTGGGACTACACCCACCGCATCTTCGAGTTCGGCCCCAAGGGCGCGGCCGACGAAGGCCCGAACATGATCCTCGACGACGGCGGCGATGCCACGCTGCTGATGCACCTGGGCCAGAAGGCCGAGAAGGATCAGTCGCTGATCTCCGACCCCAAGAGCGAGGAAGAGCGCTGCCTGTTCGCCAGCATCAAGGCCAAGCTCGCCGAAGACCCGACCTGGTACACCCGCAAGTCCGCGCAGATCGTCGGCGTGACCGAGGAAACCACCACCGGCGTGCACCGCCTCAACGAGATGAGCGCCAAGGGCACGCTGCTGTTCCGCGCGATCAACGTGAACGACTCGGTCACGAAGAGCAAGTTCGACAACCTCTACGGCTGCCGCGAGAGCCTGGTCGACGGCATCAAGCGCGCGACCGACGTGATGATCGCCGGCAAGGTGGCCGTGGTCTGCGGCTACGGCGACGTGGGCAAGGGCTCGGCCCAGGCGCTGCGCGCGCTGAGCGCCCAGGTGTGGGTAACCGAGATCGACCCGATCAACGCACTGCAGGCCGCGATGGAAGGCTACCGTGTCGTGACGATGGAATATGCTGCCGACAAGGCCGACATCTTTGTCACCACCACCGGCAACAAGGACGTCATCACCCATGACCACATGGTGAAGATGAAGGACCAGGCCATCGTCTGCAACATCGGCCACTTCGACAACGAGATCGACGTCGCCTCGCTGAAGAAGTACCAGTGGGAGAACATCAAGCCGCAGGTGGACCACGTGATCTTCCCGGACGGCAAGCGCATCATCCTGCTGGCCAAGGGCCGCCTGGTGAACCTGGGCTGCGGCACCGGCCACCCGAGCTACGTGATGTCGTCGAGCTTCGCCAACCAGACGCTGGCGCAGATCGAGCTGTTCACCAAGCCCGATGCCTACCAGGCGGGCAAGGTCTACGTGCTGCCCAAGCACCTCGACGAGAAGGTCGCCCGCCTGCAGCTGAGCAAGCTGGGCGCGCAGCTCACCGTGCTGACCGACGCGCAGGCGGCCTACATCGGCGTCAAGAAGGAAGGCCCGTACAAGCCCGACACCTACCGCTACTGATCCCCGAGCCTCGCCATGCGTGCCGACCAGCTGCTGGTCAGCCAGGGCATCGCCCCCACACGGTCCGCCGCGCAGCGGCTGATCGAGCGCGGCGCGGTGCAATGGCTGGGCCCGCGCGGCTGGACGGCCTGCCGCAAGGCCGGTGAAGACCTGCCGGCGGACAGCCGGCTGCAGGTGACCGACGATGCCGAGCTGCGCTGGGTGTCGCGCGGCGGCCTGAAGCTCGAATCGGCGCTGGTGCACACGCAGGTGCCGGTCGAAGGCCGCATCGCGCTCGACGTGGGCCAGAGCACCGGCGGCTTCACCGACGTGCTGCTGGCGCGCGGCGCAGCGCGGGTGGTCGGCATCGACGTGGGCCACGGGCAGTTGCACCGGAAGCTGCACGGCGACCCGCGTGTGGTCGCGCTCGAAGGCCTCAACGCCCGCAGCCTCACCCGCGAAGCACTCGCGCCACATGTGCCGGCAGCGGGCTTCGGCCTCATCGTCGGCGACCTGTCGTTCATCTCGCTGACGCTGGTGCTGCCTGCGCTGGTACCGCTGCTGGCGCCGCAAGGCGATCTGCTGATGCTGGTGAAGCCGCAGTTCGAGCTGCAGCCCGAATACATCGGCAAGGGCGGCCTCGTGAAGGACGATGCCGCACTGGCACAGGTCGAGCCTCGTATCCGCGAGGCTTGCACCACACTCGGCCTGGCGGTGCGCGACTACTTCCCGAGCGGCATCACCGGCGGCGACGGCAACCGCGAATTCTTTGTGTGGGCGCGTGCCCACGACGGAGCTTCCTCATGACCTCCTCCTCACGCCCCAGGCTCCCGCTGAGCCTGGAGTTCTTCCCCCCCAAGACGCCCGACGGCGCAGCCAAGCTGGCCGCGGCACGCCAGCAGCTCTATGCGCTGCAGCCGCAGTTCTGCTCGGTGACCTACGGCGCCGGCGGCTCCACGCAGCAGGGCACGCTGGAGACGGTGCGGGCCATCCTGTCCGAAGGCGTGGACGCGGCACCGCACTTCTCGTGCATCGGCGCCAGCCGTGCATCGATCAAGGACAGCCTCGCGCAGTTCAAGGCCGATGGCATCAAGCGCATCGTCGCGCTGCGCGGCGACTTGCCCAGCGGCTACGGCGGCAGCGTGTCGAACGAGTTCCGCTATGCCAGCGACCTCGTCGCCTTCATCCGTTCCGAGACCGGCGACCATTTCCACATTGAAGTGGCTGCCTATCCCGAGACGCATCCGCAGGCCCGCTCGCCCGAGGCCGACCTGCAGGCCTTCGTCGCCAAGGTGAAGGCTGGCGCCAGTTCGGCGCTGACACAGATGTTCTTCAACGCCGATGCCTACCACCGCTTCGTCGATGAAGCACGCAAGGCCGGTGTCGACATCCCCATCGTGCCGGGCATCATGCCGATCACCAACTCGAGCGGTCTGATCCGCTTTGCCGACAACTGCGGTGCCGAGATCCCGCGCTGGATGCGCCTGCGGCTGCAGGCCTACGGCGACGACACCGCCTCGATCAAGGCCTTCGGGCTCGACGTGGTGACCGACCTGTGCGAACGCCTGCGCGCTGCCGGCGTGCCGGGTTTCCACTTCTACACGATGAACCAGGCCGGCGCCACGCTGGAAATCTGCCGTCGGTTGCACGGTTGAGACACCGAAGGCTGACCCAGGTCAAAACCCGCTGGCGCGTAGGGTCGACGTGCCGGCGGGCTTGATGCGACACAAGCCGCGCATCACGCCCGCCTCGTCCAATGAGATCGAGCCATGTGGCTTGCATTGATTGAACGAGGAAAGAAATGAAGACCCGCTGGATCGCTCTCGCCGTGGTGGCCGCCCTGATCCCCACCGCGCAGGCGCAAGGCAACGACACCGGGAACTGGCTGGTGCGCGCGCGCGTGCTGCACCTCGACCCTGCCAACAAAGACAGCACCGGGCTGGACCTGAACATCAACAGCAAGGTCTTCCCGGAAGTCGACATCAGCTACTTCTTCACGCCGAACATTGCGGCCGAGCTGATCCTCACCTATCCGCAGAAGCAGACCGTGCGCGCCGGCAGCACCGAGATCGGCAGCCTGAAGCACCTGCCGCCCACGCTGAGCCTGCAGTACCACTTCACCGGCCTGCAGGGCTTCCGCCCCTACCTGGGTGCCGGCCTCAACTACACCAACTTCTCGAGCGTGAACTTGCCCGCGGGCGTGACGATCGACAAGAACAGCTTCGGCCTGGCCGTGGGCGCCGGCGTCGACGTGCCGCTGGGCGGCGGCTGGCTGTTCAACGTGGACGTGAAGAAGGTGCAGATCCGCACCGATGTCTCGGCCGGCGGCAGCACGCTCGGCACGCTGAAGGTCGACCCGACGCTGTTCGGCATCGGCATCGGCCGCCGCTTCTGAGCGGCGCGGGCCGAAAGCTACTGGCTGCGCTCCCAGGCGACGCCGTCCTCGATGAGGATGGCGTCGAGCGGCACATCATGGGGCTCGGGTGCCAGCCAGGGCACATAGCCATGGGCATAGCCGAGGCCGGCGGTGAAAGGCCGGGGTGTCAGCGCAGCCAGCGTGCGATCGTAGAACCCGCCGCCATATCCGAGACGCACGCCGCCGGGGCCGAAGCCGACGCAGGGAACCAGCAGCAGCTGCGGTTCGAAGGCCTCGGTGTCCTTGGGCTTGGGGATGCCATAGGCATCCTCTTCCATCGGGCAGCCGGGGTACCACACGTGGAAGCGCAGCTGCTTGGTCTCGCGGTTGATCACCGGCAGGCCGATGCGCCGCGCGGGATCCGCTTCGCTCCAGCGGTACAGCGCCGGCAGTGCATCGAACTCACCCTTGATCGGCCAGTAGGCGCCGATGGTCTGCTCCGGCCGGCCGACCAGCCACACACGCAGCACCTGTTGCAGATGCACGGCGCGCTCATGACGGTCCACCATGGCCTGGCGCTCGGCCTGCAGCTGGCGGCGCAGCACGCCCTTGTCGCGCGAGGGTTCGAGAGGCAGGTTGAAGGCTTTCGACATGGCCCGATTGTGGAGGCCTCGCGCGATGGCCGCAAACGTACACTGCGCCGATGTCTGCCGACGGCCTGCTCGACCACTGCCTTGAACTGCTCGCTCCCATGGGGCGCCCGCGCTCGCGCCGGATGTTCGGCGGCCATGGAATCTATGTCGACGATCTCTTCATCGCGCTGATCGCTTTCGAGCGGCTGTACCTCAAGGCACGACGAAGGCAGTCGTGCACGATTCGAGGCCGCAGGCTGCGAGCCCTTCGTCTACGAGGCAAAGGGCAAGCGGGTCTCGGTGGCCTACTGGACCGCGCCGGAAGAAGCGATGGATTCGCCCGCGGCGATGGTGCCGTGGGCCCGGCTGGCGATCGAAGCCGCGTTGCGGGCACGGAATGCCAAGCCCGCGCCGCGGCCCCGCAAACTCAGCACTGCGGGCAAGGCGCCGGCGCCAGCGCGGAAGCGCGCAGCTTCTGCAGCCAGCGCAGCGGCGGCTGCGGCGCGCGGGCCGAAGAAGGGCTGAGGGCCTGAGCGGGCAGCAACTCGAAGCGCGCCAGCGGCCAGGCTTCGACCACCACCTCCTGGCCCGGCGACAGCATCAGCACGTCACCCGCCTTGAGCCAGAAGTCGGCCGGCACCTCGTCGTCGGAGACGGCACTGCTGGTCAGCCAGAGCAGACCCTCGGTCACTCGCAGGCAACGCAGGTTCCGTTCGGCGACCAGGCGCCGTGCACTGCCTTGGCGCAGCGTCATCTCGGAAGCCGGGGACTGTTGCGAATAGCTCATCACAGAGGTGCTCATGGCATACTCCTTTCACATCACCATGAGAGAGATTCTGGGAGTTTTCGAGGGAAAACACCAATGAGTTCGGCCTGTCCTATTGATTCCAGATTCGCATGAATAGAGTGGTGCGTCACCGTCCGTTGAGCGTCGGTGGGCTGCGTGCCTTCGAGGCCGTGGCGCGACGGTTGAGCTTCCGCGCGGCCGCCGAGGAGTTGCACCTGACGCAATCGGCCATCAGCCGCCAGATCCGTGCGCTCGAAGACGAGCTGGGGGCGCCGCTGTTCCTGCGCGGCACGCGCCACGTCGAGCTCACCGGCCCGGGCACCTCGCTGCTGCACGCGGTGGAGCCGATGCTCGCCCGGCTCGATGCCGCTGTGCGTCAGATCCGGCTCGCGCGCGGGCGGCGCCACGTCAGCCTCACCACCTTTGCCTCGTTCGCATCGCTGTGGCTGATTCCGCGGCTGCAGGCCTTCCAGCGCGACCATCCCGACATCGACATCCGCATCTCGGCCACCGATGCGATCGCCGACCTCGACGACCCCGAGCTCGACATCGCAATCCGCTACTGCCATCCCGATGACGCCCCGCCCGGCGCGGTGCGCCTGTTCGGCGAGGTGATGACGCCGGTGGTGAGCGCAGGCATGGCGGAGCAGGCGCGCAACGGCCTCGCGCCGCCGCTGAAGCAACCTGCCGACCTCGTACGCCACACCCTGCTCGAGGAAGACGACCAGCGCCCCAGTGCCGAATACCTCAGCTGGCGCTACTGGCTGCAGCAGCAGGGCCAGCCGCAGCTGCAGCCGCTGCGCTGGATCTACCTCAACTTCACCTACCAGCAGATCCAGGCCGCGCTGGCCGGCCAGGGCGTGGCGCTGGCCCGTGTGGCGCTCGTCTACGAATCGCTGATGCGCGGTGAACTGGTCGAGCCTTTCGGCGTCGAACGCCGGGTGTCATCCCCGTTCGCCTATTGGGCCATTCCCGGCACGGCCAGCGTCGAACGCCCCGAGTTGCGTCAGTTCTTCTCGTGGGTGGTCGAGCAGGCCGCGCGCTCGCGGCAGGCCATCGGCGAAAGCGATTGACGGGATGGCCCGTGCCGCGGATGCACGGGATCATGTGTTGCCTGTCATCCCTTCGCGCAGACGCTGCGCTACATTGAATTCGAGGGGCGCCGCCATGCAGGCTGGCGCTGCCTGCACGCCATCCATGTCCGCCTCCAGATTCCCTGCCCCCATCCCCGCCCGACTCCTCTTCGTCTGGCTGCTCGGCATCGCACTGCTCATCGGTGCCCTGCCCGCGCGCGCGCAAACCACCGGCGATGCGCTGGTGCTGGAGGCCCGCGATGCCTTGCGCCGGCACGACCGGACGAAGCTCGCTGCCGCACGCACTGCGGCCATCGCCGCACAGCACCCGCTCGCCCCCTGGATCGACTACTGGGAGCTCGGCAATCGCCTGAGCGAAGTGCGGCAGGACGAAGTCGAGGCCTTCTATGCGCGCTGGCCCGGCAGCTACGTGGAAGACCGCCTGCGCAACGACTGGCTGCTCGAGCTCGGCCATCGCCGCGACTGGGCCAACTTCGCGCGCGAATTTCCCCGCTTCCGGATGAACGACGACCGCGAGGTGACCTGCTATGCCGTGCTGAGCGAGCATATGGCGGGCCGCAACGTCGTCGATGCGGCCCGCGCCGCCTGGTACGCCCAGCGCGATGTCGACGAAGGCTGCACCCTGCTGGCCACGGTGATGATCGAGGCCAAGCGCTTCACGCAGGACGACATCTGGCGCGCCGCGCGGCTCGCGGTCGAATTCAACCGGCCACGCGTGGCGCGGCTGGCGGCCAACTTCATCAACCTGCAGGCCGCCAATGCGGTCACCGAGCTGCTCGACCAGCCGGCGCGCTACCTCACACGTCGTGCCAACGTGAGCGGCCGGCTCAATGCCGAGCTCACCGCGCTGGCCGTGATGCGCATGGCGTGGAACGACCCCGAGGCGGCGGCCGGCCAGCTCGAGCAGCGCTGGCAATTGGCGCTGCCGCCCGAGCTGGCGAGCATCGCGTGGGCGACGGTGGCCAAGCAGGCTGCGATCAAGCTGATGCCGGAGGCCGTGCCCTACTACCAGCTCGGCTGGAAGGCCGGACATCGCCCCGGCCAGCCGGCCGTCGAATGGACCGACGATGCGCTGGGCTGGGCGGTGCGCAGCGCGCTCCGGTCGGGTCGCGGCACACAGCGCTGGAGCACCGCCCAGAGCGCGATCGCGGCGATGAGCGCGGCCGAGCAGCGCGAACCGGTGTGGGTGTACTGGAAGGCGCGCGCGCTGGCCGCGCTCGCCAAGAACGGCCCCGAAGGCGATGCCGACCGCACCCAGTCGCGCCAGCTGCTCGAATCGATCGCCGGCCAGCTCAACTTCTACGGCCTGCTCGCCACCGAAGAGCTGGGCCAGCCGATCATGCTGCCGCCCAAGCCGGCGCCGCTCACGATGGCCGAGCGCGTGATCGCGCAGGGCAACCCCGGCCTGTCCAGATCGCTTCAGCTGATCTCGCTGGGCCTGCGCAGCGAGGGCGTGCGCGAATGGAACTACATGCTGCGCGGCATGAGCGACCGCGAGCTGCTGGCCGCGGCCCAGCTCGCCTGCGAGCGCGAGGTGTGGGACCGCTGCATCAACACCAGCGACCGCACCCGCAGTGAAATCGACCTCGACCAGCGCTTTCCTACGCCCTTCCGCACCGACGTGCTGGCCAAGGCCGCCGAGATCGGCATCGATCCGGCCTATGTCTACGGGCTGATCCGGCAGGAATCGCGCTTCGTGATGGATGCGCGCTCGGCGGTCGGTGCGTCGGGCCTGATGCAGCTGATGCCCGCCACCGCGAAGTGGACGGCCAAGAAGCTGGGCGTGCCGTTCACGCCGACGATGATCACCGACCGGGAACAGAACATCCGCCTGGGCACCGGCTACCTGAAGCTGGTGCTCGACGACTTCGGCGGCTCGCAGCCACTGGCGGCCGCCGCCTACAACGCCGGTCCGAGCCGCTCGCGGCGCTGGCGCGACGGGCCGGTGCTCGAGCCGGCCATCTGGGCGGAGAACATCCCCTTCAACGAAACGCGCGACTATGTGAAGAAGGTGCTGACCAATGCGGTGCTCTACGCGAGCGTCCTCACCGGCCAGCCGGCCTCGCTGAAAGCCCGCCTGGGTGCCAGCATCGGCCCGCGCGACGCCGGGCCGGCCGTGCTGACGGCCGACCTGCCCTGACAGTATCGGCAAGGAGAACCGCATGGACAGCATCCTCGTTCTCGGTGGTACCGGCTTTCTCGGCCGGGCAGTGTGCGAAGAACTAGTCCGCCAGGGCGGCGGCGCCGGTGGCCGCCTGATCGTTCCCACCCGGCAGCCGCTGCACGGCCGCGAGCTGCTGCCGCTGCCTTCGGTGGAGATTGCGCAGGCCGATGTGCACGACGATCGCACCCTCGCACGCCTGGTGGCCGGGCGGGACGCGGTGATCAACCTCGTCGGCATCCTGCATGGCAGCCCGGCCGACTTCGAGCGCGTCCATGTCGCGCTGCCGCGGCGCCTCGCCCAAGCCTGCGCGCAGGCGGGCGTGCGGCGCATCGTCCACGTGAGCGCATTGGGTGCCCAGGCCGGCGGACCGTCTCACTACCTCCGGACCAAGGCCGCCGGCGAGGCGGCCTTGAAGGCTGCGGGGCTGGACCTGACGGTGCTGCGGCCTTCGGTGATGTTCGGCGCGGAAGACCACTTCCTGCATCTCTTTGCCAGCCTCTCGCGCCGCCTGCCGGTGTTGCCGCTCGCTGGCGCCCACAGCCGGCTGCAGCCGGTCTGGGTCGACGACGTTGCCAGGGGCATCGCGACCTGCCTGGTCCGCCCCGACACCATCGGGCTGACCCTGGAGTGCGCCGGCCCGCGCGTCACCACGCTGCGCGAGCTGGTGGAAGCGGTCGGTCGCTGGTCTGGGCATCCGCGCCGCGTGATCCCGATCTCGGATACCCTGGCCCGGCTGCAGATCGCCCTGCTGTCGCTGTTGCCTGGCGCGCCGCTGATGACGCGGGACAACCTGCTGTCGCTGCAGGTTCCCAATGTCGCCACCGGCGACCTGCCCACGTTGTACAAGCTGGGCATCGACCCCGCGCCGCTGGAAGCAGTGGCGCCGCTGATCCTGAGCAGCTACCTCCAGAGCCGGCTGGTGCGCTGGCGCGCCGTCGCCCGCAAGGGCTGACCAGGCACCGATGCCGGCGCCGCATCGATCGCTTGCGCATTGCTCATGCGCAGCGCAGCGGCGCGCCCGTAGCATCCAGCTCCCCGCTCCACGAGGTCATCCATGAAGCTCTACATCGGCAACAAGAACTATTCGTCCTGGTCCCTGCGCCCCTGGCTGGCGATGACCGAGCTCGGCATCCCGTTCGAGGAAGTGAAGCTGCGGCTCGACTTCAGCGAAGGCTCCGAATTCAAGACGCGGCTGGCCGGCATCGCGCCCAGCGGCAAGGTGCCGGTACTGGTCGACGACGACGGCTTCGCGGTCTGGGACACGCTGGCCATCGTCGAATACCTGGCCGAGGCTCACCCCGGCCGCGGCGTGTGGCCGGCCGACCGTCTGGCGCGAGCCCGGGCCCGCAGCCTCTGCGCCGAGATGCACTCCGGCTTCGGCGCGCTGCGCAACCACTGTCCGATGAACATCGAGGCCTCGCTCGTAGACGTCGGCACCCGCCTGTGGGCGACGCAGGACGACGTTCGTCGCGACGTTGTCCGCGTCGAGCAGATGTGGTCCGAGCAGTTGGCCCGCTCGGGCGGCCCGTTCCTCTTCGGCGCCTTCTCGGCCGCCGACGCCTACTTCGCGCCGGTCTGCACCCGTCTCCGGACCTATGCACTGCCGGTCAGCGCGAGCACCCAGGCCTACATCGACCGGGTCTATGCCCTGCCCGGGATGCAGCGCTGGATCGCCGACGCGCTCCGGGAGCACGACTTCCTCGAGTTCGACGAGCCCTATCGGCAGGCGCCCCAACGAGGCTAGGGCGCGACACAAGTTCCCCCGGAATGCGGGTAACCCCTCACTTGGGGGGGCGACGGGCGGTAACGCCTTCCTTACAGTCCGCCCACGTCAACACCAACTGGAGAGCGGGCTGCTCCCAAGCGGAAGCAGACGTCAACTTTCCAATCCAATCATTCGAGGGATTCTGATGTTCAAGCAATTCGCAGTCGCGCTGGCCGCCGTGGCCGCCGTTGGCGCCGCCAACGCCACCACCTACGACCTGGGCGTGATCTCCACCGACGTCGCCAACCCCACCGTCGACACCTTCCTGGTCGCCAAGGGTTCGTTCGTCGACGAAATCGACTTCCAAGTTGCCGCTCCGTCGGTGGTCGACGCTTCGGCCAACGCCATCAGCCTGCGCCTGCGCGGCGTGACGGTGAACGCCATCCCCGACCTGTGGGTCCAGGTGTGGGACAACGTGCATCCCTTTGGCGTGCACAACTTCATCAACTTCGCCGGTAACGACACCACGGTCAGCTTCTCGCTGCCCGCCGCCGGCCAGTACCACCTCGACATCACCGGCACGGCTATCGCCAAGTCGGCTTACACCGTCGCCCTGGTCGCCACCCCGGTGCCGGAACCCGAAACCTATGCCCTGATGCTGGCTGGCATCGGCGCCATCGGTTTCGTGGCCCGCCGTCGCAAGGCTGCCTGAGCCTTCCCGGCACAGCATTGAACGGCGCCTTCGGGCGCCGTTTTTCATGGGCGGTGCGCGCAGCGCGTGCCGCCTACACTCTCCCGATGCAAAGCTACATCGTCGGCGGCGCGGTGCGCGACCAGCTGCTCGGCCGCCCCTCCCACGACCGCGACTGGGTCGTCGTCGGCGCGACACCCCACGACATGGAGCGCGCCGGCTTCATGGCGGTCGGCCGCGACTTCCCGGTCTTCCTCCATCCCGAGACCCGCGAGGAATACGCGCTGGCGCGCACCGAGCGCAAGACGGCCCCGGGCTATCGCGGCTTCGTCGTCCATGCCGACCCGACGGTGACGCTGGAGGAAGACCTGAGCCGGCGCGACCTCACCATCAACGCGATGGCGATGTCGGAAGACGGCCGCCTGATCGATCCGTTCGGCGGCGCGCGCGACTTGCAGCAGCGCGTTCTGCGCCATGTCTCCGAGGCCTTCGTCGAAGACCCCGTACGCATCCTGCGGCTGGCGCGCTTTGCCGCCCGGCTGCCCGATTTCCAGGTGGCCGATGAGACGAAGGCCCTGATGCGCCGGATGGTCGAGGCCGGCGAGGTCGATGCCCTGGTGGCCGAGCGGGTCTGGCAGGAGCTGTCGCGCGGGCTGATGGAAGCCCGGCCCAGCCGGATGTTCGAGGTGCTGCGCGACTGCGGTGCGCTGGCCATCCTGCTGCCCGAGGTCGACCGGCTCTGGGGCGTGCCGCAGCGTGCCGAATTCCATCCGGAGGTCGACACCGGCGTGCACCTGATGATGGTGCTCGACATGTCGGCACGGCTGAAGACGCCGCTCGAGGTGCGGTTCGCCTGCCTGTGCCATGACCTGGGCAAGGGCACCACCCCGCCAGAAATCCTGCCGCGGCATCTGGGCCACGAAGCGCGCAGCGCCGAGTTGCTGGCGCAGGTGTGTGATCGCTGGCGCGTGCCGGTGGCCTGCAGGGAAGTGGCCGACGTGGTGGCGCGGGAGCATGGCAACGTGCACCGGAGCCTGGAACTCGGCGCGACCGGACTGGTGCGGTTGCTCGAGCGCTGCGATGCGCTACGCCGGCCGCAGCGATTCGAGCAGGTGCTGCTGGCCTGCGAATGCGATGCGCGCGGCCGCCTCGGTTTCGAGGAGCAGCCCTATCCGCAGGCGCCACGGCTGCTGCAGGCCTTGCGCTGCGCACAGGAAACCGATGTGGCCATCGTCGCCAAAGACGCCGCTGCCCGCGGCCTCACCGGCCCGCAGGTGGGCGAGGCGATCCGGCGCGCACGCATTGGCGCCGTCGCACGCGGCCTGACGCTGGCCGAATAGCCCAAACGCCCTACAGCCGGTGCGTGCGGTCGCCGGCGCTGAAGCCGATCGGATCGAAGCGGCAACCCTTCGCAAAGCCGATCACCTTGAACAGCTCGCCCATCTCGTGCTCGGCGATCAGCTTCTGCGCATTCGCCACCGTCCGCACATCTGCCTGCCGAAGCCGGTCGACCAGCCCGCAGTTGATCAGGAAGCGGCCCTGCGAGGTGTAGCCCAGCACCTCCAGTCCATGCTGCTGGCCGGCCAGCGCAATGCCTGTGAAGTTGACATGGGCCGTGATGTCCTTGAGGCCGATGTCGCTCAGCGGATCGGTGTCGGCGCGGTGTGCGCGGTGGCACATCAACGTGCCGCCGATGCGCTGCGGGTGGTAGTACTCCGCCTCGGGAAAGCCATAGTCGACGAAGAAGGCCGCGCCGCACTCCAGCCGCTCGGCCAGCGTCGCGATGAAAGCCTCCGCCTGAGGATGGATCTCGGTGACGGTGCCGGGAACGAAGGGGCCGTCGACCGGGGGATGGAGCGTGGTTTCGCGGTCCTGCCAGCCGAAGCCCTCGCCGTCGGCCACCACGCCGCGCTCCAGCCAGCGCTCGCCCGTCCAGTGCAGCAACTGCACCGGCATCGCATCGAGCACCTCGTTGCCGACCAGCACGCCCTGCAATTGCGCGGGCAGTGCGTCGGCCCACTGCACCCGGTCGCCGAAGGGCGCGAGCCGCTCCTGCTGGCGCGCGCGCAGCGTGCCGGAGAGATCGACGATGGTGTAGCGGCCGATGCGCTCGCCCAGCGTCTGCAGCAGCTGTTCGGCCAACGCGCCGGAGCCGGCGCCAAACTCCCACACGTCCTCGGTGCCGCTGGCCTGCAGCGCCTGCTCGACCTGCACCGCGAGCGTCTGGCCGAACAGTGGCGAGAGCTCGGGGGCTGTGACGAAATCGCTGCCGGACGACGGCATCGCGCCGAACTTGCGGCTGTGATTGGCGTAGTAGCCGAGGCCCGGCGCATAGAGCGCCAGCGACATGTAGCGATCGAACGGCAGCCAGCCGCCGGCCTCGGCGATCTCGTGCAGGACGAGCTCGCGCAAAGCGGCAGGCAGGGCGGCAAAGACAGGGGCGCTCACCCGGCGATTGTAGGAAGCGCCGGGGGCCCAAGAGCCCACCCGATAGACTTGGCAGCTTTGCTGCCCTGCCGTCTCCCCATGCCGACCGCCCTGACCGCCCTCGCCTCCTGCTGCGCCGGGGGCAAAGCGTGAGCACGCCCACGATGCTTGATGCGGTGATCGTCGGCGCCGGCCCCGCCGGCTGCAGCGCCGCTTCCTGGCTTGCGCAGCTGGGCCTGAAGGCCGTGCTGCTCGAACGGGGAACCCGCGTGTGCAACGGCCTCGCCGGCTTGGACATCGCACAGGACTGGGTGCTCGGCGCCCCGCAGGGCCGGCTCGATGAGCTGGCACGGCAGTACGGCGCACATCTCGGCGCGCTGCCCGGAGCGGACCTCCGCCTGAACCACACACTCGATGCCGTGCGCTGCCTGCCCGCCGGCGGCTGGGAAGTCGATGCCGGCGGCAGCACGTTCCAGGCGCGTTGTCTCGTGCTGGCCACCGGCGTGCGACCGCGCCGCCCGGCTGCCTACTTCAGCCAGCCCGACCCCACCGGCCGGGTGATGGATGCGATGCAGCTCACCGCCCGCCGCACACAACTGGCGCCAGGGCGCGTGCTGCTGCTGGGCGGCGGGGACAACGCGGTCGAGAACGCGCTGTACCTGCAGGAGCACGGCCATCAGGTCACGCTGAGCACGCGCTCCAGCTGGCGAGCTCAGCCGGGGCTGCTGGCCCGCCTGCGCGCCAGCACCGGCATCACGATGCGCGAAGATGAAGCGGTGCCACGACTGGAGGCGATCGAAGCCGACGGCGTGCGCCTCGTGCGCGACAACGGCGAGACCGAGCGCTTCGATGCAATGGCCGTGCTGTTCGGCTTCGAGCCCGAGCCGGCGGCCTATGAGCTGGTGCGCGACGCGATGCGCGATGCCGGGCTGCCCTCGCCCGCCATCGGCACGCTGGCCTGGCAACTGCCGGAAGCGCCAGCCGCCGGCCTGTTCGTTGCCGGCGATGCGAGCGGCCGCTGGCATCCCTGCGTGCAGACAGCGCTGGCCGACGGCGTCAACGCCGCCAAGCAGGTGCAGCAGTGCGTGCGACATCCGCTGACGCTGGAGCAGGCCCGCGGTGCGCTGGCCGCCGGCGGCAGCGCCGCGCGCCGTGGCCAGGTGCTGCGCCTCACCGGCCTGCGCTGCGACGCGCGCCTGGGCTGGCTCGACCGCGAGAAGCGCGGCCCGCAGCCGATCCAGGTCGATGCCGAGCTCAACATGGGGCCGCAGCCGCTGCTGCCCAATGACGACGACCTCGCCCATGTGCTGGACTACCGCAAAGTCCGCCAGATCATCATCGACGAGTGCAACGCCGAGCATGCACACTTGATCGAAACCCTGCTCGGCAAGCTGTGCCTGCGCCTGATGCGCCTGCCGGGCGTGCATGGCGTGCGGGTGCAGGTGACCAAGCTGGAGATCTTCGACGACTGCCATGTCGCGATGAGCGCCGAGCATGGGCAATGGTGAAGACGACGAAAGAAGTGAAGACGTGATGGAAGCCGCAACGACCCCGGGCACTGACCAAACCGCTGAGGCAGCCGCCGACCAGGCCGCCGCCGAGCGAAAGAAGGCCCACGAGACCAACAAGCTGAGCAAGCGCCTGCACCGGCAGGTGGGCCAGGCCATCGCCGACTTCAACATGATCGAGGACGGCGACAAGGTCATGGTGTGCCTCTCCGGAGGCAAGGACAGCTATGCGCTGCTCGACATCCTGATCAACCTGCGCCAGCGCGCGCCGATCCGCTTCGAGATCGTCGCGGTCAACCTCGACCAGAAGCAGCCCGGCTTCCCTGAAGAGGTGCTGCCGAACTACCTGCGCAGCCTCGGCGTGCCCTTCCACATCGAGAACCAGGACACCTACTCGATCGTCAAGCGCCTGATCCCCGAGGGCAAGACGATGTGCAGCCTGTGCTCGCGCCTGCGCCGCGGCATCCTGTACCGGGTGGCCGGCGAGCTGGGCGCCACCAAGATCGCGCTGGGCCACCATCGTGACGACATGCTGCAGACGCTGTTCATGAACATGTTCTTCGGCAGCCGCATGAAGGGCATGCCGCCCAAGCTGGTGAGCGACGACGGCAGGAACATCGTGATCCGCCCGCTGGCCTACGTGGCCGAGACCGATCTCGAGCGCTGGGCCCAGGTGCGCCAGTTCCCGATCATCCCGTGCACGCTGTGCGGCAGCCAGGAGAACCTGCAGCGGGTGCAGATCAAGCAGATGCTGCGCGAGTGGGACCGCAAGTTCCCCGGCCGCATCGACAACATGTTCACCGCGATGGGCAACATCGTTCCCTCGCACATGATGGACCGGAACCTCTACCCGTTCACCACGCTCAAAACCACGGGCGTGCCGGATCCGTCGGGCGACAAGGCTTTCGACGACGATGACGAAGCCTGCGCCCCGCCCAGCGGGCCGGCGGTCGTGCAACTGAAGTTCGACGACTGACGGCCCATCGACCCAACACCCCTGCGAGGACTGCGCCCATGTCGACCTTCCGCATCGCCGCGCTGGCGGCCACCACCACCCTGCTGGCCGGCTGCGCGGCCATGAACCGGGTCGACAGCGAGGTGATGTCCTTCGGCGAATGGCCGAGCGGCCGAACGCCGGGCACCTACACGATCGAGCGGCTGCCGTCCCAGCAGGCACGCGGCCCGCAGCAGGAGTCGCTCGAAGGCGCCGCCCGATCGGCGCTGGAGCAGGCCGGCTTCAAGCCGGCGGCCGATGCCGCCAGCGCCGACGTGGTGGTGCAGCTGGGCGCCCGCATCACCCGCACCGATTTCTCGCCGTGGGACGACCCGTTCTGGTGGCGCTGGGGGCCGGGCTACTGGCGCCGCCCCGGCTGGCGCGCCGGCTGGGCCTGGCCGCCGCACTACGAATCGGTCTATGACCGCGAGGTGGGCGTGCTGATCCGCGATCGCAAGACGAGCGCGCCGCTGTACGAGGCGCGTGCCAGCAACGACAGCAACGTGATGGGCGACATGGCCACGCTGTCGGCGATGTTCCAGGCTGCGCTGAAGGACTTTCCCAATGCGGTGCCGGCGCCGCACCGCATCGCGGTGCAGCTCGACAGCGCCAAGCCGTAGCGCGCGTCAGCGCCCCGCGTTCAGCGCCCGCACGTCGTCTTCCCAGCGCTTGAGCTTGACGTTGGCGTACTGCCGCTGCTTGGGCGACATCGTGTTGTGGATCTGCGCCGCGAAGGCGCAGTTGTAGTCCCACACCTTCTGCTGCTGCGGCCGGTAGGCCTCGCGCGGTGACACTTCCACATGTTTGGCCAGCGTGCGCAGCGCCGTCTGTGCCTGCACCATCAGCTGGTTGGCATCGGCGCCTGCGGCCCGCGCCGTCTGCAGCGCGCGCAGCTCCTGCAGCATCTCGCGCTGGATCGCCTCGCGCTCGGCCAGCCACAGCTCGGGGTCATAGGGCGACGCCGAAATCGCCTGCACGATGCGCTCGTGCTGCGCATCGTCGACCGAGCCGTAGACCATCTCGAACCGCTCTTCCGCCTTCTTCGCCTGCGCCTTGATGCGGTCTTCGGGGTGGCGCGGCATGAACTCGTCGCGGAACTTGTCGTTGTTCTTCCTGAAGCGCTTTTCCATGTGCTTCAGCTGCTCGGGCGTCAGCGTGAGCGCCAGTTCGGCGAAGGATGGTACCGCCTGCTCGTAGGCCGCCTGCATGCGCGCCTTGACCTCGTGCGCCATGCCGCACATCTGCTGCGGCGACAGCGTGGGGTCGAGCACCTGCGTGCCGGCGCGGCGCAGCAACTCGGCATAGTCGGGCAGCGCCTGCGCCCGGTTCCAGCGCAGCCACTGGTCGATCAGCTGGCGGGCACGCGGCGACTGCTGGTCGTTGAAATCGACATAGCCGTCCATCCACCAGTACAGCAGCGTGGGCGCCTGGTTGTAGGTGATCTTCAGCGCAACGCTGCAGCCGGCGAGCAGCAGGATCAGGCCCAACACCAGCCCGCCGATAATCCGCCCGCGCAACAAGGATCTCTCTTCCATGTCACTCCAGATCGTCATCATGGCCGCAGGCAAGGGCACGCGGATGAAATCCGCCCTGCCCAAGGTCCTGCACCGGCTGGCCGGTCGCAGCCTCGTGCAGCATGTGCTGCACACCGCCGCGCGCCTCGATTCCCAACGCACCATTGTCGTCACCGGGCACGGTGCCGACACGGTCGAAGCAGCAATCGCCGCGCCCGGCCTCGGCTTCGTGCGCCAGATGCCGCAACTTGGAACCGGCCACGCGGTGCAGCAGGCCGTGCCCCAGCTGGCAGATGAAGGCACGACGCTGATCCTCAATGGCGACGTGCCGCTGATCGCCGAAGCCACCGCCCGTGCGCTGGTCGAAGCCTGTGGCGGCGCGCGGCTGGCGCTGCTGACGATCGCCCTCGACGACCCCAGCGGTTATGGCCGCATCGTGCGCGATCCGGCCAGCGGCCAGGTGCGGGGCATCGTCGAGCACAAGGACGCGACGCCCGAGCAGCGTGGGATCCGCGAGGTCTACACCGGCATGATGGCCGCGCCCAGCGCGCTGCTGAAGCGCTGGGTGATGGCGCTAAAGGACGACAACGCGCAGAAGGAGTTCTACCTGACCGACATCGTCGCGATGGCGGTGGCCGACGGCGTGCCGGTGGTCGCCTCGCCGGCGGCGAGCGAGACCGAGGTGCTGGGCGTCAACAGCCCAGCGCAGCTGGCCGACCTGGAGCGGCGCTACCAGCGCCAGCAGGCCGACGCGCTGATGGAAGCCGGCGTGCGCCTGGCCGACCCGTCGCGCTTCGACGTGCGCGGCGAACTGCAATGCGGCACCGACGTCGAGATCGATGTCGGCTGCGTGTTCGAAGGCCGGGTGACGTTGGGCGACGGCGTGCGCATCGGCGCGCACTGCGTGATCCGGGATGCACAGATCGCGGCCGGTGCCGTGATCCACCCGTTCACCCACATCGAGGGCGCACAGGTGGGCGCCGGCGCGCTGATCGGGCCCTATGCCCGGCTGCGGCCCGGCGCAGCGCTGGGCGACGAGGTGCACATCGGCAACTTCGTCGAAGTGAAGAACTCCACGCTGGCCAGGGGCGCCAAGGCCAACCACCTCGCCTACCTGGGCGACGCCACCGTGGGCGAGCGTGTCAACTACGGCGCCGGATCGATCACCGCCAACTACGACGGCGCCAACAAGCACCGCACCGTGATCGGCAACGACGTGCACGTGGGCTCCAACTGCGTGCTGATCGCGCCGATCGAGATCGGCGACGGTGCCACCATCGGCGGCGGCTCGACCATCGCCAAGGGCGCGCCGGCCGGTCAGCTCACCGTCGCACGCGCGAAGCAGGTGTCGATCAGCGGCTGGACGCGGCCCGTCAAGGCCAAGAAGGGCTGAGCCGCTTCAGCCCGGCCGCTTCTCCAGCACGCTGGCCACCAGGCAGAGGTCTTCCCAGGCCTTGGCCTTGTCGGGCAGGTTGCGCAGCAGATAGGCGGGGTGATAGGTCACCACCAGCGGCACGCCTTCGTAGGTGTGCACCCGGCCCCGCAGCCGGCCGATCGGGTCGCTGCTGCGCAGCAGCGCCTGCACCGCGAAACGGCCCATCGCGAGGATCGCGCGCGGTTTCACCAGCGCGAGCTGCCGCTGCAAGAAAGGCTCGCACTTGACCATCTCGTCGGGCTCCGGGTTGCGGTTGCCCGGCGGACGGCACTTCAGCGTGTTGGCGATGAACACCTGGCGCGAGGGCTCGGCCTCTTCGCGCGTGAGGTTCAGCGAGCGCAGCATGCTGTCGAGCAGGTGGCCGGCCGGCCCGACGAAGGGTTCGCCCTTGCGGTCTTCCTGCTCGCCGGGCGCTTCGCCGACGACCATCAGGTGCGCCTGCTGGTTGCCGACACCGAACACCGTGTTGCGCCGGCCCTCGCAGAGGCGGCAGGCACGGCAGCCTGCCACCGCGTCGCGCAGCGCCGGCCAGTCCATCTCGGCAATGCCGGCGGCGCCGGCATGGGGCGTCCTCGCGGCCGGCTCGACGATGACCGGAGCCTCGGGGGCAGAGATCGGCGGGCGAGCAGCCGCTGGTGGCGGCACCGCCGGCGCATCTGACGTCGCTGCCGGCACGGCCGTGTCGGCAGGCGCCGCCTCCGGGGCCCACACGCGGAGTCCCATCTCGGCAAGCATCTGGCGCTGACGCTCAGTCCAGCCCATGCGTCTCTTCCGATGCGATCGGCAGGCTCATCACGATCGCGTCCTCGCGCTTGCCGGCGGCCGCCGGGTAGTAACCGCGTCGCACGCCGACCTGCGTGAAGCCGTAACGCTCGTAGACCCGGCGCGCCCTCGCGTTGCTCTCGCGCACCTCGAGCCACAGCATGCGCGCCCCATGGGCCCGCGACTGGCGCACCAGCCGGTCGAGCAGCGTGAGCGAATGTCCGCGGCCCTGGCAGGCGGGCGCGACCGTGATGTTGAGCAGGTGCATCTCCTCGACGCCGGCCATCGCGACGTAGTAGCCGATCGGTGCGCCTGCGCCCTCGATCAGCACCTCAGCCAGATAGCCGGCCGCCAGCGAGTCGATGAAGTTGCCGCGCGTCCACGGGAACGGATAGGCGCTGTTCTCGATCGCGACGACCGCATCGAGCGACTGCACCATCATCGGCTCGAGCCGCAGGCCGGGCTGCATCAGCGCGGCGTTCATGCGCCCGCCTCCGGGCCGCGCTGCGCCATGCGCTCGGCGGTGGTGAGCGCCACCTTGTCGCGCAGGTAGAGCGGCATGGCCGCAGCGGCATCCTGCGCTTCGCCGCGCTGCCAGGACTGCTGCGCGATCTGCATCAACGCGCCGGCGCGGTCGCGCTCGTCGGGCACCAGCACCGCGGTGCCCACCAGCAGGCGGGCGCCGAACGCACTGATCGCGGAACCGGCGATGACGGCCGGCGGTGCGGCCTGCCAGGCGGCATGCAGCGCCTCCAGCTCATAGAGCGCGGGCGCCCGCAGCACCTGCCAGCCCTCATGCGCCGCCCAGCGATAGGCGCCGGCATAGACCTCGCCCATGCGGGCATCCATCGCAACCCAGATCTCGTGCGCCTCGGTCAGCTGGCGGCGCGCATCCTCGGCCACCAGCATCAGGCTGTCGAGTGCAAGCACCGGCTTGC
Source organism: uncultured bacterium (assembly GCA_966212505.1). Classification (GTDB taxonomy): domain Bacteria; phylum Pseudomonadota; class Gammaproteobacteria; order Burkholderiales; family Burkholderiaceae_C; genus CAMLIZ01. The sequence continues at coordinate 47,969 of CBIHRS010000027.1, forward strand.
CGGCGCCCAGTGCCAGGCCCTGCGCCACGGCACACGCGGTGCGCAGGCCGGTGAAGGCCCCAGGGCCCCGTGCGAATGCGATGGCCCCCAGCGTCGCCAGCGTGCAGCCGCCCTGCGCGAGCAGCTGCAGCACGGCCGGCACCAGCCGTGCCGACGACTGCTGCCCGCCTTCCTCATGCGCGGTGAACAGCCCCTGCGGCGACTGCAGCGCGAGCGCGAGACGCTCGGTGGAGCTGTCGAGGGCGAGCAGGCAGGCGGTCATTCGGGCAAGGGAAATACGGCGGGCAGACGGGCAACAACGCACACCCGTCACAGTGGAGCCGCACAGTGTAGCCGTGCGATCATTGCCGCATGCCCTCCGGATTCGCATGCGCCGCCCGCCGCATCACGACAGGCGCCGCGTTGCTCGCCGGCCTGGGCTGCGGCATGGCACAAGCCGCAGCGCTGCCGGCCGAGGTGCTGCAGGCCTTGCGCCGCGCCGATGTGCCGCCCCAGGCGATGGCCGTGATCGTGCAGGAGGTCGGTAGCACCAAGCCGCGGCTCGAAGAGCGGGCCCTGGCGCCGATGAACCCGGCATCGCTGTTCAAGCTGCTGACCACCTACGCCGCGCTCGACCTGCTCGGCCCCGCCTACACCTGGCCGACACCCGTGTGGCTGCAGGGCCCCGTGCGCGACGGGGTGCTCGACGGCTCGCTGGTCATCAAGGGCAGCGGCGATCCCAAGCTGGTGCTGGAACGGGTATGGCTGCTGCTGCGGCGGGTGCGCCAGCTCGGCGTGCGCGAGATCCACGGCGACATCGTGCTCGACCGCAGCGCCTTCAGCGTGCCCGATGGCGCCCCCGGTGATTTCGACGGCGAGCCGCTGCGGCCCTACAACGTGCGGCCCGATGCGCTGCTGCTGAACTACAAGTCGGTGGTCTACACCTTCACGCCGGACCCGGCGCGCGGTGTGGCACTGGTCAGCGCCGAGCCGCCGCTGGCCGGCGTATCGGTCGACACCAGCGTGCCGCTGAACAGCCTGGCCTGCGACGACTGGCGCGCCGCATTGAAGGCCACCTTCGCCGATCCGCGCGTGGTGCACTTCGCCGGCGGCTACCCGGCGAGCTGCGGCGAGCGGCAATGGCCGGTGGCGGCCACCGATCCGCAGGGCTACAACGCGCGGCTGATCGAGGCGCTGTGGCGCGAAGCCGGCGGCCGCCTCGATGGCAGCGTGCACGACGGCGCTGCACCGGCCGATGCGCCGCCGAGCTTCGTGGTCAATTCCCCGCCGCTGGCCGATGTGGTGCGCGACATCAACAAGTTCAGCAACAACGTGATGGCGCAGCAGCTGTTCCTCACGCTGGGCGCCCTGCAAAAAGGCACCGGCACACCCGAGACCGGCCGCCAGGTGCTGCGGCAGTGGCTGGCCGACCGCTTCGGCGAAACCGCTGCGGCGGGCGCGACGATCGACAACGGCTCCGGCCTGTCGCGCGACACCCGGCTCACGCCGCAACTGCTGGCGCAACTGCTGCAGTCGGCCTACGCCAGCCCGGTGATGCCGGAACTGATGAGCTCGTTGCCGGTGATCGGGCAGGACGGAACCTTGAAGCGCTCACGCGCTCCCATCGGCCGCGGCCACCTCAAGACCGGCTCGCTGCGCGATGTCGCCGGGGTGGCAGGTTATGTGCTCGCCAACAGCGGCAAGCGCTACGTGCTGGTCGCGCTGATCAACCACCCTCATGCGCAGGCAGCGCGTCCGGCCCTGGATGCGCTGCTGCAATGGACCTACGACGACACCGTGACCCGAGACCGATGCTGTACGCCCTGACCACGACCGACTGGCTCGGTTACCTCGCCGCTTCGCTGACCACCACGGCCTTCGTGCCGCAGGCCTGGCTGACCTTCCGCACGCGCGATGTCAGCGGCATCTCGCTGACGATGTACGCCAGCTTCACCTTCGGCGTCGCGTTGTGGCTGGCCTACGGCGTGGTGCTCGGCGAATGGCCGATCATCATCGCCAACGCGATCACGCTGGCGCTGGCCTTCAGCATCCTGGTGATGAAGCTGATGGCGCAGCGCCGCCTGGGTGATCAGAAGGTGTAGCCGACGCAGAGCGTGTAAGCCACCGGGCGGAAGTTGATGCGCGTCGTCCGCACGATGTCGCCGCTGCTGGTGCTCGTCGTTGCGGTGAGGTCGCTCTTCACGTCGGCATAGGCGATGGTGCCCACGAGCGACCAGTGGTCGGCGATCTTGTAGCTCGCCCCGCCGTGCACCGCCAGGCCGAGCGAGTTGCTGAGGTCGATGCGGGTCGGGCCGCCGCTGGCCGCATTGCCCGACGCCGTGCTGTGTGCAGCGGTGAAGTGCGTGAAGTTCAAACCGGCACCCACGAACGGCTCGAGCTTGCCGAAGCTGCGGAAATGGTAGTTGGCGAACACGGTCGGCGCGACCTGCTTCACCGACGAGACCTGACCGAACGGTGTGATGAACCCGTCGCCGAAGGTCTTGTGCTTCGGCGGAACGCCGAGCGCAGCCTCCAGGCTCCAGGGGCCGTCGAAGCGATACACGTAGCCCGCGCCGACGGTGGTGGCATCACCCACCTTGATCTTGGCGCCGGGCGCGGGCACGGCCGGCCCGCCTTGCAGCGCATCGGCCTGGCTGTGCACATCGATGTACATCCCGCCGAAGTAGACGCTGTGCGTGCCAGCGAAGGCCGAGCCGGCTGCCAGCGAAAGCGCGGCTGCGCCGAGGATGAGGGAAGCTTTGATCTGCATTGTCGTGATACTCCTTCGTCGCCTCGGCTTACAGCCCGGATGCCAGCACCTGCTGGAAGAAGCCGCGCTCCAGCGCGGTGCAGAACGGCGGCACCAGCGTGCCGTGGTAGGCACCGCGCACCGCGGCGACACCGCCATCGGTGGCGCCCGCCGTGACGGCCGCCGTGGCGGTCTGCGCCTTGGCTTGGGCAAAGCCGGCATAGACCGGATAGGTCGGATCGGTGATGGCGGGCGGGCTCTCGAGGTCCCATGCCGGCACCGTCACGCCCTGGGCGGCGAAGACCGCCTGTGCCACCGGCCCGTTGACGGCCCAGAACACCGTCGGATCCTGCGCGCCACCGCACAGTGCGACCGGCCGCTTGGGCTTCCAGCCGATGGTCGTGCTGCCGTCGGCACCCGCCAGCGTGTTGGTCACGATCGCCTTGCGGAAGTTCGAGGTGGCATAGCTCGTCTTGAAGCTGTCGAGCAGCAGGCCGCCGGTGCCGAACAGCGCGGTGAAGGTGGGATCGGCCGGCAGCTTGCCTTGTGCGACGAGCGTCGCCACCGGCGTGTCGGTGGGGAACAGGGTCTCGATGCCCACGTCGAACGGCGACTGGTAGACGTCAGAGGTCTTGGCGTAGAGGTTGCCGTACGACTTCTGATAGCTCGTGAGCATCATGGGCAGGAAAACCGTCGATCCGGCAGCGACGGGGCCCGTGGTCGTGATCACGTCGGCGAAGCCGATGAGGTTGTAGGGCCCGGACATCGGACCTGCCGCCGTCACGGTGAACTCCGAGCTGTAGTCGCGCTCGATCGCCCGGTGGGTGGCCATGGCCACATGTCCGCCCTGCGAGTAGCCGGAGACGAAGAGCTTGTCCGAAGGCTTGACCGAACTCGCCGCATTCAGATGGGCCTTGGCAGCCCGCAGGCCATCGACCATGTCGACGGCCGAGGCCTCGGCGTTCAGGTAGGGGTGGTAGGCGAGGGACGACTTGTCGTAGCCCAGGAAGTTCGGCGCCACGACGATGAAGCCTTGCGCGGCATACATCGCCATCAACAGCGAAGCCTCGCTGTCGTTGACCACATCGGCCATGTTCTTCGACTTGGCGGTGGTCGTGCCGTGCGCATACAGCAGCACCGGACGAGAGCCCGTGCAGGCGGGGTCGGTGCCGCTGGGCACGAGCACGCCTTCGGATGCCGTCGCCACTTCGCCGCGTGGGTCCCTCGTGATGTAGAGCACGTAGCGGATGTCCACGTTGCACTTGGCCGTACCCGTCAGCGCCTGGATGCCCGAAGACAAGGTGCCGGCGTCGATCTGCGCGGTCGTGGCCTGTCCGGCCAGCTGTGCCGTGACGATGGTGGCGCGTGCCGGCGGCGGGTTGTCGTCGCCGCCACCGCCGCAACCGACGAGCGCGGCCGCTGCCGCGAGTGCCAGCGCCCCAGAACGGATGTACTTCATGCAGTCCCCTCTTGATCCACAAACCAGTGTCGTTACGAAATCGAACGAACGTGCGATTTTTCGTCGGACGACTATACGAGGGGGTCTGCGAGGGTCCTCAGCGGGGAAACCCGATTTAGGTCCGCACCCCTAGAAGGGGGCGAGGAAACAAAAAACCGGCGCCGCCCCTGGGGACGACGCCGGCTTGCGGCGGAGCGACCTTGAAGGTCAGAAGGGATTGCCGTCGGCGCGCGAGACGGCAATCGATCCGAGCTGGGCCTGGCCGTGGGCGCTCAGCATCAGGTTGCCGGCCCAGAGGTAATAGGAAGGCGTGGCTGCGGTCGCGCTGGCGCTCGTGAGATCCACGAGGCGGGCGCCATTGTTGTCGACGTCCTTCACCAGCTTGCTTAGAACGGTGGTGCTCACATCGGTTTTGCAGTCTTGCAGCAGCGACAGGTCATCGCGACCGGTGGTGCTGTTGTAGGCATCCAGGCAGACCGGCTGGTTAACGTTGAGGAGCCCGTAGTAGGTCGGCAGTTCCACCATGCGCTGAACCTCGAGGTCGGCGCTGACGAGACCGACGAGGTGGCCGTCGTTGATGAGGTTGGTGCGCAGGCCCTTGTTGAAGGCATCGGTCAGGCGGGTCAGTAAGGCGGCACGGCCCGTGCCCACGTTCTTTTCCTGCAGACGGGCATAGGGCGTGAGGCCCAGGTCCGGCACGGTGGCCACGATGACCGCCGGGCCTTGCATCGCCAGGTTGTTGACCTTGGCCGCCAGTTGCTTGCCCTTTTCGGTGAGGGCCGACACGAGATCGGCCTCGGCCGCGCTCGGGTACTGGTCATAGGCCGCGAGCACGTCATTCATGCCGACCATCACTGTCACCAGATCCTTGTCGGTGAAGGTGCCAAGCCCGCCGAGCGAAGTGGCGATCTGCGCGTCGAGATCAGTGGACTTTGCGCCGGCCGCAGCATAGATGTGACCAGCCGGCGTGGTCGAGGTGCCGGGGCACTTGTCGTACGCCATGCCGTAGTGGCTGGCGACCATCTGGATCCACAGCGGATTGCTGGTGCAGTCAATGTGCTCCGGGACGGCCGGAGTGGTGGTGGCGTCGGCGGGCGCGAAGTAGTTCACCGAATACTTGGTGCCGTTGATCGTGCCGTTGGGGTTGATGACGTTCATCTCGTCGCCGAACGACAGGATGCGGTTGGGGCTGAACGGCTCGATCTCGGTGCCGCCGCCGCAACCGGCGAGCGCCAACGTCAGCAGGCCGGCGGCCAGTCCGAGGCGGCGCACCCAGCCCGCTTTGATCGCAGTGAACTTCATCGAATCTCCAGGTCGCAAATCGTCGTCAAAGAGGAAAAGGGGCAGGCGCGCTGGCCGGTCAAGCGGCGGCCGCGCGCTGCAGCCGGTCGCGCACCCCTTCCCATTCGGGGGTGGCGGGCGGATGCTCCACCCAGATCAGCCGCGCGCCGTGCGTATCGAGATCGCGCAGCACCGAAAAGAGTTCCTGCGCCGCCGCCGCCGCATCGCCCGGCATGTGCCGGTGCAGCACGGCCGGCGGCCAGGCCGGCGATCGGGCGCTGCGGGAATATACCGCCAGCCCCATCTCGCCCGCGTCGGCGGGCAGCATGCCCATCGCCTGCTGCAGCATCGCACTGTCCATCAGCCGAACCTTGGCGTGCGGGGCATAGTGCGCCTCCAGCGTGCCCGAGGCCCGCGGCGCCGCCGCATCGCGGTCTTTCAGCGGCATGCCGGCGGCCGCCTCGATCTGCGCACGTGTCAGGACGCCCGGGCGCAGCAGCACCGGCTCGGCCCGCGTGCAATCGATGATGGTCGACTCGATGCCGACGCCGCAGGGGCCCCCATCGAGCACGGTCAGCGCATCGCCGAACTCGTCGCGTACATGGGCGGCCGTCGTCGGGCTGACCCGGCCGAAGCGGTTGGCACTCGGCGCCGCCACACCGGCGACGCCGTGGCGCGCGGCGGCGACCAGCAGCGCATGGGCCACCGGGTGTGCGGGGCAACGCAGCCCGACGCTGTCCTGCCCTCCGGCGGCGGCACGCGCGATCTCGGGACGCCGCGGCACGATGATGGTCAACGGCCCGGGCCAGAAGGCCGCCATCAGCCGCTGCGCGAGCGGCGACAGCTCGGCCGCGAACCGCGCCGCTGCCGTGGCATCGGGCACATGGACGATCAGCGGATGGTCGCTGGGCCGCCCCTTGGCCTCGAAGATGCGCGCCACCGCGGCATCGTCGTCGGCGCGGGCCCCCAGGCCGTAGACCGTCTCGGTCGGCAGGGCCACCAGTTCGCCGGCGGCGAGCCGCTCAGCCGCCGCCTCGACATGAGCAGCATCGTCTCCGGACAGCACAGGCATGGCGCTCAGAACGCAGCCAGCCCCAACAGTTCCGCGGCACGCAGCGCCACGGAACGCGCTTCGGCCGGCTGGGCTGCGGTGACCGTCAGGTGGCCCATCTTGCGACCGGGGCGCGCGCTGGTCTTGCCGTACAGGTGCAGGTGCACGCCGGGCAGCGCCAGCACCTGCTGCCAGGCCGGCGTGCGCTCATGGCCCTGGGCATCGAACCACAGGTCGCCGAGCAGGTTGAGCATCACCGTGGCCGAGTGCAGCCGGGGCGCGACGAGCGGCAGGCCGGCCATCGCCCGCACCTGCAGGTCGAACTGCGACACGTCGCAGGCGTCGATGCTGTAGTGACCCGAGTTGTGCGGCCGCGGCGCCATCTCGTTGGCCACGAGCGAACCGTCGGCCAGCACGAAGAACTCGACGCACAGCACGCCCACATAGTGCATCTCGGCGGCGATGCGTTCGGCGCAGCGCACCGCCTGCACCTGCAGCTCATGGCTGGCATCGGGTGCCGGCACCTGGGTGACGGCCAGGATGCCGTCACGGTGCAGGTTCTGCTGCACCGGGAAATGCACCACCTCGCCGGCCGCGTTGCGGGCGACGATCACGCTGAGCTCCAGCGCCAGCGCCAGCCGCTTCTCCAGCACGCAGGGCACGCGCTTGAGCGCATCCCACGCAGCCGCGAGTTCAGCCCGGGAGCCCACGCGCACCTGGCCCTTGCCGTCGTAGCCCATGCGGGCCGTCTTCAGGATGCCGGGCAGCAGGTCGTCGCTCGCGGCGGCGAGCTGCTCCGGCGTCTCGATCAGCAGGTGCGGCGCACAGGGAACGCCGCAGCGTACGAACTGCGACTTCTCGGCTGAACGGTCCTGGCAGATCGACACGGCGTCGGCCGCGGGCGCCACCGGGCGCGATGCAGCCAGCGTGGCCAACGCCTGCGCTGGCACGTTCTCGAATTCGGTCGTGATCGCGGCGCAGGTCTCGGCCAGCTGCTTCAGGCCCTGCGCATCCAGGTAGTCGGCACGGATGTGCTGATGCGCCACCACGCCGGCCGGGCTGCTCTCGTCGGGGTCGAGCACCACGGTGGCGTAGCCCAGCGTCTGCGCGGCATGCACGAACATGCGGCCGAGCTGGCCGCCGCCGAGCACGCCCAGGGTCACCGCTTCGCCCGGCAGGATGGCTTCGCTCACGTCAGCTCCTGGGTCATCGCGCGCGCTGCCTCGGTCTGGCGGGCACGGAAGGCTTCGAGCTGCTCGCGCAGCTTCGGGTCTTCGTTGGCCAGCATCGCCACGGCAAACAGCGCCGCGTTGCCCGCGCCGGCCGTGCCGATCGCGAACGTGGCCACGGGGATGCCCTTGGGCATCTGCACGATCGAGTGCAGCGAATCCACGCCCTGCAGGTGCCGGCTGGCGACCGGCACGCCCAGCACCGGCACGGTGGTCTTGGCGGCGATCATGCCCGGCAGGTGGGCGGCGCCGCCGGCCCCGGCGATGATGGCCTTGAGCCCGCGGCCGGCGGCCGCTTCGGCATAGGCGAACATGTCGTCGGGCATGCGGTGGGCCGAGACCACACGCGCTTCATGAGGAATGCCGAACTCGGCGAGAATCTGGGTCGCGTGTTTCAAGGTCTCCCAGTCGCTGCTGGAACCCATCACCACACCGACCACGGGCGGGGCACTCGTCAAGGCTCGCTCCGGTGCTTGCGGGAAACCTTGAATTGTAGGCGGCGCGGCGCCATCCTCCTTTCCGACGACTCCTTGTCCGGACCCATGATCGACATCACCCTCCAGAACTTCGAAGCCGACCTGATCCAGGACTCGCTGCGCCAGCCGGTGCTGCTCGACATCTGGGCGCCGTGGTGCGGCCCCTGCCGCACACTGGGCCCCATCCTCGAGAAGCTCGAGGGGGCCTATGCGGGCCGCTTCAAGCTGGCCAAGCTCAACAGCGACGAGCAGCCCGAGATCGCCGGCCAGCTGAGCCAGGCTTTCGGCGTGCGCAGCATTCCGTTCTGCGTGCTGTTCGACCAGGGCCAGCCGGTCGACGGCTTCGTCGGCGCCCTGCCCGAGGCGCAGATCCGCCAGTTCCTCGACAAGCACGTGCCCAGCCCGGAAGAGCTCGAGGCCGAAGACCAGACCGAAGAAGCCGCCGAGCTGGCGGCCGAAGGCGATGCCGACGGCGCGCTCGACCGCCTGCAGCAGGCCGTGGCCATCGACCCCGGCAACGACGCGGTGCGCTGCGACTACATCAAGCTGCTGGTCGAGACCGGCCGCATCGAGCAGGCGCGCCAGGCCTGGGAGCCGGTGGCCAGCAAGGCGCTGGTCGACGGCCGCATCGCCGCGCTCGGCCACTGGATCACCGCCGCCGAGAAGGCCGCCAACGCCCGCAGCCCCGAGGCGCTGGCGGCAGCCATCGCCGCCAACAAGCGCGACTTCGATGCGCGCTTCGAACTCGCCCAGACCTACTTCGCCGCCGGCCACTTCACCCAGGCGATGGACGAGCTGCTCGAGATCGTGATGCGCGACAAGGCCTGGAACGACGAGCTCGCGCGCAAGACCTATGTCGCGATCCTCGAGCTGATGAGCAAGCCGGCCCCCAAGCCCACGGCACAGGCGGAAGCCAAGGGCGCGCTGGAAGTGACCGGCAAGACGGCGGTGGCGCCGAGCGATCCGGTGATCGACCAATACCGGCGCAAGCTCAGCATGGCGCTGTTCTGAACTGAACCGCGGCCCGCGGCCGCGGGCGTTCACACCGGGGACAGCCCGGCCAGTGCCTCGTTCAGCATGCCGAGCCAGGCCTCCTGCTGGGCAGAAAAGGCCGCATGGTCGGCCAGTGCCGCGGCCTGGTGCAGCGCCGCCTTCTCCGGCTCGCCGAAGGCCTCGAACAGTTGCGTCAGCCGCGCATGCGCCACGGCGCGGTCATCGAGATCACACGGCGAATCGGCCATCGCCTGCACGGCGAAGCGTGCCTCCTCACGAGCTTCGGCTTCGCGGCCGGTCTTCAACAGACACCAGGCGCGGTCGGCATACAGGCAGGGCTCCATGCGTTCGCGCCAGACCTCCTCCGCCCGGTCGCCATGCTGCTCGAACAGCTCCAAAGCCTCGGCGAAGCGGTTTTCCACCACCAGCAGCTGCGCCCGCATCAGCGGCACCAGCCAGTCGAGCGAAAGCAGCCCGATCGCCGCATCGAAGTGGATGGTGGACTCGGTCCCCATCACCGCATGCAGCTGCTGCGAACCATCAGCGCTACCGAACGCAGCGGCCCGGCGCGCCTGATCGCTGCGCATGCCGGCCTGGTTGTAGATGACCGCGCTGAGCGCGACCTCGTCCCCGTCGGCCAGCGCATGGCGGCGTGCGGCGGCATACCACGGCAAGCCCAGGTCGAGCCGGCCGCAGAAGTGATAACCGGTGCCCACCGTCAGGCAGGCGCGCCAGCGGGCGCCATGGTCATCGTCGGCAGCCAGCCGCAGTGCCTCGGCCACCAGCTGCGCTGTGCGCAGGCGGTCGTTGCGCACGTCGCAGGCGTGGGCCAGCCACGCAGCGCTCAAGGCCTGCAGCGGCTTCAGCTGGGCCGCCGTGCTGAGAGCATACGCGCGCTGGAAGCGATCGTGCGCGCTGCTGCTCAGGCGGCTGTAGTGGTCCAGCTGCCCTTCGGCCAGCGCGAGCCAGCCGCTGACCGCCACATGAGGTTGACGAGCGAACTGGCGCTGGATCTCCTGCAATTGCTGCTTGGCCGTCTCGACCTGGCCATGGCGCCCGAGAAAGCCTGCGCGCTCGGCCTTCAGGCACGCGAGCTCCACGGGATTGCGGGTACGGGCGCTCGCCGCGTCCAGGCGGGCGAGCAGGCGCGACACCACCGGCGGCATGGCGGCAGCTCCCAGGGGATCAGGCGGTCAGGCGCTGCAGCGCCTCGCGGTACTTGGCCGCCGTCTTCTCGATCACGTCGGCCGGCAGTTGCGGCGCGGGTGGCTTCTTGTTCCAGGGTTGGCCGTTCACACGGGCCTGCTCCAGCCAATCCCGCACGAACTGCTTGTCGTAGCTGGGCGGGTTGCGGCCAGCCTCGAACGCGGCCTGGTAGCCCTCGATCGGCCAGAAGCGCGAGGAGTCGGGCGTGAGCACCTCGTCCATCAGCGTCAGCGTGCCGTTGTCGTCGAGGCCGAACTCGAACTTGGTGTCGGCGATGATGATGCCCTTGGTCAGCGCGAAGTCGGCCGCCGTCTTGTAGAGCTTGATCGCGACGTCGCGCACCTGGGCCGCCAGCTCGCTGCCGATGACGCCGGCGATGTGCTCGAAGCTGACGTTCTCGTCGTGCTCACCCACCGCCGCCTTGGTAGCGGGCGTGAAGATGGGTTCGGGCAGCTTGGAGGCGTTCTTCAGGCCTTCCGGCAGCGCCACGCCACAGACCGAGCGCGAGGCCTGGTATTCGGTCCAGCCGGAGCCCGCCAAGTAGCCGCGCACCACGGCTTCCACCGGCAGCGGCTTCAGCCGCTTGACCAGCATCGAGCGCTCGCGCACCTGGGCCACCTCGTCGGCCGCAACCACGCTCTCCGGCGCCTCGCCCGTCAGGTGGTTGGGCACGATGCCCTTGAGCTTGTCGAACCAGAACAAGGCCATCTGGGTCAGCAGCGCGCCCTTGCCGGGGATCGGCTCGCCCATCACCACGTCGTAGGCCGAGAGCCGGTCGCTGGCGACCATCAGGATGCGGTCGGTGCCGACGGCGTAGTTGTCGCGCACCTTGCCGCGGGCCAGCAGGGGCAGGGAATGCAGGGAACTTTGGAGCAGCGCAGCAGACACGGCAGGGGCCTCTCAGGGTGACCCCGGATTGTAAGTTGCGTATCTCGGACGCCCAAGGGGGATGCATCCTCAAGGTTGAGGATGGATTCCTTGAAAAAGCGAAAAGGGCGCCTCTCGGCGCCCTTGGAAATCGGCTGTCGCCGGCTTCAGTTGACAGTCTGCGCCAGCTGGCCCGACGCGTAGCGCTGGGCGATCTCGGACAGCGACACCGCCTTGATCTTGCCGGCCTGGCCTTCGCAGCCGAACTCCATGTAGCGCTGCTTGCAGACCTTGTAGGCCGCCTCGCGCGCGGGCTTCAGCCACTCGCGGGCGTCGAACTTGTCGGGGTTCTCGGCCATGAACTTGCGCACCGCGCCGGTCATCGCCAGGCGGATGTCGGTGTCGATGTTGATCTTGCGCACGCCGTGCTTGATGGCTTCCTGGATCTCCTCGACCGGCACGCCGTAGGTCTCCTTCATCTTGCCGCCGTACTGGTTGATCTGCGCCAGCAGATCCTGCGGCACCGACGACGAACCGTGCATCACCAAGTGGGTGTTCGGGATGCGGCGGTGGATTTCCTTCACGCGGTCGATCGCGAGGATGTCGCCGGTGGGCTTGCGGCTGAACTTGTAGGCGCCGTGGCTGGTGCCGATGGCGATGGCCAGCGCATCGAGCTGGGTACGCTTGACGAAATCGGCGGCCTGCTCCGGGTCGGTGAGCAGTTGCTCACGGGTCATCGTGCCTTCGGCGCCGTGGCCGTCTTCCTTGTCGCCCTTCATGGTCTCGAGCGAGCCCAGGCAGCCCAGTTCTCCCTCCACGGTGACGCCCAGCGCATGGGCCATGTCGACCACCTTCTTCGTGACCTCGACGTTGTACTCGTAGCTGGCGATGGTCTTGCCGTCGGCATTGAGCGAGCCGTCCATCATCACCGAGCTGAAGCCCAGGTCGATGGCGCCCTTGCAGATGTCGGGGCTCTGGCCGTGGTCCTGGTGCATCACCAGCGGAATGTGCGGGTAGGCCTCGAGCGCGCCCAGGATCAGGTGCTTGATGAACGCTTCGCCGGCGTATTTGCGGGCGCCGGCGCTGGCCTGCAGGATCACCGGGGCGTTGACCTCGGCGGCGGCCGTCATCACAGCCTGCACCTGCTCGAGGTTGTTGACGTTGAACGCCGGAATGCCATAGCCGTTTTCGGCGGCATGGTCGAGCAGCTGGCGCATGGAGACGAGTGGCATGGCGATCTTCCTGAAAGTGGATAAGCAATGCAGGCGCGCGAGCGGCCTCGTGCACCCGTTCCGGGCCGAAGCAAGGCCGATGCCGCTCCGGCGTGTGGAATGGTGCGCCGTAACCGCGCCGTAACTCGAAAGATTCTAGCGGCCGACAGGGTCGGCACCGTGGCAGCCGGCCGGCAACACACGCAACTGACCCGCAAACAGGTGGCTTTTCGCGGCATGCCCGGCTCCCGCCCCGCCGGACACTGGTCCCCCAGCTACTGGAAGCCTGCGATGCGCCGTCTTTCCATTCCCCAATTCACCACGTGGATCACCGCTGCCGCCCAGCAGCGGCCGGACGATTTGGCCACGCTGGTGGTCGAGCGCACCGGCTGCAGCCGGAGTTCGGCACTGAAGGCGCTGAAGCGGCTGGTCGAGACCCAGTGGCTGACGCGCACCGGCAGCATGCGCCGACCCGTCTATGCGCCCGGGCTGCTGCGGCAGGTGGTCAAGCGCTACCCGCTGGCCGGCCTGTCGGAAGACCTGCCGTGGTCGCGCGACTTCGCACCGTATTTCGCGCTGCCGGCGCCGGTGGGCCGCATGCTGCAGCACGCCTTCCAGGAGCTGCTGAACAACGCGATCGACCATTCGGGCGGCAGCAGCGTGACGGTCTCGGTGCGCCAGACGCCGAACCAGGTGCAGCTGCTGATCTCGGATGACGGCCTGGGCCTGTTCGACCGTGTGCGCGAATCCTTCGACATCGAGGATCCGATGCACGCGATGCTCGAGCTGAGCAAGGGCAAGCTGACCAGCGCGCCCGACCGGCACACCGGCCGCGGCCTGTTCTTCACCTCGCAGCTGGCCGACGTGTTCGATCTGCATGCCAACGGCTCGGCCTTCCAGCGCCGCGGCTGGGAGGGTTCGGGCTGGCGCAGCGGCAAGCCGCTGCAGCAGCAGGGCGGTACCTCGGTCTACCTGGCGATCTCGCTCGACACGCAGCGCACGCTGGAGTCGGTGCTCGAGGCCTGGAGCTGCGACCACAGCGGCGTGGCCTTCGACCGCACCAACATCTCGCTGCGCCTGATGACCGGCATGAACACGGCCCTGGATTCACGCGCCCAGGCCCGGCGCGTCGTCGCCCGGCTGCAGCAGTTCCGCCGCGCCGAGGTGGATTTCTCCGGCGTCAACGACGTGGGCCACGGCTTCGCCGACGAGCTGTTCCGCGTGTTCGCGCGCAGCCATCCCGGCGTGGAAATCGTGCCGATGAACATGTCGCCGCGCATCGCGGCGCTGGTGAACGCCGTCAACGCCGGCATGGCCTGACGGCCAGGGTGGGGGTCACCCGACCCTGCAGACCTTCAGCATGTTGGTGCCGCCGGGGTAGCCCATCGGCTCCCCGCAGGTGATCGCGTAGGTATCGCCCGGCTTCAGCACGCCGCGCTCGACGAGGATGTGCTCGGCCGCGGCCAGCGCCTGGTCGCGGTCCTGGTAGCCGTCCATCGCGATCGGTGTCACGTTGCGGAACAGCGCCATCCGCCGCTCGCTGACCACCTGCGAGGTGAGGCCGTAGATCGGCACGTGCACCCGGTGGCGGCTCATCCACAGTGCGGTGGAGCCGGATTCCGTCAGCGCGAGGATGGCCTTGCAGCCCAGGTGGTGGGCGGTGAACAGCGCCCCCATCGCAATCGACTGGTCGATGCGGCCGAAGCGCTTGTTCGTGAAGTCGGCATCGAGCGACACGTCTTCGGCGCGCTCGGCCTCCTCGGCAATCGCCGCCATCGCCTCCACCGTCTCGATCGGGTACTTGCCGGCGGCCGTCTCGGCGCTGAGCATCACCGCATCGGTGCCATCGAGCACGGCATTGGCCACGTCGCTCACCTCGGCACGGGTGGGCACCGGGTTGACGATCATCGACTCCATCATCTGGGTCGCGGTGATCACCACCTTGTCCATCTCGCGCGCCATCTTGATCATGCGCTTCTGCAGCGCCGGCACCGCCGCGTTGCCGACCTCGACCGCGAGGTCGCCGCGCGCAACCATGATGCCGTCGCTGGCCTTCAGGATGCCTTCGAGCACGGGAATCGCCTCGCTGCGCTCGATCTTGGCAATCATCCCCGGCTTGTGGCGCCACGGCTCGCCGGCCACGTTGGCCAGCTGGCGCGCCATTTCCATGTCGGTGGCGTTCTTCGGAAAGCTCACCGCCAGGTACTCGCACTGGAAGCTCATCGCGGTCTTGATGTCTTCCATGTCCTTGGCGGTCAGCGCCGGGGCGGTGAGGCCGCCGCCGGCCTTGTTGATGCCCTTGTTGTTGCTGAGCTCGCCGCCGATCTTGACGGTGGTGTGCACCTCGTCGCCGCGCACGTATTCCACGGTCAGCACGATCAGACCGTCGTTCAGCAGCAGCGTGTCGCCGGGCTTCACGTCGCGCGGCAGCTCCTTGTAGTCGAGGCCGACGCGGCCGTTGTTGCCGGGCGTCTTCAGGCTGGCATCGAGGATGAAGGGCTGGCCGTTCTCGAGCAGGGTCTTGCCCTCTTCGAACTTGCCGACGCGGATCTTGGGGCCCTGCAGGTCGGCCATGATGGCCACCGACTTGCCGACACGGGCCGCCGCCTCACGGACCAGGGTGGCGCGGTCGATATGGTCCTGCGCCTTGCCATGGGAGAAGTTGAGCCGCACCACGTCGACCCCCGCCCGGATCATTCGCTCCAGGACCTCCGGGGAAGAGGAGGCAGGGCCGAGCGTGGCGACGATCTTGGTCTGGCGAGGCATGAAACGGACTCCGGCTGAGGGGGCAACCTGCAATTATTGCGGCCGATCATGCCTCAAAGGCGAACCTGGGTTACAAGAGGGGAACAACCTCGTTCCCCTCCCCTCGCCCCTTCGGCACTTCAGCGTTCGGCGCAAGCGTCGGCCACGGCCAGCGCCGTCATGTTGACGACGCGGCGCATGGTGGCCGACGGCGTCAGCACGTGCGCCGGCTGCGCCGCGCCCAGCAGGATCGGGCCGACGGTGACGCCATGGCCGCCGGTCATCTTCAGCACGTTGAAGAGGATGTTGGCCGCGTCGAGGTTGGGCAGCACCAGCAGGTTGGCTTCGCCCTTGAGCGAGCTGTCGGGCAGGAAGCGGTCGCGCAGCTCCTGCGACAACGCCGCATCGCCGTGCAACTCGCCGTCGCATTCGATCTCGGGCGCCATGCCCTTGAAGAGCTGGGCCGCCGCACGCATGCGCCTGGCCGATTCGCGCGTCGACGAACCGAACATCGAGTGCGACAGGAAGGCCACCTTGGGCGGCAGGCCGAAACGTTGCACTTCCTCGGCCGCCATCAGCGCGATGTGCGCCAGCGCCTCGGCGCTCGGCTGCTCGTTGACGAAGGTGTCGGTCAGGAACAGCGTGCGGGTGTCGAGCAGCAACGCGTTCATCGCGGCCATTGCCTGCGCGCCAGGCTTCATGCCGATGACGTCGCGGATGTGCTCGAAGTGGTGCTCGAACCGGCCGACCAGGCCGCACAGCATCGCGTCGGCGTCGCCGCGCTTGAGCAGCATCGTCGAGATCAGCGTGTTCGAGCGCCGCATCATCGCCTTGGCCATCTCGGGCGTCACGCCCTCGCGGCCCATCAGCTTGTGATAGGCCTCCCAGCACTCGCGATAGCGCGGATCGTCCTCGGGGTTCACCACCTCGAAGTCCTGGCCCATCTTCAGGCGCAGGCCGGCGCGCTCGATGCGCATCTGCATCACCGCCGGACGGCCGACGAGGATGGGCTTGGCCAAGCCTTCGTCGAGCACCACCTGCACCGCACGCAGCACGCGCTCGTCTTCGCCCTCGGCGTAGACCACGCGCTTCGGCGCCGCCTTGGCGGCCGCGAACACCGGGCGCATCACCATGCCGGTCTGGTAGACGAAGCGCTCGAGCGACTGCCGGTAGGCGGCCAGGTCGGCGATCGGGCGCGTGGCCACGCCGCTGTCGGCAGCCGCCTTGGCCACCGCCGGGGCGATGCGCAGGATCAGGCGCGAATCGAAGGGCTTGGGGATGATGTACTCAGGGCCGAAGCTCAGCTCCTGGCCGGCGTAGGCCGCGGCCACCTCGTCGCTGATGTCGGCCTTGGCCAGCGCCGCGATCTCGCGCACGCAGGCCAGCTTCATCTCCTCGGTGATGCGGGTGGCGCCGCAGTCGAGCGCGCCACGGAAGATGTACGGGAAGCACAGCACGTTGTTGACCTGGTTCGGATAGTCCGAACGGCCGGTCGCGACGATGCAATCAGGCTTGGCCTCCTTGGCCAGTTCCGGCCGGATCTCGGGCTCCGGGTTGGCCAGCGCCAGGATGATCGGCCTGTCGGCCATGGTCTTGACCATCTCGCCCGTCAGCACACCGGCGGTCGAGCAACCCAGGAACACGTCGGCGCCGTGCATCACGTCGGCCAGCGTGCGGGCGGCCGTCT
>CBIHRS010000028.1:0-64561 GCA_966212505.1 uncultured bacterium
CGCTGTTGCCGGTGCCCGAGGCGCGGGTCGACAGCACCGCGTGGTTGTAGTCGCCCGGGTAGCGCTTGCGCACCAGCAGGCTGGGCAGGTACTTCAGCGCATCCTCGCTGTCGGTGGCGTTGACGCTGTCTTCGATCTGGCGGGCGGTGAGGCCCTCGATCGTGGTGGGCAGGCGGGTCGGCAGCGAGGTGGGTTGCACGCCTGTGATGACGATCACGCCGCCTTCGTGCGAAGGCTCGGCCGGGGTTTCATGGGCCTGTGGCACCGCAGGCCAGGCGGCCGCCAGCGCGGCAGCCAGGGGCACCATGCGGGGCATGGCGCTGGAAAAAGCGAACATCGGTTCTCCTGTGGATGGCAAGGCACGCGGCCGCCGATCGACCGGCGGTCTCGCGTGAAGCAAGCGATCAGGAGAACGAGGGCGGTGCGCGAGGCTGCGCCGCACTCCATGCGAACAGCGGGCGCGGCGCGGCGTAGAACAGCCGCGGCATCGCATGGCCCAGGCCGGCGGGGGCGGCCAACGCCAGCGCCGCCGGCGGCATGCCCAGCGGTGTGCCGAGCTGCGCGCAGAACGGGCAATGGTCGAGGTGGGCAAAGGCCTGGGCCGGCGCCGGATCGGACACCGGCGTGCCATCTTTCAGCGAGACCCAGCGCGGTCCCTGCGGCGTGCACACCTCCGTCAGGCCGGTGGCCTCGCCGCGCACCAGCGCAATCGCATGCGACAGCGTCGGCATCAGCGCGAGCGCCAGCATCGCGATCAACGCGAGCCAGGTCACGCGGCGGAGCTGATGGCGCAGGGCAAACACGCGGCGGATTTTACGGAGCGCCGGCGACCCGGCGCTTGATAATGGCTGGATGGCCATCCAGACCGACGACTTCAGCCCCCCGGCCCGCAACCGCGTGGTCACCGCCTCGGCCGCCTCGCCGCAGGAAGAGGCGCTGGAACGCGCGCTGCGGCCCAAGGGCCTGGCCGAATACGTCGGCCAGAGCAAGGCGCGCGAACAGCTCGAGATCTTCATCGGCGCAGCGAAGAAGCGCGCCGAGGCGCTGGACCACGTGCTGCTGTTCGGCCCGCCCGGGCTGGGCAAGACCACGCTCAGCCACATCATCGCCCACGAGCTGGGCGTGAACCTTCGCCAGACCTCCGGCCCGGTGCTCGAGAAGCCCAAGGACCTGGCGGCCATCCTCACCAACCTCGAGCGCAACGACGTGCTCTTCATCGACGAGATCCACCGGCTCAGCCCGGTGGTCGAGGAGATCCTGTATCCCGCGCTGGAGGACTACCAGATCGACATCATGATCGGCGAGGGCCCCGCAGCCCGCTCGATCAAGCTCGACCTGCAGCCCTTCACGCTGGTGGGCGCCACCACCCGCGCCGGCATGCTCACCAACCCGCTGCGCGACCGCTTCGGCATCGTCGCGCGGCTGGAGTTCTACACACCCGAGGAGCTGTCGCGCATCGTGCGTCGCTCGGCCGGGCTGCTCAATGCGCCGATCGAGGACGCGGGCGCGATCGAGATTGCGCGCCGCTCGCGCGGCACGCCGCGCATCGCCAACCGGCTGCTGCGCCGCGTGCGCGACTATGCCGACGTGAAGGGCAGCGGCAGGATCACGAAGGACATCGCCGACAAGGCGCTGGCGATGCTCGACGTCGACCCCCAGGGCTTCGACGTGATGGACCGCAAGCTGCTCGAGGCGGTGGTGCACCGTTTCGACGGCGGCCCGGTGGGGCTGGACAACGTGGCCGCGGCGATCGGCGAGGAACGCGACACGATCGAAGACGTGATCGAGCCCTACCTGATCCAGCAGGGCTACCTGCAGCGCACGCCGCGCGGGCGCATTGCGACGCTGGCGGCCTACCGCCACCTCGGCGTCGCACCACCCAAGAGCGCCGGAGATCTGTTCGAGAGCTGAGCGAGCCCGGCGGCTAGAGGAGGTCTTCGATCACCAGCCGATGGTACTTTTCGGCCAGCTTCGCGCCGTAGCGCTTGGCCACCTCGACCACCTTCTCGCACTGCGCCTCCTCGGGCGCAAACACCATCAACCAGCCGCAGCCCTGTTCGGCCAGCGCCTTGTACTGGCGCATCAGGCCGATCTCGTGGCCGAAGCCGGCCGTGCCGGTGGCGCCATCGAGCATGCGCGTCATCTCCTGGGCTTCTTCGTCGGCGCTGTACTGCACGATGTCTTCCGGCTCGAAACCTTCGTCGCGCAGGGCCTGCGCCGCTTCGCAGGCGCGCTCGTCGCTTTCGAAGGCCACCACCACGTGGCCCATCGGGTTGAACACGCCGCCCACCGACAGGGCCGGATCGCCCTTCGCCAGCCTTCTGAATGCCATGACCGCACCTCCAAAAGGGGTTGAGACGGTCTCAGTCTAGTGAGCCGCTGCCGCGCCCTTTCGGCTTTCCCCTGATCGCGGAAGGGCTGCGCCGCCACTGGCCCGGCGTGGTGCCGGTCCAGCGCTGGAAGGCCCGCGTGAACGCCACCTGGTCGGCATAGCCGAGCAGCCCGGCGATCTCGACCAGTTTCAAGCGCGGATCGGCGAGGTAGGGCTCGACCAGCTGGCGCCGTGTGCGGTCGAGCACCTGCTGGAAGCTGGTGCCCGCCGTGGCGAGGCGGCGCTGCAGCGTGCGTGGCGGCACCTGCAGCGCGCGGCCGCAGGCCTCCAGCGTGGCCTGCCCTTCGGGCAGCAGCGTCACGATCGCTTCGCGCAGGGCCGCTTCGAGCGCATCGCGCGGCGGCAGCCGGGCGACGAGTTCGCGCGCCTGCGCCTCGAGCAGCTCGCGCAAGGCCGGATCCGGCTGCCGCAGCGGGCGGGCCAGCAGCGCCAGCGGCAAGCGGACGACGGTCGTCGGCGCATCGAAGTCGACCGGGCAGCCGAAGAATGCCTCGTAGGGCGCGAGCGACGGCGGCGCCGGATTGATGAAGCGCACCCGCAGCGGCGCCGCCTGCGGCAGCGCGGTGATGTCGCGCGCATAGCTGACGAGCGCCGCGATCGCGCATTCGTCCACCAGTTGCCCCGGGCGGCCCATCTCGTCGCCCCATTCGAGCGTGACGCCATCGGCCTCGATGTACATCTGGCCGGCGTTCACGTCGTAGACGAGGCGCTGGTAGTCGCGCAACCGGGCCAGCGCCTCGCCGAGGTTGGCGCAGCACAGCGTCAGGTAGCCCAGCAGGCCGAAATGCGCCGGCGCGATCAATGCCCCGACCGACAGCCCCAGCGCGGGCTCGCCGAGCGCCTGCCGAGCCTGCTCCAGCATCGCGGCCCACCGGTCCACCGGCACCCGCTGCAGGCCCTGCCCCGCCGGCGGCGGCTCGCCGAGCAGCGCGGCCGCATCGACGCCACGCTGCCCCAAAAACTCATAGAGCAGCGTGACATAGGTAGAGGACACGTCGCCGCGCATGGCGCGAATTATCAAAGCCCAGATCGCGCAAGATCAAGACAGCCACGGTGCCCCATTCCCACAATACTTGCCCGCCATGCCTGGAGCCCACCGATGACCGACCTGAGCCGCGCCGTGCAGTGGATCGAGCACCTGCTCGCGCCGCTGGGGCCCGACGTCAACTGGCTGCAGGTGATGCTGGTCGGCATGACGCCGCTGTTCCTGATCGGCTTCGCGATCGAATGCCGGGTGCAGCGCCGCCGCGGCCGTCCGCGCGACTTCGAATGGCGCGACGTCATCGCCAACATCAACCTCGGCGGCGCCTACCAGCTGTTCGAGCTGCTGGCCCATGCGCTCGTCGTCGGTGCGGCGGTCAACTGGTTCTGGCGCCACCGGCTGTTCGACATCCCGGTCAACGGCTGGACGCTGGGGCCGCTGTTCGTGCTGCAGGAGTTCTGCTACTACTGGTTCCACCGCACCAGCCACACCGTGCGCTGGTTCTGGAGCGCACATGTGGTGCACCACTCGGAAGAGCGCATGAACATGAGCACTGCGATGCGCCAGAGCCTGCTCTACGTGGTGACGGGCTGGTGGCTGTTCTTCATGCCGATGGTGCTGCTGGGCGTGCCGCCGGCGGTGGTGTTCATCCTCTACGGCTGCAACCTCTCGTACCAGTTCTTCATCCACACCGAGAGCGTCGGCAAGCTGCATCCGTGGATCGAGTACGTGTTCGACACGCCGTCGCACCACCGGGTACACCACGGCCGCAACCCGCAGTACCTCGACAAGAACTTCGGCGGCGTGCTGATCGTGTTCGACCGCTGGTTCGGCACCTATGCCGAGGAGATCGAGCCGGTGGAGTACGGCATCGTCCACCCCATCCACAGCCGCAACCTGCTGGTGCTGAACTTCCATGAGTTCCTGTCGATGTGGCGCGACGCGCTGCGGCCGGGGCCGCTGGGGCAGCGGCTGAAGCATTTGTGGATGCCGCCGGACTGGACCCGCCACTGAGGGATTACCCGGGGTTCAGGGGCACTGAAAGTCCCGAGAAATGGGCCGTCGGCCCACTTGCATAGACATCCCGACGAACGGCGGAAAAGTGCCTGATGGGCGGTCGGCCGAACTGTTCGCCGCGCGAACCCGCCCCCCTAAGATTCGGCCCCACACGCAAAACCGCACGACCATGCGTCACAGATTCCCACACCACGGGTTTACGCTGATCGAGCTGATGGTGACGGTGTCGCTGATCGCGATCCTGGCTGCCCTCGCCACCCCGAGCTTCAAGAGCAGTCTTGGCTCGAATCGACTGTCGGCCACCGCCAATGAGCTCACGGCGGCAGTCCAACTCGCCCGCATGGAGGCCATGCGCTTCAACCAGCGGGTGGTGCTCTGCCGCTCCACCGATTCGTCGACCTGTGCAGCCAGCAGCGACAACTGGACCGGCTGGATCGTGTTCATCGACGCCGATGGCAACGGCACCCGCAATGGCGCCGAAACGTTGCTGCGCTCCGGCACCGTGAGCGGTTCCCTGGTGGTCAAGCCGAGCGCCAGCATCGCGGCCACCACCGACCGCATCATCTTCCGCCCGGACGGGCTCGCGCGCGCCGGCGACGGCATTGCGCTGCTGACCGGAACGCTCGCCGCCTGCGTCGCCTCCACCTCGCCCGCCGACAACGTGCGCGAAGTGAACATCGCCTTCGGTGGCCGCACCACCGTCCGCAAGAAGAACGGCGCGGGCGCCTGCTCCACCCCCACCGATACCTGAGCCAACGATGAACATCCGAAAGACTCCTCATGCCCAATCGGGCGTGAGCCTGATCGAAGTGCTGATCTCGGTAGTCGTCGTCTCGATCGGACTGCTCGGTGCTGCAGCGATGCAGGCCACCGCCCTGCGCAATAACCAGGGCAGCTACGAGCGCACGCAAGTGACGCTGCTGACACAGAGCATCTTCGATGCCATGCGCAGCAACAACAACGGCACCGCCGCTGCCAACGGCGAGTACAACCTCGCTTCGCTCACCTGTTCAGCGCCGCCCGGCGTCACGCTCGCGTCGACCGATGTCTCGAACTGGATCTTGTCGTTGAGGTCGCAGATCAACAGCACGGCCTGCGGCCAGATCAATTGCACCGCCAGCCGCAGCTGCACCGTAAGCATCCAGTGGAACGACTCACGCGCCACCGGCGGAAGCACTGCGCAACTCATCTCGGTCACGGGGACGCTATGAAGGCTATGCCTGGCCATCGCAAGACCAGGGGCGTGGGCCTCGTGGAGATCATGGTCGCCCTGGCGCTGGGACTGCTGGTCGTCGCTGCTGCGGGCACCGCCTTCATTGCCACCCGTCAGACCAGCGTCACCACCGACAGCATGTCGCGCATGCAGGAGTCGGTGCGCACGGCGGCTGAGTTGCTGTCGCGCGAGATCCGCGCGTCCCGCGGTAACCCCTGTGACGCGCAGGTGCCGATGGCCAACGTGCTCAACAATGCGTCGACCGACTGGTGGGCGGATTGGGGCACCCCAGTGATGGGCTACGGGGGCTCCGACGCTTTCGCGGGTGCCGCCTTCGGCACGGGCACCGGCGAGCGAGTCGCCGGCACCCAGGCCCTGCAGCTGAAATACGTCGACAGCCTGAGTGACCTCACGATCACCGCGCACAACAACGGCGCTGCCAATTTCACCGTGAATCCCTTGGCCCATGGCGTGCACGTTGGCGACATCCTCGTGGCCTGCAACTATGACCACGGAGCGATCTTCCAGGCTACCAACGCGGTGGAAGCCTCCGGCCTTATCGTTCATTCGATGGCCGCGGCGACGCCGGGCAACTGCAGCCTGGGCCTGGGTTTCCCCACCGATTGCAGCAACGCCTCGGGCAACGGATACCAGTTCCCGGCTGGCTCGAAGATGGGGCGACTCATCGCCTCGGGCTGGTACATCGGCAACAACGGCCGGCCGGAGACCGGCGGACGCTCGCTCTTCCGTGTCACACCCACCGGCACGCAGGAAGTGGCCGAGGGTGTTCGCGACATGCAGGTCACCTATCTCGTAAAGGGCGGGAGTGGATATCTCTCCGCCGCGGCCGCCAACGCCGCGGGCTGGGCCAACATCGCCGCGATTCGTGTCGCGCTCACATTCGAGACCGTCGACCGCGTCAGTACGAGCGCAAGCAGCCCGCGCGTCCAGCGCACGATCAATCTGACCCTCTCCCTCCGCAATTGACCGTCATGACCTCCTCGTTGTCTTCTCCCCGGCGTCGCCAGCAAGGCATCTCGCTGGCTGTCTGTCTGGTGCTGCTGGTTCTGGTGATGGTCATCGGCCTCGCGACGATGCGAGGCATCAGCATGGAGGCGCGGATGAGCGCCGCCCAATACGACCGCAACATCGCCTTCCAGGCCGCCGAGACGGCCCTGCGCGAAGCCGAAACCTATGCAGATGCACCGTCCGCTGCAGCAAGTACGGCAGGCGCCAGTTGCGCAGGCGGTTATTGCCCCAAACCGAACCCGAGCGACACGCCACGCGAACTCGACGCCTCCTTCACGGGGTGGCAGAACGCGACGACGTCCGTATCCAGCAACGCCGGCACGCCGCAGCTCATTGTCGAATCGATGGGCAAGGCCAATAACTGGTTCGAGTGCGACCGGGAGATTCCGCCGTCGCCGCACTGCAGCACGCAGCGCTACCGCCTGACGGCCCGCAGCACCAATGCCAATCGCGCGACGGTCATCGTCCAATCGGACTACGCCACGCCCTGAGCGACTACAAAACCGGGAGCGACCATGCCTGTCCACACCCCTATCCAACGGTCCAGCCTGCGCGCTGGAGCCCAGATCTGCCTGCTCGCGCTGTTCGGCGCGGCAGCACTGGTCACCACACCTTCGCAGGCCACACTGAGCATCGGCAACAACCCGCTGTACCTTACGGCCGGCAAGGCCAACGTGCTGATCATCCTCGACAACTCCAACAGCATGGACGAGGCGCCGAGCGGCGCCGCGGCGGGGTCAAACAACGCGACCAGCAAGTCGGAGATTGCACGCTCCGTCGTGCGCAACCTGACCGATACCTACCAGAGCCGCATCAACATGGGCCTGATGGCGTACAAGCAGAACACGCCGGACGCCAACTACCTGCACAACTCACCATACGACGCGAGCTACAACCCCGCAAACTACGACGCGAGTTGGACAGGCGCACGCTCGTCTCCGACGCACAAGCGGTTCCGGATGGCCAACCCGGTGGACCCCGGAAACTACGTCCACTACAACGTCGCACTGCCCTTCTATTCGAGCAGCGACCAGGGCACCGCTTTCTGCTATGCCAAAGACGCGGATGCATCCCACGACTTCAACAACGGCGAGAATCCTGCGACCGGGCCCTGGGATAACTATCGTTGCTTCAGCAGCAAGACCGGCACAAGTGATACACCGCCTACCTGGCGCAACACAACGTCCGAGGCTGCTGCAGGCTACTCCGGCTTCTTTTTCGAACAACCGCTCAGCCCGACCGACAGCGACTTCGCACAGGGCATCCTCGACTTCGGCAAGCAGTTGATGTGGACGAGCGTCGGCCGCACCTGGTTCAGCAACAGTTCACCCGGCCGCGGCTACCTCTACACCCCGATCAAGGATCTCGACAGCACCCAGGCGGCAAGCATCAAGGCCAAGCTGGCCTGCAATATCCCCGGTACGCCGTCGCCCTGCACCTCCAGCGGCATCAAGAATGCCGGCCTGACGCCGATCGAAGGCACGCTGTTGACCGCGCGTGACTACTTCGGTGGCAGTTGGAGCAACAGCGGCGAAGGCTACACCTCCGACTGCTACCCGTTGCCCACCTCGTGCGGCAAGGACTTCGTGATCCTGCTGACCGACGGCCTTCCATCCACCGACAAGAACGGCAACACGCTGTCCAACCCGACCACTGCGCTGAGCAACGCTGCTACCGCAGCGGCAACGCTCAAGGCCGCCGGCATCACCACCTACGTGATCGGCTTTGCGCTGCCCTACGGCACGGCCCCAGGATCGCTCGATACGATCGCAGCCTCTGGAGGCAGCACGACCGCCTACAACGCCTCCGACTCCGCCAGCCTCGACGCCGCCTTCAAGAGCATCTTCGACGACATCTTCCGCCGCACCTCGTCGTTCAACTCGGCGGCGCAGAACTCCACCTCCCTCAACGACGGTACGCGCGTCTACCAAGGCCGCTTCGACAGCACCGATTGGTCGGGCGAAGTCCGCGCGATGAGGATTTCGGGCACCTCGCTGACCGACGACTGGAGCAGCAGCACCGCGGGCAAGATCCCCGACGCAAGCACCCGCAAGGTGTTCACGATGAAGAGCGACACCAACACCGGCGTCGCGTTCAAGGTACTCGGCGATCTAGCGACCGCGCAGCAGGCCTACTTCACAGCCCCCGACTGCAGCGCCTCGCTGACCGGGACGGCCTGCGGCCAGGCGCGCATCGATTGGGCGCGCGGCGACCAGAGCCGGGAGACCACGTCGGGCGGCCCCTTCCGAAAGCGCAGCAAGATCCTCGGCGACGTGATCAGCTCCTCGCCCTTCTACTCGCCGGAATCGAAGACGGTGTTCGTTGGCGCCAACGACGGCATGCTGCACGCCTTCGACGCAGCCACCGGCACCGAGCAGTTCGCCTACGTGCCCAAGGCGGTGCTGCCAAATCTCTACAAGCTCAGCCAGACCAGCTACGCGCATCAGTATTTCGTCGACGGCGAGATCACCGTCACCACCACGGCGCAGACGCCAGGCAAAAACATCCTGATCGGCAGCCTGGGCCGCGGCGGCAAGGCGCTGTATGCACTCGACGTGACCACCCCCAGCACCTTCAGCGCCAGCAAGGTGCTGTGGGAGTTCACCGACAGCGACCTCGGCCTGGTCCTGGGCAAACCCTTCGTCGCCAAGCTCAACAACGGCACCACCGCGGTGGTGGTCGGCAACGGCTACAACAGCGGCAGCGAGCATGCGGTGCTGTTCCTGATCAACGCCGAGACCGGCGCGCTGATCAAGAAGATCGACACCGGCGTCGGCAGCGCCGCGGCGAGCAACGGCTTGGCCAGCCCCAAGGGCTGGGACAAGGACGGCGACGGCACGCTCGACTATGTCTACGCCGGCGACCTGCAGGGCAACCTGTGGAAGTTCGACCTCACCGGCGGCTCGGGCAGCTGGGACGTGGCCTACCACAGCGGTGGCGCCAATGCCCCGCTGTTCGTGGCCAAGGACGCCACGCTGGCCGCCAACCGGCAGCCGATCACCGGCGGCGTCGCACTCGCGATCGATGCCCGTGCGGCCGACGCCAACTTCGGCAAGCTCCACGTCTTCTTCGGCACCGGCCGCTACCTGGTGACAGCCGACAAGGGTGACACCTCGATCCAGAGCTGGTATGGCGTCGTCGATGCCGGCGCACCGGTCTCCGGTCGGAGCGAACTCGTGACGCGCACGGTCGATACGGTCTCGACGGTGTCGAGCGGCGACACGGGGCGCGTGTTCTCGCTGGCGGTCACCAACGACATGGTCGGCAAGAAGGGCTGGGTGCTCGACTTCAAGACATCCGCCGGTGTCGCGGAAGGAGAGCGCATCATCACCGATACCAAGCTGGTCGGTACCACGCTGCTGTCATCCAGCATCGTCCCGAGCACCGACACCTGCGCCCCGGGCGGTGTGGGCTGGCTGAACGCCATCGACGCCTTCACCGGCGGCGACCTGGTCGGCGACGCAGGCTACTTCGACGTCGATGGCGATGGCCTGATCGGTTCGGCCGACAAGCTGGGCGGCAAGAACCTGAGTTCGCTGAAGGAGAGCGGCACCAACAAAGGCATGCCCGGTGAGTCGATCATGATCTGCAACAAGGACAAGTGCGACGTCGTCGACTGCAAGACCGACGGCAACTGCAAGGTCAGCAACGCCAAGAAGGCCATCCGCTTCGGCCGGATCTCGTGGCGGGAGGTCGTGCGCTGAACACGCACGGGAGCAACATGAACCTGTCGTCGAAGTCCCTCGTACAGCGCCCGTCCAGGCCGGCCGCCGGCGTCACGCTCATCGAGCTGATGATCACCCTGGCGATCGTTGGCATCCTCGCGGCCATCGCCTATCCGAGCTACCAGAGCCACATGGTGCGCACCCGGCGCGGCGCCGCCACCGGCTGCCTGCTCGAGCTCTCGCAATACATGGAGCGGGTCTACAACACGAACCTGCGCTACGACCAGAACAACGGCGCGGCGACCACGCTGCCCGCCACCAATTGCCAGTCCAGCCTGGCCAGCAGCTACACCTTTGCCTTCGCGACTGGCCAGCCGACCACGACAACGTTCACAATCAACGCCACCCCCGTCGGCCAGCAGGCCGCGAAAGACACAGCCTGTGCCACCCTCAGCACCGACCAACTCGGCACCAAGGGCAAGGCCGGCTCAGGCTCTATCTCCGAATGCTGGAAACAGTGAGCTTCAAGTCTGCTCGTCGAGCGCCGCAGCATCCAGGTGCTGCGTGTCGCTCCAGCCGACCAGCGTGAAGCCGTCGCCGGTATAGAGCAGCCGGTTGATGCTGGCATTGCCCAGCTGCCAGGTGCGCGGCGCGCGCAGGTCGATGCGCGAGGCGGCGCGGTACAGGCAATCCATCACGCCGCCATGCGCCACCAGCGCGATGGTCTCGCCCGAATGGGCGGCCGCGAGCCGCTCGGCGGTGCTGATGCAGCGCGCATAGAAGGCGCTCAGCGTCTCGCCGCCTTCCGGGCCGAAATCGGGGTCGCGCTTGCGCCAGCGCTCCGATTCCTGTGGCCAGCGCGCCTCGATCTCCTTGAAGGTCAGGCCCTGGAAGATGCCGAAGCCGCGCTCGCGCAGGCCGATGTCGGCATGTACGGGCAGGCCGGTGGCGTCGGCCAGTGCGGTGGCCGTCTGGTGCGCGCGGCCGAGGTCGCTGGCATAGATGGCCTGCAGCGGCTCGTCGGCCAGCGCCTGCGCCATGCGGCGCGCCTGCCAGCGGCCGGTGTCGTTCAGCGGGATGTCGAGCTGTCCCTGGATGCGGGTGTCGACGTTCCAGGCGGTTTCGCCATGGCGGATCGCAATGACGCGGGTGAGGGTCTGCATCGGGTCCGATCAGCCGGCCAGGCGGCGGTTCAGCGTGTAGGTGCCGGAGAGCGTGGCCTCGCCCAGCACCTGTCCGGCCAGCGCGGCCCGCACCTGGGCGCCGGTGAAGGCGCCTTCGACCGCGAGGCGATCGGTGCGCAGCGCATAGAGCGTGAACACGTAGTGGTGCACCAGCGAGTCGTTGAAGGGCGGGAACGGGCCGTCGTAGCCGAAGTACTGGCCGGCGCGCTCGGGGTCTCCGGCGAACCAGCCGGTGTAGTCGTTGAGGCCGTGGCGCGCGCCATGCAGCGTGGCCGGCCCCTGCTTGCCGCGCGGGGTGAAACCGCGGCTGTATTCACCTTCGGCGATCTCGCTCACCGTGGGCGGCAGGTCGACCATCACCCAGTGGAAGAAATCCACCCGCGGCAGGTCGGCCGGCACTTCACGGTCCGACTGGTTGACGTCGTCGCCCTTGCTGGGCACGTCGAAGTCGTGGCAGATCAGCGCCAGCGAGCGCGTGCCGGCCGGCAGGTCGCTCCACGCAAGGTGCGGGTTGAGGTTGTCGGAGAAACCGACACGGTCCTGCGCATCGAGACGTCCGGCGGCATACCGTGCAGGGATGCGATCGCCGTCGGTCCAGCTGTTGCTCCAGACACGCACGCTCAGACTCCCCAGACGACGTCGTGGCCCGCGGTGTGCGAACGCCGCATCATCTCGATCAGCGGCCACACGCGCTGCCGCAGGCTCACGCCTTCCTGTGCCGCCAGCTTCTCGCCCTTGGCCGCGGCCTCTTTCTCGGCCTCGGCGCGGCGCGCTTCCTCGTCGACCACGGCCTGCTCGAGCGTCTGGATCGCGGCCGGCATGTCGGCCGCTTCGATGATGCCCTTGGGCGCGGGGTCGCGGCCGAGCAGGCGCATCACCTGGTCGCCGTTGGGGCCCATCATGATGACGTCTCCCGCCGACTTGGATTTGAACTTGTAGATCATCGGTACATGTAGGTCCGGTTGAACGGGTAGGCCGATTGTGCGCCTCGCATCGGCCCTGCGGAGAGATCCCCGCTGGGCCTGGAAGCCAACATCTGGTGCAGCGAGATCCAACCGTGCTCGAAGCACATCGCGCTGCCGGCCAGGTAGAGCCGGTAGGCGCGCAGCACCTTTTCGCTGACCACCTCGCGGGCATGGGCCAGGCACGCCTCGAGGTTGTCGGACCAGGCCCACAGCGTGCGCGCATAGTGCGGCCGCAGGTTCTCGACATCGACCATCTCCAGCCCCGATTCGGCCATCACCCGCAGCACGTGCGACACGTGCAGCAGCTCGCCGCCGGGGAAGATGTAGCGCTCCATGAAGTCGCCCATGCCGGCGCCGAGCTGGTCGTTGTCGGTGCCGCCGGCGGTGATGCCATGGTTCATCAGCAGGCCGCCGGGCTTGAGCAGGCGATGGATCTTCGCGAAGTAGGTGGGCAGCTGTGCCCGGCCCACATGCTCGAACATGCCGATCGACGCGATCTTGTCGTAGGGCTCGTCCTCGGGCAGCTGCCGGTAGTCGATGAGCTCCATCGTCACCCGGCCGCGCAGGCCGCGCTCGTCGATCAGCCGGTTCACATGGGCATGCTGGTTCTTCGACAGCGTGATGCCCCGCGCCTTCACGCCATAGTGCTCCGCCGCCCACAGCAGCAGCCCGCCCCAGCCTGCGCCGATGTCGAGAAAGCGCTCGCCCTCGCGCAGCATCAGCTTGCGGCACACATGGTCGAGCTTGGACTCCTGCGCCTGCGCCAGCGTCATGCCTGCCTCACGGTAGTAGGCGCACGAATAGACGCGCCGCGGGTCCAGCCACAGCAGGTAGAAATCGTCGGACACGTCGTAGTGGAACTGGATCTGCCGCGCATCGGACTCGGTGGTGTGCCGGGCCAGCGACTTGCCGTGCCGCGCGAGCCCGTGCCACCACGCCAGCGGCTTGGGCTTCGCCTCCGGCTGCGTCGGATCGCCCACCAGGCTGGCGGCCACCGACATCACATCACGCAGCGTGCCGCCGAGGTCGATGCGGCCCTCGACATAGTCTTCAGCAAGCCGCCCGGCCTGGCCCGCCGCCAGGTGCGCCAGCGGCGACAGCTCATGCAGCGTGAGGGTCACACGGGCATCGGGCGGGCCGATGCGCCGGCCGCCGGGCAGGACGACGGACAGCGGCAGCTGGTTGGCCGCGAGCTTCTGTTCGGCCAGGGTTTCGAGCGGATTCATGGCTTCCCGTGGACGAGGCGACGGGATCAATGTAAGAACAAATCCATGACATTCGCAAGCGAGCCGGGAATTCACCGGCCCGCCCGCAGGCACACACCGCGACGGTGCGCGCGCTCAGAGCGAAGGCGATGCGCGCTCGATCGCAGGCGAGCGCTCACCGCGCTGGCGGATCACTCTCTGGGCAGGCAGCAGGCGCTGCTCGAAGGCGCCCCGGTCGAGCGCCGGGGCATAGAGAAAGCCCTGGAACAGGTCGCAGCCGGCCTGCACGAGGAAGCGGCGCTGCGGCTCGGTCTCCACGCCTTCGGCGATCACGCGCAGGCCGAGCGCACGGGCCATCTGGATGATGGCCTGCACGATGCCGGCATCGCTGTCGTCGGACGGGAGGCCGTTGATGAAGCTGCGGTCGATCTTGAGCTTCTCGATCGGAAAGCGCTTCAGGTAGGCCAGGCTGGAATAGCCGGTGCCGAAGTCGTCAATCGCCAGCCGCACGCCGAGCTGGGCCAGCGCCTGCAGCCGCAGCAAGGCCTCCTCGGCGTCGCGCACCAGGATGGATTCGGTGAGCTCCAGCTCCAGCATCTGCGGCGGCAGGCCGGCATGCGAGAGCGCGGCCGCCACGCGGTCGACGAAGCTGGCCTGCTGGAACTGCAGCGCCGAGACGTTCACCGCCACCGGCAGCCGCAGCCCGCGCCGGTACCACTCGGCGGCCTGGCACACCGCCTCGTTCAATACCCAGTCGCCGATCGCGACGATGAAGCCGCTGTCTTCGGCCACGGGGATGAACTCCGACGGCGGCACGTTGCCCAGTTCGGGATCGGTCCAGCGGATCAGCGCCTCGGCGCCGGTCACGCCGCCATCGGCCAGGTCGACCTGCGGCTGGTAGTCGAGGCGGAACTGCCCGGCGGCCAGCGCCTGGCGCATCGCGTGGTCGAGCCGCATGCGCGAGCGCAGATCGTCGGTCTTCTCGGCGCGGTGGAAGCGGTAGCTGGCGCGCCCGCCTTCCTTGGCCCGGTGCATCGCCGTCTCGGCATGGCGCACGAGGTCGTCGGCCGTCACGCCATCCTGCGGATACAGCGCCACGCCGACGCTGCAGGTCACGGTGAACTCCGCGCCCTCGAGCATGTACGAGCGCGACGTGGCCTCGATCACGCGGCGCGCCGTGGCCTCGGCGCCGCGCGCGTCGGCATGGTGCACCAGCAGCGCGAACTGGTCACCGCCCATGCGGGCCACGAGGTCGACCTCGCGCAGGCAGCCCTTGAGCCGCTCGGTCACCTCGCGCAGCACCCGGTCGCCGAGCCGGTGGCCGAGGCTGTCGTTGATCTGGCGGAAGCGGTCGAGGTCGAGGATCAGCAGCGCGAAGGGCGCGCCGTCGCGCCGCGCCACCGCCAGCGCATGGGCCATGCGGTCGGCCAGGTGGCGCCGGTTCGACAGGCCCGTCAGCTCATCGGTGTACGACAGCAGCTCGATGCGCTGGTCGGCCGCGATCTGCTCGCTGAGATCACGGTAGGCATACACCCGACCGATCGGCCGGCCGCGGCACCACTGGGGCTGCGTCACCCGCTCCAGCACCTGGCCCGAATGCAGCGCGATGCGGTCGCTGGTGTGCATCAGCGTCGCGTCCTGTATGGCCGCGAGCCGGCGCTGGTAGCCCAGCGGATCGACCACGCTGCGGCGCATCCAGTCGAACACCGCGGCATCGTCGCCACTGCGCAGCAGGTCGTCGGGCAGGCCCCACAGGCGGGCGAAGCGGCGGTTGAACGAACGGATGCGGCCCGCGAGATCGGTCACCAGGATGCCGTCGGCCGTGGACTCCAGCGTGGCGCGCAACTCCGCCTGCACCGCCTCGTGCTCCGCCTCGATGCGGCGCTGCTCGGTCTGGTCCTGCAGCGCGACGAGGAACAGCCGCTGGCCGTCGAACTGCAGCGGCGTCGCGCGGCGCAGCGCATGCAGGGGGGTGCCGTCGGGCCGGCTCACCGTCACCTGCGATTGCAGCGCGTCGGCGGTGCCGGCGGCCACTTCATCCCAGAACGCCATGTCCTCCGGCGTGGCCAGCAGTGCCAGCGCCGGCCTGCCGATCGCCTGCTCGCGCGGCAGCCCCAGCAGCGCCAGCGCCGCCTGGTTGATCGCCACCACCTGCAGCCGGCTGTCGACGACCCACGCCGCCTCGTTCAGGGCCTCGAGCAGCCCCGAACAGGACAAAGCCGCCGATGCGCCGGCGTCGGTCACGTCGCCGACTCCTCGGTGCGGTGCTCGTCCGGCTGTGCGGTGGCGACGGGCTCGAAGAAGTAGGCGATACGCCGCCCCGGCGCCAGGTATTCGAGCGCGGCCGGCGGCAGCTGCGCCGGTTTCAGGCTGCGGCGGATGCCAAGCTCCGGCGTCGTCTCGAGATCGCAGTACAGCGCCTCGTCGCGGGCGACCTTGGCATCGTGCACCAGCACGCGCGGCTTCAGTGGGCGCGATGAGTTCACCGACACCACCATGCCGTAGCGGTCGTCGGTCAGCTGCACGATGGAGCCCGGCGGGTACACACCCATCATGCGGATGAAGCCGTTGAGCATGGTCACG
Source organism: uncultured bacterium (assembly GCA_966212505.1). Taxonomy (GTDB): domain Bacteria; phylum Pseudomonadota; class Gammaproteobacteria; order Burkholderiales; family Burkholderiaceae_C; genus CAMLIZ01. The sequence goes on from CBIHRS010000028.1 coordinate 16,236, forward strand.
TCGAACTTCTGCTTGCCCTGCGCGAACAGCAGCGACAGTGCCTCGTGCGGCGTCAGCGTCTTCGACAGCACCGACGGGTTGCACATGTTGTCGTAGCGGTTGACCAGCGCGACGATGCGCGCCGCGTTCGACATGCGCTCGACCTGCAGCTGTTGCGGGAAGCCGGACCCATCGGCCTGCTCGTGGTGCTGGGCGATCACCAGCAGTGCCCCGGGAGCGAGCGCCATCTTGCGGCCCAGCGCCACGCCGTGGGCCACGTGCTCCCGGTAGAGCGCCTGTTCCACCGAGGTGAACTTGTCGTCGGGATAGTGCAGTCGGCCGGGCAGCTGCTGCTTGCCGATATCGTGCAGCATCGCGCCCATGCCCAGGTCGGTCATCTCGGCATCGGAGAAGCCGAACACCCGGCCCATCAGCAGCGAGACGATGGTGACGTTCAGCGCATGGGCGGTGGCCTTGTCGCCGGCACCCTCGGTGAGCAGGCGGATGCACAGCTCCTGCTGGCCCAGCATCTTGTCGAGCAGCGCGCGGGTCAGGGCTTCGGCCCGCTCGCGCGCGCCGTCGGGGTCTGCAGCCAGGCTGTCGCTGAGGTCACGCCAGGCCTTGGCGGCCTCGCCATATTGACGTTCGCACACGGCCTGGGCCGCCCGCTGGGCCTGCAAGGCTTCGCGCTGGGCCTTCTTCTGCGCCTCGATCTCGGCCGCGCTCGGTCCGGCCGCCTTGGCGCCCTGCCCCGGTGCCGGCAGCTCATGCGGCGGGTCGCTCTTTTCCGGCACCCAGCGCACGCTGCGCAGGCCGAGCTGCTGGATGGTGCCGATCTGCTCCTTCGAACTGATCTTGAAGCTGCTGAGCGGAAACGGATGCGACATCCAGCCTACATCGAGGTGGATGTACATGCCCACGCGCAGTTCGCGGACGTCGACGGTGTTGGCACTCATGCTCTTGCAGTTCCCCGGCGAAACGGTCTACCGCCCCCGGCACTGCGACGGTATGGGCTTTCTTCGGCAAGAACGCCCGGAACTTGAACGCGGCCCGTTTCAGCGTGGATTTCGTCCTCGCCCGCCATCCGCTGCATCCCTCTTCGGAGGGGCTCGGCGTGAGGAATGCGCAGATCGCGGCCGGGCTCAGCCGGCGCCGAGCCGCCTCAAGCCGGCTGAGCACCCCCTCGGGGGGCAGGAGCGCAGCGACGCGGGGGCCGACATCACCGCTGGATACGGGTCGACAACACGATGGCGGAGGTGGTGCGCTCCACGCCCTCGAGCGCGCCGATGCGGTCGATCAGCGTATCGAGCTCACCGATCGACCGTGCCGCCACCACCGCGATCAGGTCGAACGGGCCGCTGACCGAGTGCAGCACCCGCACCTCGGGAATGCGGCGCAACGCCGCCTCGATTGCCGCGGCCTGCTTGGGACCGAGCGTGATGAACACGTGAGCCCTCACCAACGCAGCCTCGGCTTCGTCGGGCACGACAACCGTGTAGCCGGCGATCACCCGCAGCCGCTCCAGCCGCTGCAGCCGGCTCTGCACCGTGGTGCGGGACAGGTGCAGCTTGCGCGCCAGCTCTGCAGTGGAGGCACGGGCGTTCTCGCGCAGCAGCGAGAGCAGCTGCCGGTCGGCGTCGTCGAGCTGGGGAACCGTCATTTCGCCAAGAGTTCTCGTCAAAACGACGAAAGTATGCCTTCGGATCGTCTGCCTTGGCGCTGCAATCTGCACGGAGCCTTTCGAGAATCGCGGTATCCAAGACATCGAAAGGAGACTTCCATGAAAGACATTCTGGTGATCGGCGGGGGCAAGATCGGCCAGGTGGTGGGCGACCTGCTCGCCAAGGCATCGCCTACTGCGCCCGGCGGCGCCTACCGTGTGACGGTGGCCGACCGCTCGGCCCAGGCGCTGGCCGGATTGGGCCCGAAGAGCGAGCGCTTCGACACGCTGGAGCTCGACGTGCAGGATCCCGCCGCGCTGCGCGATGCACTGCGCGGCCGCTTCGCGGTGCTGAGCGCCGCGCCCTACCACCTCACCGTCAAGGTGGCCGAAGCCGCCCGCGCCTGCGGCGTGCACTACCTGGACCTCACCGAAGACGTGGCCAGTACCCGCCGCATCCGCGAGCTGGCCGAAGGCGCCGAGACCGCCTTCATCCCGCAGTGCGGCCTGGCGCCCGGCTTCATCTCGATCGTCGCCGCCGACCTCGCCCGCCAGTTCGACCGGCTCGACAGCGTGCGCATGCGCGTCGGCGCGCTGCCCGCCTACCCGAGCAATGCGCTGAACTACAACCTCACCTGGAGCACCGAGGGCGTCATCAACGAATACTGCGAGCCCTGCGAAGCCATCGTCGACGGCCAGCGCCGCGAGGTGCCGGCGCTCGAGGAGCGCGAGGAGTTCTCGCTCGACGGCGTGCTGTACGAGGCCTTCAACACCTCCGGCGGCCTCGGCACGCTGTGCGAGACGCTCGAGGGCAAGGTGCGCACGCTGAACTACCGCACCATCCGCTACCCCGGCCATGCCGCGATCATGAAGGCGCTGCTGCAGGACCTGCGCCTGAAGGATCGCCGCGACGTGCTGAAGGACATCCTCGAGCAGGCCGTGCCGATGACCATGCAGGACGTGGTCATCATCTTCGTCACGGTGAGCGGCTGGAAGGACGGCAAGCTGATGCAGGACAGCTACGCCCGCAAGATCTACGCGCACGAGCTCGGCGGCGAGCTGCGCAGCGGCATCCAGATCACCACCGCCTCCAGCCTGTGCGCCATGCTCGACCTGCTGGCGCAAGGCAAGCTGCCGCAGCGTGGCTTCGTGCGCCAGGAAGACGTGGCGCTGGGCGAATTCCTCGCCAACCGCTTCGGCCGGGTCTACGCGATGGAAGAAATGGCCAAGGCGGCCTGATCACTTTTTCTTTGCTCTTCTCCTCTTTGGGCGGCTCCGGCAACGGCGCCGCCCTTTTTCATGCCTTGACCCAGCGGGCACCGGCTCCTATCATCGTCAAAGTTCTTTTTACGAACTCATGTTCAATATAAGAACTTTTGGAGACTGACTGGTGATCGACAAGCACTGCCCTTCCGCAGCCGAAGCCGTGGCCGACGTACCTGACGGCGCGACGGTGATGTTGGGCGGCTTCGGCAACGCCGGGCTGCCGGCGGCGCTGATCGACGCGCTGATCGCCCAAGGCGCCCGCGAGCTCACGATCGTCAACAACAACGCCGGCAACGGCGACACCGGCCTGGCGGCGCTGCTGGCTGCGGGCCGGGTGCGCAAGATCATCTGTTCGTTTCCGCGGCAGGTCGATTCGCACGTGTTCGACCGCCTCTATCGCGCGGGCCAGATCGAGCTGGAGCTGGTGCCACAGGGCAACCTCGCGGAGCGCATCCGCGCCGCGGGCGCCGGCATCGGCGGCTTCTACACGCCCACCGGCTACGGCACCTTGCTGGCCGAGGGCAAGGAAACCCGCGAGATCGACGGCCGCATGTATGTCTTCGAGACACCGATCCACGCCGACTACGCGCTAATCCAGGCCGAGGCTGCCGACCGCTGGGGCAACCTCGTCTACCGCAAGACGGCGCGCAACTTCGGGCCGATCATGGCGATGGCGGCCAACGTCACCATTGCCGCGGTGCACGAGATCGTGCCGCTGGGCGCGCTGGATCCGGAGCACGTGGTGACGCCGGGGATCTTCGTGCAGCGGGTGGTGCAGGTGAAGCGCGCTTCGTTGCGGGAGGCCGCATGACAGCCCGCTGGACCCGCGACCAGATGGCCGCCCGCGTCGCGCAGGACATTCCCGAAGGTGCCTACGTCAACCTCGGCATCGGCTTGCCCACGCTCGTGGCCAACCACCTGCCGGAGGACCGGGAGGTCATCCTCCACACCGAGAACGGGCTGCTCGGCATGGGGCCCGCGCCCGAACCCGGCCGGGAAGACCCCGACCTGATCAACGCCGGCAAGCAGCCCGTCACCGCCCCGCCGGGCGCCGCCTTCTTCCACCACGCCGACTCCTTCGCGATGATGCGCGGCGGCCACCTCGACATCTGCGTGCTCGGCGCCTTCCAGGTGTCGGCGCTGGGCGACCTCGCCAACTGGCACACCGGCGCGCCCGGTGCCATCCCCGCCGTCGGCGGCGCGATGGACCTGGCCATCGGCGCGAAGAAGACCTTCGTGATGATGGAGCACCTCACCCGCCAGGGCGAGAGCAAGCTGGTGGCGCATTGCACCTATCCGATCACCGCGCCTGCCTGCGTCAGCCGCGTGTACACCGACCTCGCGGTGATCGACATCACGCCGCAAGGCCTGCGGCTCGTCGACAGCGTCGACGGCCTGCCCTTCGAAGAACTCCAGCGCCTCACCGGCCTGCCGCTGCTGCGCTGACCCCTCTTTCCTTTCCTGAGAGAACCACGATGACCGACGCCTTCATCTGCGATGCGATCCGCACGCCCTTCGGCCGCTACGGCGGTGCCCTGTCTTCCGTGCGCACCGACGACCTCGGTGCGATCCCGATCAAGGCGCTGATGGCGCGCAACCCAGAGGTCGACTGGCAGGCGGTGGACGACGTGCTCTACGGCTGCGCCAACCAGGCCGGTGAAGACAACCGCAACGTCGCGCGCATGGCCGCACTGCTGGCCGGGCTGCCGATCACCGTGCCGGGGTCGACCATCAACCGCCTCTGCGGCTCGGGCCTGGATGCGCTGGGCAGTGCGGCGCGGGCCATCAAGGCCGGCGAGGCGCAGCTGATGATCGCCGGCGGCGTCGAGAGCATGAGCCGCGCGCCCTTCGTGATGCCCAAGGCCGAGAGCGCGTTCTCGCGCAACAACGCGGTGTACGACACCACGATCGGCTGGCGCTTCATCAACGCGGCGATGAAGGCGCAGTACGGCGTCGACTCGATGCCCGAGACGGCCGAGAACGTGGCGGCCGAATTCGGCATCGAGCGCGAGGCGCAGGACCGCATGGCGCTGGCCAGCCAGCTGAAGGCGGTGGCGGCACAGAAGGCCGGCTTCTTCGATGCCGAGATCACGCCGGTGACCATTCCACAGAAGAAGGGCGAGGCCATCGTCGTGGCCCGGGACGAGCATCCGCGCGAGACCTCGCTGGAGGCGCTGGCCCGGCTCAACGGAGTGGTGCGGCCCGACGGAACTGTGACCGCCGGCAACGCCTCCGGCGTCAACGACGGCGCCTGCGCGCTGCTGCTGGCCAGCGAAGCCGCCGCCAGGCGCCACGGCCTGACGCCTCGGGCGCGGGTCGTCGGCATGGCCACGGCCGGCGTGGCGCCGCGCATCATGGGCATCGGCCCGGCACCGGCCACCCGGCGCGTGCTCGAGCTCACCGGGCTCACGCTGGCGCAGATGGACGTGATCGAGTTGAACGAAGCCTTTGCGGCGCAGGGCCTGGCGGTGCTGCGCGACCTGGGGCTGGCCGACAACGATCCGCGGGTCAACCCCAACGGCGGCGCCATCGCGCTCGGCCACCCGCTCGGAGCCAGCGGCGCCCGCCTGGCAACCACTGCGGTGAACCAGTTGCACCGCACCGGCGGACGCTATGCGTTATGCACGATGTGCATTGGCGTGGGTCAAGGCATCGCCGTTGTTCTTGAACGATTCTGAACGCCAATCGCACAAACGTTTCAAGTACGAACTCCTGCGTAAGTTTGCGTCCATATATTGCCTTCAGCGCTAAACGCACACGAGGCAGAAGATGGCCGAAGACCGATTCGACCCGCACAGCACCGTTCCCGCCATGGATGGTGAGGACTCCGCAACGCAGCAGGGCCCGCTGAAGCGGGACCTGGTGGCCGGCCTGGAAAAGGGCCTGGCCGTGATCGAGGCCTTCGACCAGGAACGCCCACGGCTGACGATCAGCGAGGTAGCCGAGCGCACCGGCCTCACCCGCGCCGCCGCGCGCCGCTACCTCATCACGCTGACGCACCTGGGCTTCGTCAGCCAGGACCGCAAGATGTTCGCGCTCACCGCCAAGGTGCTGCGCCTGGGCCAGAGCTACATGCACTCGGCCCGCCTGCCGCGCATCGTGCAGCCCGAGCTGCACAAGCTGGCCTACACGCTGAAGGAAGCCTCGTCGGCCGGCGTGCTCGACGGCAACGACGTGATCTGCATCGCCGCCACCAGCGCCGGCCGCGTGGTGTCGGCTACGCTGCAGCCCGCGACGCGCGTGCCGGCCTACTGCACCGCCAACGGCCGCGTGCTGGTCGCCGGCCTGCCGCAGGCGGAGGCCGATGCCTGGGTCGAGCGCCAGGCGCTGCAGGCGCTGACGCCCTACACGATCACCCATCCCGAGCGCCTGCGCCAGGAGATCGCCCGCGTGCGGGCCCAGGGCTATGCGGCCGTCGACCAGGAGCTGGAGCTGGGCCTGCGCACGGTGTCGGTGCCGTTGCGCAACTACCGCGGCGACGTGGTGGCCGCGATCAACATCAGCGTGCATGCCTCGCGCATCTCGATGGAGCAGCTGACCGACCAGTGCCTGCCCGCGCTGCTGCAGGCGCAGGCGCAGCTGCGGCAGTTGCTGTAGCTCTTCGCCACTCCATGAGCCCGCTGCCGCACAAGACCCAGGTCGTCATCGTCGGAGCGGGCCCCTCGGGCCTGTTGCTCGGCGCATTGCTGCAGCGCCAGGGCATCGACAACCTGGTGCTCGAGCAGCGCACGCCCGAGTACGTGCTGGGCCGCATCCGCGCCGGCGTGCTGGAGCAGGTGGCGGTCGACCTGATCGACGAGGCCGGCGTGGGCGCGCGCATGCATGCCGAAGGCCTGCCGCACGACGGCTTCTCGCTGTGCTTCGACGGCACGATGCACCGCATCGACCTGCACGGCCTCACCGGCCAGCGCGTGATGATCTACGGCCAGACCGAAGTCACCCGCGACCTGATGGCCGCACGCGCAGCGGCCGGGTTGCCCACCGTCTACGAGGCGCAGCAGGTGCGGCTGCACGGCTTCGATGGCAACACGCCGAGCGTGAGCTTCGAGCACGAGGGCACGACCCACGAGGTGGCCTGCGACTTCATCGCCGGCTGCGACGGCTTTCATGGTGTGTGCCGCGCCAGCATGCCGGCCGACGTGCTGAAGACCTATGAGAAGGTCTACCCCTTCGGCTGGCTCGGCGTGCTGGCCGAGGTGCCGCCAGTGTCGCACGAGCTGATCTATTCGAACCACGAGCGCGGCTTCGCGCTGTGCAGCATGCGCTCGCTGCAGCGCAGCCGCTACTACGTGCAATGCGCGCTCGACCAGCCGGCCGAGGCCTGGTCCGACGACGCCTTCTGGGACGAGCTGAAGCGCCGCCTGCCGCCCGAGACCGCCGCGCGCGTGACCACCGGCCCGTCGATCGAGAAGAGCATCGCGCCGCTGCGCAGCTTCGTCGCCGAACCGATGCGCCATGGCCGGCTGCTGCTCGCCGGCGACGCGGCCCACATCGTGCCGCCCACCGGCGCCAAGGGACTGAACCTCGCCGCCGGCGACGTGGGCCTGATGGCACGCGCGCTCGCCGAGTTCTACCGTGGTTCCAGCGCCGGCATCGACAGCTACTCGGAGCGCTGCCTGCGCCGAGTGTGGAAGGCCGAGCGCTTCTCGTGGTGGTTCACCTCGCTGATGCACCGTTTCCCGGAGACCGGCGAGTTCGGCCGCAAGATGCAGCATGCGGAGCTGGAATACCTGGTGAGCTCACGCGCCGCAGCAACGGCCATGGCCGAGAACTACGTCGGCCTGCCACTGGAGTAACGCACTACTGATCGGTCGCCTGCACGCGCAGCCGGCGCTCGACGTAAGTCGGTGTCACCGCGCTGCCCGCATCGGGGCACGTGCCCGCGCTGCCGTTGCAGGCCACCGCATCGATCGTGTAGACGCGCACCGTCTGTGCGACGCCGGGCGACGCTTCGCCCTCGTTGTATTGCGAGGAGCTGCAGCTCACGGTCACGCGCATGCCCGATTCGCTGCGCAGGTCGAGCGTGCTGCTGGCGCCGGCGCACGATGTCCACCCGCCCTTCAGTGCCTGGTACAGGCCCCACTCTGCGCCCGAGCGCGCGGCGGCCGAGGCCCGCGCGGCCTGCAGGTCCTGCGCGAGGCCGCTCTGCTGCGCCGACGACAGCCGCATGATCGACGCCGCCAGCGCCGCCATCACGACGATGACGACGATGGCCGCGATCGCGCCCAGGCCCTGTTGCGAAGCGCGGTTTCTCGTCATGGCACGTTCGCCACGTGGGTGCCCAGCAGCAGGCTCACGGTCTCGTTGTCGCGCGCGAGCTCAAGCTGCATCGAGACGAAGCCGCTCTGCTGTGTGGCGCCCTGGTTGGGGTCGTAGATGAAGCGGCACGACTTGACGTTGGTGGCCAGCGTCGCACCGCCGGCCGTGGCCGGGCAGCTCGTCGGATAGCTGGCGTTGAAGCCATAGGCCGACAGCCGCACCAGCGTGCCCTTGCCGTTGCCGCTGGCATCCACCGAACCGTCGGCGCCGCTGCAGACGTAGAACACCGCCTGCTGCGACGCCGGCACGACGACGAAGCGGCCGCCGTCGTAGCCGCTCGGAAACTGCTTGCTCCCGATCGTGATGCGGTGCTGGCCGAGCGCGGCGGTGGGCGTGCTCACCGCCGCGATGGTGGCCACGTTGTTCAGCGCGTACACGTCGCCCGGGTTCTGGTTGTCGACCACGACAAGGTCGCCGGCCGAAGGCACGGTCGACAGAGGCGACAGCACGTCGAACTGCGTGGTGCTGGTCGTCACGTCCAGCGGCATCGAGCAGCCGGCGCCCGAGCAGCTGGCATCGTTGACCGTGTCGGCGGCCTTGCGGAAGCGCCCGCCCGCGCTGGTGGGCACCAGCTCGAAGCACGAGGTGTCGGGCGTGCGGATCGAGTTGGGCACCGCAAGCCGGACATCTCGCTGCATCGCGCGCAGTGCCGTCGAGGCCTGGTCACCCAGGTCGGCACGCACGCGCACCGCGAGCCAGCTGTCGAAAGCGGGGCGGAAGAACACCGCGAGCGAGGCTGCGACGACCGCGCCGATGACGATCACCAGCACCAGCTCGATCAGCGTGAAGCCTTGGGAGCGCGTCTTCATGAAGCGTAGTCCGTGCGCCAGCCGGTCAGCGTGACCGAGGCGCTGCCGTGCGTGACGGTGACGGTGACGCGCTTGGCCGCGCCCACACCGCTGAGCGTGCCGGCCGACACGCTGACGCTGACCGAATAGCTCGCCAGCGCCGGGATGGCGGTGCCGTCGATCGCGCAGACCTGGTTCACCGTGGCATAGCCGTTGTAGTCGGACACGTCGTTGTAGGTGTCGCGCGCACAGGCCGACGGCGCGCTGTTGGCGGCCGGTGCGTAGGGCTTGAGCATCACCTCCTCGAGCATCTCTTCGGCGATGGCGATCATCTGCTGGTGCACCAGCGGGTCGGCCGAGCCGCGCGCCGCGGTCGAGAAGGCCAGCATCACGCCCGCGACACCGACGCCGAGGATCACGATCGCGACGATCATCTCCACCAGCGTGAAGCCGCGCTGTCGCTGCCGACGTTCAACGCACATGGCCTGTCTCTCCCACCACGGTGATGGCGCTCGTGCCGCTGATGGCGATCGTGCGGCTGCTCACCGTGCTGCCGGCGCCATCGCTGGTCACGCGGCCCGAGGGCTGGAAGTACAGCGTGCCGGCTGGCGACACGCTGGCCGTCGTGCCGCCGCTGCTCGTGGTGTAGGCCGCGGCGCCATCGGGCCCGGGCAGCGAAGCGCTGCAGGCACTGGCCGGGTTGGCCGCGGCAATGCTCAGCGTGACGCTGCTGCCCGAGACGCTGGCGCACACCAGCCGCCGGTGCGACACCGCCGTTTGATGCGCGGTGCGCAGCGCCGCAACCACCTCGTCGCGCCAGGTGTCGTTGCGCAGCGAGAGGGCGCCATCGAACTTGGGCATCACGGTCACGGCCAGCACCGCGGCCACCAGCAGCACCGCGATCAGCTCGGGCAGCGTGAAGCCCCGTTCAGAAGATCTCGCGCACATGGACGGTCTTCTTCGTTTCAGGGCTGTAGACGCCGAAGGTCGCCTGGGCCGACGGATCGCGGTCGAACGTGGCGGCGCAGTTGCCGAAGCGCGAGCGCAGCCAGGCCAGGTTGCCGGCCGTGCTGGCTGGATGAGTGGCCAGGCACGACTGGTCGGCCGCGGTGCTGCCGAGGTTGAGCGCCAGGTCGACCGTGCCGGTGCGCCCGCTCGAAGGTGCCGACAGCGTCAGCGTGCCCTGCCCGCTGGCGAGCGTGGTGGCCGATGCCGTGGTGGTCCATTGGGTGGCCGCGGTCACCGCCGCGCCCGTCTTGTCGCGGTAGTTCGACAAGGCCACCGAAGCGGCCGGCACCACGGTGCAGCTGTCGGCGCTGTTGAGCACCCAGGCATTGCCGCTCCAGTATTCGGCCAGCACCGCCAGCTGCAGCGCCGATTTCTCCGAGCCGAAGCCGTTGGCCACGCGCAGCCGTCCGCTGCGCAGCGTGGTGCTGTTGCCGGTCTGCGCGGTGCCCACCGAGGTGGCACCGTCGGTGTCGCTGGCCGAGAGCAGCAGCGTCTTCTCGGCCGTCTGCTTGCTCGCGAAGCCGTAGCTCGCGGTGCCGGTGCCGATGCCCAGCCGGAACACCGAGGCCGCGATGTGCGGGCCGGTGCTGATCGTGCCGCCGAGCGCCGACGCATCGGCCAGCGTCACCGCCTTGCTCACCGGGCTGCCGAAGCTGCCGTCGTAGTTGACCGTGTTGGCGTTGGCTGCGTTCTGCGCCGTCACCGTGGTGCTGAAGGTCTGGCCGCCCGCATAGGTGAAGCTGCCGCAGCCCTGCGAGGTGACCACCACCTTGAAGTGGTACGGGATCACATGCACCGCGCCGCCGCTTCCGGTGCTGCCGGACGCCGAGAGGCCGGAGCCGAGGTAGTTGCTCAGCGACGCGGTGAGGTCGCCGGTGCCCACCTCGGTCCAGCTCAGGTTGGTGGCGGTCGCGGCGCCGCCGCTGAAGCTGCCCAGCGTGCCGCTGAAGCTGCCATCGCTCACCACGACGCCGTTGGCATTGGTGCCGGTGGGCGTGCGGCGCGCGAAGGCCAGGCTCACTGTGGCCGGCGAGGTCTCCTTGCCGAAGTTGCCCATCGCGGCACCGGCGCTGTTGAGCGCAGTGATGGTCGCGCTGAAGGCGCTTCCCGCCTTGATGTTGCCGCTGGTCACGCCACTGAAAGCCAGCGAGGCCGGTGCGGCGATGAAGCTGTCGGTGCCGGTCATCGACAGGCCGGCATCGCTGCCCGAGCCGGTGTAGGTGGCCGTCAGCGCGATCTGGCCGGCATCGGCATACAGCAGGCTGGTCGTCGCCTTGCCGGTGGCATCGAAGGCCAGCGACACGCCGGCACCCGTGCTGCTCGCGCCGTTGGCCGCACAGGCCACCGAGCTGCCGCCGACGCGCACCGGCGCGCTGCCGGTCGTCGGGTTGCTGTAGTTGCACTTGAAGTTGATCGACTTGCTCACGCTGGCGAAGGCCGGCACGCAGGCCAGGCTGTTGTCGGCCTTCTTCACCGCGCTGACGGTGAAGCTCTGCGAAGTTTCCGCCGCATGGTTCGGCACGTCGAACAGCAGGCCGCTGTCGGCGGCCGTGAACGTGCAGGACGGGCTGCCGAAGTTGCAGGTGGTGGCGCTCGCGGCCGAAGGCGTGAGGGTGCCGGTGCCGATGAGGGCGCTGCCGGCGGCGGTGACCTGCAGACGGACATCCACCGTGCTGCCGCCCGCGGCGATGCTGAAGGCCGAACCATCGGGCCAGCTCACGCTGGCACCGCTGCTGGTCAGGCTGCCGGTGACGCCGCCGGTATAGACGCTCGTGCACGCAGCATCCTGGCAGGCAGCGACCGTCACCGTCGACGGCGTGCAGGTCAGGCCGGTGCCGCTGGCGTGCCGGATCTCGAGGTGATGCAGGCTCGCACCGCTGCAGGTGTGCGTGGCGGCGATGTCGCTCGCCAGCACCGTGGTGTCGACGGGGTAGTTGTAGATCCGCACTTCGTCGAGGCGACCGTTCGCGGAATTGAGCGTGCCGCCCGAAGGCGTGACGGCGCTGCGGTTGTCGCCGAGGTAGAGCGTGCCGAGGCTGCTCGGCAGCTGGCCATTGGTGGTGCCACTGGTGGAGGCCACCTGCGTGCCGTTGATGTAGACCACGAGGCTGCTGCGACCCGAACCCACGGCCAGCCGCCAGCTCACCGCGATGTGCACCCACACGTGCGCCGAGTAGCTCTGCGCCGCAGAGGTCGCGGTGAGCGTGGTGCCCGCGCTGTCGGCCACCACGAAGCGCACGGCGCCGCCGCCCATGCGCATCAGGTAGAAGGGCGCGGTGGCGACGGTGGTGGCGTCGAACAAAGCCAGGTTCGACGAACTCGACCAGGCGGTATCGCTGCGGTACCAGAACGACACGCTGCCGCCGCTGCCGATGCCGCTGTCGACATCGAGCGTGGTGTCCACCGCCGAGATGCTGCTGGTGCCGTTGGAAGGGATGTCCATCGCGCGGCAGACGTAGCCATCGGCATTGGTCTGCGCCGATCCCAGGCTCCTGCCGTCGTACCCGTTCCCGGAGCTGTCGGCCACTTCGCCGGCCGTGCCGTTCCAGCTCGTCTCGTCCATCCGGTATTCGGCGAGACGCGACGCCGTGGTCCAGCGGATGGCCGTGGTACTGGAGGCTGAGACAGTGTCGTAGGAATACTGCGTGTAGTCGGAGCCTGACACCTGCACACCGATGGTGGCGCCGCTGCCGGTGGCGTTGGTGCCGTACTGGTACTTGAACTCGCCGTTCTCGTAGAGGATGACCTGGAAGGTGTAGGGTGTGCCGGTGTTGTAGTGCCGCACGGCGTTCCAGCTCACCACGACATAGCGGTTGGGCGCGCTGCCCTTCTGCTGCCAGGTCACCGTGCCGCCGAAGCTGGGGGCCAGGTCGATCCAGTGGACGACCAGCACCCGCGCGGCGGCGCCCGCGGTGCAGCCGCTGCGGCTCGGGGCCGTGCCCAGTGGCATGGCATCCGGGCTGAAGTCGCGGAACAGGCCGGTGTCGGCGCCGAACTGCAGCATGCCATTCGACAACACCCGCACCGAGCTGTAGGCCGTGCCGGCAAAGGTGAACGTGAACCCGCCGGTGAACGTGATCGTCGCCTTATCGTCGTCGTCGGGGTAGCCGGTGCAGCTGTGGTCCCAGGAGATCGTGTTGGTCGTCGTTTCCCAGGCGTAGCTGTCGCTGCGATAGGTATACGTCGCGGCGCCGGCGGTGCAGACCAGCGCGCAAAGCAGCAGGCCCGTCCAGAGCCGGAGCAGGACGGGCCGCAGCGCCAGGCGATGCAGGAGCCGGGAGATCAAGGTCGGAGGGCCGGCCATGCGGCCGGCGCTGGCCTTAGTTGCCGGCCGCGATGCCGGTGAAGCTGGCGGTCTGCGCCGGCGAGCCGCCGGTGATCGTGCAGGTGGCGGTGGCGCCGTTGGTGGTGCCGATGTCGGCGCCCGAGGCCGCCGCGGCATAGCCGGTCGGCAGGCCGCCCTGCAGCAGGCTCGCCACGTCGGAGCACTGGTCGACCTTCACGCACTTGTTCGCCGTGACCACGTTGTTGGTCACCGCGCAGCCGCTGTAGTTGAGGTTCATCGCCGACGCAGCGGCGCCGGCCACGCCCTGCACGCTGGCGCTCTGCGCATCGCTGCGCATGTCGATGAACTTGGGCAGCGCCGTGGCGGCCAGGATGCCCAGGATGACGATCACGACGATCAGTTCGATCATCGTGAAGCCTTGTTGTTGACCTCGTTTCATGGTTGGCTCCTTCAGCAAAAGGTCATTGACAGGATGCGTCGACGATGTCGACCCGGGGAACACCGTCCGGGCCGTCGGCCTGGACGTAGACGAACTCGCAATGGGGTGCAGGCAGCGCGATGCGCAGCGCCGGCAGGCCATCGACCTGGGCCGGCCGCAGCACGAAGGCTTCGGTCCCGGCTTCGGCCTTCACCGGCAGCGCCGCCGCGCGGACGATGCCTTCGGCCGAAGCCGCGGGCCAGCCATTGGCTCCAGCCACATGGCGCCCATCGATCTCGATGGCCGCGCAATCGGCCTCGCCATGCGCCCGCAGCGCCTCGCAGCGGCCATGGAACACCGCCGCTGCCGCCCGCACCGCCGCCGCCGTGGCCTGCAGCCGGGTCGGCCGCGCCGCACCGTGCATTTCCATCAGCCGCGGCACCAGCAGCCCGACCAGCACGCCGATCACGACCACCGCCAGCGCGAACTCCAGGCGCGAGGCACCGCGCACGCGACGCCGACACCCTTGCATGGTTTTCGATATCGGCATGCGTGCTCATTTCTTGAGCGCCACGCGGCCCAGGTCCCACATCGGCAGGAACACGCCCAGCGCGAGCACCAGCACCAGCACGCCGAGGAAGACGATCATGATCGGCTCGATCTGCTGGCCCAGCGTCTTCAGCTCGTACTGCACCTCGTTGCTGTAGAGATCGGCCACCTCTTCCATCAGCTCGTCGACCGCACCGGTCTCCTCGCCGACGCCGATCATCTGCAGCACCACCGGCGTGAACACGCCCGCCGCGATGGCCGCGCGCAGGATCGATTCACCACGCTCCACGCTCTCGCGCATGCCTTCGATGCGCTTCGCGAGCCAAGCGTTCTCGGCCGTCTGCGCCACCACCGACAGCGCCTGCTCCACCGGCACGCCGCTCTTCAGCGCGAGTGCGAAGCTGCGCGCAAAGCGCGCCAGCGTGGCCTTTCGCACGATCTTGCCGGCGATGGGAATGGAAAGCTGGAAGCGATCCCACTGCAGCTTGCCGGCCGGCGTGGCCTTCCAGCGCGTGAAAGCCACCGCGCCCGCCACCACGGCCAACGCCAGGGCCCAGCCGTACTGCAGCGTGAAATTGGAAGTGGCCAGCAGGATGCGCGTGGCCAGCGGCAGCTCGGCGCCGAAGCTCTTGAACACCGTGGCGAACGCCGGGATCACCATCACGTTGATCGTGGCCACGGCTGCGATCATCGCGATCATCACGAACATCGGGTAGCGCAGCGCCGACTTGACCTGCTGGCGCATGAACACCTCGAACTCGAGGTGCTTGAACAGGCGCATGAACACCTCTTCGAGCCGGCCGGTCATTTCGCCGACGCGCACCATCGCGACGAAGAAGGCATCGAACACGTTGACGTGCTGCGCGAACGACATCGACAGCTCGATGCCCGACTCCAGGCTGCGCCGCACCTCGGCCAGCGTTTCCTTCATGCTGAGGTTGGTGGCCGATTCCTGCAGGCCGAGCAGCGCGCGCAGGATGGGCACGCCGGAGCGCAGCAGCGTGTTGAGCTGGCGGCAGAACAGCATCAGGTCCACCGCGGTGACACGCGGCTTGAACCAGGCGCGCCAGTTGACGCTCTCCGCGGGCTCCGAGCTCACGGCAGCCCGCTCCTCGGGCTCGATCTTCAGCGGCGTGACACCACGGGCCAGCAGCAGGTCGGCCACGGCAGACGCGCTCACGCCTTCGAGCGTGCCCTGCACGGCGCCGGCGGCGGATCTTCCGGTGTAGGCGAAGCGCTGCATGCGGCTTACTGCACGGAAGGATTCTTCGAGCCCCACCACGAACGGTGTTGCAAGGCTGCGAGCGCGCTGCGGCCCGGGCGGGGGCGCATCAGACGAT
This sequence comes from uncultured bacterium, assembly GCA_966212505.1. Lineage (GTDB taxonomy): Bacteria > Pseudomonadota > Gammaproteobacteria > Burkholderiales > Burkholderiaceae_C > CAMLIZ01. The sequence goes on from CBIHRS010000028.1 coordinate 31,849, forward strand.
GCCGAGGAGCGCAGGAGGCGTGGCCGCGCGCGCAGCGCGCTTCAAGCACTAACTCGTGGAGACTGTTTGAGCGGAGAGCGCAACGCGCTCGCAGCGAGTTTCCCCACGGGGCCATGCCTTCGAGCACCACAGGGCAGCCTCGCCGCAGGCGAGGCCGAGTCTGCAGCGCCCCCGCCCGGGCCGCAGCGCGCTCGCAGCCTTGCCCGCTCCAACCCCAGCACGTCACCCAAGACATCTCAATCATCCAGTTGCGTAGAGATGCGCATCGCCTCATCGATCGTCGTGCGCCCCTGGGTCACCAGCCTCACCGCATCGCGCCGCAAAGTCTCGCCATTCATCTGCCGCCGGGCCGCCGAGGTGAACGCCCCCGGATCGCCGTGGTTCATCGCCTCCACGAGCTCCTGCGACATCTCGACGAACTCGTAGACGCCGGTGCGCCCGGTGTAGCCGGTGTCGCTGCAGGCCGAGCAGCCGCGGCCGCGCCGGTACTTGTGTGCATCGACCTGGTCCTTCAGCTCCAGCTTGAGCCACTCATGTTCATGCGGCGCCGGCGCCACGTCCTCCGAGCAGTGCGGGCAGATCACCCGCACCAGCCGCTGCGCCAGTACCAGCTGCAACGACAGCGCCACCATGTAGCGCGGCACGCCCATGTCGATCAGCCGCAGCGGCGTCGACAGCGCATCGTTGGTGTGCAGCGTCGACAGCACCAGGTGGCCGGTGATCGCCGCACGCAGGCCGATCTCGGCCGTGGTCTGGTCGCGCATCTCGCCCACCAGCACCACGTCCGGATCCTGGCGCAGCGCGGCGCGCAGCACGCGGCCGAAGCTCAGGTCGATCTTGTCCATCACCTGCACCTGGTTCAGGCCGGGCAGGCGGTATTCGACCGGGTCTTCGACCGTGATGATCTTGCGCTCGCTGTTGTTCAGCGCATTCAGCGCGGCATACAGCGTCGTCGTCTTGCCGCTGCCGGTGGGGCCGGTGACCAGCACCATGCCGCTGGGCCGCGCGATCGCGCGCCGCAGCGCCTTGTCCACCCGCGGCGGCAGGTTCAGCCGGTCGAGCGACAGCAGGCCGCCGGTCTGCGCCAAGAGTCGCATCACCACCGATTCGCCGTACTGCGTAGGCATCGTCGAGATCCGCACATCCACCGTGCCGCCGCGCAGCTTCACGTGGAAGCGACCGTCCTGCGGCAGGCGCTTCTCGGAGATATCGAGCCCCGACATCAGCTTCAGGCGCAGCGCCACCGCGGTGGCGATCTTCGGATCGGCCTCGGTCTGCACATGCAGCACGCCGTCGATGCGGAAACGGATGCGCAGCGTTCTTTCCTGCGGCTCGATGTGGATGTCGGACGCGCGCGTGCGGATCGCCTCCTCGAACACCGAATACAGCAGCTTGACGACCGGCGCATCTTCGGTGGTCGCGGTCGACAGGCCCAGCAGGTCGCCGAACTCGTCTTCCACGCTGGCCAATTCGGTGGTCAGCGCCTGCGCCAGGCCGGCGATCTCCTCCGTATTGCGATAGGAGCGGTCGAGCGCGGCCAGCAGCTGGCTCTCGGCCGCCACCACCAGCTCGATCTCGCGCTTGAGGATGCGCACCAGCTCGTCGTAGGCCGCCAGGTCGGTCGGGTCGGCCATTGCCACGCGCAGGCCGGCGGGCGTGTCTTCCAGCGGCAGCGCGCGCAGCCGGCGCGCCTGCACTTCGGGCAGCAGCTTGGCCACCTCGGGCCGCGCGCTGCGCGGATCGAGCTCGACGAAGGACACGCGCAGCTGGCGCGCCAGCGCCTTCGCGATCTGCACCTCGGTGACCCAGCCGCTGTCGATGAAGATGCGGCCGAGCTTGCGGCCGCTGCGCTTCTGCTCGCCGAGCGCCTGCTCCACCTGCGCATCGGTGATCAGCTGCTCGCGGACCAGCAGGTCGCCGAGCCGCACACGTTCGGGACGGGCCATCGTGCCGCTCCTCTACTGCGCCGCCGGCATCGGCGAATCGGGCCAGGCGCCGTCGTCGCGGATCACGGTGGGCTTCATCAGGATCACCAGCTCGCGCTTGCTGCTCACCTTGCTGGTCTGGCGGAACAGGCCGCCGACCACCGGTGCTTCGCTCAGGCCCGGCACGCCGGTGCGTTCGTCGGACGTGGTCTGCACCATCAGCCCGCCGATCGCGACGAACTGGCCATCGTGCACGCGCACGATGCTGTCGGTCTCGTTGACGGTGCTGGCCGCCAGCGGCAGGCGAAAGCTGCCGAGCGAGCCGAGGTCGATGTTCTTCTGCTTCTCGGCCACCGTGCTGATCGCCGGGTGCACGTGCAGCATCACGTCGCCGCGCTCGTCGATCTGCGGCGTCACGTCGAGCACGATGCCGGAGAAGAAGGGCTGCAGGTTCAGCGTGGGCGTCGACACCGTGCTGGTGCCGCTGGTGGTGGTGTTGCTGGTGATGCCGGTGACGAACAGCTCGTCGCTGCCGACCTTGAGCACCGCCTTCTGGTTGTTCAGCGTCGCGATGCGCGGGCTGGACAGCACCTGCACGTCGCCCTGCGTCTGCAGGAAGTTGATCAGCGCCGCGAAGTTGGCCGCCTGCAGCGCCAGGCCGTAGAAGCCGCGGCCCGCGGCGCCTGCCACCAGGTTGCTCGCCGGCGTGGCGCTGTTCTCGCCCGAGCCAATGACGCCGCTGTTCTGTAGCACCGTGCCCGGCGCACCGATGCCCACCGTGCCGGCCATGCGGCCCTGGCCGCCGAAGATGTGGCCGAAGCCGGCCCAGTTGATGCCCGCCTGCGCATCCTTCGACAGCGACACCTCGACGATCTTGGCTTCCAGCATCACCTGGCGCTCGATCGCCAACTGCACTGCCTTGAGGTACTGCTCGACCTGCCGCAGTTCATTCGGTGTGGCCTTGACGACGATGACGCCGGCCGACGGGTTGAGCACCACGCTGCGGCCGCCCTGCCCACCCACCAGCGCATTGAGCGAGGCATTCACCTCGCGCCAGAAGTCGGCATCCGACGTGGTGCGCACATGGGCACTGTCGTCGGCATGCTGGTTCGCGTTGCCGCTGCTGCTGTTGTTGCTCGAACTGCCGGAGCTCGAGGTGGAGCTGCCGCTGCTGTTCTGCGTGATGCCGGTGTTGCTGATCGAGCTGGAGGTCACGCGCAGGTCCGACGCGCCCTGGCGCCGGCCCGGTAGGTAGCTCACGCGGAACAGCCGCGTCTGCACGGTGTTGGGCTGCACGATGATGCGCGAGCCGCTGATGCGGTAGTCGTAGCCGTAGAGCTCGCGCATCGCCTCCAGCGCCTCGGGCAGCGTGGCGTTCTTCAGCGTGATCGAGACGTTGCCGGCCACCTCGGGCGACACCAGCATGTTGTAGGGCGTGCCGGCGGCCATCTGCATGAAGACCTGCGCGGCCGGCGCGTTGTTGACCGAAAGGTCGAAGCGCGGCTCGGGCTCGTTGGCTGCATGGGCCTGCAGCGCCAGGGCGCAGGCCAGCGCCGCGGCCAGCTTGAGAGAGCGATGGATCATGGTTGTTTTCCTTCGGCCAGGCTGGCCACCGGCGCTTGGCTGCGGGCACCGGGCGCTACCGCCTGCTTGACGATGCCGGGGTTCAGCAGCATGAGGCGCTCCACGCCGCCCTTGGGCGAGCGCAGCGAGATGCCCTGCGCATCGATGGCGGCCACGGTGCGGTCGCCCAGGCGGTCGCCCACGCGCAGCAGGCGGTCGTTGACCAGCGCCGAGGGTTCGCCCTCGCGCGGCACTTGTATGGACAACAGCCGCGGCGGCGGTGCCGGCGGCACGGTCACCGCAGCACTCGCAGCGCGCGCGGCCTGCGGCGCGCTGGCGGCCCCCATCAGCATCGGCGGCGGACGCGTCGGGTCGGGCAGGCCTTGGGCCATGCAGGCGCCGGCGGCCGTGCCGAGCCAGGCGGCCAGCATCGCGGGCGAGCCGGCGCAGGCCTGGAGCAGCGACATCTGCAGCGTGGACAGGTTCTTGGCGTTCATCAGATCTCCAGCCAGCCGCGGTCGAGGCTGAGCGTGTACAGCCGCAGCGTCAGCACGACCTTGGGATGCTGCTCGACCTTCATCGTCATGCCGCCCCACAGCACGTGGCGCGGCATCGCTTCGAGCGCATGCAGGTAATCGAGCAGGTCGGCCCAGCCGCCTTCGAGCGTGAGCTCCACGCCGTGGCGGTACAGGCCGGGGCCGGCGTGCGGCGCAGCAGGCGTGGCAGCCCTGGCGCCCGAGGCCGCCGGCGCCGGAGCGGCAGCCGCGGCCAGCAGGTCGGTGCGGCCCAGCGAGCGCAGCTCGCGCACGCGCAGCCGGCCATGGCGCGGCAGCATCTGCTCGAGCATCTCGACCATCTGGCCGGGGCCGATCAGCGTGTCTTCATAGGCCTTCAGCTCGTCGACGTTGCGGTCGACGCGCTGCTTCCATTGGGCGATCTCACCGCGCAGCTGGCGGTCCTGGTCGGCGCTCTGCGTCTGCAGACGGGCGAGGTCGGCGCGCAGCGTGTCCAGCGTGGCCTGCGCGGTGCCCAGGCGCTGGCTGGCCAGGCGCGCGCGTTCGAACGACGGCGTGAGCCAGAGCTTGTCGGCCAGCATCAGCGCCAGCGCGGCAGTGGCCGCGAGCAGCACGATGCGCTCGCGCGGCGCGCGCTGGTCGAACAGCCGGGCCAGCTTGCGCACGCGGGCGCGCAGTTGCGCCGCCAGGTCGTCGACGATCGCGAGCGCGCTCATCGTGCACCCTCCGCCGGTGGCTGCGAGCGCAGCACGAATTCGCTGAAACCCGGATCGGCGCCGCCATCCCTGGCCTCGGCACTCTTGAGGCTCAGCTGCGCGAAGCGGCGGCCCTTGAACTGCGGCTCCTGGTCGAGCCGGCGCAGGTAGCCCGGCAGCGCCGACGCATCGGTCATGCGGCCCTGGATCTCCAGCCCCTCGCCATCGGCCGACACGCTGAGCCCGGTGATCCACAGCGCGGGATTGGCCTGGTGCGACAGCGCCTCGAAATACGGCGTGTAGCCGGCGCGGCGGCTGCCGGTCTGCGCATCGAGCGCGGCCTTCACGCGGCGCTGGCCGGCATCGAGCGCGCGCAGCTTGTCGAGCTCGGCGATGCGCGCGCCCAGGCTGCCGCCGGCGCCCGCGCCGCGGGTCAGGCGATCGAGCAGGCCGCGCTCGGCGGCAAGTTGCTGCTCCAGCTGCTCGGCCTGCGCGAGACGGCGCGCGGCCAGAGCCTTCATGCCGGTCGACAGCGCGAAGGCAAACACGAGCACGCCACCCACGGCCCACAGGCCGTGCACTGCACGCCAGCGCTCGCGGCGGGGCCGCAGCGTGGCGTCGTAGAGGTTGATCTGCTGTGCCATCGCGTTCAATCCGTCCGCAGCGCGGCGCCGATGGCCACGAGGTAGCGCGGCAGCTGCTCCGCATCGCCCAGCGCGGGCACGGCGCTGAGGTCGAGCACCTCGCCCATCTGGGCCGGCAGCACCGGCACGTAGACCAGCTCGCGCACGTAGTCGCAGAAGGCCTCGATGCCGGGGCCGGGGAGCACGTGCATGCGCTCGAGCGTGACCTGGCTCGACAGGCGCTCGAAGCCGTCGAGCGTGCGCTGCAGCTCCAGGCCGGCGCGGTCGAAGGCCTGCTGGCGCATGGCTTCGTTGTCGTCGGCCAGCTGGGCCGCGGTGACGTCGATCTGGCGCGACTGCAGCAGCTCGCCTTCGCTGGTGATCACCAGCGTGCCGTGGGTGTCGCCGATGTGCAGCAGCGCATGGCCGCGGCCGGGCGTGGCCAGCAGCGCGCCCAGGTTGCGCAGCGCGGTCTCGGGCACGTCGAGCGCGGCCCAGTCGACGCCGGCTTCTTCGCCGGCCTCGACCAGCGGGCGCAGCGCATCGGCCGGCGCGGCCACCGCGATCAGCGTCGGCTGGCGGCGGCTGCCGGCATCGAGCGGCACCTCGAGCACGTCGACGCCGGCGGTCTCGACCGGGAAGTCGACCATGTCCTTGAGCTTCCAGCGCACCGCGGCGCGCCAGTCTTCGCGCGGCACGTCAGGGGCGTCCATCGGCAGCAGCTGGTATTGCGCACGCTGCAGCAGCGCGACGCAGCGGTGGCGCTGCAGCCCGCCGGCGCGGCGCGCGGCACGCAGCGCCTGCACGGTGTCGGCCCAGGGCACCTCATGGACCCAGCGCACGGCCGGCATGGCATCGCCCCGGCGCTCGACGAGCGCGAAGCGCGCCTGCCCGCCCGAGGGCGCACAGGCCATCCATCCTGGCTTGGTGGGTCGAGAAAAAAGAAGCACGCAGGCCCCCGCTGAGTTTGACCGTCATGGTCTCAGCGGAGGCCTCCCTGACAAGGCCGGAAAAGCAAGGGGAATGGGCACCAAACCTGGGCGGGGGCTCAACAGTCGGCGAGCCAACCCTTCACCTGCACCACCCTTTCGGCGACGCTGCCGGAGGCTTCGAGCCACGGCCAGCCGCGGGCTGCCAACTCTTCACGGTACCAATCGTGCTGCCGCAGCCGGAAGCCTTCGTCGCGCCGCGTGCCGTCCTGCACGAAGCCGAAGTCGGGCGCGCACAACACGATCGCGTCGTAGGGCCGCTGCGCCAGCTCGCGCAGCGCGGCCTCGGCGCGGCCGAACATCCAGAGGCTGTAGCCCAGCGTGGTGAGCGGCGAGGTGTCGCAGTACAGCCGGCCGCGGGCTTCGGCCGCCAGCCGTTCCTCGCGGGCGACCTGCTCGCGGGCGATGGCCAGCATGTCGGCTTCCACCAGCCTGCCGCCGCGCGCCTCCCACAGCTCGCGGCCGTATTCAGGCACCCAGGCCGTGCTGTCGGCAGCCACCAGCGCCGCGGCCAGCGTGGTCTTGCCGCTCGACTCGCCGCCGAGCAGCAGCACGCGCTGCACATGGCTTGCACGCACCTCGGGCGAGAGCCAGCCGGCGCCCGCCACCGGGTCGCGCCGGATCGCGCTGGCGCTGATGGGCACCTGGCGGCGCTGCGCATCCACCAGCACCGGCTGCACGGGGCGGCCCAGCGCTTCGGACAACACCTGCGCGCAGGGATGCACATAGGCCTCGCTCGCGAACATCGCATCGGGTGCCTGTTGCAGCACCTCGCGCAGCAGCCAGGCGAGGTAGCGCTGCTGCACCGGACCCGGCGCATCGTTGGGCGGCAAGGGCTGCCATGCGAGGCCGCGCGCCGCGCAACGCGCGGCCAACCAGGCATCGTCGATCACATGGCACTCGTGATCCGGAAAGCGCTGCGCCAGCCAACGCCGCCGCAACGCCGGCCCGCAGCGCGCGAACTCGGGCTTGGTGTAGCTCAGCACCAGCAGCCGCTCGCACTGCTGCGCGGCCTGCGCCACCAGCCACTCATGCCCCCGGTGCAACGGCGCGAACTTGCCGACCACCAGCCCCAGCCGATAGCGGCGGCCGCTCACGCCGACACCGCCTGCAGCCCCGCGCGCTGTTCGCGCCGCCAATGCCACCAGCCATACCAGGCGTTGAGCCAGTACAGCGCATACAGGCCGGCGGTGAGCTGCAGCCCGCGCACCGCGAACAGCGGCACCGACAGCGTGTTGACCGCCAGCCAGGCCGGCCAGGTGTCGATGCGCCGCTGCATCAGCAGGCATTGCGCCACCACGCTGAGCGCGAGCACCGCCGCATCGACGAAGGGCATGAAGGCATCGGTGTAGCGGTGCAGCAGCGCGCCATAGCCCGCGGTGACCGCGGCGGCGGCCAGCGCCATCCACGCCAGCGTGCGGGGCGAGGCGCGCGTCACCGGCCGCGGCGCCGCATCGGCACCGCCATGCAGCCATTGGCGCCAGCCGATCGCGCTGGTGGCGATGAAGAAGAGCTGCAGCGTCGCGTCGGCATACAGCTGCGTCTGCGCGAACACCACGGTGAACAGCACGCAACCCACGATGCCCAGCCACCAGGTGTGCACGCTGTTGCGCGCGGCGAGCAGGATGGACAGGGCGGTGATGGCGTTGGCGGCGATTTCGAGGGGCGTCATCGGGGGTCAGGGCGCATGCTGCGCGAGGTCGCTGGTGTATTGGCGGAGCTTGTCGCCGGCGGGCAGGGCTTCGAGGGTGAGCGGCAGCGGCAGGCCCAGCGGTCGGGCCAGGGCCTGCTGCAGCGCGGGCATCAACGCATGCAGCGGCTGGCGGCTGTCGACACGCAGCACGAAGCGGCCATCGGCCTGCTGGTGCAGCGCGAAGCGCACCAGCTCGAAAGGCTTCAACGCCTGCGTGATCTCGATGTTGTTGACCCAGCCGCCATCGCTGCGCCGGAAGCGCACCGGCGCCCGGCCCTGCAGGTCGCGCAGTGCCAAGCCCAGCGGCGTGCGCACCAGGCGCGCATAGTCGCCGGTGCGGTAGCGCAGCAGCGGCAGGCAGAAGTTGAAGCCCCCGCTGACCACCACCTCGCCGAATCCGCCCTCGGGCAGCGCGCGGCCCTGCGCATCGAGGATCTCCACATGCAGCCAGGGCTGCAGCAGCACGAAGCCCTGCGCTTCGGGATGATGCACGCCGATCGGGCCGACCTCGTTCATCGAGTACAGGTCGAGCACCGGGCAGCCGAAGCGCGACTGCAGCCGCTCGCGCAGGCCATCGGCCAGCGCCATCGAGGTGCTGAGCAACGCCCGCGGCCGGTGTGCCATCGGCAGGCCGGCCAGCTCGGCCAGCGACACCGGATCGCCCGACACCAGCTCGGGCGCCAGCGCATCGAGGTAGGCCGCGCGGTCGTCGGCCTGGCGCCATTCGTGCGGTGCGAGGTTGAGCTTGGCGAGCCCGCATTCGCCCATCAGCGGATTGACCGACACATAGCTGAAGCAGCGCTGCTGGAAGCCTGCGAGCACGATGCCCACCTGCCCCTGCCCTGCGCGCGGCGCGATGCCGAACAGCGCCAGCGCGCGGCGGTGGTAGGCCAGGTACTCCGCGGCCACGAGCGGATGCGAAGGCACGCGCAGCGGATGGCCGGTGGTGCCCGAGGTCGAGAAGCAGATCAGGCCCTGGCGCTGCAGCATGCGCGGCACGTAGTCCTCGAGCCGGGCGCTGAGGTCGGCGCGCTGCATCGGCTCGATCTGGTGCCAGGGCGGCAATGCGCCGCTGCGGCCGCGCGCCGGCACCTCGCGCCAGGCCTGCTGCGCAAAGCGCTGCAGCCAGCGCGGCGGCTCGTGGTTCAGGCTGGTGGCGATCGTGGCACGGCCCACGCGCCAGTGGCGCCAGCGCGCCCGCTGCAGCTGCCAGGCATCGAGCCGATGGCCGCTGAAGTCGCGGTAGTGCGGCGCCTGCGGATGGCCACGCAGCCAGCGCAGCATCTGCCGGCCGGGTTCGCCCAGCACCGGAAAGCGCCGCGGGTCGAACAGCTCACGTTCGACCGCCTCCGGCAGGCGCGGCATCGGCTTCATTCGCGGGTGTACTTGTCGGCGCCTTCCTGCGCCTCGTCGCTGTCGAGCTGCTCGACCAGCGTGGGCTGCGGGGGCGGCGCGGCAGGGGCCAGCGGAGGTGTGGGTGTGGGCATGGTCGGGGGCAGCGGCGTGCGGAACAGCACCCACCCGGTCGGCACGAACACCAGCAGGCCGGCCAGCAGCAGCCCGACCTCGACCTCGCGCGCGAAGCCGAAGCGGCCGGCCAGCCAGGCGATGGCCACGCCGAGCGACAGCAGCCACAACAGGCCGAAGACCACGAGCCGGGGCCGGTCGCGCGCCGCGAGCAGCACCACCAGCCAGCCGGTGCCGGCGCCCACCAGCCACACCTCGCGCGGCACGGCCCAGGCTTCAAGGACATAGCGGCCGGCATGCATCAGCAGCGCGGCGAGCAGGGCCCAGAACGCCACCGCGCCGCAGCATTTCCAGCGCTGGGGCAGCACGCTGCTGACCGCAGCCGAGCCCGACCACAACAGCACCAGCACACCGCCCACGGCCAGCAGCCAGCCCGGGAGATCGGCCAGGCCGGCCAGCCCGCGGGCCATCGTCGTCCACTCCAACGGATCCTCCTTCTCCGTGCAAGCTCCACATCCGCCGCCGACCATAACACCGTAGCATCCGCACGCCGGCGCACGCCTGGCCGGCCACACATCACAAGCAGGCGACTCTGGAGGATGACTCGATGAGCAGCGTGAATCCCTATGCCCCGCCCGGGGCGATGGTCGGCGACGTGCGCGACACGCAGCAGTACCAGGAGCCGAAGTTCTGGTCGGCCAGCGGCCGCATCGGCCGGCTGCGCTACCTGGCCTACACCACCGGCGGCTACCTGGTGTACCTGGCCGCCCTGATGGTGATCGGCATCGTGGCGGCCCTCTCGGGTCAGCCGATGCTGATCGGGGGCGCCGCGATCCTGCTGCTGATCCCCTACATCGTCTTCACCTGGCTCACGCTGATCCAGCGCACGCACGACATGGGCTGGTCGGGCTGGGCCAGCCTGGCGGTGCTGATCCCGCTGGCGGCGCTGATCTGGGTGTTCAAGGGCGGCACCGAAGGCGAGAACGACTACGGCGCCCCGCCGCCGCCCAACACCACCGGCGTGAAGATCCTGGCCTTCGGCATCCCGGTGTTCGTCGGGATGATCGGCATCCTGGCCGCGATCTCGATCCCGGCCTACCAGCAGTACACGATGCGCGCGAAGGCGGCCGCCGAGGCCCAGCGCCATGCGGTGCCGCCGGCGCCGCAGCCGGGGCAGCAGCAGTAGCCGAAGCATCGGCCCTGAACCCGGCGCCGGGCCGCCCCAAGCCGGGTTCAGACCCTCCCGGAGGGTGGCCGCGGTACACCGCGGCCGGGTGCCGTCATCAGTCCTTCTTCAGGACCTTGGCCACCGGGTTCGGGCGCAGTCTGAATGCATCGGGCATGCCCGAACCCAGCAGCGGCCTCAGGTAGAGGCGGAACAGATTGGTCACGTCAGTGCCGCTCTCGTCGATGAAGTCGTCTTCCATCGTGCGGGCCTTGGCGGCCACTGCCTCCAGCGGCAGCAGCTCGTAGTCCACCGAGTAGAAGCCGGTGCGCTTGATCGCCACCGAGCCGTCGCGGTGGCCGGCCATGGCGTACTGCACCGCCTTTTCTCCCACTTCGCGCGCCTCGCGCTGGTCGACGTCGGACACGCAGCCGACGAACGAGCGCTGCAGGTAGCCGAAGGTGTCGCCGCGCACGCGCTTGATCCCCAGGCGCTCCTTGATCTCCTCGCACAGCAGGTCGGCCAGCGCGCCGCTGCCCGAAAGCTGCACGTTGCCGTGCGCATCCTGCTCCAGGTCCTTGGCCAGCTTCGCCAGGATGGGCGTGCCCGATTCGTCGTGGATGCCTTCGGACACCGCGATCACGCAGCGGCCATGGCGCTCGTGCATGGCCTTCACGTCGGCCAGGAACTTGTCGATCACGAAGGTGCGCTCGGGCAGGTAGATCAGGTGCGGGCCGTCGTCGGGAAACTTCTTGCCCAATGACGAGGCCGCGGTGAGGAAGCCCGCATGCCGTCCCATCACCACGCCCACGTACACGCCGGGCAGCGCCGCGTTGTCGAGGTTGGCGCCGGCAAAAGCCTGGGCCACGAAGCGCGCGGCCGACGGGAAACCGGGCGTGTGGTCGTTGCCGACGAGGTCGTTGTCGATGGTCTTGGGGATGTGGATGCAGCGCAGCGGGTAGCCCGCCTTGCGCGCCTCTTCGGCCACGATGCGCACGGTGTCCGACGAGTCGTTGCCGCCGATGTAGAAGAAGTGCGTGATGCGGTGCGCCTGCAGCACCTTGAAGATCTCGTGGCAGTAGGCCGCATCGGGCTTGTCGCGCGTGGAGCCCAGCGCCGAGGCCGGCGTGTTGGCCACCAGCTCGAGGTTGTGCGTGGTCTCCTGCGCGAGGTCGACGAAATCCTCGTTGACGATGCCGCGCACGCCATGCCGCGCGCCATACACCGACACCACGTCGCGGAACCGCCTCGCCTCGAGCACCACGCCGACCAACGACTGGTTGATCACCGCGGTGGGGCCGCCGCCCTGCGCAACGAGGATCCTGTGTTCCGCCATACGCGCCTCCGTCAGTCGGGCTGTTGAGTTCGGCCGATTGTGCGCCGATTGGCCCCGCCGTTGCCAGCGATGGCCGCCGCTCACACAATCGGACGCAACACAGACCACGCGGGGGATGCCGATGTTCGACGACGCGTTCTACGAGACCTTCGCTTCCGACTGGCTGGCCGCCTGGAACAGCCACGACATCGAGCGCATCCTGTCGCACTACGACGCGCAGTTCGAGTTCTCGTCGCCGGTGCTGGCCAGGGTGAACCCCGCCGGCGAAGGCCGGCTGCGCGGCCTGGCCGCCGCCCGCGCCTACTGGACCAAAGGCCTCGCTGCGCGGCCCGACCTGCACTTCGAGCCGATTGCGCTGCTCAAGGGCGTACAGAGCCTGGTGATCCACTACCGCGGCTTGGGCGGCAAGCTGTGCGCCGAGTTCTTCGTGTTCGGGCCCGACGGCAAGGTGGTGGCCTCGCATGCCCATGGGGAGTGAGGCCATGGGCATCGATGCACTCGCGCCGGTCACGCTCGCGGGGCAGGTGGTCGAACTGCAGCCGCTGACCCTCGCGCACGTGCCGGCGCTGGCCGAGGCCGGCACCGCGCCCGAGCTCTGGCGCTGGCAGCCGGCGCCGATCGAGACCGAAGACGACATGCGCCGCTACGTGGAGCGCGCGCTGGCCGACCAGCAGCAGGGCCTGGCCCTGCCTTTCGCGATCGTGCTGCGGGCCGATGGCCGCATCGTCGGCAGCACGCGCTACATGGACATCGCGCTGCCGCACCGCCGGCTCGAGATCGGCGCCACCTGGCTCGCGCCCTCGGCCCAGCGCACCGGCGCCAACACCGAGGCCAAGTGGCTGCTGCTGAAGCACGCGTTCGACACGCTGCGCCTGCAGAAGGTGGTCTTCAAGACCGAGACGCTCAACGAACAGTCACGCCGCGCGATCCTGCGGCTGGGCGCGGTGGAGGAAGGCATCTTCCGCCGGCACCTGATCACCAGCACGGGCCGGGCCCGCGACATGGTGTATTTCTCGATCCTCGATACCGAATGGCCGGCCGTCGACGAGCGGCTGCGTCAGAGCTTGGCGAAGGCCAGGTTGCCGCGGTTGCCCGACAGCGCCTTGAGCAGCGTCTCCGGCGAGCCCTTGCCTTCCAGGTAGCCGAATTCGCGCCAGTAGCAAACGCTGAAGTGGTATTGCGGATAGGTGGCCGCGAGCAGCTGGAACTTCGCGGTGCAGCTGCGCGGCTGGCCGGGCAGGCTGTTGCTCGGCGCAGCATCGTGCGTGGTGCAGGGGCTGTGCGACAGGTAGATGGTGACGTAGGCGATGTCGTCGACCTGGCTGCAGGCCGCGCCGAAATTCCGGATCAGGAATTCCTCCGCATGGCCGGGCTGCTCCAGGCCGAGGTCGTCGGGCTCCATCACCGCCAGCACGCTGCCGATGGCCGCCTGCCGCGCGCCCAGCAGGTGCGGCATGTCGGCCCGGCTCTCGCCGCTGATCTTCAGCGGATCGGGATAGCGGTTGATCAGCTGCGAGTCGAGGTTCTCGACCGACTCGAACAGGAAGCAGGCATCGACCATCTTCTTCGCCTGGTTCTGGAAGGTGAGCAGCGCACCGACCTTGCGGCGCTGCGAATCGACCAGCTGCTTCATCGCCTGCAGGCCGTCGTTGACCGAGCCGAACTTCTTCATCTGCATGCTCCCTGGCGTGACCTGCGCCGCAATATGCCTGCGCAGGCGGCCGGCGCGGCAGGACCTAAGTCATGTGCGCGGCCGGCATTCCATGACCTCCGAGGTCATCGACGCGCAGCAGGCGCGGGCGGACCATGGCGCCACGTTCAACGAAAGGAGCCCATCATGATCTCTGCGATGTCTTCCCTGCTGCGCAAGGCCCTGCTCGCCGATGCGCTGGCCAGCGGTGCCAGCGGCGCGGTGCTGGCGCTCGGTGCCGCACCGGCCGGTGCGCTGCTCGGCCTGCCGCAGGCGGTGCTGCTCAGCGCCGGGCTGGTGTCGGTGGTCTACGCGGCCTTCGTCGGCTGGCTCGGCACACGGCGCACGGTGTGGGCGCCGGCTGTGTGGTTCGCGATCGTCGGCAACGTGGCGTGGACGCTGGGCAGCATCGAGCTGCTGTTCACGCTGCACCCGAGCCCGCTCGGCCAGGCCTACGTGATCGCGCAGGCGGTGCTGGTGGCCGCACTGGCCGAGCTGCAGTTCATCGGGCTGCGGCGCAGCCGCACCGAGGCTTCAGGCCGCGCGGCCGTGGCCTGAGCGCAGGGCTGAAGCGATCTGGCGCGGATCCACGCCGTCGAGGTACGACGGGATGTTGCGCCACATCGTGTGGTAGCCGAAGCCACCGCGCAGCATCTCCAGCCGCGCGGCTTCCTTGTCCCAGCCCTGCACCACCATGCGGTAGAGCGCGCTGATCACGCCGGTGCGGTCGGCGCCGTGCAGGCAGTGGATCAGCACGATGCCCTGCTTCTCGGCCGCGGCGATGGCCGCCAGTGCCCGCACGATGTGCCGGTCGCGGATGTGCCAGGTGTTGATCGGCACGCGCACCAGGCGGATGCCGCTGTCGCTGAAGTCGTCCTCGTCCTTGTTGAAGGCGCGGAAGCTCACCATCGTCTGCACGCCGAGCGCGCGCAGCGCCGGCAGCGACTCGGCCTTGGGCTGCGCGCTGCGCAGCACGCGCGGCGTGACGCGGTGCAGGTTCTCGATGCCGTGCTGCGGCAGCGGCTCGGCCCAGTGCAAAGGCCGGGCGGTGGCCGGCGCATCGCGGCGCCTGATCAGCGCGCTCATTCAGTCCCCAGCACCCGGTCCAGCACGCGGCGCGCGGCATCGGGGCGGCCGAGGCGGCGGCTCTGCACGGCCATCGCGGCCAGGCGGTCGGGCTGGTTCATCAGCAGCATCAGCTTGTAGCGCAGGCCGATGCTGTCGTAGGCCAGCCAGGCCGCGCCCTGCTCCATCAGGTAGCCGGCGTTGTGCTCCTCCTGCCCGGGGATGGGCGAGATCAGCAGCATCGGCCGGCCCAGCGCCAGGCATTCGGACACCGTGAGCCCACCGGGCTTGGTGACCACGAGATCGGCCGCCGCCATCAGCACCTGCATCTGGTTGGTGAAGCCCACCGCATGCAGCCGCCCGGGATGCTGCTGCGCCAGCGCGACCAGCGCCGCATGCGCCGCCTCGTTGCGGCCGGCCACCGCGATCACCTGGAAGTCGCCCGTCAGCGACAGCACGTCGGCCACCATCGTCGGCAGGTCGCCCACGCCGGCGCCGCCCGAGGCCATCAGCACCACCGGCTTGTCGATGGCCAGGCCCAGCGTCTCGCGGCAGCGCACGCGGTGCAGCTCGGGCGAATCGTGCGCGGCGAAGGCCGGCATCACCGGAATGCCGGTGACATGCAGCCGGTCGGCCGGCAGGCCGCGGGCCTGCATGCGGTAGGCCACTTCGTCGGTGGCGGCGAAGTAGCCGGCCATGCCCGGCACCAGCCACATGTTGTGCAGGTCGTAGTCGGTGACCTGCAGCCACACCGGGCATTCGATGCGCTCGCGGTCGCGCTCGCGCATCAGCAGCTCGGCCGGCAGGAAGTGCGTGCAGACGATGGCATCGGGCCGCTCGGCGCGCAGCACCTTCAGCAGCGCGGTGCTGCTCAGCCGCTCGATCGCGCGGCGCAGCTGCTGGCGCTTGGCGTCGTGCGGCGTGGCATCGCTCTTCTCGTGCAGGTAGGCCCACACGCCGGGTGCCCGGTTCACCAGTTGGATGTACCACTCGGTGTAGAGCTTGCGGAAGCCGCTGGCCACATGCTCCATCGCATCGATGTGCGTCGCCGAGCTCACGCCCGGCAGCTGCTGCGCAGTGGCCTGCAGCGCCTGCGCCGCCCGCACGTGGCCGTTGCCGGCGCTCACGCTGAGGATCAAGAGTTTGCTCATCCCGACCGGCGCGGCCGATCGCCCGCGCCCCTCCCATGAAAGACGGGCGCGATTATCGGGCCGGCTACGCCAGCTTGGGCTTGGGCATGTCGGACGGGTAGGCCACCGAGATCATCTGGTCGAGGAATTCCGAGCGCGACAGGCGCACCATGTCGCCCGCGCCCCTGTCGATCGGATGTCCGTAGTTGTCGTCGCCCCAGGCGGCGCTCGAGCTGCCCCAGGGGTTGCGCAGCACCACGTCGCCGGTCTTCTTGTCGATGTGGTCGAAGGTGAGCTGGTGCAGCTTGCCCTGCAGCCCCAGCTGCACCGAGCTCCAGTGCGTGGAGCCGAGCGGCGTCAGCGCGACGAACACCGGCTTGTCGCCCTGGTAGCCCTTGAGGAAGTCGTAGGCATCCTTGGCCTGCACGGCGGCACCGACGGTGGAGCTGAGCAGGCTCTCGCCACCGAACTCCCCGTATTGCGCGGTGCCGAACAGATGCGCATAGAAGCCGTCGAGGTCGGAGCCGACCTGCCAGTTGGTCTTGACGCCGAAGAGCTTGTTCTCGTCCTTCGCGGCGTCGTAGTCGAGCCAGTCGCCGTTGGACTCTTCCATCGCCGCGCCCTGGAACAAGGTGGCCGAGACGCCGCTGCCGAAGGTCTCGACATGGCCGTTCTTGAACGACTCGTGCTGCAAGCCGAGCTTGCCGCCACCGGCCATCTCGGCATGGCCGCTTTCGCCGGTGAGGTCGGCCATCAGCCGCACATACTCGGCGGGGTTGTCCTTCACCAGCGCGTACTGCGCCGCGGTGACGCTGCAGGTGCCGGCCCCGCCCTGGTCGACCCGCGACGGATCGAGCACCTCGTCCAACACATCGCGGCGCAGCTCAGACTCCGTCTCTGGGTCGCCCGCAAAGCTGTCGTTGGGCTTGCGGGTGTAGAGCGTGGCCACGTCGTCGAGCAGGGTGTGGCCGCGCGAGTCGAGATCGTGCAACTTCGACGACTCGAGCAAGGACTCCAGGTCGCGCGACGAGATGTCGCTGCTGGCGATCTTGAGGATGGACTGCCGGCTCCCAGCGTCGCGCCACTCGGGCGACGCAAAGATCGAAAGCACGCTCTGCGGATCTTCCTCCAGCCGCTTGGAATAGCCATCGCCCGAGGAGGTGTCGAGGAAGCGCTGGCGGTCGTCGGTTTCGGTGTGCGGGTTGAGCAGCAGCGAGCGCGGCGGCGGCAGGCCGATCAACGGCAAGGGCTCGGAAGGCGGCTCCTTGTCATAGAAGTCCTCGAGCTTCTCGGCTTCGGCCAGATACGCCTTGCGCTCCAGGGTGACGTCGGACGGCGCATCGGCGCTCCGCCCGCGCTCGCTGTCCTCCCACTGCGACTCCTTGTAGTCGCGCCGGCTCTGCGCTGCGAGCGACTTCGCCTCCGCCTTCAGCAAGGTCTGCTGCTTGGCCTGCAACGCCTGCGTCAGCTGGTCGGTCTTTGCCTCATCCGCCTTCACATGCGTCTTGTCCGACTTGGCCTTCGCCTGCGCCAACGCCTTGCGGGCCGCCTCGGCGCGGCGCCTTGCGGCTTCGGCCTGCTGCCTGGCCTCTTCGGCCGCGCGCATCGCCTGGTCGAGATCGCGCGGCACATGGTCCGCACCTATCGTGTGAATCCCCATCGTCTGCCTCTTGCGTGAAACGGCCGACCAGTGTCGGCAGCCACGACACGTGCCACATTGCGAATGTTGCGAAGCGCGCGTCCGAGGGGATACGAGTTTTCGTAGGCGGGCTACAGCGGGCCCTGCGCCGCACGTTCACTCGGCACGGCCGCCTCGATGGCCTGAGGCTCGGCCGGCTCCAGCAATTCCACTGCCGACCGCTCGGGCGAAGCGGCCGCGCCAAACAGCGTGAAAGCGGCAGCCGCCAGCTCCACCGCCTCGGGCCGCTTGAGCAGGTAGGTGCGCGCCACCACCCGGGCAAACCGGCGCATCCAGAGGGTGGAGTTGGTGGCGGCAGACATCGGCATCGATGCTACGCGTCTGCCGCGCCGCCACCGCCAGCGGAGAAGCAATGTTCGTGTCGGAGGAAGACTACGTGCGGCGTCCAGGCCCAGCGCCCGTTCATCGACGGATTCGATCAGCCCATAGAAAAACTTCCCGTTTGCGGTGCGGCGACCCTGCGACGAACAATCTGCCACCAAGGGAGCCGTCAGAGCAGATCCGGCGACAGCGCACTGTCCAACGGACATGCCCGCCCTCGCATCGCCCATGAAGACCGATCCCCACCTGAAGCATTTCTTCGGCATCACCCTGGCCGCCATGATCGCCGCCACCCTCGCCGCCTGCGGCGGAGGCGGCAGCAGCAGCGCCGGCACGGCCACGGCCAGTGCCGGTACCGACAACAACGCCTTCAAGGATCTTCAGGGCACCTACGCGATCGCCTGCGACGGCTCCGCCGACACCACCGGACTGAACGCCAGCTGGTCCAACCAGGGCAGCGTGGCCGTGACCGACCTGGTGGGCAGCGACAAGGCCAACGTGACGCTGCATTCGCTCAGCTACGCCAGCCCCGCCGGCGACAGCAGCGGCGGCCGCTGCGACGCCACCCGGCTCAGCACCGACATCACGGTGACCGGCCAGATCCGCGCCCTCGGCACCACCAAGTCCTACACCGGCCCGACCGGCGCGGTGGTCACGGCCCAGGTGGTGGAGTTCACCTACTACGGCTTCAGCATCGCCAAGGGCAGCCTCGGCGGAACGCTGCCGCTGCCCAACACGACCACGCAGATCGGCTACGTGATCGACGGCAACAAGCTCTACCTCGGGCACGGCCACCGCGGTGCCGACGGCCTGGGCGACACGCTGTCGAGCCGCTTCGGCGTCAGGCAGTGACGCCGCGCACCGCTACACGGCCGGCAGGAAATCGTTGCCCGCCACGCCGATGAGTCGCGTACCCGCCTGCCGGTTTTCCCCCTTGTGTTGGATGCGCAGACTGCGCAGCCGCGCATCCTGACAGCGCCCTGCCGAAAGCGGCAGCGACGAGGGTGGCGGGTTACGTGACTTTCAGGTCGACACGTGAGCAGCTCGTGTCTGGGCCGCCGAGCCCTACCGCGGCCCGGCACGCGCCCGCGTACCGGTGGACAACGGCGTCGCCACTTCCAGCGCCTCGGCCAGATGCGCGAGTGCCCGGCGCTGACGCGCGGCCGTGAGGGTGGTCACGCAGTCGCGCGGCACCACGACCTCGAAGTCGCGCACCCGCGCGTCGGCCGCGGTGTGGGCGATGCACTGGTCCGAGGTCATGCCCACGAGCACCAGCCGCCGGGTCCCCAGGTGGTCGAGCAGCAACTCGAGCGGCGTCGCGAAGAACGCCGAATGCTTGGGCTTGAGGATGAAGTAGTCGTCCTTTTCGGGCGCGATCTGCTCGGTCACGCGGGCGCCCGGCCCCTCCAGCGAGAGCTGCACCACGTGGCGGAAGTCAGAGCGCCAATGCCCGCAGTTGTCGTTGACGTAGACCACCGGCACTCCTGCCCGCGCCAAGCGGCGGCGCAACTGCGCGATGGGAGCAGCGATCTTCGATGCCTGTCGCAGCAACGCGGCCGCATCGGGGAAGTTCCAATGACTGATCATGTCGATGATCAGCAACGCGGTGTCCGGCGGTGGCTGGCGATGGATCAGGCCCTCACGCTGAGGGCGCGGGCGAGCGGCGGTCATGGGGATGTTGGCGCAACGAACACGCCATCGGCAGGGCAACCGGCATGCGCGCTCTGCCGCCGCAAAGCAAAAAAGCCCAACCAGCCACTTGAACCGCTGATCCTTCCTGAGCCCTATGTACGCACTAATGTGTCAGAGGCACACCAATGGTCAGCAAATCTTCGGGGTCGGCGTAGGGAGATGCAAAGAGGCCTCTTCGGCACGCCTCTGTCAACAACATCACCCGCAACTGCTTACGCTGACTTTTATTCAAGCCAGCGACATTTAGAACGATATCGGCGTGACCTTCGTCCCCGGGCGCGGCTGTGTCATAAACCCTTGCTCGGCGAGCAATTGGCACCGCCGCAATCTGTACAGAGCGGACCTCCGAGGCCGCAATTTGCAGGACTCCGAGATAGCGGCGACCGGGTGCCGCGGGCCTGCCATCTGTACCATCCCTGCGGCGCCGAGCTGCTTCTTCATTGCGGTGATGCAACTGAACGCTTTGGTCTGACCATCCCCGAAGCAAACGTTGAACAGAAGCGCCGATGGTTGTCGCATCCTCGAATAGCGTTTCTTCGATTGCCGTAGGAGGATCTCCCCGGACATGCGTGGGAATATCTACCTTCCGCGCCAGCAATTCGTCGCCCGTGACAGGACCAGGAGACGAGTCTGAAACGCTGTGCCCCTCGCACTCGCCGCCCGGATCCAGCTCTAATATCGCGTCGACCTTCCCTTGGGCAGGCAGCGCCGAAATGCGCTTGCACATCCCGAATCAGACCTTAGGCAGAAACTCAAGCAGTTCACGCGGAATAGATGAGCCAGCAAGCCACATACCGGACCAATATTGCTCCCCGTCAGTGGCACACCACGGATATTCCCCGTCCTCGTCAAAATCGATACTTATATACTTTTGACCGTCACGCCAAAATGCCCCGACCACACCGCTTTTAAAGAGCATTGGTGAAGGCGGCGTAATGCCCGCATAAGCAAAATTAACTAATGCCGCAGTAGCCGCTTCGCAGCTCGCTCTACTAGCAGGACTTGATCCTTCGCCATTCCAATCTTGCGGCAGAGCTGCATAACCCGCCATTGATTCGAAAAATTGCTGATAGCCTGAGAGAAGGTCGACATCAAAATCTCGAGCAGGAACAGGAGGCGCGACGATTGAGCGCTCATGCGAAACGTGCTCAATGAAACGAGGGAGGATCGGCGAAAATCTCCGATCCCGTAAATAGTCCTGCCCCCAACGCTGGTTTACATTGCTCATCAAGGCTGACGAAATGTACGATGGGCCTGTAAACGTAGCACTCTGCGTCATGACGGTCTCCCTATGGAGGTAAGCCCTATACGATCCAAAACGCTATTGCTTAATAGCTGAGTTAGGATAGTTGTATTTTGTCGATGTAAGTAATGCTGCGCCTCTTTGAGCAAGCCCAAGTCGAGCGGCATGCCAGACTTGCCATCGAAAGACTTTGCGAGCAAACGATGCTGCCCACCGATCCTAATTGAGAACGAGCCCTCACTCTCCACAGCTTCAATATTGAGAGTATTAAGCAGACGACGTCCTTCTGGCGTCCCAGCAAACCACCCTTGGTGAACATGCCATAGCGAAGGGTGCCTCAGCACTGCCGAAGGAATCCATTCATTCATCGGACGGAAGATATATTCGACCACCTCCCGGTCGATTTCACCTTCTACTTTAAAGACGTCGATATATTGAAGCCCAAACGCTTTAATTACTGCACCCGAGTGCAACAGCTTGTCGACAAAGGGCTCCATTAGTCGTTGGACCGCAGGTTGGACGTTCGCCCACCTGTCATAAACCGCGCAGCTACAGCTAACAAACTCCGGCCTCAACGAAACTGACCACGCAAAAGGGCCATTCTCTCGAGGTTGCATAAAATCTTCGCCGCCAGGAGTCCGCCTGAGCAGCATGCCGTGCTCGTTAGCTTCAACTACGAAGCCTTCTACAGTTTTTCGTTCCGGAAGGAAATCTTGAATTTCTGGGGACGACTGGTACACGTCTTGCGCAGCGGCCAGCTGCTCTAGGCTAGCCGGCACTTCCCATTCGACTGCGAGCGCTGCCACCTCGATCGCATGTCGACCGCCGAGAGGCTCCACGCGTCCTTCAACGGAGGCCATAGGAGCTTGCAAGAAAGTTCGTGGAGGAAACGCCCGTCAGTCTTGTAGCAAGAGCGGCAGTTGACCAATGCTTAAAGCTCCCGCCCACCACACTCACATTGACCCCCGGTGCGCTACATAGCGCTCACTTACCACTCGGCAATCGCCAAGCTGTACCAAAGATATGAGCCTCCGTGAAGCTCTCTTCCAATGGTCATTGACTCAGCTATCACGAAGTCAAGTACTTTCAACCATTAGATAGTTCGATGGTACCGGATTCAAAGGGAAGTAGCTATTGAACAATGTAGGGAAGCCGTGTTGTCTCCGCTGCTTACGTCTCGCTTTTGTGGAGTCATGTGCTCCACCTGAGCATCTCGTCTCTTCAGAAGCGGAACGGAGTCCAAAGTCTCTTCAGGTGCACAGCCGCGCACCTTCCCAGCAACTACTCCGCCCGCAGATCGGTTAAGCAGTCGTGAGCGGAAACCGGATCTATCTCGAGAACCTCTAAGAGCCTCTCACTCAAAGAGCTTTGCGCGTGTTGGCCAAGAGAATTTCGCACTCCGCGGTGGAGAGCAGAGAGCAGATTTGGGACGAACCGCAAGGGGGCGCTGCGTTGGGCGTAAGCAGCCACCACGCGCAGGGTGCGCTATAAGTCCGCACCGCAAAAGGAATTCTCAAACGAAAACGCCCTCTGGAGACCCAGAGGGCGTTGAAGCTGGTGGCCAAGGGCGGAATCGAACCACCGACACGCGGATTTTCAATCCGCTGCTCTACCAACTGAGCTACTTGGCCAAGAACCCGAGACTATAGCACGCTTTTTCGCGGCTCCAATCAGAGGCCGCCGTTGCGCTTGTTGCGCGAGAGATCGACGCCCAGCTGCTTGAGCTTGCGGTACAGGTGGGTGCGCTCCAGGCCGGTCTTTTCGGCCACGCGGGTCATGCTGCCGTTTTCCTTGGCCAGGTGGAATTCGAAGTAGCTCTTCTCGAAGGCATCGCGCGCTTCGCGCAGCGGGCGGTCGAGTTCGAAGACCTGCTCCGATTGCGGCCCCATCATCAGCTGCACCGGCGCGTGGTTGACCGCGCTCAGGTTGGGCTCGAGCCCGAGGGGCTGGAATCCGTCTGCCCGAAAGCTGGGCGACGCGGCGGGCCGGGCCGGCGCGGGCGACGGCTTGTTCAGGCCCTGCTCCACCGCGCGCAGCAGCTTCTGCAGCGTGATCGGCTTCTCGAGGAAGGCCATCGCGCCGTACTTGGTGGCTTCCACCGCGGTGTCGATCGTGCCGTGGCCGCTCATCATGATGACCGGCATGGTCAGCTGGCCGCCGGCGCCCCACTCCTTCAGCAGCGTGATGCCATCGACGTCGGGCATCCAGATGTCGAGCAGCACCAGGTCGAGGCGCAGCCGCTCGCGGCAGGCGCGGGCCTGCGCGGCGTTTTCCGCGAGTTCGACGGTGTGACCCTCGTCGGTGAGGATTTCCGACAGCAGGGCGCGGATGCCGAGTTCGTCGTCTACTACAAGAATGGTGGCCATTGAGTGCGCTCAGTGCGCCTGCGTAGGGATGTTTGCCGCCAGCGGCGCCTGTGCGGGAGCGAGATTCGAAAATGATAGCGAAACTTGTGCGCCCGCCACCCGTGCTTCAGCGCTGCCGCCCTCCGTGAGGTTGACAACGCGCACGCGGGCGCCGTGTTCGTCGGCGATCTTCTTCACCACAGCCAGGCCCAGGCCGGTGCCCTTGGTCTTGGTGGTGACGTAGGGCTCGAAGGCGCGCTTGAGCACCTTGTCGGCAAAGCCGGGCCCATTGTCGGAGACCTTGAGGCGCACCGCGCGCAGCTGGCCCTGCTCGTTGCGCGCCGCCTCGGTGCTGATGCGCACGCGGCCGTCGGGCCGGTCGGCCACCGCGTCGAGCGCGTTCTGCACGAGGTTGTGGATCACCTGGCGCAGCTGGGTCGGGTCGCCCACGATGCCGGGCAGCCCTTCGGGCAGGTCGGCCACCAGCTGGCCCTTCTCCTGCGCATGGCCATAGAGCGCCAGCACCTCGACGACCAGCGCATTGAGGTCGAGCGGACGCAGGCGCACCGCCGGCAGGCGGGCGTAGTCGCGGAACTCGTTGACCAGCTGCTTCATCGCCTGCACCTGGGTCACGATGGTGCCCACCGAGCGCTGCAGCATCGCCTGGTCGTTGCCCTCGAGCTTGGCCTCGAGCTTGTGCTGCAGCCGCTCGGCCGAGAGCTGGATCGGCGTGAGGGGGTTCTTGATCTCGTGCGCCAGCCGGCGCGCCACCTCGCTCCAGGCCGCCGAGCGCTGCGACGACACCACCTCGGTGATGTCGTCGAAGACCATCAGCTTGGCGTCGTGCGGCAGCACGGCGCCGCGCACCAGCAGGGTCAGCGTGTCCTGCTCGCGGCCGCTGCTGCCGCCGCCCGTCTGCAGCTCGAACGAATCCTGCCAGTGGTCGCGCTCGCCGGCCTCGGGGCTGGTGCTGTGCAGCTCGAAGCGCTGCCACACCGCCTGCGCGAAATCGGCCAGGCCGGGCACGTCATCGAGCGGGCGGCCACGGTAGGCGAACAGCGGCAGCTTCAGGATGCGCGTGGCGCCGGGGTTCACCGTCTCGATGCGGCGTGCGCCGTCGAACACGATCACGCCGGCGGTCAGGTTGTCGAGGATGGTCTGCAGGTTGGTGCGGGCGCCCTCGAGCTGCGCCACGCCGCGCTGCACCTGCTCGCGCGCCTCGGCCAGCTGCTCGGTCATCGCTGCGAACGAGCGGGTGAGGCCGCCCAGTTCGTCGCGCGAGGCATAGACGGGCTTGGCGCGCAGGTCGCCGCCCGCCACCTGGCGCATGCCCTCGGCCAGCAGCAGCAGCGGCCGCGCGAGCTGGTGGCCGAGCATGGCCGCGAGCAGCACTGCGCCAAACACCGCGAGGATCAGCACCAGCGTGAGCGTGCCGACGTACATGCGGCGCAGGCCGTCGCGCGCGAGCGCCCGCTGCTGGTATTCGCGGTAGGCCGTCTGCAGCGCGAGCGCATTCGAGGCCAGCAGCGGCGGCACCGGCTGCACCACCATCAGGAAGCGGTCTTCGCTGTCGAGCCGCAGCTCGGTGCTGGGCACCAGCGCCACCGCCCGCACCCGCGCATTGGGCGCGATCGGGCCGGCGTTGGCATTGGCCGGCTCGTCGTCCAGCCCCTCGAGCTGGCTGACGACGCGGGTGCTGCGCACCTGCCGCAGCAGCAGCGCGGCCGGCCGCTCGGGCGTGAAGCTCACCGAGCCGCCGGTGGCCGACGACATCAGCACCTGGCCGTTGGCGCCGATCAGCGCCACCTCGCGGGCCGACAGCTGCTCGCGCACGCGCTCCAGCGCCAGCGGCGGAATGTTGCGGCTGTCGCCCAGCCGCTCGGCGGCCAGGCGCGTCTTGGTGCTCACCTCGTTGACCACCGAGTCGAGCGTGCCTCGGCCCAGCGAGAGCCCGGCATTGAGCGCCCCCTCGACCTGCACGTCGAACCAGGCCTCGATGCTGCGCGTGACGAACTGGTACGACACGGTGTAGATCAGCAGTCCCGGCAGCACGCCCACCAGCGCAAAGATGCCCGCAAGCTTGAACAGCAGCCGGCTGCCGAACTTGCCACGCCGCATGCGCACCGCCAGCCGCACCGCTGCGCCGATGATCACCGCTGCCAGCAGCCCGGCCACCGCCACGTTGACCCAGAACAGCCAGACGAAATTGCGTTCGTAGAAGCCGCGGCTGTGCGTGGCGAACGACAGCACGAAGGCCAGCACCAGGCCGACGCCGGTGATGGCCACCAGCGCGACGATCAGGGCCCAGCGGGACGATTTGGTCATTGGCCTTGGCGCGGCATCAGACGCTCAATCGAGCTTCAACGTGCGCTCGACCCCCAGCGACCATTCCGGCTGCCCGCCGATGCCGAACTGCATCGGCCGCGGCAGCTGCGAGGTGTCGAGCCGGTAGTTGAACTCGACGTAGTAGCGGCTGTCGGCGTCGAGCTGCGACGCATCGGCGATTTTCCAGCGGCCCAGGCTCGACAGCGCGACCAGGGCTTCCGACAGGCTGCCGTAGGTCTGCGCCAGGCCGCCCACCAGCGTGACGCGCCAGCTGTCGCTCAGCGGCTGGTACGACAGGCGCCAGCTCCGGGCCACGTGCGACACCCGCTCGTCGCGCCAGTACCAGCGATGCCGGAACACGGTGGCATCGACCGCGAAATACAGCGGCACGCCGCGCTGCAGCGCATCGTCGACCACGCGGGGCAACACGACGTTGGCGCTGAAGTCGAGCGTGAGCCCGCCATCCTGCCGCTGCACCTTGAGCGACGTGAGCTCGATGCCCTGCGCCTGCACCGCGCTGGCGCCGAACAGCGCCGCGCCCAGCAGCGCCAGCACGCACCATGCCGCGGCCTGGCGCCGCATCGCGCGGGGCCAGAGTCGCAGGCAGGCCGTCACGATGCGCAGCACAGTCGACGTCAATCTTTTGGTTTGTGGAGCAGGGCGTAGTAGAAGCCGTCGTGCAGGGCGGCTTCGCCCGGCGCCACGGCCTGGGCCGCATTGTCGGGCACCGGCAGCAGGTGGCCTGGCGACCTGGCGTCATGTCGGGGCTTGCCCGAGGTGGTGCGTTGCAAAAAAGCGTCGATCTGTGCCTGGCCCTCGGCCTTGAACAGCGAACACGTGACATACAGCAGCCGGCCGCCAGGCTTGAGCAGCGGCCACAGCGCGTCCAGCATCTCGGCCTGGATGCGGGCCAGCGCGGTCACGTCGTCGGGGCGGCGCAGCCAGCGCACATCCGGGTGCCGGCGCACGATGCCGGAGGCGCTGCACGGTGCATCGAGCAGGATGGCGTCGAACGGCCGGCCATCCCACCAGCTCGCGGTGTCGCGCGCGTCGGCCGCCTTCAGCTCGGCGCTGAGCTGCAGCCGGTTCAGCGTCTCCTGCACGCGCTGCAGGCGCAGCGGGTCGCTGTCGAGCGCCAGCAGGTCGAGGTCGGCCGCTTCGAGCAGGTGCGCCGTCTTGCCGCCGGGGGCGGCGCAGGCATCGAGCACGCGAGCCCCGGCGGGCAGGCGGTCGAGCCGGCGCGGGCGCAGCGTCTTCTCCACCGCCACCGGCTCCGGCGAGGCCAGGCCCTGCGCCAGCGCCACCGTCGACGGCACCCGCAGCTCGGGCTCGGGCAGCCGGCGGGCGTGTTCGGGCAATGCATCGCCCAGCAGCAGCGGCGCGGCGAGCTGGGCCGCGGCATCCTGCACCGAGACCTCGCCTTCGGCGAAGCCCGGCAGCTGGTTCACCGGCCAGGGCCGGTCGAGCAGCACGGTGAAATCGCCCAGCGCCCGCGCCCCCTTGCCCTGGGCATTGAGGCGCTGCACGTAGGCCTCGGCGGTGCCGCGGCGCGCATTGACCCGCAAGGTCATGGGCGGGTGGCGGTTGGCCGCCTTCAGCACGGCCTGCCATTGCTGCGGCCAGTCCTGCTTGACGCGCTCGATCCACCACAGCGGATGGTTGTAGGCGGCCAGCGGCTGCACGATGGCCGCGGCCACCAGCGCATCGCGCTCGCGCAGGAAGCGCCGCAGCACCGCATTGATGAAGCCGGCCGCCGCCGGAGTGCGCTGGCGTGCGGCGGTCACCGCCTGGTCGACCAGCGTGTGGTCGGCGTAGCCCGGCGCCTCGGCCGCATCGGGCACCGGCCACAGCAGCGCCAACGCGGTGGTCAGCAGCGCATCCACGTTGGGCGGCGGCGCCTTGGGCGCGAGCTTCTCGCGCACGACCTGGGCGCCGCCCAGCCAGCGCAGCACGTGGAAGCTCAGCGCCTGCGTGCCGGCGCGGGCCTCGGCCGGGCAGCGGGCCAGCACATCGGTGAGCGATTTGCCGGCGCGCACGGCCTGCACGGCATCGGCCGTGTGGTCGAGCAGCCGGGCGAGCGGTAGCGAAAAAGTAGACGCTTTCGGGGACTGCGGGGCATTCACGCGGGCAGTCTATCCCCTGGCTCCAGGCACGAGATTTGGTCCGCGGTGACAATTCACGCTGGAGACCTTGAGGAGCGTCCGATGTCTGGCCCAAGCAGCAGCACCACCACCATGCCGATCTTTCGCAACGAAGACGAACTGCGCGCGCTGCCCGCCTCGCAGCGCATCCGCTACCGCCTGGTGGGCGCCGACTGCCGCTACCACGCCAACGACAACATCTCGGCCTACATCAAGGACGGCGAGCTCGCCGAGCTGAAGGCCGAGGTCGAGGCGCAGATGAAGAAGGTGCTGGAAACGCTGGTGATCGACACCGAGAGCGACCACAACACCAACGACACCGCGCGCCGCGTGGCCAAGATGTTCATCGACGAGGTGTTCCGCGGCCGCTACGTGCCGATGCCCTCGGTCACCGAATTCCCCAATGCCGAGCGACTCAACGAGCTGATGATCGTGGGCCCGGTGAAGGTGCGCAGCGCCTGCTCGCACCACCTGTGTCCGATCCTCGGCAAGGTGTGGATCGGCGTGCTGCCCAACGAACATTCCAACCTGATCGGCCTGAGCAAATACGCCCGCATCTGCGACTGGATCATGAGCCGGCCGCAGATCCAGGAAGAGGCGGTGACCATGCTGGCCAACGAGCTGCAGGAGCGGGTGAAGCCCGACGGCCTGGCGATCGTGATGGAGGCCGACCACTTCTGCATGCACTGGCGCGGCGTGAAGGACGACGAATCGATGATGACCAACAGCGTGATGCGCGGCGCCTTCCTCAAGGATGCAAACCTGCGGCGCGAATTCCTCTCGCTGCTGAGCAAGAAGAACGGCTAGGAGATTCATCATGCTGGTGCGCCTGACCTACTGCAGCCGCGCGGTGCCCGCGGTGGACCATGAAGAGCTGGTCGCGATCATGAAGAAGTCGCGCGCCAACAACCTCAAGGCCGGCATCACCGGCGTGCTGTGCTTCAGCGACGGCTTCTTCATCCAGGTGCTCGAAGGCGGCCGTGCCGCGGTGAACCAGCTCTACAACCGCGTTGTCGTCGACGGCCGGCATGCCGACGTCACGCTGCTGGGCTACGAAGAGGTGGCCGAGCGCCGCTATGCCGGCTGGGCCATGGGCCAGGCCAACATGGCGCGGCTCAATCCGGCGCTGCTGCTCAAGTACTCGGAGCGCGCGGCGCTCGATCCGTATGCGCTGTCCAACCGCGCGGTGATCGCGCTGTTCGACGAACTGGTCGCCACCGCGGCGATCATGTGCCCCGGCGCCTGATGTCGTTTCGTCAATGGCCTCCGCTGCGCGCCAGCAGCTTGCGCAGGGTGGCGGCTTCGGCATAGCCCACACGCTCGGCCACCGTCTGCAGCGGCAGCTTGGTGGTTTGCAGCAGATGCCTCGCCTGCTCCACCCGCAGCCGCTGCACGAAGCGCAGCGGCGACATTCCGAGCGATGCCTCGAAGCGGCGTGCCAGCGTGCGCGGGGTCAGGTGCAGCGCTGAAGCGAGATCGCCGAGCTTGAAGGGCTGGTCGAGCCGCCGGCGGATCCAGCGCTCGGCCTCGCACACCACCGGATGCTGCTGCGCCAAGTGATGCGGAATCGCATAGCGCATCTGGCTGCTGCGGCGGTCGAGCATCAGGTAGCGCGCGCACTCCTGCGCCAGCGCCGGGCCGGCATGGCGCGCCACCAGTTCGAGCATCAGGTCAGCCTGGCTGAAGGCGGCCCCCGCGCAGAGCAGCCGCCCATCGCCGACCACCATCTTGTCCATGTCGAGCTCGATGCGCGGATAGCGCCGGCGGAAATGCGGCGCAAGCCACCAGCTCGTGGTGGCGACGCCGCCATCGAGCAGGCCCGTCTCGGCCAGCACGAAGGTGCCTGCACAGGATGCGGCCAGCGTCGCGCCCTCGCCTGCCTGCGCTTTCAGCCAGCCCACCGCCTTCTGCACAGCATTCGCCGCAAGCCAGTTATCAATCTCCTGCGGAAGCGGTCGATTGGCGCCGGGAACGATCACGAGGTCGGCCGCCGGCAGCAAGTGCATCGGCACGAGGTCGACGCGCAGTCCGGCCGATGACCGCAGGCTGCGCGACGACCCCGTGAGCACCGGGCGGAACGGCAGCGGCCGGCCCTGCTGGCCCGCCAGCCGGTTGGCGGCCGACATCACGTCGAGCGTGATGCCGAGGCTGGTGTCGAGCACGTCGGGCAGCACGAGAACCGCGACTTTCATGTTGTCAAAAATGAACCTTTGAACGTCTATCTTGCCACTGTGCATTGAGCACCATCGCCACCACACTGCGCGACATGACGCATCAGAGGAGCAACCGGATGACGACACTGGGCAGCCTGGCATGGTCGGAGCGCCGTGGCGGCGTGTTGACACGGCGCGAGCGCTGGTCGCTGCTGCTGGCAGGAATCGCCGCGAGGCTGCAGAGGGCGAAATCAGCACCTGTGCAGGCACTGGCCGATCTCGACCCTGCTGCGCTGCGGCACATCGATCCGCCGGACGACGGGCTGGCGCGCGCGGCCCTGAAGGCAGCCGAATCGGCACAGGAGCCCTGGCTGACGCAGCACGCATGGCGCACCTATGCCTGGGGCAGCCTGCTCGGCCTGCGCGACGGGCTGCACCCCGATCGCAGCCTCTTCTTCGCCGCGGCCCTGCTGCACGACCTCGGCCTGGCGGCTGCGCATGCGGAGCCGCGCGACCAGTGCTTCGCCGTGCGCGGTGCGCGGGCGGCACGGCAGCTGATGCTGCAGGCCGGCGCCAGCGCGATGCAGGCCGACCGGGTGGCGGAGGCGATCAGCTTCCACATCAACCTGCAGGTGCCGGCCGACGCGGGCCCGGAGGCGCAACTCGTCCAGGCCGGCGCGTCGCTCGACGTGATGGGCCGGCGCTACCGCGAGCTGGCCCCGCCGCTGCGGGAGGCGGTGCTGCAACGCCACCCTCGCATGGAGATGAAGGCCGCGCTGTGCCGCTGCCTGCAGCACCAGGCCGACACGGCACCGAACACCCGCATGGGGCTCTACGTGAACCGCTTCGGCTTCACGCGGCTGGTCGCGCAGGCACCGTTCAGCGAGTGACTCCGGCCCGACCCTCGGCCAGCACGCTGCGCACCGTCTCCATGAAGCGGCGTGCCAGCAGCGTCGGCGAATGGCTTTTGGCGAAGAAGGCGTTCAGCGCGCACTCGATCACCGGCTCCAGCTGCACCACGCCAACACCCGGCTGGGCGCGCGCGGCGCTCAGGTAATCCACCGCCGTCCACCCCAGGCCGCGTGCCACCAGCTCCTCGGCCAGCTGCGAGGTCTGCACCATCGTCCGAGAGACCGGCCGCAGGCCGTGGTGCTCGGCATGCCGGTTGAACGCGATGGCCAGCGGGTCGTCGTCGACCAGCGCGATCATCGGCAGGCTGTTCAGGCGGTCGCGCAGGGCCGAGGCCTTGAAGCTGCGGCCGGTGAAGGCCTTGGCTTCCTCCGGCGGCAGCAGTGCATACAAGGGCCCCGAGCCCAGCACCTTGGCCTGCACGCCGGGGTGGCTGATGCCGAAGTAGTCGAGCCCGATGTCGGCCGCGCGGGTCAGCAGCTCATCGGCGATCTGGCGCTTGTGCAGCGTGTGGATTTCACAGATGACCTGCGGATGCGCCTGCCGGAAGCGCGCCAGCACGTCGGGGATCAGCTTGTGGCACACGGCCGGAATCGCCGCGACGCGCAAGCGCCCCTGCTCGCCGCTCTTGAGGTGGATGGCGGTGCGCTTCAGCGCCTCGAGCCGGTCGAACAGCGCCGAGCTCTCCTCGAAGAGCGCGAGCCCTTCGGCCGTGGGCACCAGCCGCCCGCCCACGCGGTGGAACAGCGGATAGCCCAGCTGCATCTCGGCGCTGGCGATCAGACGGCTCACGGCCGATTGCGTCAGATGGATCAGCCGCCCGGCCGCGCTCATGCTGCCGGTTTCCATCACCGCCTGGAAGACTTCGATATGGCGCAGCCGCATCGTCAAACCCTCGCTTTCCCGGATATGAGTTTACGGAATGGGTGTCGGCGATTTGTCATTTCCAAATGTAGCCGCGCGCTCCTACGATGGCGCCCACTCGAGCACCAGACCCGAGCCCCACCCTTGGAGACACCATGAAGGCCTCGCTTTTCCGTTGGCGCGCGCTGCTGTTGCTGCTGGCATGGCTGGCTGGCATGGATGCGGCCTGCGCAGGCCCGGTGCTCGACCGCATCAAGGCCAGCGGCCGCATCCGCCTGGGCTACATCGAGGATTCGTCACCCTTCTCGCTGGTCGACCCCAAGGGCAAGCCGGTGGGCTATGCACTCGACCTGTGCCTGAAGCTCGCCGAAGCGGTGCGCAAGCAGCTCGACCTGAAGGCGCTGACGCCCGAATTCGTGCTGCTGACCACCAGCAACCGCTTCACGATGATCGCCGAAGGCAAGGCCGACATGGAATGCGGCTCCACCACCAACAACGCCGAGCGGCGCAAGAAGGTGGCCTTCACGATCCCGCACTACGTGACCGGCGCACGCTACATGGTGCGCGCCGACAGCCAGATCCGTGAACTGGCCAACTTCGAAGGCCGGACGCTGGTGTCCACCGCCGGCACCACGCCGCTGAAGCGCGCGCAGGAGAAGAACCGCGAGGGCCTGCTGGGCATCAAGATCGTCGAGGCGTCCGACTTCAACCGAGCGGTCGAGATGGTCGAGAAGGGCGAGGCCGACGGCTTCACGATGGACGACGTGCTGCTCTATGGCCTGATCGCCAACCGGCCCGATCCCACCAAGCTCAAGGTGGTGGGCAAGTTCCTCACGGTGGAGCCGCTGGCCATCATGTTCAGCCGCGACGACGCGGAGCTCAAGCGCATCCTCGACGACGAGATGCGCCGCCTGATCTTCTCGCACGAGGCCCATGCGATCTACGACCGCTGGTTCATGCAGCCCATCCCGCCGAAGAACCGGGCACTGAACCTGCAAATGAACTACCTGCTGCGCGACTTCTGGAAGTTCCCGAGCGACGCAGTGCCCGAATGAACGTCATTTCCCGCATTTCACTTTAGGAGTCGTCGGCCTCATGGACATCTTCATCCAGCAGATCATCAACGGTCTGGTGCTGGGCAGCGTGTATGCGCTGGTGGCGCTGG
>CBIHRS010000029.1:0-55028 GCA_966212505.1 uncultured bacterium
CGTGGCTGACCAGCATCACCGTGCCCTCGAACTCGTTGAGCGCCATCGACAGCGCTTCGCGCGTGGTGAGGTCGAGGTGGTTGGTCGGCTCGTCGAGCAGCAGCAGGTTGGGCTTCTGCCAGACGATGGTCGCCAGCACCAGCCGCGCCTTCTCGCCGCCCGACAGCGAGCCGATCGGCTGATGGACCATGTCGCCGACGAAACGGAACTGGCCGAGGAAATCGCGCAGCTCCTGCTCGCGCGCCTCCGGGCTCACTTCCTTGGCCAGGCGGACCATCTGCTGCAGCGGCGTGTCGTCGCCATGCAGCACGTCCATCTCCTGCTGCGCGAAGTAGCCGATCGCGAGGCCCTTGCCTTCGCTGATGGTGCCGCCGAGCGCTGGCTGCATGTGGGCGATGGTCTTCACCAGCGTCGACTTGCCCTGGCCATTGGCGCCGAGGATGCCGATGCGCTGGCCGGCGAGCACGGTACGGTTGACGTTGCGGACGATCACTGCTTCACCGTATCCGCACGCCACTTCGCGGAAGCTCAGCATCGGGTTCGGCAGGCTCGCCGGCTCGCGGAACTCGAATGCGAAGTCGCTGGCGGTGAGCACCGGCGCGATCTTCTCCATGCGGGCCAGCGCCTTCACGCGGCTCTGCGCCTGCTTGGCCTTGGTGGCCTTGGCCTTGAAGCGGTCGATGAAGCGCTGCAGCTGCGCGATCTTGTCCTGCTGGCGCGAGAACGCGGCGGCCTGCTGGCTCATGCGCTCGGCCCGCATCTCTTCGAAGGTGCTGTAGTTGCCGCCGTAGCGCGTGAGCTGCGCGTCGTCGAGGTGCAGCGTCACCTTGGTGATCGCATCGAGGAACTCGCGGTCGTGGCTGATCACCAGCAACGTGCCGGCATAGCGCTGCAGCCAGGCCTCCAGCCACACCAGTGCATCCAGGTCCAGGTGGTTGGTGGGTTCGTCGAGCAGCAGCAGGTCGGCCGGGCACATCAGCGCGCGCGCCAGCTGCAGCCGCATGCGCCAGCCGCCCGAGAAGCTGTTGACCGGCGCATCGAGCTGCAGCGGCTTGAAGCCCAGGCCCAGCAGCAGCGCCTGCGCGCGCGAGCGGGCATCGAAGGCGCCGGCTTCCTCGAGCTTCACATGCGCCTCGGCGATGGCATGGCCGTCAGCCGCAGCTTCGGCTGCGGCCAACGCCTGCTGCGCCTCGGCCAGCGGGATGTCGCCCTGCAGCACGAAGTCGGAGGCGCCGTCTTCGGTCTCGGGCATGTTCTGCGCCACTTCGCCGATGCGCCAGCGCGGCGGGATCTCGAAATCGCCGGCATCGGCGTGCAGCCGGCCGGTGAGCAGCGCGAACAAGGAGGACTTGCCGGCACCGTTGCGGCCCACGAGGCCGATCTTCTCGCCGGGATTGAGCGTCACGCTCGCGTCCTGCAGCACGACCTTGGTGCCGCGGCGCAGCGTGAGGTTCTTCAACGTGATCATGAGGCGCGCAGTGTAGGGCCCCGGGCCCGGCGCCCCGGATAATCGGCGGCTTCCGCTGCTGCAGATTCCACGCGATCCGACCCCATGAGCCAAGGCCTGACCACCCGCATCCTCCATTCCGACCGCCTGGGCGGCGTCGAGCACGGCGCGGCCCACAAGCCGATGCACACCGGCGCGGCCTTCAGCTTCGGCTCGGCGCGCGAGCTCGTCGCGGTGTTCCAGGGCGACAAGCCCGGCTCGGTGTATGCGCGCCAGGGCAACCCCACCGGCGCGGCGCTGGAAGCCAAGGTCAGCCTGATGGAGCAGGCCCGCGCCACCGCCTGCTTCTCGACGGGCATGGCTGCTATCACCGCGGTGATGTTCTCGCTGCTGCGCGCCGGCGACCACGTGGTGAGCAGCCAGTTCCTGTTCGGCAACACCAACAGCCTGTTCGAGACGATGCAGGGTCTGGGCATCGAGGTCAGCTTCGTCGATGCCACCGATGCGGCGCAGGTGGCCGCGGCTGTGCGGCCCGACACCCGCATGGTCTTCGTCGAGACCATCGCCAACCCGCGCACGCAGGTGGCCGACCTGGCCGCCATCGGCGCGCTGTGCGCCGAACGCGGCCTGCTCTACGTGGTCGACAGCACGCTGACCACGCCGGTGCTGATGCTGGGCCGCGACGTGCGGGCCGGCCTGGTGGTGCATTCGCTGACCAAGAGCATCGGTGGCCATGGCAATGCGATGGGCGGCGCGGTGTGCGACACGGGCCTGTTCGACTGGTCGGCCTATCCCAACATCCTGCCGTCGTACAAGAAGGGCAACCCGGTGGGCTGGGGCCTGCTGCAGATCCGCAAGAAGGGCCTGCGCGACCAGGGCGCCACGCTGCGCGCCGAGGATGCGCATCGCATCGCGGTGGGGGCCGAGACGCTGGCGCTGCGCATGGAGCGCACCTGCCGCAATGCGCTGCAGCTCGCGCAGTGGCTGGAGGCGCAGCCGCAGGTCGCGCGGGTCTACTACCCGGGCTTGAAGAGCCATGCGCAGCACGAGCGCGCCGCCGCGCTGTTCAACGGCGGCTTCGGCGGGCTGATGAGCTTCGAGCTGCAGCCGGGCCTCGACGTGTTCGCCTTCCTCGATGCGCTGAAGCTGGTGATCGTGTCGAGCCACCTGTCCGACACGCGCACGCTGGCGATTCCCGTGGCCCACACCATCTTCTGGGAGATGGGGCCGGAGAAGCGCGCGGCGATGGGCATTGCCGACGGCCTGATCCGGCTCTCGGTCGGCATCGAAGACGTGGCCGATTTGCAGGCCGATTTCGCGCAAGCCTTCGCTGCCTTGCCCGCCTGACACAGCCGCACGGTTCAAAGCGCCTGCTGGCGTTTGAACCGTGCGGCCCCTATCGTCTGCCGCTTCCGACGATTCGTTTTCAGGGAGCGAAGATGATCGACCTGCATGCCGCGCGCCGCCGCCGCACGGCAGCCGCCATGCTGTGGGCCGCGGCCCTGTGCGCGCTCGCGCCTTCGGCGTCGTATGCCTGGGATGCGGACTACTTCCGCTACATGGCCGACTCGCACATGCACAAGATGATGCTGGACCGCATCGCGCGCACCGATGCGATGTCGCGCCAGCTCAAGCGCGGCGAGGGGCGGGGCGGTGCGGCGCCGGCAGGCGCCCAGCTCGCGCCGACCACGGTCGACCCCGCACCCGCCGCATCGTTCCCGGCGCGCCTGGCGTCGCAGTATCCGCAGGCCTCGCGCGCCGAGGCCGAGCGGGTGTTCCGCGAGCTGCTGCAGCGCTACGGCCAGCTCGAGCAGCGCTTCGGCCTCGAGAAGGGCGACGTGGCGGGTTCGGTGGCGGCCTTCATCGCGGGCAACTACATGGCCTATCGCAACAGCGGCTTCCCCGACGAGAACTTCCTGCCGCTGGTCAACCAGATGCGCGTGGTGCTGGGCAACAACCCCGAGTTCCAGCAGGCCAGCGGCCAGGCGCGGCAAGAGATGTACGAGCAGATGGCGCTCGTCGGCATGCTGATGGCCACCGGCCAGATGGCGCTGGCGCGCCAGCCCAATCCGCAGGCGCTGGCCAACATGCAGAACGCGGCCAAGGGCTACCTCGAGCAGTTCCTGAAGACCGATGCCGACCGGGTGCAGCTCACCGCGCAGGGCCTGTCGATCCGCTGAGGTCTGGTTACACGCAGTCCCTAAGGCAAGGGACTGCGGGCAGCGCCGCCCGCCACAACAATCGCGCCGCTTTTTTCACAACACGATCAGGGAGATCGCGATGACTCAACACCATGCCCTGTGGCGCCACTGCGCTGCTGCATCCTTGCTCGCACTGCTGGCCGCCTGTGGCGGGGGTGGTGGCGACGACAACACCGGCACCGCCGGCAATGGCGGCACCACGCCTGTCGAGACGCCCGGCGGCAACACGGCGCTCGACCATCCGAGCGGGCTGTACTCGAGCTGGACCACCGAGCTCGTTCCCTTCACCAATCCGCAGGGCTTCACCTACTACTACAGCCTCTTCAAGTACACCTACGCCAAGTATTTCGACAACGGCCTCGTCTACGTCGGCCCGCCGACGCCCGACTTCGATGCCGTGCAGTGCACGGCCCCCAGCAAGGACGCCAACGGCAACGACCTGTGCGTGGCCTACAGCGTGAGCAACGGCCAGATCACGATCGGCAGCGAGACGCCGGTGCCGTTGCAGAAGACGGCCGACGGCTGGAGCATCGACGGCCGCGATCTCAAGCCCTTGCCGCTGCTGCCGGCCGGCACCACGCTCGACGGCTCCTACACCTCGCGCTCCTGCTATCTCGCGCTGTGCTCGCAGGCCACCTTCGTGTTCAGGCCCGATGGCACCTTCACCGCCTCGCGCTTCAACAGCTACGCCAACACCATCGGCGATGTCTTCACCGGCGCGGGCGGCGGCAGCGACGAGACCGGCACCTACCGCATCGAGGGCCGCGCGATCACGATGAACCCGCAGGGCGCCAAGGGCGGCCGGCTGTTCTTCTTCATCGACGGCACCTCGCTGCAGATCGGTGAAGACTGGTACAGCAAGGACGAGTAGGTTCGGAACCGATTGGTTTATTATTGGCGGATGCGTTCCCGCGCCGCCACATCCCTCGCCGAGCCGCGCCCTCCAGGCCGGCCGCGCGAGTTCGACCTCGACCAGGCCATCGACAAGGCCGTCGGGGTGTTCCAGCAGCGCGGCTACCACAACACCTCGCTGAGTGACCTCGTCGAGGGCATGGGGCTGGCCAAGGGCAGCATCTACAAGGCCTTCCACGACAAGCGCAGCATCTTCCTCGCGGCCTACGAGCGCTACAGCGAGCGCCGCAACCTCGCGTTGCATGCCGCGGTGGCCAAGGCCGGCAGCGGGCTCGAATGCCTGCGCGCGGCGCTGCTGTTCTACGCCGAGGGTGCGGCAGGGGAGGAGGGCCGCAGGGGCTGCCTGGTCACCGCCACGGCCTCGGAGCTGTCTTTGGTCGACGACGAGATCGCGGCACGCGTGAGGGCCTCGCTGACGCGCAGCGAGGCCTTCTTCGCCGAGCTGATCGCGCGCGGCCGGGCCGATGGCTCGATCGCCCGCACGGTCGATGAGCGCCAGGCGGCCCGGTACCTCATCTGCCTGCAGCACGGCATGCGGGTGGTCGGCAAGACCGGCAGCACCAGGGCGCAGACGCGGGCCGTGGTCGAGATGGCGCTGGCGGTGTTCGGATGACGCCGCTCTCTTTTTTGGCAAATTGGGGACCACTCGGTTCCGAAATTGGAGTTTCAGGATGAACCGCTCCGCGATGGCCTCGCCATCCACTACCAGCGACGAGATGCCGCGCTGGCTCACGCTGCTGCTTGCCGCCGGCTGCGGCTGCATCGTGGCCAATCTCTACTACGC
Source organism: uncultured bacterium (assembly GCA_966212505.1). Classification (GTDB taxonomy): domain Bacteria; phylum Pseudomonadota; class Gammaproteobacteria; order Burkholderiales; family Burkholderiaceae_C; genus CAMLIZ01. Next base: position 5,345 of record CBIHRS010000029.1, read on the forward strand.
GCAGCCGCTGATCGGCGACATCAGCGCCGACACCGGCCTGTCGCTCAAGCTGGCCGGCTTTGTCGTCACGCTCACGCAGATCGGCTACGGCCTGGGCCTGCTGCTGCTGGTGCCGCTGGGCGACCTGGTCGAGAACCGGCGGCTGGTCGTGCGCTGCCTGCTCGTTGCGGCGCTGAGCCTGCTGGTGGCCGGCGTGTCGCGCCAGGCTTGGCCCTTCATGGCGGCCATGGGCCTGGTGGGCGTGAGCTCGGTGGCGGCACAGGTGCTCGTGCCGTATGGCGCGAGCATGGCGCCCGAGGCCACGCGCGGCCGCACGGTGGGCAACATCATGAGCGGGCTGCTGCTGGGCATCATGCTGGCGCGGCCGGTGTCCAGCCTGGTGGCGGCGCATGCGGGCTGGCATGCGATGTTCCTCGTGTCGGCAGTGCTGATGGCCGCACTGGCGGCGCTGCTGTCGCGCGCGATGCCGCAGCGGCGGCCGGTGCATGCCAGCAGCTATGGCGCGTTGCTGCGCTCGGTGGCGCAGCTGATGCGCGACCAGCCGGTGCTGCGCCGACGCGCGGTCTGCCATGCCTTCCTGTTCGCGGCGTTCAGCCTGTTCTGGTCGACCGTCCCGCTGCTGCTGGCCTCGCCGGCCTTCGGGCTCACCCAGCGCGGCATCGCGCTGTTCGCGCTGGTGGGCGTGGCCGGTGCGGTGGCGGCCCCCGCGGCGGGGCGCATGGCCGACCGCGGGTGGAGCGGGCCGGCCAGCATCACGGCGATGGCGCTGGTGGCCGGCGCCTTCGTGCTCTCGCGGGTGACGCCCACAGAGCCGATGCTCGCGCTGGTGGCGCTGGGCGCGGCCGGCGTGCTGCTCGACATGGGGGTGTCGGCCAACCTCGTGCTGAGCCAGCGCGAGATCTTCGCGCTGGCGCCGGCCTTCCGCAGCCGGCTGAACAGCGCCTTCATGGCCACTTTCTTCCTGGGCGGCGCCGTCGGGTCGTCGGGCGGCGTCTACCTCTATGCCGTGGGCGGCTGGGAGCTCGCTTCGGCGGTCGGCATCGGGCTGGGGCTGGCGGCGCTGGCGTTCTTCTGGCTCACGCGGCCACGGTCGTGAGCTCGGCGCGGTGCTCCTGCAGCGCCTGCAGCACGATCGGCTTCAGGCCTTCGCCGCCCTGGTCGACGTGGGCATAGATCTGCCGGCGCATGCGCGGATCCCAGAACTTGTGGAGGTGGGTCGCGATGCCGCCGCGGGCTTCGGCGGCATCGGGCATCGCGGCAAAGAAGTCGCCGATGCTGTTGGCCATCTGGACGAGGCGTTCGATGTTCATGGCGTGTTCGTGATCAATCGGTCGGCGTGGCTGTAGGCCACCCAGTCGGTGCCGCGGGCGAAGCCGACGAGGCACAGGCCGGCCTGTTCTGCCGTGGACACGGCCAGCGCGGTGGGCGCCGAGATCGCGGCCAGCAGGCCGACCCCGGCGCGCGCGGCCTTCTGCACCATCTCGAAGCTGGCCCGGCTGGTGACGACGATGAAACCCTGGCCCGCATCGGTGCCCGCGCGGGCGAGTGCGCCGGCGAGCTTGTCGAGCGCGTTGTGGCGGCCCACGTCTTCGCGCAGCAGCATCACTTGGCCGGCGGCATCGCACCACGCCGCGGCATGGGTGGCGCCGGTGGCGGCCTGCAAGGCTTGCGTGTCGCGCAGGTGGTGCAGCGCGCGCTCGAGGGCGCGGGCCTCGAAGCGGCGAGCCGCTGCAGCCACGGGCACGGCCGGCAGCGCCTGCTCCAGGCTCTCGCTGCCGCACAGGCCGCAGCCGGTGCGGCCAGCCATCGTGCGGCGGCGCTCCTTCAGGCGCGCCACGCAGCGGCTCGCGATCTCGATCTGCAGCACGATGCCCTGCGGCGTGCGCTGCGGCTCCACGTCGTGCAGGTCGGCGGCGCTGTCGATCAGGCCTTCGCTCAGCGAGAAGCCGTAGGCGAAGTCCTCGAGATCGATCGGCGAAGCCAGCATCACCGCATGCGACAGCCCGTTGTACTGCAGCGCGACCGGTACCTCCTCGGCCACCCAGTCGTGCACCGTGTTAACGATGCCGTCGTGGCAGGCCTGTGCCACCAGGCGTGCAGCGCCGGGCACCGGGATGGTCGTGTCGCGGGCGTTCATTTCGCCGGCACGTTGGCCTGTTCCGCATGGCGGCGCTTCTCGAGCAGGTCGAGCTGCGCCTGGTTGAAGCGGCTGTAGCGGCGCTGCCAGTCCGAAGGCTGCGTCACCGGCATCACCTGCACCGCGGTGACCTTGTACTCGGGGCAGTTGGTGGCCCAGTCGGAGCTGTCGGTGGTGATCACGTTGGCGCCGCTCTCGGGGAAGTGGAAGGTGGTGTAGACCACGCCTGGTGCCACCCGCTCGGTGAGCGTGGCCCGCAGCACCGTGTCGCCGGCGCGGCTCTGCACGCCGACCCAGTCGCCCTGCTTGATGCCGCGCTCTTCCGCATCGTGCGGATGGATCTCGAGCACGTCTTCGCTGTGCCACAGGTTGTTGGGCGTGCGCCGCGTCTGCGCACCGACGTTGTACTGGCTGAGGATGCGGCCGGTGGTGAGCAGCAGCGGGTACTTGCGGGTGACCTTCTCCTCGCTCGGCACGTACTGCGTGATGATGAAGCGGCCCTTGCCGCGCACGAACCTGCCCACGTGCATGATCGGCGTGCCGGCCTCGCCGGTGGACTCGTTGCAGGGCCACTGCACGCTGCCCAGGCGGTCGATCTTCTCGTAGGTCACGCCGCGGAAGGTGGGCGTCAGCGCCGCGATCTCGGCCATGATCTCCGACGGATGCGCGTAGTGCATCGGGTAGCCCAGCGCATTGGCCAGCTTGATCGTCACCTCCCAGTCGGCATAGCCGCCCAGCGGCTGCATCACCTTGCGCACGCGCGAGATGCGGCGCTCGGCATTGGTGAAGGTGCCGTCCTTCTCGAGGAACGACGAGCCGGGCAGGAACACGTGGGCGTACTTGGCGGTCTCGTTCAGGAAGATGTCCTGCACCACCAGGCATTCCATCGCGCTCAGCGATTCGGCCACATGCTGCGTGTTGGGGTCGGACTGCACGATGTCCTCGCCCTGGCAATACAGCCCCTTGAAGCTGCCGTCGAGCGCCGCATCGAACATGTTGGGAATGCGCAGCCCCGGCTCGGGGTTGAGGTGCACGCCCCAGGCCGCCTCGAAATCGGCCCGCACCGTGCTGTCGGAGATATGGCGGTAGCCGGGCAGTTCGTGCGGGAACGAACCCATGTCGCACGAGCCCTGAACGTTGTTCTGGCCGCGCAGCGGGTTCACGCCCACGCCTTCGCGGCCGACGTTGCCGGTGGCCATCGCGAGGTTGGCGATGCCCATCACCGCGGTGGAGCCTTGCGCATGCTCGGTGACGCCCAGGCCGTAGTAGATCGCGGCATTCGGCCGCCGCTCGACGGCGGCCGTTCCATCGCTCGCGCCGGTGGCATACAGCCGCGCGGCGCCGCGCAACTCGGCCGCCGGCACGCCGGTGACCGCTTCCATCGCCTCGGGCGAGTTCTCGGGCTTGCTGACGAAATCGCGCCACTGCGTGAACGACAGGTCGTCGCAGCGCTCGGCGATGTAGTCGGCGGCCAGCAACCCTTCGGTGACGATCACGTGCGCCAGCGCGGTGATGACCGCCACGTTGGTGCCGGGCTTGAGCTGCAGGTGGAAATCGGCGCGGATGTGCGGCGACTTCACCAAGTCGATGCGGCGCGGGTCGACCACGATCAGCTTCGCGCCTTCGCGCAGCCGCTTCTTCATGCGCGATGCGAACACCGGGTGCGCATCGGTCGGGTTGGCGCCGATCACCATGATCACGTCGGCCTTCTCGACCGACTTGAAGGTCTGCGTGCCGGCCGAGGTGCCCAGCGTCTGGCCCAGGCCATAGCCGGTGGGCGAGTGGCAGACGCGGGCGCAGGTGTCGACGTTGTTGTTGCCGAAGGCCGCGCGCACCAGCTTCTGCACGAGGTAGGTCTCCTCGTTGGTGCAGCGCGACGAGGTGATGCCGCCCACCGAGTCGCGGCCGTATTGCGCCTGGATGCGCTTGAACTCGCCGGCCGCGTAGGCGATCGCCTCGTCCCAGCTGACCTCGGTCCACGGGTCGGTGATCTTCTTGCGGATCATCGGCGTCGTGATGCGGTCCTTGTGGGTGGCGTAGCCCCAGGCGAAGCGGCCCTTCACGCACGAATGGCCCTCGTTGGCCTGGCCGTCCTTCCACGGCGTCATGCGGATGACTTGCTCGTCCTTCACTTCGGCCTTGAAGCCGCAGCCCACGCCGCAGTAGGCGCAGGTGGTGACCACGCTCTTGCTCGGCAGGCCGAGCTCGATCACCGATTTCTCCAGCAGCGAGCCGGTGGGGCAGGCCTGCACGCAGGCGCCGCAGCTCACGCACTCGCTGTCCATGAAGGGCTGGTCCTGGCCCGCCGACACGTGCGACTCGAAGCCGCGGCCGCTGATCGTGAGCGCGAAGGTGCCCTGCGTTTCTTCACACGCGCGCACGCAGCGGTTGCAGACGATGCACTTGGCCGGGTCGTGCACGAAGTACGGGTTGGACTCGTCCTTCTTCGTGTGCAGGTGGTTGGCACCGCCCAGGCCATAGCGCACTTCGGCGACGCCGGTGGCGAGCGCCATGTCGCGCATCTCGTTGTCGGCACCCTCGAAAGCCTCGGGCGGATGGTCCGACAGGTACAGCTCCATCACGTTGCGCCGCAGCTGCTCGAGCTTCGGGCTTTGCGTGCGCACCTTCATGCCGGCTTCGGCCGGCGTGGTGCACGAGGCGGGAAAGCCCTTGCGGCCCTCGATCTCCACCAGGCACAGCCGGCAGGAGCCCCAGGGTTCCAGCGAGTCGGTGGCGCAGAGCTTGGGCACCGTGCTGCCGCATTCGATGGCTGCACGCATCAGCGAGGTGCCGGCCGGCACGGTGACCGGGCGGCCGTCGATCTCGAGCGTGACGGCTTGGCTGGATTCACGCCGGGGCGTGCCGTAGTCGATGTCGTTGTCGGTGGGGGTGGGCATCACTGCGTCCTCAAGCCGCCTGCTGGCCTTCGGGGATCAATCCGAAGTCCTGCGGATAGTGATCGAGCGCCGACAGCACCGGGTAGGGCGTCATGCCGCCCATCGCGCAGAGGCTGCCGTGCACCATGGTGTCGCACAGTTCGCGCAGCAGTTGGACCTGCTGCGGCCGGTTTTTGTTCAACACGATGCGATCGATGACCTCGGCGCCGCGCGTCGAGCCGATGCGGCAGGGCGTGCACTTGCCGCACGATTCGATCGCGCAGAACTCCATCGCGTAGCGCGCCAGCTGCGCCATGTCGGCGGTGTCGTCGTGCACCACGACACCGCCGTGGCCCAGCACCGCGCCGATGGCGGCATAGGCCTCGTAGTCGAGCGGCGCATCCCATTGCGACTCGGGCACGTAGGCGCCCAGCGGGCCGCCGACCTGGATGGCCTTGACCGGCCGGCCGCTGGCGGTGCCGCCGCCGATGTCGAACACCAGCTCGCGCAAGCTCAAGCCGAAGGGCAGCTCGAACAGCCCGCCGCGCCGGATGTTGCCGGCGAGCTGGAAGGGCAGGGTGCCGCGCGAGCGGCCGCTGCCGAAGCCCTGGTAGAACTGCGGGCCCTGCGCCAGGATGGTCGGCACGGCCGCGAAGCTCAGCACGTTGTTGATCACCGTCGGCCGGCCGAACAGGCCGCTGATCGCCGGCAGCGGCGGCTTGGCGCGCACGATGCCGCGCTTGCCTTCCAGGCTCTCGAGCATCGCGGTCTCTTCGCCGCAGACATAGGAGCCGGCGCCGACGCGGGTCTCGAGGTCGAAGGCGCGGCCGGAACCCAGCACCGAGGCGCCGAGCACGCCGGCCTGGCGCGCGACGGCGATCGCCGCATCGAACGCAGCGATTGCATGCGGGTATTCGGAGCGGATGTAGACGAAGCCCTTCGTGGCGCCCACCGCGAGGCCGGCGATGGCCATGCCCTCGATCAGCAGGAAGGGGTCGCCTTCCATCAGCATGCGGTCGGCGAAGGTGCCGGAGTCGCCTTCGTCGGCGTTGCAGACCACGTACTTCTGCGGGCCGACAGCCTGCGCCACCGTGCGCCACTTGATGCCGGTGGGAAACGCCGCGCCGCCGCGGCCGCGCAGGCCCGAGTCGAGCACCTGCTGCACGATGGCCTCGGGCGCGAGCGCGAGCGCCTGCTTCAGGCCCGCCAGGCCTCCGTGGGCCTCGTAGTCGGCGAGCGACAGCGGATCGGTGACGCCGCAGCGCTCGAAGCTCACGCGCTGCTGGCGCTTGAATTCCGGAATCTGCTCGGTGGGCCCGAGGCACAACGGATGGCCTGCGGCCCAGCCGGCCTCGAACAGCGCAGGCACGTCGGCCGCCTGCACCGGCCCGAAGGCGATGCGGCCGGCCGGCGTGGCCAGCTCGACCAGGGTTTCCAGCCACAGCAGCCCGCGCGAGCCGTTGCGGACCAGCTGCAGCGCCACGCCGCGGCGCGCGGCCTCGGCGGTGATGGCGGCAGCCACCTCGTCGGCGCCCACGGCCAGGGCCGCCGCATCGCGCGGCACGTAGAGGCACAGCCCGCTCATCGCACCGCCTCCGTGATCAGCGCCGCCAGCTTCTCGGGCGTGACCCGCGCATGCGGCCGGCCATCGAGCATGACCGCCGGCGACATCGCGCACAGGCCCAGGCAGTAGACCGGCTCGGCGGTGCAGCCGCCCGCGGCGCGCGCCTGCGCCAGCAGCGCCTCGGCACCCATCGTGCGGCACGACTCCGCGCGGCACACCTGCAGCAGCGGCCCGGCGGCGGGTGCTTGGCGGAAGTGGTGGTAGTAGGTGATCACGCCATGCACCTCGGCGCGCGAGAGGTTCAGCGCCTCGGCGATCGGTGCCACGGCCTCGGGCGGCACGTGGCCCAGCGCCTCCTGCACGCCGTGCAGGATGGGCAGCAGCGCGCCGTCGAGGCCGCGCCGTTCTTCGATGACGCGGGCGACCGCGTCGAGTTCGGCGGTGGAAGGTTGGGGGCTCATCGGGTCATCCGCAGTGTGTCCGTGCCGGACCTCCATGATGGGCGGCACGGTGCCCGGCGGCATGGGCTGGATCAAGAAAACGCACGCCGCCGTGGTTCTGAAGGGCTCAGTTGAAGAACTTGGCCGCGCTCAGCAGCGTGCGATAGACACCCCAGGCCAGCGGGATGCCGACGGCAGCCCAGGCCGCCGCCACCAGCGCCGGGCTGCTCTCGCCCGAGGCCGCCATCGAGGCGCCGCGCACCTCGGTGGCCTGCGCGCGCTCGTGCGCGAGGCGCTTCTCCTCGGCCAGCTCGGCCTCGCTCATGAACCACTTGTCGGCCACCGGCTTGACCAGCAGGTTGCAGACCAGGCCGATCACCAGCATGCCCACCAGGATGAACATGGTCTGGTTGTAGACCTGCTCGCGCGGGATGCCGATCTCGAGCTGGTAGTCGCGCATGTAGTTCACGACCACCGGGCCGAGGATGCCGGCCGTGGCCCATGCGGTGAGCAGGCGCCCGTGGATGGCGCCCACCATCTGCGTGCCGAACAGGTCGGCCAGGTAGGCCGGCACCGTGGCGAAGCCGCCGCCGTACATGCTGAGGATGATGCAGAAGGCGGCCACGAACATCAGCTTCGAGCCGGCCATGGCGCTGCCCGGCACGCTGGCGTACAGCACGCCGCCGAGCACGAAGAACACCACGTAGGTCATCTTGCGGCCCAGCTTGTCGGACAGGCTAGCCCAGAAGAAGCGGCCCGCGATGTTGAACAGGCTCAGCAGCGCCGCGAAGCCCGCGGCCACGCCGGCAATCGCCGAGAGCTGCGCCTTGTCGAGCTCGGCAAACTTCTTCGGAACGCCGATCAGGCTGCCGCCGAACACCTCCTGCAGCATCGGGCTGGCCATGCCGATCACGCCGATGCCGGCGCTGACGTTCATGCACAGCGCCATCCAGATCAGCCAGAACTGCGGGATCGACCACACGTTCTTCACGTGCACGTGGCGCTGCGTGATCATCGCGTTGCTGGCGTCGGCGGCCTTGGGCACCCAGCCGGCGGGCTTCCAGCCCGAGGGCGGCACGCGGTAGCCGAAGGCGCCCGCGAGCATGAACACGAAGTAGATCGCGGCCATCACCAGGAAAGTGGGCATCACGCCCACATCGGTGGGCGTGGCGAACATCTTCATCAATTCGGCCGCGAGCGGCGAGCCGATCATCGCGCCGCCGCCGAAGCCCATGATCGCCATGCCGGTGGCCATGCCGCGCTTGTCGGGGAACCACTTGATCAACGTGCTCACCGGGCTGATGTAACCCAGCCCGAGGCCGATGCCGCCGATCACGCCCGAGCCCAGGATCATCAGCCAGAACTGGTGCAGGTGGATGCCCAGCGCCGACAGCACCATGCCGCCGCACCAGCACAGCGCGCTCACCACGCCGGCCTTGCGCGGGCCCACATGCTCGAGCCAGCCGCCCCAGATGGCCGCCGCCGAACCGAGGAACACGAAGAACAGCGTGTACATCCAGCCCAGCGTCGAGATCTTCCAGTCGCAGGTGCTGGTGAACAGCTCCATCCAGAACGTGGTGCCGGTGGGGCAGGCGATCGCCTGCTTGATGCCCAGCGCCTTCGACAACGGCAGCCAGAACACCGAGAACCCGTAGGCCATGCCGATGCACAGGTGGATGGCCAGCGCACAAGGCGGCACCAGCCATCGGTTGAAGCCGTGCCCGGCGATGGTGCGTTCCTTGTCCAGCAGCCCCGGCGCGGTGCCCGGGAGGGCTTCGCCAACTCCAATCACAGCCGACATGTGTTCCCCTTGTTGATGGTTGTCGTCACAAAGCATGGTTCGTGCAGGCGTCGCAATGTACTGCGCTGTCGGCGAATTCGCCATGGGGCGCGCCGATCGTGAAGTACCTCGCCTTTTCTACAAAGAGTTTCATAGACAAGTGATGCGCTCGTATGACACCCCCTCGCTTTGGTCGCCTTAGCTCAGCAAAATCCGCCGCTGCATTCATAGTGATGCCTACAAACTCAAACCACAGGGATAGATCGTGAACCGTCGGGAGTCACTCCAGCATCTCGCCGCGGCGACCGCGGCTTTGGCGTTGCCGGCCTTCGGCCAGGACAAGAACATCGTGCTCGGCCAATCGGCCGCATTGACTGGGCCCGCTGCACAGTTGGGCATCCAGCTGCGGGCAGGGGCCAAGATCTACTTCGATGCGGTCAACGCATCGGGCGGTATCAACGGCCACCGCATCGAGCTCGTCTCGCTCGACGATGGCTACGAGCCCGACCGCTGCAAAGCCAACACCGAGCGCTTGATTCGCGACAACGTGTTCGCGCTGTTCGGCTACATCGGCACGCCCACTTCGCTGGCCGCGCTGCCGCTGGTGAACGAGGCGAAGATCCCGTTCTTCGCGCCCTTCACCGGCGCCGAGGCGCTGCGCGATCCGTTCAGCCGCTATGTGTTCCATGTGCGCGCCTCCTACTTCCAGGAGACCGCGCTGATCGTCAAGCAGCTGCTCGAGCTGAACCTACGCAAGATCGCGGTCTTCTACCAGGACGATGCCTACGGCAAGGCCGGCTACGAAGGCGTGCGCCGCGCGCTGAAGGCCAACGGCCTCGAGCCGGTGGCGCTGGGCACCGTGGTGCGCAACTCGGTGGACGTGGCGCAGGCGGTGAAGAACATCGTGCCGCACTGGCCCGACGCCATCGTGCAGATCAGCGCCTACAAGTCGTGCGCCGCCTTCATCCGCGAGGCGCGGCGCGCAGGCTTCGGCGGCACGTTCTACAACGTGTCGTTCGTCGGCACGCAGGCGCTCGCCGACGAGCTGGGCAAGGACGGCAACGGCGTGGTCGTGAGCCAGGTGATGCCGTTTCCGTTCTCCACCGCGATCGGCATCTCGCGCGAATACCTCGAGGCCATCCGCAAGGCCGGCGGCGATGCCAAGCCCAACTACTCGAGCATGGAGGGCTACCTCGCCGCCAAGGTGTTCACCGAAGGGCTCAAGCGCGCCGGCGCCAACCCCACGCGCGACACGATGGTGGCGGCGCTCGAGTCGATCCAGAACACCAGCTTCGGCGGCTTCAATGTCAGCTTCGGCCCGCGCGACCATGTGGCGTCGAACTTCGTCGACCTGTCGATGATCACCGAGGACGGAAAGGTCCGGCACTGATGTCTCCTGTCGTGCGCTGTGTGTCCACTGGGGGTATATGTCCCCAGTGACATAAGAGCTCTGGCGGCTCCATACTCAATCTACGCGGCATCGCCTTCGTGCTCAATATGAGCGTGCAGGCCGATGCCTTGTGCTGTAGAGAGCCTATGGGGTGAGGCTATGCGACACGCCGTCTCGATCAAGCCGCAATGGACCATCCGCCATCCGGCGGGCGGCACGCTGGTGCCGCGACTGGTGGACCTGCTGGTGCAGGTGCATGAAGACGGCAGCCTGCTCGGCGCCTGCCAGCACAACGGCACCTCCTATCGCCACGCCTGGGGCCTGGTGCGCCAGGGCGAGGCGCTGTTCGGCGCGCCGCTGCTGGTGATGGAGCGCGGCAAGGGCTCCACGCTGACGCCGCTGGCCGAGAAGCTGGTGTGGGCCGACCGCCGCATCGCCGCGCGCCTGTCGCCCGTGCTCGACAGCCTCGCCTCCGAGCTCGAGGTGGAGATCGAGAAGGTGCTGTCGGCGGTGCCGGCGCTGCTGCGCATCCAGGCCAACCACGGCTTCGCGGTCGAGAAGCTGCACGAGCTCCTCAACGAGGCGCAGGTGCCGGTCGATTTCAAGTACGTGGGCAGCGAGGAGGCGGTGGTCGCGCTGCACGGCGGCGAATGCGATGTGTCCGGCTTTCCGGTGCCGATCGGCGAGTTCGAGCGGCCGGTGGTCGAGCACTACCGCCGATGGCTCGACCGGCGCGATCACTCGCTGATCCACGTGGCCACGCGGCGCCAGGGCCTGATGCTCGCGCCCGGCAACCCGAAGCGCATCTATGGCCTGAAAGACCTGGCGCGGCCCGGCGTGCGCTTCATCAACCGGCAGCAGGGCTCGGGCACGCGGCTGCTGCTCGACCTGATGCTCGAGCGCGAAGGTGTCGACTGCTCGCGCATCACCGGCTACACGCAGTGCGAATACACGCATGCCGCGGTGGCAGCCTATGTGGCCAGCGGCATGGCCGACGTGGGGCTCGGCGTGGAGACGCCGGCGCGGCGCTTCCGGCTGGAGTTCCTGCCGTTGCAGACGGAGAACTACTTCCTGCTGTGCCGCAGCGGCGCACTGGCCACGCCGCTGGTGCAGGAGCTGCTCGGCGTGCTGCGCAATCCCGCGTTCCAGCGCGCGGTGAACGAGCTGCCCGGCTACGATGCGGGCCGCGCAGGCGAGGTGAGGGCGGTCGACGAGGAGCTGCCCGAGCTGAAACAGCAGCCGGCGCGGCAGACCAAGACAAAACGATGAACACACCCAATCCCTATGCGCCGCCGCAGGCCGCGGTGGCCGATGTGGCCGCGCCGCAGGCCGAGGCCGACATCGCCGGCCTGCCCGTCTCCGACGGCTGGAAGGCGCGCTTCTACCTGATCCGCCGCGCCGGCGGGCCGGCGATGAAGCAGATCAATGCGCTGTCGTTCAGCGAGCGCATGAAGATCACCTTCAACATCCTGGGCTTCCTGCTCGGCCCGCTGTACTACCTGGCCAAGGGCATGTGGCGCAAGGCGATCTCGCTGTTCGGCGTGTGCGTGTTGGCGGCCATCGCGCTCGACGTGTTGCTGTCCCTGCTGCACATGGCGCACCTCGGCCGCGCGATGGGCCTGGCCTTCGGCGCGCTGTGGGCCGTGAGGGCCAACGTCGACTACTACAAGAAGATGGTGCTGAAGGACAACGGCTGGTGGTAAGGGTGATGCGCGTTGCGGCCGTTGCGCTGGCCGCGTCGGGCGTGTTGTGGTCTACCGCCGTGCAGGCCCAGCTCGCCGAGAAACCTTCGGTCCTCGGCGCCAAGCGGCGCGGCAGCGCGGTGAGCACCACCGCGGCGTCCACGCGCGAGCCCTACCTGGAGCACATCGGCAGCCGCGCGGAGTTCGACCGCATCGCCCGCATCTACGATGCCGGCACGCCGCACGCCATCGCCCACATGATCTTCGTGATCGACCGGGCCCGCGGCAACAAGGTCTACTACATCAACGCGCAGCGCTATCCGCTGCACGAAGACTTCCTGCGGGCGCAGTACCTGGTGGCCAACCTCGACCACAAGACGGTGGCCGGCTACTACGAGAAGCCCGACCGCCGCTTCGTCTTCGGCACGCTGGGCTTCCAGCCCGACCTGAGGCAGTGGGTGTTCGAGTTCTGGGAAGGCGACCGCACCACGCAGCCGCTGCTCGGGCTGACGAAGCAGCGCCTAGCCGAGACCTTCTATGCGCCGGTGCTGTTCAAGGCCAACTCGGCGCAGCAGGAGCAGGTGGCGCGCGAGGCCGGCATCGAGCCGGTGACCGAATCGCAGATCCTCGGCGAGCGGCCCTTCCTGCCGCTGAACCCGGGCCAGGCCGTCGGGCGGCTGCGGCTGGTGGCCGACATCGAATCGGAGAGCGAAGACGACATCGAGCCGGGCGACATCGTCGTGCTGCGCGAGGTGCCGCTGTCGATCCCGCCGGTGGCGGGCGTGCTCACCGAGAAGCCCTCGACCGTGCTCTCGCATGTGAACCTGCTGGTCAAGGGCTGGGGCGTGCCCAACGCGTATGTGAAGAACGCGTTCGACACGCTGAAGCGCTTCGATGGCCAGTGGGTCTCGCTGAAGGTCGACAACGCGGGCTACCACGTCGAGCCGGCCGCCAGGCCGGCGGCGCCGCCGAAGAAGCCGCATGCGGCCTTCGTCCGCGCGCCCAACCTGAAGCGAACCGCGCTGCTGCCGCTGGCGCAGATGCGTGCGCGCGATGCCGATGCCTGCGGCGGCAAGGCCGCCAAGCTCGGCGAGATCGAGGCCGCCCGTCGCGCCGGCACCGTGAGCGGCACCGCGCCGGTGCCCGACGGCTTCTGCATTCCGTATGCGCAATACGCCGGCTTCATCCGCCAGCCGCAGGTGGCCGCGCGCATCCGGGCCGCGGTCGACACGCCGGGCTTCGAGCGCAGCCGCGTGGTGCGTCGGCAGGCGCTGGAGGCGCTGCGCAAGGACCTGACCGAGGTGCCGCTCGACGATGCGCAGTCAGCGGCCTGGCTCGCGCAATGGCAGCGCCAGCTCGATGGCACCGGCGTGTTCGTGCGCAGTTCGTCGAACTCCGAAGACCTGGCCAACTTCAGCGGCGCCGGCCTGTACACGACGGTGCCCAACGTCAAGCAGGCGGCTGATCTCGCCAAGGCCGTGAAGACGGTGTGGGCCTCGGTCTTCAATTTCGAGGCCTACGAGGCGCGGCGCCAGGCCGGCATCGGGCTCGAGCAGGTCTACATGGGCGTGTTCGTGCAGCGCGCGGTCGACTCGGTGAGCTCCGGGGTGATGATCACGCGCGACCCGTTCGACGCCACGCACAAAGGCGCGGTCTACGTGTCCGCCAAGCGCGGCATCGGCATCAAGGTGGTCGAAGGCAAGCGCGTAGCCGAGCAGTCGATGTTCGACGCCCGCAGCGGCGCGGTGCGGCGCCTGTCGCGCTCGGCCGAGGACGCGGAGCTGAAGCTCGATGCGGCGGGCGGCGTGGTCGAGAAACCGATTGCCGCTGGGCAGGACGTGCTCAGCGAAGCGACGGTGCGTTCGCTGGCGCGCGTGGGCCAGCAGGTCAAGCGGCTGATGCACGGCGTCGAGCAGGACATCGAATGGGCGATCGATCCGCAGGGTCGGGTCGTGGTGCTGCAGGCGCGGCCGTACATCGAGCGGAAGGTTCTCTAGAAATCTTGGATAGAGCCCCCGTGAACCGACGGGGGCGCGGCCTGCAACCCGCGGTGGTTACCTCAAATTGATAGCGGACAAGGCTTCGTCGCTGTCGCCATACATGTTCACTGTCTGAATATAAAGAACGCCGTTCGCGGAAATCGCTTTGCTGCCGGTCTTGGCATAGCTCCATACGGCGCGATGCGTCGACAGATCCACTGCATAGGTGCGATCCGGGGTGCTTGCAAAGAGCAGGTTGTTCGTGACGACCAGGTTGTATTTGAGGTTGGCGATGGTGCCAATCGTGTCGACGCGCCAAGTCCAGAGCACGGCGCCGGTCGCCACGCTGCGGGCTTCGATCGCGAGTCCGTTGGCTACGTAAAGGACGTTGTTGGCGACGACGGGATCGTTGACGAATTGGCCCGAAGCGCTCCACACAATTGATCTTGTCACCGTGTCGATCATGGCGAGCGTATTGGCGCCATTGCTGCGCGAGCGGAGCGCGATCTTTCCAGGCCCTGCCACGACCGGCATGGTGTTGCTTTGGTACATGGAGAAGTAGCCGGGATCCACCGAGACCGAGAATGCGCTGGTTCCATCCGCCAGGTTCAGGGCCATGAGGCTGCCGTTGAGGTTTGCATATGCAAAGTTGTCGTCGACGGCCGGGGTCCACATATCAACCTGGGTCAATCCGCCGAACCAGTCAAGCGTGCCGGTTGCCGCATCCACCTTGACCATGCCGCCGTAGCTGCCACCGTCGTTGTAGACCTTTCCCGCTCGTACGGTAGGTGCGTAATACGCGTCCCACTGTGAATTGAAGGGAGTCCGGAAGCGTTTCGTCCCGGTTACCGCATCGAACGACCACATCGCGGTATCGTCATGGCCCGAGGTCGCGACAAAGACCGCACCGCCGGAGACAGCTGGCGGATTCGCGAGAAATACATTGAAGTCCTGCGACCAACGCACGCTGTGGTCGTGCTCTGCCAGAGCATAGAGACGATGATGTCCGCCCAACATATTGCGGTCCCCCTTGGCAACCACATAGACGGTGTCGTTGGCAATGGCGACCGACGAGATCGTTCCGTTGTATTCCGAGGCTACCCAGCGCCAGCGCGTCGAGAACGATGCTGGATCAACGGTAATCGGCGCATAGCCGGTGTGGCCTGCGTCGGCTTGGTAGGTTTCCCAGTCGGTCGCTCCAGGAATGCGCGACAACGACGTGAGATTGGCGGGCGTGCCTACATGAAGGTCGTAGGGCAGTTGCATGGGGGAGCCGGCAAACTGCTGCGAGCAATCGGCGACGGGGCAGACTCGTACTTCCAGTGCCCCCGTATAGTGCCCCGGTGCCAATGCACCGGACATGGTGAGTACCGCTTCGTAGCTGCCGTCACTGACGTAGTTCAGCTGTATCGTGGGCTCGATGACGCCTACGGAATCCAGCACCATTGCATACACGGTTCCGCTTGCCGTGAAGTGGGGCGAGGCCCTGACGCGCAATTGGGCGCGCTCTCCTGGCTCTGCCGTGGCTGTCAACGCGGCAGGCGTGAAGGTCAGCGCCTGCGTCGAGCTACCGCCTCCGCCCCCTCCTCCACAAGCAGACAAGCTCAGAGCAAACAGCCATGCGAGTGCATGGATCGGCATCCTGGACATGATTTCCCTCTCGTTCGAAACCCGTGTAGTCGGTCGGGTCTGTAAAAATTTTTGTGTAAGCTATTTTACGAATCTGGCGCTGAAACGCCTCAGCGCACCAGTGCATCACGCGTCAGCAGCAGCACCTGGTCGTCGCCCGCGCTGGTCGGCAGCCACACGGCCTCGAGCGTCGGGAATGCGCGCTCGAAATGCTCGCGCTCGTGGCCGATCTCCAGAACCAGCACGGCATGCTCCGTCATCTTTGCCGGCGCATCGCGCAGCAGCGTACGGATGAAGTCCATGCCGTCGGTGCCGCCCGCCAGCGCCAGCGCCGGCTCGGCGCGGTATTCGGCCGGCAGCCCGGCCATCGACTGCGCGTTCACGTAGGGCGGGTTGCAGAGGATCAGGTCGTACGGACCCTGCACCGCGGCGAGGCCGTCGCCCTGGTGCAGCGTGATGCGATCGGCAAGCTGGTGCTTCTCGACGTTGATCCGCGCCACCGCCAGTGCATCGGCCGAGAGATCGGTGGCATCGACCACCACTTCGGGCCAGGCCAGCGCGGCCAGCACGGCGAGGCTGCCGTTGCCGGTGCAGAGATCGAGCACGCGGTGCGCGGTGTCGGACAGCCATGCATCCAGCGTGCCGTCGGCCAATGGCTCGGCGATCAGCGATCGCGGCACGATCGCACGCTCGTCGATGTAGAAGGGCACGCCCTGCAGCCAGGCCTCGTTGGTCAGGTAGGCGGCCGGCTTGCGCGTGGCGATGCGCTGCGCGACCAGGGCCTCTACCGCTTCCTCGCCTTCGGCGCCCACGTCACTGTCGGCTGCATCGTCGAGCCCATCGATGGGCAGGCCAAGCCGCCACAGCGTGAGCCACGCGGCTTCGTCGAACGCATTGGTGGTGCCATGGCCAAACGACACGCTGGCCTGCTCCAGCCGTGCGCTCATGCGCTCGATCAGTTCGATCAGCTTCACGACAGGGCCCGCCCGGCCGCCCGAAGGGCCCTGAGCGCCCCTTGGGGGCCGCGACCGAAGGAAGCTGGGGGCTTCATGAAAGCAGGCGTTCGAGCACGCCGCGGTAGATGTTCTTCAGCGGCTCGATGCTGGCCACGTCCACATGCTCGTCGATCTTGTGGATGCTCGCGTTGACCGGGCCGAACTCGACGACCTGCGGGCAGATCTTGGCGATGAAGCGGCCATCGGAGGTGCCGCCGGTGGTCGAGAGCACCGGCGTGACGCCGGTCTCGGCCTGGATCGCTGCCGACAGTGCCTCGCTCAGGCTGCCCACCGGCGTGAGGAAGGGCTCGCCGCCCAGCGTCCAGGCCAGCTCGTACTGCAGGCCGTGGCGGTCGAGCACCTCGTGCACCCGTGCCTTCAGGCCCTCGGGCGTGGACTCGGTGCTGAAGCGGAAGTTGAAGTCGACCACCACCTCGCCGGGAATCACGTTGGTGGCGCCGGTGCCGGCGTGGATGTTGGACATCTGCCAGCTCGTGGGCGGAAAGTAGTCGTTGCCGGCATCCCACTCGATCGCGGTGAGCTCGGCCAGCGCCGGCGCGGCCTGGTGGATCGGGTTGCGCGCCAGGTGCGGATAGGCGATGTGGCCCTGCACGCCCTTGATGCTCAGCTTGCCCGAGAGCGAGCCGCGGCGGCCGTTCTTGATCATGTCGCCCAGCCGCTCGAGCGAGGTGGGCTCGCCGACGATGCAGCAGTCGAGCTTTTCGCCGCGCGATTGCAGCAGCTGGCACAGGCGGATGGTGCCGTCGACACCCGGGCCTTCCTCGTCGCTGGTGATCAGGAAGGCCACCGCGCCGGCATGCTGCGCATGGCGCGCGGCGAACTCCTCGGCGGCGACGACCATCGCCGCGATCGAGGTCTTCATGTCGGCAGCGCCGCGGCCATAGAGCTTGCCGCCTCGGTGCGTCGGCACGAAGGGGTCGCTCTGCCATTCGGCCAGCGGGCCGGTGGGCACCACGTCGGTGTGGCCGGCAAACGCCACCGTCGGGCCGGGGCGGTTGCCGCGGCGGATGGCCCAGAGGTTGGTCACCCGGAAACTCTCAGGCCCGCAGACCAGCGTCTCGCATTCGAAGCCGGCGCGCGCCAGGCGCTCGGCGATCTGGGCCTGGCAGCCGGCGTCTTCGGGGGTGACGGAGCGGCGCGCGATCAGCGCCTCGGTGAATTGCAGCGTGTCGGTCATTCAGGGCATCACAGCCGGCCGGGCTGCGTGAGGCGGCCGGCCTGGGTGAGGCGGCCGGCCATCGTCGAGGCGCGCTCCTCGGAGGGCACGTCGAGCGTGATCTCGGTGAACGAGGCGGGATCCGGCTCTTCCTTCTTGGGCGGCGTACGCGACACCGGCGCGGTGTCGTTCTCGAGGCGCCACATCAGGTTGGTGGGCGAGTCGGCGAAGGCAAGGCCTTCTTCACGGGTGATCTTGCCGGTGGTGATCAGGCGCGCCAGATCCTGCTCGAAGGTCTGCGAGCCTTCGGCCAACGACTTTTCCATCGCTTCCTTCACGCCGCTGAAGTCGCTGGCCTCGATCATCTCGGCCACCAGCTTGGTGTTCAGCAGCACTTCCACGGCCGGGATGCGGCCGCCGGCGGTGGAGCGCACCAGCCGTTGCGACACGATGGCGCGCAGGCCCGACGACAGGTCGGACAGCAGCGCCGGCCGCGCCTCGGGCGTGTAGAACGAGAGGATCCGGCCCAGCGCGTGGTAGCTGTTGTTGGCGTGCAGCGTGGCCAGCACCAGGTGGCCCGACAGCGAATACGAGATCGCCGAGGTCATGGTCTCGCGGTCGCGGATCTCGCCGATCAGGATGCAGTCGGGGGCCTGGCGCAGCGCGTTCTTCAGCGCCGTCTGCAGGCTCTGCGTGTCGCGGCCCACCTCGCGCTGGTTGACCACCGACTTCTTGTTGGTGAACAGGAACTCGATCGGATCCTCGATCGTGAGGATGTGGCCGCTCAACTGCTGGTTGCGCTGCTCGAGCATCGCTGCCAGCGTGGTGCTCTTGCCGGTGCCGGTGGCGCCCACCATCAGGATCAGGCCGCGCTTCTCGAGGATCAGCGTGTTCAGGATCGGCGGCAGGTTCAGCGAATCGAGCGTCGGGATCGAGAACGGGATGCAGCGGAACACCGCCGCGATCGAGCCGCGCTGCTTGAAGGCCGAGAGCCGGAAGCTGCCCACCTTGGGAATGCCGACGCCGACGTTCAGCTCGCCGGTGTCGTCCAGCTCCTCGAGCTGGGTGGGCGTGAGCAGCTCGGCCAGCAGCTGGCGCGGCTGGGCATGCGTGAGCGGCTGGTCGGTGACCTGGAGGATCTGGCCGTTGATCTTGATCAGGATCGGGGTGTTGGCCGACAGATAGACGTCCGAGGCGCTCTTCTCGGCCATCATCCGCAGCACGCGTTCCATGTTGCCGCCGCTCATCTGCTGTCTCCTCCCGGGTTGGTGAACCGACTACGCCGCTCGAAACCCGCTCAGGGGCGCAGCAGCTCGTTGATGCTGGTCTTGGCGCGCGTCTGCGCATCGACGCGCTTGACGATGATCGCGCAGTACAGGCTGTACTTGCCGCCGTCGCGCGGCAGCGAACCGCTGATCACCACCGAGCCGGCCGGCACGCGGCCGTAGCTGATCTCGCCGGTGGCGCGGTCGTAGATCGGGGTGCTCTGGCCGATGAACACGCCCATCGAGATCACCGAGTTCTCCTCGACGATCACGCCCTCGACCACCTCGGAGCGGGCGCCGATGAAGCAGTTGTCCTCGATGATGGTCGGGTTGGCCTGCAGCGGCTCCAGCACGCCGCCGATGCCCACGCCGCCCGACAGGTGCACGTTCTTGCCGATCTGCGCGCAGGAGCCCACGGTGGCCCAGGTGTCGACCATCGTGCCTTCGTCGACATAGGCGCCGATGTTCACGTACGAGGGCATCAGCACCGCGCCCTTGGCGATGAAGCTGCCGTGCCGCGCCACCGCCGGCGGCACCACGCGCACGCCGGTTTCCTTCAGCTGGGCCTCGCTCAGCTGGCTGAACTTCAGCGGCACCTTGTCGAAGAACTGCGCGGCCTCGCCGGCGTTCATCAGCTTGTTGTCGTGCAGGCGGAAATACAGCAGCACCGCCTTCTTCAGCCACTGGTGGGTCACCCATTTGCCGTCGAGCTTCTCGGCCACGCGCAGGCGCCCGGCATTGAGTTCCGACACCGCGTGTTCCACCGCTTCCAGCACCTCGGGAGACGAGGCCGCGCTCAGCTGAGTGCGGCTTTCCCAGGCGAGGTCGATGGTGGACTGGAGTTGTTCGATGTTGGTCGGCATGGGTTCAGCGGGAGTGGGATTGGATGAAGGAGACGATGCGCTGCGCGGCCTCGAGGCATTCGGCCACGCCGGCCACCAGCGCCATGCGGATGCGCCCGGCGCCAGGATTGACGCCGTGCGCCTCGCGGGCCAGGAAGCTGCCGGGCAGCACCGCGACATTGTATTGAGCGAGCAACTCGCGGGCGAACTCGGTATCCGATCCGTTGCAGACGTTTTCCGGTACTTTGGCCCACAGGTAGAAGGCGGCATCCGGTAGCTTCACGTCCATCGCGGAGGCCAGCAGCGGCGTCACCTCGGCGAACTTGCGCCGGTAGAGCTCGCGGTTCTCGACCACATGCGCCTCGTCGCCCCAGGCGGCGATGCTGGCCTGCTGCACCGCGGGCGGCATCGCGCTGCCGTGGTAGGTGCGGTAGAGCAGGAAGCTCTTCAGCAACTGCGCGTCGCCGGCCACGAAGCCCGAGCGCATGCCCGGCACGTTGGAGCGCTTCGAGAGGCTGGTCAGGCTGATCAGGTTACGGAAATCGGTGCGACCGAGCTTCTGCGCGGCTTCCAGCCCGCCCAGCGGCGGCTCATCGCGGAAGTAGATCTCCGAATAGCACTCGTCCGACGCGATCACGAAGCCGTGGCGGTCCGACAGCTCGAACAGCCGCGCCCATTCGTCCAGCGGCACCACCGCGCCGGCCGGGTTGCCGGGCGAGCACACGTAGAGCAGCTGGGTGCGTGCCCAGGTGGCGTCGTCGATCTGCGACCAGTCGGCTGCGAAGTTGCGCGCCGGGTCGCTGTTGGCGAAGGCCGGCGTGGCGCCGGCCAGCAGCGCCGCGCCCTCGTAGATCTGGTAGAACGGATTGGGGCAGACGACCACCGGCCCGCCTCGCTCCAGGTCGCGCGTGGGGTCGATCACGGTCTGCGCCAGCGCGAACAGCGCCTCGCGCGAGCCGTTGACCGGCAGCACCTGCGTGGCCGCGTCCAGCGCCACGCCATAGCGCCGCTGCACCCAGGCCGCGCAGGCCTCGCGCAGCGCCGGCGTGCCGGCGGTGGCGGGGTAGGACGCCAGGCCGCCCAGCGATTCGGTCAGCGCCGCCTTGATGAAGGCCGGAGTCTCGTGCTTGGGTTCGCCGATGCCGAGGCTGATGGCGCGGTGCGCGGGCGAGGGAACGACGTCTTGGGTCAGGGCGCGCAGCCGCTCGAAGGGATAGGGCTGCAGCCGCGAGAGCAGGGGGTTCATGCGGCCGATTATCGGCGCTCGACCCGTGCTCCCGGGGGAGTGTCAGGGAGGCGCCGGGCGGTGGTGCAGTGCGTGCTGGGCCTCGGCGAGCTGCTGCGCCGCGGCCTGCGGATCGGCCTGCAGGCCGAGCTCGCCGCGCTGGTAGGCCATTGCCAGTTGCTGGGCGGCCTCGGGATGCTCCTGCTCGGCCGCCTTTTCCAGCAATCCGCGCGCTTCGGCCGGGTGCTCGGCCAGCAGCATCTGCGCGAGCAGGAACTGCGAATCGGCGATGCCGGCCTCGACCGCGATGCGCAGCCAGTGCTCCGCCTGCCGGGCATCGGCGGGCAGGCCGGGGGCGCCGTTCTTGTGCAGCAGCGCGAGGTAGTGCGCGGCGGCGGGCTGGCGGTGCGCCACCGCCTGCGTCAGCCAGGCGATGGCCCCGGCATCGTGCTGCCGGTACAGCAGCTTGCCGAGCGCCAGCTCGGCCGGGGCGTCGCCTGCCCGGGCGGCTTCCAGCAACCAGCGGCGCGCGCCGGCCTCGTCGCCGCGGTCGATCAGCGCCAAGCCCAGCATGCGCGCGGCCGGCGCCTGCCCGGTGGCCGCCGCCAACTGCAGGCGCAGTGCCGCCGTGCCATCGTGCGCGCTGCCGGCGAGCACGCGCCAGGTCGCGAGCTCCGCCGCATCCGGCCGCAGCGCCCCCTGCAGCGGCCACCACAGTGCCGCCAGGGCCAGCGTGCCCAGGATCAGCGTCAACGGCGTGGACAGGGGCTTGGTCAGGCGCATCACTTCGACAGGTCGATCGCGTAGTCGGCCAGGTTCTTGCCGGAGCCGTCGTCGCTGTTGATCACGCTGATGTTCGTGAGGCCTGCGGCCTGTGCGATCGCCAGCTTGCCCGGCGCCGACTTGAAGGTGACGCGGCCGGCGGTGCTCACCTTCGCGAAACGCCAGCTGCGGTCGCTGCCGTTGGCGGCGCGGCTCAGCGTCTTGGCGGCCTTGATGTAGGCGATCAGCACGTCGCGGTTTGCATCGGGCGAGGCATAGATCGTCTTGCTGCCGTCCAGGCCGGGGAAGCTGCCACCGCCGCTGGCGCGATAGTTGTTTGTGGCGACGATGAATGGCTGGGCCGCGTCGATCGCGGCGCCCTTGTAGGTGAGGTTCACGATGCGGCTGCCCACCGGCTTGGTCACGTCGATCTCGTAGCGGATGTCCGGCGACGTGAACACGTCGAAGTTGTAGCCGGGGAAGCTGCTCACCAGGGCCTGGTCGGCGGTGCTCGCCGGGTCGATCTGGTTGAAGCGCTTGGCCGCGGTCTCGAGCCAGTTGCGGATGTCGGCGCCGGTGACCTTCACCGCATACACCGTGTTGGGGTACAGGTAGAGGTCGGCCGCGTTGTTGATCGCGATGTTGCCCTGGGCCACGTCGGTGTAGTCGTTGCCGCCGCCGAAACCGCTCTTGAACGGCGCGCTGACGGAGAGCACCGGCAGGTCCTTGTAGGCCGGCAAGTTGGCGGCCACGTAGTCGGCCACGTACTTGGCCTGGGCCTGGTTGACGATCTCGATCGCGCTCACGTCGCCCACGTCGGCGAAGTAGCTGTTCATGCCGAAGTCGGTGCTGCCGATCGGCGTCTTCACGTAGGCGATGGTGGCCGCATGCTCGGTGCCGACCGCCGTGGCGACAGTCGGGTCGACCTCGACATAGGTCTTGTCGGCGTTCTGGATGCTGCGCGCCTGCACCAGCGTCTTGCCGGTGTCGACCTTCCAGTGGCCGCCGGCATAGGCCAGCTCCAGCTTGATCACGCCCAGGTGCTTGCCCCAGAAGTTGGCCATCACGGTGGGCACGCCGTTGACGGTGCCGGCCGTCTTGTCGACACCGGGCAGGTTGAACTGCGGCACCGGGCTGCTCGCGTTGGGGAAGACCTGGTGCGAATGGCCGATCAGCATCGCGTCGATGCCGGGCACCTTGGCGAGATGCCAGTTGCCGTTCTCCATGTCGGGTGCGTACGTGCTGTTGTCGAGCCCGCCGTGCGAGATGGCGACCACGAGGTCGGCGCCCTTGGCACGCATCTCGGGCACGTATTTCTGCGCCGTCTCCACGAGGCCCTGGCTGTAGACCTTGCCGTCGAGCCAGCGCTTGTCCCACGCAAGGATGGTGGGCGGCGTGAAGCCGATGATGCCGACCTTGACGGTGGCCTGCACCGTGCTGCCGTCGGGCGCGATGGCGCTCACCACCTTGTCGATCAGGCGGTAGGGCGCGAACAGCGGCTGTTGAGTCTTGGCGCTGTAGATGTTGGCCAGCACCTGCGGGAACTTCGGGCCGGCACAGGGCGCGGCCTTGGTGACGCCGTCGACGTCGAACTGGCTGCCGGTCACCTGGTTCAGGTAGGGCAGGCCGTAGTTGAACTCGTGGTTGCCGATGCCGCCGCCCTCGAAGCCGAGGCCGTTCATCACCTTGTAGATGGCCAGTGTCTGGTCGCAGGCGATCGGGTTCACGAGCGCCTGGTAATCGGCCAGCGCGGTGCCCTGGATGGTGTCGCCGTTGTCGAGCAGCATCGAGTTGGGGAATTCGGTGCGGGCCGCCTTGATCAGCGTGGCCACGCGCTCGACGCCGAACGACTTGTCTTCTGCGAGCTTGAAGTAGTCGTAGCTCAGCACATTGCTGTGCAGGTCGGTGGTCTCCAGCAGCGCCAGCGTGGTGCGGGTGCCTTCGGCGGTGGTCGGGGTGGTGTCGTCGCCACCGCCGCAGCCGGCGAGCGCGGAAACGGCCAGGGTGGCGGCCGTGGCGCGCAGGATCGGGTTCGTCATGGTCTTGAGGGTCCGTCCAAAACCAAGGGAGCCTATCGGCCGTTGATGAAAAGTCTATGACCTTTGGCCTCTTGCCTCGGGGTCTTTGCCTTGTCTAGGCAGGTGCTGCTTGAAGGTCGGCGCATGCTTGCGCGGCGTGGGCGCCTCCCAGCCGGACGGCCAGCTCGGCGTGCCCTTGTCGCCCAGCGGGCTCTCGATGCCCAGCCGGCGTGCCAGCGCCGCGGCGTCGTAGGGCGCGTGCACCTTCACGTCGTTGTCGAAGTAGCAGTAGATGTCGCGCCTGGCGCGCGCCGGTGCCGGGTGGGGCGACGCGAGGCGTGCATCCTCCACCTGCCGGCCGTGGCTCCAGGCATCGAAGCGCGCGGCCCAGCGGTCGAGCGCTTCGCCGCTGTAGCCGCTGGCGTAGAGCTCCTTGTCGCCGTGCAGCCGCACGTAGACGAAGTCGGCGGTCAGGTCCTCGAGCAGCGGCCATTTGCCGGCGGTGTCGGCCACCACCAGCGCGATGCGGTAGCGCCGCAGCAGCGTGATGAAGGCCTCGTCGATGAAGCTCGGGTGGCGGATCTCCACCGCGTGGCGCAGCGGGCGCTTCTTGTCGATGCGGGTGCTGGTGCGGGCTGCCAGCCGCTCGTCGTGGCGTGCGGCGATCTCGGCGGCATGCTCGGTGTCGTGCGGCAGCTGCGCGAAGAAGGCCTCGAAGCGCTCGGGCTTGAACGGCAGCATCGGCGGAAACTGCCACAGGATCGGCCCCAGCTTGTCGTGTAGCTCGAACAGGCCCGAGGCGAGGAAGTTGGCGAGCGAATCCTCCACCTCCTTCAGCCGCTTCTCGTGCGTGATGCGCTTGTGCGCCTTCACCGCGAACACGAAGCCCTCGGGCGTGGCGTCGCGCCATGCGGCGTAGTACTCGGGCCGCTGCAGCGAGTAGAACGAACCGTTGATCTCGATCGTCGGCAGCATGCGCGAGGCGAACTCCAGCTCGCGCCGCTGCGGCAGGCCCTCGGGGTAGAACGCCCCGCGCCAGCCGTCGTAGCGCCAACCCGAAATCCCGATGCGTATCGTGCCCCGGCTCATCGCCCCGTGCTCCTGCGGCCGCGATGGCAGCCACCCTGAAGACACTGGGGCAATCCCGATGCCGGAGAAGCGCTTCGGCGCGATGATCCGCCGATGGACATGCTGCGTTCCGCCCGCTTCGCGCTGGCTTGGCTGCTGCCGCTGATGGTGGGCGCGGCGGCGCTGCGGGCGCCCGCGGCAGCGTGGCTCACGGTGCTGCTGTTCCAGGTGGGGCTGGCGCTGGTCGAGCTGTGGCCCGCGGCACGGCGCTCGCCGCTGCCGGTGGCGGATGCGCCCTGGTACCACTGGTGCCTGAGGCTGCATGTGCCGCTGCAGGCCGGCCTGCTCGGGGTCGGTGCCTGGGTCGCGATGCAGCACGCGGCGCATCCCTGGGCGGTGGTGGCGCTGGGCATCGGCGTCGGCGGCGTCTCCGGCAGCCAGGGCATCACCTTCGCGCACGAGCTGGGCCATTCGCGCTCGCGCTTCGATCGCCTGCTGGGCTGGCTGCTGATGGGCAGCGTGCTGTACAGCCACTTCATGGTCGAGCACTACCGGGGCCACCATGTGCGGGCGGCCACCGATGCCGACCCTGCCTCGGCACGTGCCGGCGAAAGCCTGTGGCGCTTCCTGCCGCGCACGCTGACCGACAGCTGGCGCAGTGCATGGTCGCTGGAGTCGCAACGCTTGCGGCAACTTCATCGCAGCTGGTTCGCGAGCCCCTTGCTCTGGGCGACGGCGGCGCAGGGCATCGGCCTGGTGGCGCTGTGGGCGTGGGGGGGCGGCGCAGTGCTGCTGTTCTGGCTGGTGCAGGCTGCCTACGCGGTGTTCCTGCTGGAGGCGATCAACTACATCGAGCACTACGGCCTGCGCCGCGCCACCTTGGTGTCCGGCCGCCCGGAACCCTTCGGCATGCGGCACGCGTGGAACGCCGACAGCGCGCTGACCAACTGCTTCATCGCCAACCTGCAGCGTCACAGCGACCATCACATGCATGCGTGGAAGCCGTATCCCACGCTCGAGGCGCTGCCCGGTCCGCAGCTGCCGACCGGCTATGCCGGCTGCCTCTTCCTGGCCTCGGTGCCACCGCTGTGGTTCCGCGTGATGCGGCCGCGGCTGGCGGCATGGACATAGCCGCGCGCTTACCTCTTCTTACGCCTGACGACGCGCCCGCCCCGTAGTCTCGGGCGATGGCTTCCTCACAACATCGACATCACGTTGGGATCGGCCGCGTTGCAGCGGCGACGGCACTGGCGAGCCTGCTGCTCGCCGGCTGCGGCGGTGGCGGCAGCGATACACCGGCCGCCTCCAGCACGACGACGCCCCCGGGCAACACCGGCACCACGCCGGTGGTGTCCGGCACCGCCACCTGCAACCTGACGGACTTTGCCGCGAGCGCGCTGGCGCGCATCAACCAATGGCGGGCATCGGGCGCCGACTGCGGCGCCGAGGGCAAGTTCGGCCCCGCACCGGCCGTGGCCTGGAACGATGCGCTCACGCAGGCCGCGCTCGGTCATTCGCAGGACATGGTGGCGCACAACTTCTTCTCGCACACCGGCTCCAACGGCAGCACGATGGGCCAGCGCATCACCGCGGCCGGCTATGCGTGGAGCGCCGCGGGCGAGAACATCGCGGCGGGCCAGACCAGCGTCAACAGCGTCGTCGACGGCTGGATCGCGAGCCCGGGGCATTGCGCCAACATCATGAACCCGGGCTATGTGCACATCGGCCTGGCCTGCGTGTCGGGCACCTCGGCCAACGCCTACCCGACCTACTGGACGCTCGACCTCGCGAAGCCGCTCTGAGCGGCGATGGGCCTACAGCCGCCCGATGCAGTTGGGCGCGCCGCAGCGGCAGGCGAGCCGGCCTTCGTGGTGCGTCTCGCCGTAGTTCACCGTGATCTCCTCGCCGATGGTGATCGGCTTGATCGCGTAGAACTCGATGCGGCCGTCGCGGATCGTCAGCCGCGCATTCGGCTGGCACGAGTGGTTGGTGAAGCGCATCGGGTCGCTGGACTTCGAGGCGTCGATCGCGCGCTTGCTCGACACCTCGACGATCATGATCCGCTCCTGCCCTTCGGCACGGCGGCGCGCCTCGGCCACGGTGATCGATTCGCCGCGGATCTCGCCGATCTTCAGGCGCGGAGGAATGGCCTCGTTGGCGAACACGCCGAAGCCGTCGATGCGGCTGCGGGCCACTCGCACGTCGAACTTCTGGTAGTGCGGGCGATCCGCCAATGCGCTCATCAGATGATGCCGGTCTGTGAGGGATGCTGCGGCAGGTGCACCACTGGCTCCGGCTTCCAGCCCTTCTTGCGGTGCTCGGCCACCACATTGGTGTAGATGCCGCCGCGCACGTACCACTTGGCGGTGATGCGGATGAAGCGCGGGTCGGTGACCTTCACGATGTCGTCGAGGATGGTGTTGGTCACCTTCTCGTGGAACGCGCCTTCGTTGCGGTAGCTCCAGAAGTACATCTTCAGGCTCTTCAGCTCCACGCAGTACTCGTCGGCGATCATGTCGATCGTGAAGTGCGCGAAGTCGGGCTGGCCGGTCAGCGGGCAGTGGCAGGTGAACTCGGGCACCTGGAACTGGATCACGTAATCGCGCTCAGGGGCCGGGTTGGGGAACACATGCAGTTCCTTGCTCGGCTTCGAAGGCGGGTTCGGGGGCATCTCGCGCTGCTTGGGCGCGGCTTTGGAAGGGGTCTTGGCCATGGGGGGCGATGGTATCATCCTGCCCACTTTCGAGGCAGCGCAAGCGCCTCTTTTTCTTGTGAAATCAACGAGTTAGGTGAAGCCCGTCACGCGGGTTAGGAACCTGGCCGCGAGCCACCTCCCATGCGTCTGAACTCGATCAAGCTCTCGGGCTTCAAGTCGTTTGCCGAGCCCACCAACTTCCAGTTGCCCGGGCAGCTCGTCGGCGTGGTCGGGCCCAACGGCTGCGGCAAGTCCAACATCATGGACGCGGTGCGCTGGGTGCTGGGCGAGAGCAAGGCCTCGGAGCTGCGCGGCGAGTCGATGCAGGACGTGATCTTCAACGGCTCGGGCAACCGCAAGCCGGCGTCGCGCGCCAGCGTGGAGCTGGTGTTCGACAACGCCGATGCACGCGCCGGCGGCCAGTGGAACCAGTTCTCCGAGATCGCGGTCAAGCGCGTGCTCACGCGCGACGGCACCTCCAGCTACTACATCAACAACCAGCCGGTGCGCCGGCGCGACGTGCAGGACGTGTTCCTCGGCACCGGCCTGGGGCCGCGCGCCTACGCCATCATCGGCCAGGGCACGATCAGCCGGATCATCGAGTCCAAGCCTGAAGAGCTGCGCATGTTCCTCGAGGAGGCCGCAGGCGTTTCCAAGTACAAGGAGCGCCGCCGCGAGACCGAGAACCGGCTGAAGGACACGCGGGAGAACCTCACCCGGGTGGAAGACATCCTGCGCGAGCTCAACGCCAACCTCGACAAGCTCGAGAAGCAGGCCGAGGTGGCTGCGCAATACCGCGGCCTGCAGGAGCAGGGCACCTTCAAGCTGCATGCGCTGTGGTTCCTGAAGCACCGCGACGCGGCCACCGAGGAAGAGCGGGTGAAGAAGGCGGTGCTCGAGGCGACCAATGCGCTCGAGTCGCGCATGGCCGAGCTGCGCCACGTGGAAGCCGAGCTCGAGACGGTGCGCCAGGCCCACTACGCCGCCAGCGACGAGCTGCATGCCAAGCAGGGTGCGCTGGCCGAAGCCTCGCTCGAGGTGAGCCGGCTCGAGGAGCGCATCCGTTATGTGGTCGAAGGCCGGCAGCGCGTCGAGCAGCGGCTCACCGAGCTGAAGGCGCAGAACCAGCAGTGGTCCGAGCGGCGCGAACAGGCCCAGCACGAGCTGGAGCACATCGCCGAGCAGATCGCCGCGGCCGAGGAGCAGGCCGAGATCCTGACCGCGCAGGCCGAGGAGCAGTCGGGCCTGCTGCCCAACCATGAAGACGCGGTGCGCGCCGCCCAGGCCAAGGCCAACGAGCAACGCGGCGTGGTGGCGCAGGTGCAGCAGCAGATCCAGCTGCTGGCCGCCGAGAGCCGCAACATCGACGAGCAGAGCCGCAACCTGAAGACGCGGCGCGAGCGCCTGGCCAGCGAGCGCCAGGGCCTGGCCACGCCCGACACGCAGCGCCTGGGCGAGCTGAAGGCGCAGAGCGAATCGGCCGCCGAGGCGCAGGCCATCGCCGACGAGCGGCTGCACGAGCTGAGCGAGCAGGTGCCCGCCCTCGACGAGCAGCGCCGCGCGCAGCAGGAAGCGGTCAACCGCGAGACGGCGAAGCAATCCGACCTGAGCGCCCGCCTCGAAGCGCTGCGCGCGCTGCAGGACAAGGTGCAGACCGAAGGCAAGCTCAAGCCCTGGCTCGCGAAGCACGGCCTCGACAGCCTGCAGGGCCTGTGGACCAAGATCCACATCGAGACCGGCTGGGAAACCGCGCTCGAATCGGCGCTGCGCGAGCGGCTCAACGCGTTGGAGGTCGGCCGCATCGAGACCGTGCGGGCCTTTGCCGACGATGCGCCGCCGGCCAAGCTGGCCTTCTACACCCCGCCGGCGGCGTCGATCGCCAACACGCACCAGACACTGTCGCGCCTGTCCGACATGCTGCGCCTGGGCGATGCGGGCCTGAAGGCGCTGCTCAACGACTGGCTCGAAGGCGTGTACACCGCCGCGAGCATCGACGAGGCGCTGGCCAACCGGGGCAGGCTCACGCACGGCGAGGTGATCATGACCCGCGAGGGCCATGCGGTCTCGCAGTTCGCCGTGGCGTTCTACGCGCCCGACAGCGAGCAGGCCGGCATGCTGCAGCGGGCCCAGGAGATCGAGAACCTCGAGCGCCAGCTGCGCGCGCAGATCCTCATTGCCGAGGAAGCGAAGAGCGCGCTGGTGCGCTCCGAAGCGGCCTACACCGAGGCCTCGACGCGTTTGGTGGGTGCCCGCCGCGAGGCTGCCGAGACGCAGACGCGCGCGCACCAGCTGCAGGTCGAGCTGCTGCGCCTGTCGCAGCAGGCCGAGGCCACGAGCACGCGGCGCGCACAGCTCGAAGACGAGCTCGCCGAGATCGACGCCCAGCTTGAAGACCTGAACGAACGCCGCGTGACCGGCGAGGCGCGCTTCGAGGAGCTGGACATGCAGCTCGCGAACACGCAGGAGCGCCATGCCGAGCTCGACGAGGCGGTGATCAATGCCGAGCGCAAGCTGGCCGATGCACGCGAGCAGCTGCGCGCGCTGGAGCGCAAGGCGCAGGAGGCGCAGTTTTCGTCGCGTTCGCTGGCCGCGCGCCGCGGCGAGCTGCAGCGGTCGATCGAAACGGCCGCGCAGCAGATCAGCGCCAACGAGCAGTCGTTCGCTCAACTCGAGCAGGAGATGGCCACGCTGAACGATGCCGCCGCACAGGGCGGGCTGCAGGATGCGCTGGCCGTCAAGCTCGAGCGCGAGCAGCAACTGGGCGCCGCCCGTTCTACCTACGACGACCTGTCGGCCAAGCTGCGTCAGGCCGACGAGCAGCGCCTGCAGTTCGAGCGCAGCCTCGATCCGCTGCGCGAGAAGATCACCAAGCTGCAGCTCGAGGAGCAGGCCGCGGCGCTGGGCGGCGCTCAATACATGGAGCAGCTCACCGCGGCCCAGGTCGACCTCGAAGCGCTGGCGAAGAACATCGAGGACAACAGCATCAAGCTCTGGGGCCTGCAGGGCGAGATCGACCGTATCAACCGCGAGATCGCGGCGCTGGGCGCGGTGAACCTCGCCGCGCTCGACGAGCTCACCGCGGCGCGCGAGCGCAAGACCTTCCTCGATGCGCAGAACGCCGACCTCAACGACGCGATCCAGACGCTGGAAGACGCGATCCACAAGATCGACCTCGAAACGCGCGACCTGCTCGGGCAGACCTTCAACCAGGTCAACGAGCATTTCGGCCGCATGTTCCCCAGCCTGTTCGGCGGCGGCAATGCCAAGCTGGTGATGACGGGCGACGAGATCCTCGATGCCGGCGTGCAGGTGATGGCGCAGCCGCCCGGCAAGAAGAACAGCACCATCCACCTGCTCTCCGGCGGCGAGAAGGCGCTCACCGCGATCGCGCTGGTGTTCGCGATCTTCATGCTGAATCCGGCGCCCTTCTGCCTGCTCGACGAGGTGGACGCGCCGCTCGACGATGCCAACACCGAGCGCTACGCCAAGCTGGTGAGCGAGATGTCGAACAAGGGCACGCAGTTCCTGTTCATCTCGCACAACAAGATCGCGATGGAAATGGCCAAGCAGCTGATCGGCGTGACGATGCAGGAGCAGGGCGTGTCGCGCATCGTGGCGGTCGACATGGAAGCCGCGCTCAGCATGGCCGACTCTTGAAAGATATGCCTCCTCGTTCATTTCGTTCCCTCTTCCTGCAGACCGGGAGGCCCCGATGAGCCTCACCGTGTCTCTCGCCGTCGTCGCTGGCCTCGTGCTGGCCGGCGTGGTGGCGCAGGGCGCCTGGGCCGCGCGCAAGGCCAGTCCGCGCCGGGCCGAGCCCGATGGCCTCGCACCCTTGGGCCCGCGCGTCGAGCCCTCGCTGGGCGATGGCGAAGCCCCGGCCGCCGACCCGGCGGCCGACAGCGAACCCGCACCCCTGCCGCTGCCCGAGGCGCGTCCGATCGCGCAGCGCCGCAGCGCGCGGCTCGATGCGCTGATCGATGCCATCGCACCGCTCACGCTCGATGCGCCGGTCACCGGCGAGCTCGCGCTGATGCACCTGCCGCCCACGCGCCGCGCGGGCACCAAGCCTTTTCTGGTGGAGGGGCTGAATGCGGAGACCGGCGACTGGGAACTGCCAGTGGCTGGCCAGCGCTACAGCGAATTCCAGGCCGGCGTGCAGCTGGCCAACCGCCATGGCGCGCTCAATCAGATCGAGTACTCCGAGTTCGTGCAGAAGGTGCAGGGCTTCGCGGAAGCCGTCGGTGCGATGGCGGACTTTCCCGACATGCTCGACGTGGTCGCGCGGGCGCGTGAGCTCGATGCGTTTGCGAATGCGCACGACGCCCAGCTCACCGTGCATCTGCGCGCCAACAACGCCGCGTGGTCGGTCGGCTACATCCAGCAATGCCTGTTGCGCCATGGTTTCGTGCCCGGCGCGGTACCGGGCAGGCTGGTGATGCCGGCGGTGGAAGAGGGCGCGCCGCCGGTGCTGATCCTCGGTTTCGATCCGCAGGCCGCGCTCGCCGACGACCCCAACCAGGCCGCGGTGCGCGACATCACGCTGAGCCTCGATGTGCCGCAGACCGAAGCCGGCGCCGAGCCTTTCGCAGCCTGGCAGCAGGCCGCCCGCTCGCTGGCCACCGACATGGATGCGACGCTGGTCGACGACCAGGGGCAGCCCATCACGCTGCATGCCTTTGCGGCCATCGGCCAGGAGCTGCAGCAGCTCTACCGCGCACTCGAAGAACGGGATCTTGCCGCGGGCTCGCCGGCGGCGCGGCGCCTGTTCAGTTGACCCTCAGCGCACCCCACTAACACGGCGGTGTGATGTGACGGGCTTCAACTTAGGGGGGTAGGCATCCCTATAACGGGGGGAGGACCGCCCCCTATTTCGCGACTCGAGAATGTCACGATGATCACGGGCTCGCAGTGGCTTTTCACAAGCCATTGCGGCCGAAGTTCATGCCCATTGCGCGTCAACCGCAGATGGGTCATGTGCACAGATCATACGTCTGATTAACTTCTTGAGGTGATTCATGTTGAAGCAGTGTGGACCTCGACAGGTCGCAGCCGCCGCGTTGGCGGCATGTGCCCTGTTTGCGGCATCGGCGCAGGCCGCGACGGTCGATTTCGAGTCGGTCTCACCCAATTTGTTCCTGAGTGGTGACACCATCGAAGAGGCCGGCTTCCGCCTGACGGTCGGCGGGGATTTCGGCGCGGTCGACACCGCTGCAAGCTGCTTCGGCGCCGTGTGCCCGAGCGGCAACGACACGCAGTTCTACTTGGGCTTGAATGACAGCCACGTGTCGCTCACCAAGCTCGACGGCAGCGCGTTCAGCCTGCTCGGCTTCGATGCCGGTTTCGTGGCCCCGGTGCCCCAGGCCGAAGGCACGGTGGCCGGCCTGATCCAGCTGCACGCAGTGCGCAGCGACGGTGCCAATGTGTACCTGTCGTACGACCTGGGCGCGGCGGGTGCCGACGGCAGCTTCTCGTTCGCCAGCTTCGGCAGCGCTTCGGCGGGCATCGCGCAGCTCGCCTCGGTGACCTCGGTCGACTTCTTCGCCTGCACCTTCGACGGCACCGGCGCCTGCGCCAATCCGAACGCCAACCTGTCGCAGTTCGCGCTCGACAACCTCAACGTCACCGCCGTTCCCGAACCTTCGTCGATCGCGCTGATGGCCCTGGGCCTCGCCGGTCTCGGCCTGCGCCGCCGCCGCGCCGCGCGCTGACCACCAGAAGGACAACGACACATGAAACTCCATCGCATCGCCCTGGCGGCCGGCCTCGTGGCCGTCGCCTGCTCGGCCAGCGCACAGCAGGCCGCGCGCAAGACCTACATCGTCCAGCTCGCTGACGCGCCGGTGGCCACCTACAACGGTGGCGTCAACGGCTACGCCGCCACCCAGCCGGCCCGCGGCGGCAAGCTCAACATCAACGCCTCCGCCGTCCGCGCCTACCTCGGCTACCTGGATGCGCAGCGCAACAACGCGCTGGCTCAGATCGGCAACGTGCCGGTGCTGCACAAGTACAGCGTGGCCTTCAACGGCTTCACCGCGAAGCTGACCGACGCCGAGGTGCAGAAGCTCAAGAGCAGCAGCGGCGTGGTCGCGATCACGCCCGACGAGGCGCGCTCGCTCGACACCAGCCGCACCCCTGCCTTCCTCGGCCTCAGCACGCCGGGCGGCCTGTGGTCGCAGCTCGACGCAGCCTCGCGCCCGGTCAAGGGTGAAGACATCATCGTCGGCATCGTCGACGGCGGCATCTGGCCCGAGAACCCCTCGTTCTCCGACAAGGTCGATGCCAGCGGCAAGCCGGTGCGTGCCGACCTGCCGGGCACGCTGGTCTACGGCGCGCCGCCGGCCAAGTGGAAGGGCAGCTGCCAGGCCGGTGAGGCCTTCAGCGTGGCCAACTGCAACAACAAGCTGATCGGTGCGCAGTACTTCAACACCGGCTTCCTGTCCACCGGCCTCACGCTCGACAAGGTCGACTGGGTCTCGCCGCGCGACCAGAGCGGCCATGGTGACCACACCGCGTCCACCGCGGCCGGCAACACCGGCGTCGACGCCAACGTCAACGGCCTGGTGGTCGGCAGCATCTCCGGCATGGCGCCGCGCGCCCGCGTCGCGGCCTACAAGGTCTGCTGGACCTATGTGGATGCGACCCAGCCCTCGGGCAACCGCAACTCCTGCTTCAACAGCGACAGCGTCGCGGCGATCGACAAGGCGGTGGCCGACGGCGTCGACGTGATCAACTACTCGATCAGCGGCACGCGCAACAACTTCCTCGATCCGGTGGAAGTGGCGTTCTTCAACGCGGCGGCTGCCGGCGTGTTCGTGGCGGCCTCGGCCGGCAACGAAGGCCCGGGCAATACCGTGGCCCACATCAGCCCCTGGCTGACCACGGTGGCCGCATCGACGCACGACCGCCTGTTCACCGCCAAGCTGACGCTGGGCGACGGCACGCAGGCCACCGGCCCGTCGCTGTCGCAGGGCCTGGGCTCGTCGCCGATCGTCAACGCGACGGCGGTGGCGAAGGCGGGTGCGGCCACGGCCGATGCGCGCCGCTGCTTCCCCAACACGCTCGACCCGGCGCTCACCGCCGGCAAGGTCGTGGTGTGCGATCGCGGCACCAACGCGCGCACCGAGAAGAGCCAGACGGTCAAGCTCGCGGGCGGCGTCGGCATGGTGCTCCTCAACGTGCCCGGCGGCGCGACCGACACGGCCGACGACGCGCACTTCGTGCCCACGGTGCACCTGACCTCGAGCTTCTACACCGCGATCCACAACTACGCCGCAAGCGCCGGTGCCACCGCCTCGATCGGCGTGTCGGCACAGACCCCGGGCGTGGTGGCGCCGGTGATGGCCAGCTTCTCGTCGCGTGGTCCCAACCAGGGCGACCACAACGTGCTGAAGCCGGACATCGCCGCGCCGGGCGTGTCCATCCTCGCGGCGGTGTCGTACCTGCCGGCCTCGCAGGCCGAGCACGATGCCATCGTCAACGGCTCGCTGATCCCGCCCGCGGCCTACGACTTCTACCAGGGCACCTCGATGGCCAGCCCGCACGTGGCCGGCGTGGCCGCGCTGATGAAGCAGCTGCACCCGACCTGGTCGCCCGCCGCGATCAAGTCGGCGCTGATGACCTCGGCCGGCACGATCAAGCTGGCCGACGGCAGCGCGGATCCCGACCGCTGGGGCTATGGCGCAGGCCACCTCAACCCCAACGGCGCCGCGGCCACCCATCTGGTGTACGACGCCGGTGCGGTCGACTACCTGCGCTTCCTGTGCGGTGACGGTGCGTTGTCGTCGAACTCGTCGACCTGCCAGACCTTCGGCGCGATCGCCCCGTACAACCTCAACCTCGCGTCGCTCACGGCCGAGGTGGTGGGCAAGATCACGATGCACCGCACGGTCACCAACACCGGCAGCGCCACCGCCACCTATGTGGCCAGCGCCAACCTGCCCGGCTACACCGCGACGGTGGAACCGGCGAGCCTGACGCTGGCACCGGGGCAGAGCGCCGGCTTCGATGTCAAGCTGGCCCGCACCAGCGCGCCGGTGGGCAACTGGGTGTTCGGCGACCTGACCTGGAGCAACGGCGCGTCGCAGGTGCGCAGCCCGCTGAGCGCCTACGGCACGCTGTTCGCGGGCCCGTCGGTGATCAGCGACACGCGTGCCACCGGCACCAAGCTGTTCAGCATCGCCACCGGCTACAGCGGCACGCTCAGCGTCGCCAAGGCCGGCCTGCTGGCGGCCACCCGCAGCACCGGCTCCGTCGCGAAGGATGCTCAAACCTGCTTCGACTTCACGGTCCCGGCAGGGGCGCTGCATGCCCGCTTCGCGCTGTACGACGCCGACAGCTCCGGCAACGGTGACGACGACCTCGACCTCGCCATCTACAGCGGCGGCGCGCTCGTGGGCAGCAGCGGCGGTGCCACCGCCAGCGAGCTGGTCGACCTGCCGTCCCCGGCTGCGGGTGCGTACCAGGCCTGCGTCGTCGGCTATGCGCCGAAGAACGGCCTGTCGACCTTCACGCTGTCGAGCTGGATCGTCAAGCCCACCGATGCCGGCGGCAACCTGCGCGTGGCGGCTCCGTCGACCGTGTACCTCGGCGGCACCGGCACAGTGGGCCTGAGCTGGGCGGTTCCGCCGGCACGCTACCTCGGCGTGCTGCAGTACAAGGACGGCACCAGCGCCGTCGTGGGCCGCAGCCTGGTGTCGATCGACACCTCGGCATCGTCGGCCTCGGCGGCCAACAGCACCAACGGCGCCGGCCGCAAGGCGCTGGCCAAGCTGGCCCGCTGACCGCAGGCATCGCCTGACGAGCAAGCCGCCCCGTGAGAGCGGGGCGGCTTTTTTGCGTCTATTGCGGTTGCAGCGAGCGGTTGACCTGGCGCAGCACGCAGCGGTTGGCCACGCATTGCGCGCCGGGGTCGACCTGCACCATGCAGTTCGACAGCAGCCCCTGCTTCTGCGCTTCGGCGCGGCGAGCCTCGGCATATTGGCGGCCGAGGCTCGCGAGCGCTTCTTCCTGGGTCTGCAGCGTCGACCAGGCCAGCCAGCCCTCGGGGCCGCCACAGGGCTTGGCGCCCAGCGGCAGCGTGCGGCACTGGGTATCGTCGGTGCAGCGCGCGTCGCCGATCTGGTCGGTGAGTTGCTGCCGCAACGCGGCGGGTGTCTTGGGAGCGGGCGGTTCGGCAGTGGGCGCTGCGGTGGAGCAGGCGCCCAGCATCAGCAGCAGGCCGGAAAGGAGGGTGTGTCGCATGCCACGATGGTGCATCACGTCACCAGACCCAACAAGTCATCGAATGTCACCGAACGCGTGGCATGCTCGCGGCCATGCCCTCCTTGCCCGACTGGAGCCTTCGCCAGGCCACCGATGCCGATGTGCCCCAGCTCGCCGCGCTCTATGCCGACACGGCCCGCTCGCTGGGCGGGTGGTGCTATACGCCGCGCCAGGTGCAGGCCTGGGCCAGCTTTGCCGATGACGCCGAGGCCTTTCGCGACTACGTGATGGGCGCGAGCACCTGGGTCGCCCAGCGCGCCGGCGCAGAGGCGGTGCTGCTGGGCTTCTGCGGCATCGATGCGGAAGGAGAGGTGCGCTCGTTCTACGTGCAGGCTGGCAGCACGCGGCGCGGCCTCGGCACCGCGCTGCTCAGGCATGCGCTCGCCGTGGCGGAGCAGCGTGGCCTGCAGCACTTCAGCGCATGGGCCACGCCGTTCAGCCGGCCGGTGTTCGAGCGCGCGGGCTTCGTGCTGGCGCGCGTGGTCACCGAATCTTTCCAGGGCGTGATGTTCGATCGCTACCGCATGGAGCGGCGCGAAGGCGCCTGAGCGTCAGACGGCCGTGCCCGCCCAGCCCCGCACGTAGTCGGGCTCGTCGCGACGCATCTCGCCATCGGGCTGCGGTGTGCCGCAGCCCACGGTGATCGGCAGCACGCCGGCCCACACGGGGATGTTCAAGTCGGCCTCGTCGTCCTTCGGCCCGCCAGTGCGGATCTTGGCGGCCGACTCCTGCAACGGAATGCGCAGCACCGTGGTGGCCGCGAGCTCGTTGGCGTCGCCGGGTCGCACCTCGTGCTTGCGGCCGGTGGCGATGTGGTCCATCAGCCGGTCCAGCGATGCAGGCTTGTGATCGGCCGGTATCGCTTCGAAGCAGCCGTAGATCACGACCGAGCGGTAGTTCATCGAGTGGTGGAAGGCCGAGCGCGCCAGCACCAGCCCGTCGAGGTGCGTGATGGTCACGCAGGCTTCGGCGCCCGCCACCAGTGCGCGCAGCATGCGGCTGCCGTTGGAGCCGTGGATGTAGAGATGCTCGTCCTCGCGCCAGCAGGCCATCGGGATGCAGTGCACGCCGTGTTCGTCGGCGAAAGCCACGTGGCAGAGATAGGCCGCATCGACGATGGCATGGACGGTCTCGCGATCGTAGTGGCCGCGTTGCGCGACGCGGCGGACACGGGTGCGGTCGGAGGGCGGCTGGGGCTGTGACATGGCGGTGGGGCAGATGAATGAAAGAGAAGACGCGCCAAGGTTAGCGATCCCGTGGTTCCCAAGAAAGAGCCACAATCGGCCTGAATGAAGGAGCCACGATGATCGACTTCGTGCTGTTGCTGCGCGACGAGCTGATGCAGCGTGCGCCGGGCCAGTCGATGCGCCACCGCCTGGCCGAGGCGCTGCGCCGCGCGGTGATCGACGGCACGCTCGAAGCCGGCAGCGTGCTGCCCGCGTCGCGTGTGCTGGCGCGCGAGCTGGGCCTGGGGCGCAACACGGTGTTGCATGCCTACGAGCAGCTCACGACCGAGGGTTATGTGAGCGCCGACCGCCAGGGCACCGTGGTCTGCCATCTCGCGGCGCGCACGCCGGCCGCGGTGACGCAGACACCGGTGGCCGAGCCGGCATTGCCGCCGCTGGCGCGCCGTGCGCTGCCGCGCAGCCTGCCGCCGGGCGAAGACGAGGTGCCGCGGCCCTTCCTGCCGGGCATTCCCGCGATCGACCAGTTCCCCCTCGAGCGCTGGCGCCGCCGCGTTGCGCGTGCCTGGAAGGCGGTGCCCACCAGCACGCTCGCGGGCCGCGACGTCTGCGGCGAACCGGTGCTGCGCGCGGCGATCGCCGGCTACCTGCGCGCCTCGCGCGGCGTGCGCTGCGAGCCCGAGCAGGTGGTGGTGACCAGCGGCACGCAAGAGAGCCTCACGCTGTGCGCGCAGCTGCTGGCCGATCCCGGCGAGCCGGTGTGGATGGAGCATCCCGGCTATCTCGGTGCAAGCACCGCCTTCGTCAGCGCGGGGCTGGAGCTGGTGCCGGTGCCGGTGGACGCGGAGGGCATGGCGCCCACGGCCGCGCTGTGGCGCCGCAAGCCGCCGCGGCTGATCTACACCACGCCCTCGCACCAGTACCCGCTGGGTGTGGTGCTGTCGCTGCCGCGGCGCCTGGCGCTGATCGAGCAGGCGCGGCGCGTGGGCAGCTGGATCCTCGAAGACGACTACGACAGCGAGTTCTGCCGCGGCGTGCCGATGTCGGCGATGCAGGGCCTGGCGCCCGATGCGCCGGTGGTCTACCTCGGCACCTTCAGCAAGACGCTGTATCCGGCGCTGCGGCTGGCCTATGCGGTGCTGCCCGAGGCCGCGGTCGATGCGGTGATGCCGGCGCTGGCACGGAGACTCTCGCCCGGCCGCGTGGCCGAGCAGGAGGCGCTCGCGGCCTTCATCCACGAGGGCGAGTTCACCGCGCACCTGCGCCGCATGCGGCGGCTCTATGCCGAACGGCAGGCCGCGCTGCGCGAGGCGCTGCACAAGGCCTGGCCGCTGCCGCTGCAGCTGTCGCCCGGCGAAGGCGGCATGCACCTGGCGCTGGCGCTGCCGCCCGAGGTGCACGATGTCGAGGTGGTGCGGCACGCTCAGGGCCGTGGACTGGAGCCGCGAGCCTTGTCGACCTATGCGGTGGCCGATGGCATGCCGCTCAACGGCCTGGTGCTGGGCTATGCCAACGTCGCGGCCGAACAGGTGCGCGAGCGCGTGCGCGCGCTGGCCGCCGCGGTGCGTGCCGCGAGTCGATGACTCTAGCGCTGCCATCGAGAGAAAATCAACCCATGACCGACAAGAAGATCGCCGACCACGCCGCCGAGCTGCGCCGCCAGCTGCACCATCACGCCCACCGCTATTACGTGCTCGACGATCCGGAGATCCCGGATGCCGAGTACGACCGGCTGTTCCGCGAGCTGCAGGCGCTGGAGGAGGCGCACCCCGAGCTGCGCACACCCGATTCGCCGACGCAGCGGGTGATCGGCCAGGTGCTGCCCGGGTTCACGTCGGTGCGCCATACCGTGCCGATGCTCAGCATCCGCACCGAGACCGACACCGAGGACTCCGGCGCGCTCGCCTTCGATGCCCGCGTGCGCCGCGAGCTGGAGCTCGAACCGGAGGATCCGCCGGTCGAATACGCCACCGAGCTCAAGTTCGACGGCCTCGCGATCAACCTGCGCTACGAGCGCGGCGTGCTGGTGCAGGCCGCCACGCGCGGCGACGGCGAGGTGGGCGAAGACGTGACGCAGAACATCCGCGCGATCGGGCAGATCCCGCTGCGGCTGCAGGGCGTCGAGGCGCCGGTGCTCGAGGTGCGCGGCGAGGTCTACATGCGGCGCGACGACTTCGAGCGCGCCAACGAGCGCCAGCGCGAGAAGGGCGACAAGACCTTCGTCAACCCGCGCAACGCCGCCGCCGGCGCGGTGCGCACGCTCGACCCGGCCATCGCGCGCCAGCGGCCGCTGAGCTTCTTCGCCTATGGCCTGGGCGACGTGCAGGGCTGGACGGTGCCCGACACCCACAGCGCGACGATGGATGCGCTGCAGGCCATGGGCCTGCCGGTCAATGCCGAGCGCGACGTGGTGCAGGGCGCGCCGGGGCTGGTGGCGTTTCACCAGCGCATCGGCGCCAAACGCGACAGCCTGCCGTTCGACATCGACGGCGTGGTCTACAAGGTCAACTCGCGCGCGCTGCAGCAGCGCCTGGGTTTCGTCAGCCGCGAGCCGCGCTGGGCGGTGGCGCACAAGTACCCGGCGCAGGAGCAGATGACGGTCATCCGCGACATCGACGTGCAGGTGGGCCGCACCGGCAAGCTCACACCGGTGGCCAAGCTGGTGCCGGTGTTCGTCGGCGGCACGACGGTGAGCAACGCGACGCTGCACAACGAGGAAGAGACGCGGCGCAAGGATGTGCGCATCGGCGACACCGTGATCGTGCGCCGCGCCGGCGACGTGATCCCCGAGGTGGTGGGCGTGGTGCTCGACAAGCGGCCCGCCGATGCCGGCGAGCCCTACGACCTGTACAAGCGTTTGGGCGGCAAGTGCCCGGTGTGCGGCAGCGACATCACGCGGGAAGAGGGCGAGGTCGACTGGCGCTGCTCGGGCGGGCTGTTCTGCCCGGCGCAGCGCAAGCAGGCCATCCTGCATTTCGCGGGCCGCCGGATGATGGACATCGAAGGCCTGGGCGACAAGCTGGTCGACCAGCTGATCGATGGCGGCATCGTGCGCACGCTGCCCGAGCTCTACACGCTGGGCGTGGCCAAGCTCTCGGCGCTGGAGCGCATGGCCGAGAAGAGCGCGCAGAACCTCGTCGACGCGCTTGAGAAGAGCAAGCAGACCACGCTCGGCCGCTTTCTCTTCGCGCTTGGCATCCGCCACATCGGCGAGACGACCGCCAAGGATCTGGCCAAGCACTTCGGCTCGCTCGACCGCATCATGGATGCCACGATCGAGCAGCTGCTCGAGGTGCCCGACGTGGGCCCGGTGGTGGCGCAGAGCGTGCGCACCTTCTTCGACCAGCCGCACAACCGCGAAGTGGCCGAGCAACTACGCGCCGCCGGCGTCACCTGGGACGAGCACGAGGGCGCGGCCGCCAACGCCGCGCCCAAGCCACTGGCCGGCAAGACCTTCGTGCTGACCGGCACCCTGCCGACGATGTCGCGCGACCAGGCCAAGGACCTGATCGAGGCGGCGGGCGGCAAGGTCTCGGGCTCGGTGTCGAAGAAGACCCACTACGTGGTGGCCGGCGCCGAAGCCGGCAGCAAGCTCGACAAGGCCCAGGAGCTGGGCCTCACCATCCTCGACCAGGCCGGGCTCGAAGCGCTGCTGGCCGCCGCCGGATAATCCCGCCATGGCCGTTCGCGAAATCCTCAAGATGGGCGATCCGCGCCTGCTGCGCATCGCTCCCCCCGTCACTGAGTTCGACACGCCCGAGCTGCATGCGTTGATCGCCGACATGTTCGACACCATGGCCGCCGCCAAGGGCGCCGGCCTGGCCGCGCCGCAGATCGGCGTCGACCTGCAGCTGGTGATCTTCGGCTTCGCGAAGAGCGAACGCTACCCCGAGGCGCCGCCGGTGCCGCAAACCGTGCTGATCAACCCGACGATCACGCCGCTGTCCGACGAGATGGAAGACGGCTGGGAAGGCTGCCTCTCGGTGCCCGGCCTGCGCGGCGTGGTGCCGCGCTACAGCCGCATCCGCTACACCGGCGTCGACCCGCTGGGCCAGGCCATCGAGCGCGAGGCCGAGGGCTTCCATGCCCGGGTAGTGCAGCATGAATGCGATCACCTGATCGGCCGGCTCTATCCCACCCGCATGCGCGATCTGCGGCAGCTGGGTTTCACCAGCGTGCTGTTCCCCGGCCTGGACGCGACCACTGACGATTGAATGGGGCACCCGGCCGCCGGGTACGGCGGCCACCCTCCGAGAGGGTCCGAAACCGGCTTGGGGCGGCCCGGCGCCGGTTTCGGCCGGGTCGGCAGGTCGGCGAACCCCGGTGTTCGCGCGTTGTAGGCCCATGCCGCGGCGTCCGCCGTCGGCGTTCCGTCACTGCGCGAGGGGTCGTCATGCCATCGCTGATTGTTTCCTTCCTGCGCGCCGGCCTGCTGTTGCTGGCGCTGGGCCTGGGCAACGCCGCCTGGGCCGATCCGCCCGGCCGCGTGGGCCGCGTTGCCGAGCTGCAGGGCACCGTGTGGATCTACGACACCGACCAGGGCGAGTGGGTGGCGGCCGAACGCAACCGGCCGCTCACCTCTGGCGACCATCTCTCCACCGACCGCGATGCGCGCGCCGAGCTGCGCATCGGCTCCACCACGGTGCGCGTCGCGCCGGGCAGCGATCTCGTTTTCACCCGGCTCGACGACCAGCGCATGCAATTGCAGCTGCAGTCGGGCCGCATCACCGCGCGGCTGCGCAACAACGAGTCAGCGGCGGAGTTCGAGGTGGACACGCCTGATGGCCGCTTCCTGCCGGCGCGCGCCGGCCACTACCTGATCGATCGCGACGACCGCGGCAGTTCGGCCATGGCCTGGAGCGGCGAGCTGCGCTTCGAGGCTGCCGACAGCGCGCTCACCGTGCCGCAGGGCCAGCACGGCGAGTTCTGGAAGGAGGGCGGCGCCACCCACTACACCTGGGCTGGCCCGCCGCAGGACAGCTTCACCGACTGGGCGCTGGCCGAGAACCAGCGCGACGAGGCCGCGGCTGCGGTGCGCTACGTGTCGCCGGAGATGACCGGCTGGGAAGACCTGGATCGCCATGGCCGCTGGGAAACCACGGTCGACTATGGCACCGTGTGGGTGCCGTACCAGGTGGCGCCCGGCTGGGCGCCTTACCGCTATGGCCACTGGGCCTGGGTGCGCCCCTGGGGGTGGACCTGGGTCGACGATGCGCCCTGGGGCTTCGCGCCCTTCCACTACGGCCGCTGGGCCTGGTTCGGCGGGCGCTGGTGCTGGGTGCCGGGCACCTACGTCGCACGGCCGGTGTATGCGCCGGCCCTGGTGGGCTGGGTGGGCTCGCCGGGCGTCAACGTGTCGGTCCACATCGGCTCGGGGCCGGTGGTGGGCTGGGTGCCGCTGGCGCCGCGCGAGATCTACGTGCCGCCCTACCAGGCGGGCCGCGATCATTGGCGCCACCTGAATCCGCATGCGCCCGACCGCTTCTATCGCCCGCAGCCGCCGCAGCATGGGCCGGTGATGTACAGCAACCGCGGCGTGCCCAACGGCATCACCGTGGTGCCGGCCGACACGCTGAAACAGCGGCAGCCGGTCGCCAGCGTGGCCGGGCGCGTGAGCCCGGAGGTGATCAACCGGATCGTGCAGCAGAAGACCGCCGTGGTGCAGGCGCCGCC
Source organism: uncultured bacterium (assembly GCA_966212505.1). Taxonomy (GTDB): domain Bacteria; phylum Pseudomonadota; class Gammaproteobacteria; order Burkholderiales; family Burkholderiaceae_C; genus CAMLIZ01. The sequence continues at coordinate 48,990 of CBIHRS010000029.1, forward strand.
CCCGCCGACGCCGGCCCATGCCGCACCGGTCGCACCGCATCCAGTCGTGCCCGTGGCACCGCCGACACGGCCCGTGGAGCGGGCGCCTGATGGGCGAGCGGACGATGGCCGCCGTGGGCACGGCGTGACCACGCAGCCTGTGGCTCCGGTGGTGCCGGCATCGCCGCGCGCCGAGACACCGCAGCCGCCCGCGCCGCCCAGGGCCGTCGTCGCTCCGCCGCCTGCGCCTCGGGGCGAGGTCGTGGTGCCGCCGTCACCCGCGCGCCGCGAGCCGGCCGCGCCAGCCGTCGTGCCCCCTGCGCCGCGTGCAGTGGTCCCGCCTCCGCCGCGGCAGGATGGCGGCGAGGTGCGCCATCACGCGCCTGCGGCGCCGCAGGCGCAACCGGTGCAGCCCGTGCCACCGGCTCCGCATGCGCAGCCGGTGCCGCCCGCACAACCGGCTCAGCATCCGCAGCCGCCGCAACGCCCTCAGGCCGTTCCGCCACCCACGCCAGCGGCCCAGCCGCAGCCGGCGCCGCAGCGCGCGGTGGAGCCCGCGGCGCCGGCCCGGGAGCAGGGCGAGCCCGATGGGCGGCGCCAGCGCCCGCGCGACCCGGGCGAGGGTCGGCCGCAGGCGCGCGAGAGCGCGCGCTGAGCGGAGGGCGCTGAGCGGGCTTCAGCCGCGCAGCAGCGGCTTCAGCACCGGCCAGACGTTGTCGAGGATGGCCGGGTGCGCCTCGGCCTTCGGGTGGATGCGATCGGGCTGGAACAGCGTCTCGGCATTCGGCGCATCGGCCACGCCCTTGAGCAGAAAGGGCACCAGCGCCGCGCCCTCGCGCTGTGCCACCTCGCCGAACAGCGCGGCGAAGTCGTCGCCGTACTTGCGGCCATAGTTGGGCGGCATGCGCATGCCGGCGATCAGCACGCGCGCGCCGGCGGCCTTGCTGGCGCGCACCATCTCGTCGAGGTTCTGCTTGGTGGCCGCGAGCGACAGGCCGCGCAGCGCATCGTTGCCGCCGAGCTCGATGATCACGTGCGTGGGCTGGTGCTGCTTCAGCAGCGGGCCCAGCCGGTTGCGTCCGCCGATCGTGGTGTCGCCGCTGATGCTGGCATTGACCACCGTGGCGTTGAGGCCGTCGCGCTGCAGCCGCTGCTGCAGCAGCGCGACCCAGCCGCTGCCGCGTGCGAGGCCGTATTCGGCCGAGAGGCTGTCGCCCACCACGAGGATGCGCGCCGGCGAGGGCGCTGCGGCCCAAACACCCCCGGCAACATTCAGCAATGCGAGCACGCTACAGTGCGCCAGCAATGCGCGCCGCGTCAGGCCGTGCCCAGAGAAAGAAGAGCGTCCGTTCGTCATGTCCCAACCCATCATCGAGGTGGAGCGCGTCACCAGGCAGGTCGCCGATTCCACGGGTGTTCTGACCATTCTCCATGAGATCAGTTTCCAGCTTCGCGAGCGCGAATCGGCGGCCATCGTCGGCGCGTCGGGCTCGGGCAAGAGCACGCTGCTGTCGCTGATCGCGGGCCTCGACGTGCCGACCTCGGGCACCGTGCGCCTCGCGGGCCACGACCTCTTCGCGCTCGATGAAGATGCGCGCGCCGCAGTGAGGGCGCGCACGCTGGGCTTCGTGTTCCAGAGCTTCCAGCTATTGGGCAACCTGACGGCGCTCGAGAACGTGATGCTGCCGCTGGAGCTGCTGGGCCGCAGCGATGCGCGCCGCGAGGCCACCGAGATGCTCAAGCGGGTGGGGCTGGCCGAGCGGCTCAACCACTATCCGCGCGTGCTGTCGGGCGGCGAGCAGCAGCGTGTGGCGCTGGCGCGCGCCTTCGTCGTGCGCCCGGCAGTGCTGCTGGCCGACGAGCCCACCGGCAGCCTCGACTTCGCGACCGGCGAGCGGGTGATGGCGCTGATGTTCGAGCTCAACCGCGAAGCCGGCACCACGCTGGTGCTGGTGACGCACGACCGTGGCATCGCGGCACGCTGCGAGCGGCAGCTGCACATCGAGGCGGGGCGGCTGCTGCCCCAATGACAACGGGGCGCCGAAGCGCCCCGTGATGGCTCATCCTTTGTAGCGGGCGCTGAATCCAGCGCCGGGCCGCCCCAAGCTGGATTCAGACCCTCTCGGAGGGTGGCCGCGGTACTCAGCGGCCGGGTGCCGTCATTTACTGCTGTTGGGAGAACTTGTAGTCGGTCTTGGCCTTGCTGCGCAGGTCTTCCATGAACTTCTGCTGCTTGACCTGCGTGAGGCGCTGGGTGATCTGCGGCTTCACTTCGTCGAAGTCGGGGAACTTGGCTTCGCGGGTGTCTTCCAGCTTGATGATGTGGAAGCCGAACTGGCTCTTCACCGGCTCGTTGGTCATCTCGCCCTTCTTCAGCTTGGTCATCGCGGCGCTGAACTCGGGCACGTAGCTGTTGGGCGCGGCCCAGTCGAGGTCGCCGCCGTTCTGCGCGGAGCCGGGGTCCTTGGAGTTCTTCTTGGCCAGTTCTTCGAAGCTGGCGCCCTTCTGCAGCTGGGCGATCAGCGCCTTGGCGTCTTCTTCCTTCTCGACCAGGATGTGGCGGGCGTGGTATTCGACGCCGGTGCCGGCCTCGGCCTTCACCTTGTCGTACTCGGCCTTGGCTTCGGCATCGGTGACCGGGTTCTTCTTCTCGAAGTCGGCGCGCAGCTGCTCCATCAGCACGCGGCTGCGGGCGAGCTCCATCTGGGCCTTGTACTCGGGCGTGGCGGCCAGGCCGCGGCGCTCGGCTTCCTGCGTGAAGATCTCCTGCATCACAACCACGTCGCGGGCGCGAGCCTCGAGCTCGGGCGGCACCGGCTGGCCGGGCTTGACGGCCGACTTGATCAGCGCATCGACGCGTGCCTTGGGCACGGCCTTGCCGTTGACGACGGCGACGTTCTGGGCCTGCACGGCCAGCGGGGTCAGCAGGACCAGGGCAGCGGTCGCAACAACTGCACGCAGACCGGAGGACATGTGATTCATGGCGAAATGCCTTTCTGGGAAGAACTTGGATACGCGACGCACACACCGGGCCGCTTGCGCTCGGATTCGAGTTGCGGCTTTCAGTTCAGTGGAATCACCGACAAAGCGCGTACGCTGCTTTATGACAGGTCGGGGATGGTGGCCTCGATGGCCAGGGCGTGGATGCCCTGGGGGATCAAGTCGCGCAGGGCATCATACACGAGGCGATGTTGCGCGATACGGGACAAACCAGCGAAGCGGGCGCTCGCGATGCGCACCGTGAAATGGCGGCCTTCGCGGGCGCCGGCGTGGCCGGCATGTAGGTGGCTGTCGTCGATGACCTCGAGCGAAACCGGCTGCAGTGCGGCCTCGAGCGCCTGGCGGATCTGGTCGGCCGCGATCACGGTTGCCGCTCCGCCGGCTTGCCGGCCTCGGCCGGCTCGTCCTGGATGTGGCGGCCGAGGTAGACGGCCTGCGCGACCACGAACACCACCATCAGCCCGATGCCGCCGACCAGCTTGAAGTTGACCCAGGCATCGGTCGAGAAGTTGTAGGCCACCCAGATGTTGAGCACGCCCATCAGCCCGAAGAAGCCCGTCCAGGCCAGTGCGAGCCGGCGCCACACCGGGTCGGGCAGTTGCATCTGCTCGCCGAGCAGCACGCGCGGCAGGTTCTTGCCGAAGATCCACTGGCTCACCGCGATGCTGCCGGCCATCACCCAGTAGAGCAGCGTCGGCTTCCACTTGATGAAGGCTTCGTTGTGGAACCAGACGGTGGCGCCGCCGAGCACGACGACCAGGCCGAGGCTGACCCACAGCATCATGTCGATCTTCTTGCCGCGCACCGCGAACCACAGCACCTGCGCCAGCGTGGCGCCGATGACCACCAGCGTGGCCAGCAGCACCGGCGCCTGGTCGGCGCCGATCATCCCGCCGGAGACGAGGCCGCCGAAATGCGCGTTGGCGAAGGCAGCGGCCCAGTCCTTATGGTTCTCGGCGTATTTGAACGAGCCGAAGAAAAGGAGGATCGGCAGGAAATCGAATAGAAGCTTCATTTGGCGGCGAAGTTTATCGCCGCCGAATTGATGCAGAACCGTTCACCCGTGGGGGCCGGGCCATCCTCGAACACATGGCCGAGGTGCGTGCCGCACTTGTTGCAGCGCACTTCCACCCGCACCATGCCGTGGCTGTGGTCGACCACGCGTTCGACCACCTCGCTGTTGATCGGCTCGAAATAGCTCGGCCAGCCGCAGCCGGCATCGAACTTGGTCGACGAATCGAACAGCGGCGTGCCGCAGCCCACGCAGTTGTACTGGCCCTTGTCCCAGTGGTCCCAGTACTTGCCGGTGAAGGCGCGCTCGGTGGCGGCGTGGCGCGCCACCTGGTATTGCATCGGGTCGAGCTGGGCGCGCCACTCGGCATCGGTCTTGTGCACTTCGTAGCGCGGGTCGTCGTGGGAATGGGGGGCGTCGTGTCGCTGGGTCATGATGAACAGGAGACCTCGAGGTGTTGCGCCCAGTCGGGCGGGAAGCCGGCATACGCGGCGTGCTCGGGTTGTTCGTCGAACGGGCGCTGCAAAACTTTCAGCAGGCGCTGCACCTCGCCGAAATCGCCTTCGCGCGCCTGGCGGATCGCCTGCTCGGCCAGGTGGTTGCGCAACACGTACTTCGGGTTGGCGCGGTTCATGCGCTCCGCGCGCTGCGCATCGTCGCTGGCCTCGGCGCGCAGCCGCTGCGCATAGCGCACGGCCCAGGCATCGAAGGCCTCGCGGTCGAGGAACAGGTCGCGCAGCGGGTCGTTGCGCGCGCCCTCGGCGGTAGAGAAGCCGGCCAGCCGCCGGAAGGTGATCGTGAAATCGGCGCGGTCGGCGGCCATGCGCTGCAGCAGTTCGTCGGCCAAGCCGATGTCGCCTTCCTGCTCGGTGGCCAGGCCCAGCTTGGCGCGCATGCGCGCAGCCATCGTCTCGGAGAACGCGGCCTTGTAGGGCTCGAGCGCTTCCAGCGCTTCGTCCTGCTCGCCGATCAGCGGCAGCAGCGCGGTGGCCAGCGCATGCAGGTTCCAGAAGCCGATGTTGGGCTGGCGCGCATAGGCATAGCGGCCGTTGTGGTCGGAGTGGTTGCAGATGTGGCCGGGGTCGAAGGCGTCGAGGAAGCCGAAGGGGCCGTAGTCGATCGTGAGCCCCAGGATCGACATGTTGTCGGTGTTCATCACACCGTGGCAGAAGCCCACCGCCTGCCACTCGGCCATCAGCCGGCCGGTGCGGCGGGCCACCTCCTGCAGCAGCGCGGCGTAGGGCGAGGCCGCGTCGCGCAGCGCCGGGTAGTGTTGCTCGATCACGAAGTCGGCCAGCGTGCGCAGCGCATCTTCATCGGGCTCGGTGTGCGCGAAGTGCTCGAAATGGCCGAAGCGGATGAAGCTGGGCGACACGCGGGTGACGATCGCCGCCGTCTCGATCTCTTCGCGCCGCACCGGCAGCGCCGAGCCGGTCATGCACAGCGCGCGGGTGGTCGGGATGCCGAGCGCCGCCATCGCTTCCGAGCAGAGGAACTCGCGGATCGTCGAGCGCAGCACCGCGCGGCCATCGCCCATGCGCGAGTAGGGCGTCTTGCCGCTGCCCTTGAGCTGCAGCTCCATCGGGCCGACGGGAGTGTCGAGCTCGCCCAGCCAGAGTGCGCGCCCATCGCCCAGCTGGCCGGCCCAGACGCCGAACTGGTGGCCGCTGTAGACGCTGGCCAGCGGCTGCATGCCGGGCCAGGTGGCGTTGCCGCTGAAGACCTGGAGCGCCTCGGGGTCTTCAGCCCAGCCGGGCGGCAGGCCGAGCTCGGCCGCGCAGGGGTCGCTGATCGCGACCCAGTGCGGGTCGGGCAGCCCGGCGGCGGGCAGGGCGGTGAAGAAGCGGGAGCCGAGGCTGGCGAAACGGTTGGTCCAGCGCAGCGCGGATCGCCAGCTGGGCGGGGCGGAGACATCCATCGAGGCAGTGTAGCCAGCGGTCCTGGCTGGGCCGCGGGGAGGGACTTGTTCCGAGTCACTTGAGCGACATCAGAGCAGGACTTGTCCCTCTTGCAACCCGCGGACGCTGATTTCATGATGCCCCGATCCC
>CBIHRS010000030.1:0-54982 GCA_966212505.1 uncultured bacterium
ACATGATCTTGTGCTTGTTCTCCTCGGGCGTCAGGCCGTTCACGCGGTCGACCTTCACCAGGGCGAAGTAGCGCTCGCCGTCCTTCGGCACCCGCACTTCGCCTTCGATGGCGTCGCCGGTGTGCAGGTTGAAGCGGCGGATCTGGCTCGGGCTCAGGTAGATGTCGTCGGTGGACGCCATGTAGCTGGTGTCAGGCGAGCGCAGGAAGCCGAAGCCGTCGGGCAGCACTTCGAGCACGCCGTCGCCGAAGACCTGTTCGCCGGCCTTTGCGCGCTTCTTCATGATCGCGAACATCAGCTCCTGCTTGCGCATGCGGCTGACGTTGTCGATCTCCAGCTGCTCGCCCATCTTGATGAGCTCGGAGACGTGGAGCGCTTTCAGTTCGGATAGATGCATGGGTGAATAACCCTGGTGTGTGGTGAGCGCCGTCGCCATTGGCGGTATCACCGGGATCGGTCGGCTTTATGCGCGGCAGGTCTTCAGGTCAGAAGACGGAGCGCGCCAACTCGCGAGCGCGAAAGAAAACTGGAAACGCTGGAGTTTGGAGGCCGAACCCACGCGCCGTTCAAAGGCGTGGTGGCAATGCTGGTCGCGGGGGCCGGCCTGGCTTTTGGCCGCAACGGGCTTCAGCACCCGCGACGTTTGAAAAGATTATAGATGACCGTCGAGGAAGGCCGTCAACTGGGCTTTCGACAGCGCGCCGACCTTGGTGGCCGCGAGCTGGCCGTCCTTGAACAGCATCAGCGTCGGGATGCCGCGGATACCGAACTTGGCGGGCACTTCGCGGTTCTCGTCGACGTTCATCTTCGCGACCTGCAGGCGCTCGCCGTAGTCCTTGGAGACCTCGTCGAGGATCGGGGCGATCTGCTTGCAGGGGCCGCACCACTCGGCCCAGTAGTCGACGAGCACGGGCTTGTCGGCCTTCAGCACATCGCTTTCGAACGATGCATCGGAGATGTGTTTGATCAGGTCACTGCTCATCGTTGGCGTCCTTGTTCTTGCCCCCATATTTCAGAGGGCAGAATCATTCTGACATAAAGCCTTCATTCCATGCCTCTCGAAGGGGCCAGCCGAAACCTATGGCGGAGATAGCCAGTATCAACCTTGATTTTTCGCAGGCGCCGTCTGCTGCGTGGGATGCGCTGGCGGGCGAGGTCATCGCCTGGGCGGAGGTCGAGGGCTTGGCGCTGCGCGACGCCGTGCTGCTGGTGCCGCTGCCGCAACACCTGCCGCTGGCCCGCAGGGCCTTCGGCCGGCGCGGTGGATGGCTGCCACGCATCGAGACACTGCGGACGTTGAGCCAGGCCTGTCCTCCCGGGCCTGCCGCACCGGAAGGCGCGGTCAGCTTCGACGTGGTGCAGGATCGTTTGCGCGCAGGGCAGATGCTCAGGGGACAGCCGTGGGCCAGGCAGTGGGAGCGAGGCGACTCCAAGGCTTTCGAGCAGACGCTGGTCCGGTTGGTCGACTGCACGCATCGCCTTGCACGGCAGGCTGCGGCGTGCGTTCCGTCGGAACGCGACGCGTGGTTCGCGAAAGCGCGTGCTCTGCTCGCCACGAACGAGGGGCCAGGACAGGCCGAGCGGCTGCTGGCGCGTGTGGCGCTCGAGTGGGTGATCGCCAGCGGAGAGCCTGCGTCCGACGTGCTGTTCCACCTGCGGCCGTCGGCATGGATCGCGCTGCAGCTCGCGGGCGGGGAGCCGCTGGCCGAGGCACTGATGGCGGCGGCGTCGCCAGGAACGCCTTGCCTCCGCCTGCAAGGCGACCCGCCCGACGAGGAGGATCCGCTGGCAGTGGTGCCGGCCACGACCCGCATCGAGCGCGCAGCCTGCGAAGACTTCGAAGACGAGGCGCAGGTGGCCGCGGCCCATTTGCTCGCGCTGCTGAACCAGGGCTGCCAGCCGATCGCGCTGATTGCGCAGGACCGCGTGCTGGTGCGCCGCATCTCGGCCCTGCTTGCACGCCGGCAGGTACCGGTGCTCGACGAGACCGGATGGAAGCTCTCCACCACCCGGGCCGCGGCGGGGCTGATGGCCTTGCTGCGCGCTGCAGCGCGGGGCGCGTCCACCGACGAGTTGCTCGACTGGATGAAGTCCTTGCCGAAGCAGGGCTCGGGCGCGCCGTCGCGAGAGGCGATCGACCAGCTGGAGAGTGTGCTGCGCAAGCGCGCCTGCACCAGCCGCTCGGCCTTGTCGGCGCTCGAGCTGGATGGCTCGGCCGAGGCGACGCGCCGCTGGGCGCTGGCGGTGCTCGAGCCTTTCCGCGAGGACGCCCGTCGCACGCTGGCCGAGTGGAGCGGGTTGCTGCACGAGGCGTTGCACGCTTCCGGCCAATGGTCGGCACTGCAGGAAGACGTGGCCGGCGAGCAGGTGCTGCGCACGCTCCACCTCGACGATATGACGGGCGGAGGCACTTGGCGCGCGCTGGCCGAGACGCTGCGTCTGCGTTTCACCGAATTCGTCCAGGCCGTGGACGACGCGCTGGAGCAGGCTGTCTTCGAGCCGCCGGCTCCAGCCGAAGCGGCAGCGGTCGTGGTCACGCCGCTGCGACGTGCGTTGCTCAGGCCCTTTGCGGCCGTGCTGCTGCCGGGGTCCGACGATCGGCGGCTGGGTGCGCCGGCCGGCGCCGACCCCTTGCTGGGCGAAGCCTTGTCGGTGGCGCTCGGCTTGCCGTCGGTGGCACAGCAGCAGCGGGAAGAAGCGCTCGCGCTCGCGCATCTGCTGCGCGTGCCGCATGCGCTGTTGCTGCACCGCCATCACGATGATGGTGAGGTGCTCGGTCCCAGTCTGCTGCTGGAGCGACTGAGCCTGTTGCGCGAGCGCGCGGGCGGGCCGGTCGCCACGGCGCACGACCCGCGCGGCCACGCCGACCTCGAGGTCTCGCCCCAACCCAGGCCGCAACCCAGCGCCGCAGGCCGCCTGCCCGCCGCCTTGAGCGCGAGCACGCTCGAAGCCTTGCGCGACTGTCCCTATCGCTTCTTCTCCCGCGCGATGCTGCGCCTGCAGGAGCCCGACGAACTGGACGATGAGCCCGAGAAGCGCGACTACGGCACGTGGCTGCATGCCGTGCTGCACCGCTTCCACCTCGAGCGCCGCACGCCGCGCACCGTGGCGGAGGACCTGGCGGAATTGCGCCGGCTCGCCGTCGTGGAGCGGGAGCTGCAGGGCATCGATGCCGACCGGTTCCTGCCGTTCGAGGCCTCGTTCGAACGCTTTGCGCCGCACTATGCGGAGTGGGTGCATGAGCGCGATGCCGCCGGAGCGGTCTGGCTGGAAGGCGAGAGCGATCGCAAGGTGGCGCCGGCCGAGTTGGAGGGCGTGGTCCTGCAAGGCCGCATCGATCGCGTCGACCGCGTGACGGGCGAGCAGGGCTCGGCCCGCCAGCTGATCGACTACAAGACCGCTTCGCTGCAGTCGCTGCGCAACCGGGTGCGCGATCCGCTGGAAGACACGCAGCTGGCCTTCTACGCGGCGCTCGAGTCGCTGCGCGAAGCGGGGGGCGAGGAGCCGCTGGAGGCGGTCTACCTGGCGCTCGACGACAGCCAGGGCATCAAGGACGTGCCGCACCCGGATGTTGCCGGCAGTGCCAGGGTGCTGCTGCACAACCTGGCGGACGAGCTGCGCCAGCTGCGCGCGGGCGCGCCGCTGCCGGCGCTGGGCGAGGGCATGGTCTGCGAGCACTGCGAGGCCCGCGGTTTGTGCCGGCGCGATCACTGGTCGGATACCGAGGGGCCTCGCGAATGAGCCTTCACCAGCCGGCCTACCGGCTCGATGGTCAGCCGGCGAGCGCCGACGCCTTCTATGCCGCAGCCTGCGATCCGCGCCGCAGCGTGGTGGTGGAGGCCTGCGCCGGCGCCGGCAAGACCTGGATGCTGGTGTCGCGCATCCTGCGGGCGCTGCTGGATGGTGCCGAGCCGCAGCAGATCCTCGCGATCACTTTCACCCGCAAGGCGGCCGGCGAGATGCGCGAGCGGCTCTCCGACTGGCTGCGCGATTTCGCTGCCTGCGACGAGGCGGCCCGCGTGGCTGCGTTGCAGCAGCGCGGGCTTGGCGCGGCCGAGGCTCTGGCCCTGAGCGGCCCGCTCGGCGGGCTGCACGAGCGGCTGCTCCGGATGGGGCGCGTGGTGGAGATCCGGACCTTCCACGGCTGGTTCTCGCAGCTGCTGCGCGTCGCACCGCTGGAGCTGCTGTCGGAGCTGGACCTCGCACCTGGCGTCGAGCTGATCGAGGATGTGGAAGACCTGCGCGGCGAGGTGTTCCGGCGATTCCATGCCAAGGTGCGGGAAGACGAAGCGCTGCGCGCCGACTTCTTCACGCTCGTTCGCGACCGCGGCCGCTCGCAGCTGCGCAAGTGGCTGGAGGCGGCGTGGGCCAAGCGGGTCGAAGTGGAGGCCGCGGCAGCGGCCGGCACCCTGGAGGCCAGCGTGCCCTCGGCCGCCGAGTGCGGGCCGGAGTTCGCCGGCCTGGTGCACCCGGCGCAGCGGCTGAGGGCGCCGGTGGTGCAGGCGCTGCTGGCCGAGGTGGCGCGTGCACTGGGGGCGCAGGCCGGCGCCATTCCGCGCAAGCAGGGCGGGCTGCTCGAGCAGGCGTTGGCGCTGCCCGATGCGTCGCAGGCGCTGCAGGCCGCCCGCGATGCCTTGCTGACCAAGGGGCAGCTGCGCAAGAAGCTCGACGCTCCCGGGCTCCTGGAAGCGGTGGCCTTTCTCGACGACATCCAGCGCGCGGTCGAGCAGCAGGAAGCCCACGAAGAGCATGGCCGCATGGCCCGGCTCGCGACGGTGCTGCTGGCCGAATACGAGCGGCTGAAGCGACAGCGCGGGCTGGCCGACATGGCCGACCTCGAGCGCTGCGCGCTGTGGCTGCTGCGAGATGCCAGCCTCGCCGGCTGGGTGCAGGAACGGCTGGACCAGCGCATCCGCCATGTGCTGATCGACGAGTTCCAGGACACCAGCCCGCTGCAGTGGCGCGCGCTGCATGGCTGGCTCTCGGCCTATGCAGGCGCTGGCGGCGGCGCGAGTGGGCAGCGGCCGCCTTCCGTCTTCATCGTGGGCGATCCCAAGCAGAGCATCTACCGCTTCCGCGGTGCCGAACCGCGTGTGTTCGTCGCGGCGCGCGAGTTCGTCGCGCGGGCGCTGCACGGCACGGTGCTCGAGTGCGACCACACGCGACGCAATGCGCCGGAGGTGCTGACGGCCGTGAATGCGGTGTTCGAGCAGGCCGAGGCCGCGGGTGAGTTCAGCGGCTTTCGCAGCCACACCACGGGCGCGCCTCCGGTGCCGGGTGGCTGCGCTGGCGTGCGTGCGTTGCCGCGCATCGAACGTCCCCCGCGTGAAGCAGCATCGGACGCACCCCCCACCTGGCGCAACAGCCTCACTGCGCCGCGCCATGAGCCCGAGCAGGGCCTGCGGCAGGACGAGGCCGCGCAGGTGGCCCGCGCGGTGCAGGCGTTGATGCAGCACGGTTTCGCGGCGGGTGACATCTTCATCCTCGCGCGCAAGCGGGCGGCGCTGCGCGAGGCCGCGCTGGCGCTGCAGGCCAAGGGCATCGCGCATGTGGCGCCCGAGGACAACGCGCTGATGGCGGCGCCCGAGGTGCGCGATCTGGTGGCGGTGCTCGATGTGCTGGCCTCGCCGGGACACAACCTCTCGCTCGCCCATGCATTGCGCAGCCCGCTGTTCGGCGCCACCGACGACGACCTGCTCGACCTGTCGCAAAGGGCGCAGGCGCAGGGCACGCGCTGGTGGGCTGCGCTGCAGGGCACGGAGGATCAGTCGCCCGCGTTGCGCCGCGCGGCGATGCTGCTGTCGCGCTGGTCGGAGGCCATGCAGTACCTGCCGCCGCACGACCTGCTCGATCGCATCGTGGACGAAGGCGAGATGCTGCCGCGCATGCTGGCCTGCGTGCCCACGTCGCGCCGGCAGGCGGCGATGGAGGCGGTGCATGCATTGCTCAACCTGGCGCTGCAACTCGATGGCGCGCGCTATGCCAGCGTCTATGGCTTCGTCCGCGCCTTGAAGCGTCGAGCCCTGACCATGTCGGCCGGCGCCGTGCCCGAAGCGGTCCAGTTGCTGACGGTTCATGGCGCCAAGGGGCTGGAGGCCAGGGCGGTGATCCTGATGGATTGCGACGCCCCGTCGCCGCGGGCGGACACCGCCACGCTGCTGGTCGATTGGCCGGTGGACGAGGAGGCCCCTTTGCGCTGTGCCTTCGTGGCGAGCGAGGCCCGCTGCCCGCCGTCGCTCAACCCCCTGCTCGAGCGCGAGCAGGCGGCGCGTGAGCGCGAGGAGATCAACGGGCTGTACGTGGCGCTGACCCGCGCGCGGGAGCTGCTGGTGCTGTCGGCAGTGGCGCCGTACCAGGGCGGGAACGGCGGTTCGTGGTGGGCCCGGGTGCTGCCGCAGGCACAGTCCTGGGTGCCGGAGGCCGCCACAGGGGGCGCTTTGCCCGTGTCGCCCTCGACGGCGTCGCTGCAGGTGCTGCCCGAATGGCGGCACGCGGAGTCCGGTTCCATCGCGCAGGCGGCCGCGCCGGAAGATTCGCCCCAGGCTCGCCTCGGCAAGGCGCTGCATCGCGTGCTCGAATGGGCCACGGCACCCGAGGCCCCTGCGCTCGCGACGCTGGTGCAGGCCGCCTGCGCATCGTTCGGGCTGGGCAGCGACGCCCATGGGCCCGTGCTCGCGGCCGCCAGAGCCGTGCTGGCCAGCCCGGCTGCACGCCGCTTCTTCGATGGTGCGGGCCTCGCCTGGGCCGGCAACGAGGTGACGGTGGTCGATGGCGATGCGGTGCTGCGGATCGACCGCCTCGTCGCGCTCGACGAGGCCGACCGCCGCACCTGGTGGATCCTCGACTACAAGCTGCAGGCGGCGCCCCAGTCCATCTCCGCCTATCGGGAGCAGTTGGCGCGCTATCGGGCCGTGCTGCAGCGGCTTCAGCCCGATGATGAGGTGCGCGCCGCATTCATCACTGCAGCGGGCGAAGTCGTCGAAGACGGCTGACACACCCCCAATTGGGGGATCCGTCACACGTGGCGGCCGATTTCGCCGCCACAGCGCTGTAACGATACGTACGGAAGCGTTAATTACTCCGCTTTCTCCGTTCTCTTCGGCGTTTGGAATCCCTGTGGCTCGCGATCCAATCAGGGGCAGATTTCCATCACAGAGCCATGGCTGCCGCATCCCCGGTCACACCGCCCCCGAAGACGCCTGCCGCGCGCCGGCTGGGGCGGTTCGAGCTGCTGAAGCTGCTCGGCAAGAGCACGCGCTCCATGGTCTGGCTCGTCAACGACACGCGCAGCCAGCAGGAGCTCCTGCTGGTGCTGCCGCGCACCCAGCCGGCCGATGCCGAGACCAAGGAACAGTGGCTCCAGGCCAGCCGCAAGGCGGCACGGCTGAACCATCCCCACCTGGCGCACGCGGTCGAAGTGGGTGAGCAGGAGCGCTGGCCCTTCGTGGCCTACGACCGCGCCAACGGCGTGACGCTGGCCGAGCGGATCGTCCCCCAGGGCATTCCGGCCACGGACGTGGCGCGATGGATGATCCAGGCCCTCGATGGTCTGGCGTTCGCGCACGAGGCCGGCGTGGTCCACCGCGACGTGCAGACGCACATGCTGCTGGTCAGCGAGCAGGGCACGGTGCGGGTGATGGGCCTGGAGGTCGCACTCGATGACCCGGTGTCAGCCGAAGTGCCGACCATCGCCCGCAACCTCTCGATCGATCCTTCGCAATTGCGGCAGCAACGCGATGCTGCGGTGCGCGACGTGCTGGCGCTGGGCGTGGTGATGCACCACCTGCTGGTCGGTCAACCTGCCTTCGAGGAACCCGACGTCGGCCGCGTGATCGAGCGCCTGCCGCCGCTGGGCCAGGAGTTCGTCCGCCTGCCGTGGAGCATGCCGAGGCCGGTGCCGGAGCCGCTGCGCGCGATCGTCAACCGCAGCACCGACCGGCAGGAGCGGCACCGCTACCGCAATGCGCGCACCTTTGCCCACGCGCTGTCGGGCTGGCTCGACAGCGAGGCGCAGCAGGGTGGCGGCCCGGAGGCGCTGCTGCTCGACCGCGTGCGCACGCTGGGGCCCTTGCCGGCTTCGCGCGGCGGCAACCTGCGCGCGGCCCGGCTGATGAAGATGGAGCGCGAGCGCACCAACGAGCTCGCCGAACTGGTGCTGCGTGACCTGGCGCTGGCGTTCGAACTGCTGCGGCTGGTCAACACCGCCAAGGTGCGCGGCACGCAGGTGGCGGGCAACGGCCCGGTGCTGACCGTGCGGCGAGCGATCGCGATGATCGGGCTGGAGGGCGTGCAGCGCGCGGCGCAAGGCCTGAGGCCCTGGCCCGGCCCGCTGGGCGAGCAGGGCGCCAAGGATCTCGAGCAGTTGATCGAGCGCGCCAAGCGTGCCGGACGTGTCGCGCAATCGCTGCGGCCGGCCGGCTACGACGCCGAGGTGGTCTACCTCGTCACGCTGCTGCAGAACCTCGGCCGCCTTGTCGTGCAGTACCACTTCGCCGACGAGGCCGCGCAGATCCGGCGGCTGACGATGCCCGAACCCTCCAGCAAGCCCGGCGAGCCGGACGAGCCCGGCATGAGCGAGGAAACCGCGGCCTTTGCCGTGCTCGGCGCCGACATTGAGGCCATGGGCTCGGCGGTGGCGCGGCACTGGGGCATGGACGACAACGTGCTGCACATGATCCGCCGGCTGCCGGTGAACGCGCCGGTGCGCTCGGCCGACTCCGACGAAGACATGCTGCGCGCAGTGGCCAGCGCCGGCAACGAGGCGGTGGATGCGCTCTCGCTGCCGGCGGCGCAGGTCAATGCCGCGCTCAACCGCGTGGCGCAGCGCTACGGCCGCATGCTGAGCATCACGCTGCGCGACATCCAGGAAGCGGTGCAGGCCGCGATGTACGACAACGGCAGCGACGAACTCCTCGAAAGCCGTGAGGTCGATCGCGAAGATTCGAGGCGCGGAACTCAAGAACTCTCCACGGAAGACGAAGAGACGGCAACAGGGGGGTGATCCATGACCGTGGCCACAGCCCGCGCCGGAGGAGGCACCTCGGGCCGGCTCGGACGCTTCGAACTTCGACGGGTGCTCGGCAAGGGCGCCCAGGCCACCGTCTGGCTCGCCTTCGACCCGCGGCTGGAGCGCGAGGTGGCGGTGAAGCTGCTGCGCGTGGAGGCCGACAGCGCCGCCGTGAACCAGTGGCTGCACGAGGCGCGCGCCGTCAGCCGGATGACCCATCCCCACATCGTGCCGCTGTTCGAGGCCGACGAGCAGCAGGGGCATCCGTACCTCGTCTTCGAATACGTGCAGGGCCAGACGCTGGCCGAATACCTGCGCAGCAAGGGGGCGCTGGGCGCGCGTGATGCCTGCGCCCTGCTGGTCGGCGTGCTCGACGCGCTGCGCGCCGCGCATGCGATGGGCATCGTGCACCGCGACCTCAAGCCATCGAACATCCTCGTCGATGCCGATGGGCGAGCCCGGGTGATGGACTTCGGCATCGCCGCCCGCATCACCGACACCGGCGACGGCGCGATCGTCGGCACGCCGGGCTACATGTCGCCCGAGGCGGCGCGCGGCGGCAAGCCCGCGCCCTCGATGGACATCTTCGCCGCCGGCATGATGCTGGGCGAGATGCTGGCCGGCCGGCCGCTGCTGCGCGAGCGCGACCCCTATCGCTCGATCCAGCGCGTGCAGGAAGAAGACATCGCGCTGCCCGAGGACATCGGCTCCCGGGTGGACGACGGCATGCGGGCGATCGTGATGCGCGCCATCGCGCGCGATGCGTCGCAGCGCTATCCCACCGCATCGGCCATGCTCGATGCGCTGCACAAATGGATGGACCCCGACACGATCGCGTCGGCCGATCCTGCCGCGGCAGCCGCCGCCGGTGCGGGCACGCTGGAGTTTCTGCTGCGCCGCATGCGGCACAAGAGCGACTTTCCGGCGATGTCGGACTCGATCAGCCGCATCCAGCGCGTGGCCACCTCCGAGAACGAGTCGCTCAACAGCCTGTCGAACGAGATCCTGAAGGACGTGGCGCTGACCAACAAGCTGCTGCGCATGGTCAACACCGCCTTCTACAGCCAGGCCGGCGGCGGCACCATCAGCACCGTGTCGCGCGCGGTGGCGCTGGTGGGCTTCGCAGGCATCCGCAACATGGCCTTGTCGCTGGTGCTGCTCGAGCACATGCAGGACAAGGGGCGGGCCAACCAGCTCAAAGAGGAGTTTCTCCGCTCGCTGATGGCGGGCTCGCTGGCCGGCGAGCTGTGTCCGGTGGCGCGCGACAGCGAAGAAGCCTTCATCGGCTCGATGTTCCAGAACCTCGGCCGCCTGCTGACCGAGTACTACTTCCCCGAGGAGGCGCAGCAGATCCGCGAGCAGATGCGCCCGGCGCGGCCCGATGCACCGCCGCCCTCGGAAGAGAAGGTGTCGACCCGGGTGCTGGGCCTGAGCTTCGAGGAGCTCGGCGTGGGCATCGCCAAGTCGTGGGGGCTGCCCGAGAACCTGCAGAAGAGCATGCGCAAGCCCACCGGCGACCCGCCCGGCAAGCTGGTGGACCGCGGGCCGGAACGGCTGCGCTGGCTCGGCCACGTGGCCAACAGCGTGACCGAGGCGATGCTGACCACCGCGCCCGAGCGGCTCCCCGAGCGCATCGACGACATCGCGGCGCGCTACTCGAAGGCGCTGGGCCTGACCGAGAAGGACCTGCGCGGCGCGGCTGAGCAGGCGCGGCAGAAGCTTTCGCAATTGGCCAGCGCGATGAACCTGCAGATTGCGCCGAGCGCGCCGGCGCACCGGCTGCTGTCGTCGAAGACGCCTGAAACCGAGCACGACACCCTGTCGCCGCTGCAGTTGCAGCCCACGCTGCCGCCCGGCGCGGTGGCCACCGGTGGGCAGGCGGCTGCAGGGGCACCCGATGCTGCAGCCGATTCCGATGCCAAGACCCTGGTGCTGCCGCCGCGGCCCGAGAAGGTGGCAGAGATCCTGGCCGCGGGCATCCAGGACATCACCAACACGATGGTCGAGGACTTCAAGCTCAACGAGGTGTTGCGCATGATCCTCGAGACCATGTTCCGCGCACTCGGCTTCCGGCGCATCGTGTTCTGCCTGCGTGATCCGAAGACCGACGCGCTGACGGGACGCTTCGGGCTGGGCGAGGGCGTGGAAGCGGTGAGCGCTGCGTTCAGGGTGCCGCTGAAGGTGGGCGCGGGCATGGCCCCCGATCTCTTCACCGCGGTGTGCCTCAAGGGGGCCGACACCCTGATCTCGGATGCGACGGCCGGCAACATCTCGAGCCGTCTCCCGGCGTGGTATCGCGAGAAGGTCAACGCACCGGTCTTCCTGATGCTCCCGCTGATGATGAAGAATGCACCGTTCGCGCTGATCTATGCCGACAGGGCCGAGGCCGGCGGCATCGCGCTGGGCGAGAAGGAGCTCTCGCTGCTGCGCACGCTGCGCAACCAGGCGGTGATGGCCTTCAGGCAGGCCGCGTGATCGGCGCGGCGAGCGCCTCGTTCAAGCCGAGTTCACCCATGCGGCGGCAATAGGCCTCGAGCCGGGCCGTGTCGCAGTGCACCTCGAGTGAACGCACCTTGCCCCAGGCGAGCCGGAACACGTGCACGCCCTGGTTGCTGCCCTGCTCGCCATTGGGCAGCGTGAAGCGGTCGCGCCAGCTGACGGCGGCGTGCGTGTCCCACGGCCAACCACCGACCACCACCGCGTCGACCTCGAAGCGCAGGTCGGGCAGCAGGCGCTTCAGCCGCTCGTACCAGCGGGTGGTGCTCTCCAGGTCGCGGCGCTCTCCGGCCAGCGCGTGCCGGCCGTACATCGCATGCCGATGCTGCGCCGCGAACTGCGCCACGATGCCGCTGTAGTCGCCTGCGTTGATGGCCGCGAAGGCCTTCCGCAGCTTGTGCCGGACGATGGCGTGGTACATGGCAGCTCCTGAATCTGAACACGAGAAAGATCGACGATGCGAATGTTGAGCCTGCATCCTTCTTGTGTCAAGATGCAAGGACACCATGCCCACCTCGCGCAGCAAACCCAGGCCCTATCACCACGGCAATCTTCGTGAAGCCCTGCTCCTGGCGGCCGAGCGCCTGCTCGCCAAGCGCGGCGCCGAGGCGCTGACGCTGCGCGAAGTGGCCAAGAGCGCCAAGGTGTCGCACGGCGCGCCGTACCACCACTTCAAGGGCAAGGACGCGCTGCTGGCCGCGGTGGCCGAACGCGGCTTCGCGGCGCTCACCGACGAAATGCTGCGCGTCGAGGGGGCGACGCCGGTCGACCGGCTGCGCGCCATCGGCGAGGCCTATGTCGGCTTTGCGCGCCGGCATCCCGCCCGATTCAGGCTGATGTTCGGTCCGCTGCTGGCGCTCAAGCGCGAGTTTCCCGGCCTGCAGCAGGCGGCCGAAGGCTCGTTCCACGTGCTGCTCGATGCCGCGCAAGAGGTGTCGCCCGAGCATGGGCTGGAGCTGGCGCTGATCGGCTGGAGCCTCTCGCACGGGTTGTCGCACCTGGGCATCGACGGCGTGTTCGACAGCCTGCCGCTGCCGAGGGAGGCCACCACCGGGCTGGAAACCCGCCTCAGTGCACACCTGTTCCGGCAGATGGGCCTGTCGAAGTCATCCGGCTGAAAACCCTCAAGGCCGCCGCAAAGCGGCCGATAACGAGGCCAGCCTGAGGTCTCGCCCAATGCAAATCGTGCACGATCCCCTCACCGTGCTGGTCGTCGACGACCAGTCGAGCGTGCGCGCGGCCATTGCAGGCCAGCTCGATTCGCTCGGACACCGGGTGCTCGAAGCGGGCGATGCCGACTGGGCGCTCGACCAGTTCCACCGCCACCGGCCCGACGTCGTGCTGCTCGACGTGGTGATGCCGGGCGAAGACGGCTATGCCGTCGCGCAGCGCATGCGCCAGGCGGAAGCGGGTGGCTGGACGCCCATCATCTTTCTCTCGGTGCACGGCGAAGAGCAGAACATCTGGCGCGGCATCCAGAGCGGTGGCGACGACTACCTGGCCAAGCCGGTCTCCGACGTGGTGCTCGAGGCCAAGCTGCGTGCGATGCAGCGGCTCAAGGCCATCCAGCGCCGGCTCGAGGCGGTGTCGGCCGAGTTGCGGCTGGCCAACGAGCAGTTGCGCCACCAGACGGAGCATGACGAACTCACCGGCC
Organism: uncultured bacterium; assembly: GCA_966212505.1. Classification (GTDB taxonomy): domain Bacteria; phylum Pseudomonadota; class Gammaproteobacteria; order Burkholderiales; family Burkholderiaceae_C; genus CAMLIZ01. The sequence goes on from CBIHRS010000030.1 coordinate 13,158, forward strand.
TGCTGAACCGGCGCGGCTTCGACCGCCTGCTGCACGGCGAGGTGCTGGCGGCCTTCAGGGAGCAGCAGCCGCTGACCCTGGTGCTATGCGACATCGACATGTTCAAGCCCTACAACGATGAGCTGGGCCATGTGGAAGGCGACCGCTGCCTGGGGCGCATCGCGCAGATCCTGCGCGAAGCCTGCCTGCGGCCGCGCGACCGCGCGGCGCGCTATGGCGGCGAGGAGTTTGCGCTGGTGCTGCCCAACACGCCGAAATCGGGCGCGATGACATTGGCGCGTGCGTTGCGGCGCATGGTCAATGGCGTGGGCATCCCGCATCCACGCTCGAGCGTGGCCGGCCATGTGACCTTGAGCGGCGGGATCACCACCTGCGTGCCCGATGCGGGCACCACGGGCGAGACGATGATCATCCGCGCGGACCAGGCGCTGTATGCCGCGAAGGCGCAAGGGAGGGACCGGTTCTTCAGCTTCGAGATGCAGCTGGATACCGAGGAGCAGCGCTTGCTTTAGGCTTTCGACTTCTGAAGCTCGCTGCACGGGAGCCGAAGCTCCCGAAGTTCATGGCCCGCACTCCCTCTCAACGTCTACTACGTCTCGCTGGTATGACTATCGCCACAGTATTGGCGCTGTTCATCTTGGCTGTTTGGATTCGAGATCATCAGCGGCGAAGCCGGATCCAGGAGTGCATGAAGGAGGCCGAAGAGGACCGAATTGCATCCATGCCGCACCCGCGTGTTGGCGGCGTCCGACTAGGCAACAGCAACGGTGCTGAAAGCAACTCATCGGTCTTCGTATCGCGCTGGGAACAAGGGCAGAGGTTTGAGGACCAGCGTAAAGCGTGCGAAGTCCCCGTGGATGAGCAATGAAGGCTTCATGGCTGGCAGGTGCTCCCATAGTCACCCGGCGCCGAAGATATCGCGTGCTATGTGGGCAAGGGTGCCCGCTGTTCGCTGATCAACTGCCTAGTGATGAGTGGAGAGTGTCCCCCGGCATCACTCGTTGACCTCTCAGAGGCCTTGAGGAGGGCAATGTCGTCGGGCGTGCTCATGTGCGTTGACGAAAGTGACACATGAAAGTGACACACCGAACGCGCGGAGACCCTTGGTAGGAGCTAACTCCGCGTCCGCACTGGCTTTTCTGGAGTGAGGTTGACGAGCCTTACCCTCGGCACTGGTCACAACGGTTAGGGCTGCTTCGTTCCCGACCTGACCCGGTTGGCCGCGCTTCCATGCGAGGAGGCCCGTCAGCCTGCATTGTAGGCGACGCTTCGTGCCCTTGGCTCAGAGCAGGTCTTCCGGCACGAAGAGAAAGAGGAAGAACAGCCGCATGCGCTGCCACAGGCTCGCATCGGGCTCGTCGGTCAGGGTCTCGACGCCGTTCTCGTCACGGGCTGTCCATTGCACGCCCGAGCCGTCGGGCTTGAGTTGCACCTGGTAGACGCTCGACAGGTTGCCGACCTTGAAGCCATCGAGGATCAGCTTCGCGAGTTCGGGGCTGCGCACCGCGATGCCGAGCTCGGTGTTGGTCTTGGCCGAGCGGGGATCGAGGTTCATCGAGCCGACGAGCACGGTCTTGCGGTCGACGAAGGCCATCTTCGCGTGCAGGCGGCCGCGCGAGCTGCCGAAGGCGTTGCGCAGCAGCGGGTCGTGCTTCAGGCGCGACGAGCTGAGCTCGAACAGCTGCACGCCCATGCCCAGCATCTCGTTGCGATAGCGCTGGTAGCCCAGGTTGACCAGCGGCTCGTCGCTCGTGGCCAGCGCGTTGGTGAACACGCTCACCTCGATGCCGGCGTCGCGCGCCGCGCGCAGCTGCTTCATGCCCTGCGCGCCGGGGATGAAGTAGGGCGAGAACATCAGCACGTCGTGCTTGGCGCCGCGCAGCAGTTCGACGAAGCGGTGCGTCACGGTGTCGCCGGCGTTGGGGCGGGTGTCGTTCGGCAGCGCCTTCTCGGGGGCGTCGGCATAAGAGTTGGCATCGGCCACGATGAAACGGTGCTCGTGCTGCGCCAGCTGGCGGCTGAACGGGGCGATGCCGTTGAGGTCGGGATCGGTGGGCGCGGGCGGGGAGATCGCACCGTCTGCCGCCGTCTTGTCCTCGAACGCCGCGCGCAGCTCGGCGGGCGAGAGGCCGCTGCTTGCGATGGTGTCGATCGGGTAGACCTGCTCGCTGTTCCAGTACAGGTCGAACCACTGGCTCAGCTCCGGCACCAGCGCGCCGGTGATCAGCAGGTCGAAGTCGATGAAGTTGGCTTCCTTGCTGCGCAGGAAGTATTCGTCGGCCAGGTTGCGTCCGCCCACGACCGCCATCACGCCGTCGGCGATGAACAGCTTGTTGTGCATGCGGTGGTTCAGTCGACGGAAGTCGCCCATGAAGTTGAGCATGCGCAGCGTGGCGAGTTCGCGGCCGGAGACGAAGGGGTTGAACAGTCGCACCTCGACGTTGGGATGCGCCGCCAATCCGAGCAGCAGCTTGTCCATGCCGACGGTGTAGAGGTCGTCGACCAGCAGGCGCACCCGCACGCCGCGCGCGGCCGCGTCGCGCAGCTCGCGCAGGATCAGCCGGCCGGTGGGATCGTTGCCCACCAGGTAGTACTGCAGGTCAAGCGAAGTCTGCGCCTGGCGGATCAGCGTGAGCCGGGCATCGAGCGCATAGGCAGCCTGCTGCAGCGGCCGGAAGCCGGAGCGCTCAGCGGGAACGCCGGCCTCGCGTGCGACCGCTGCCAACGGCGCTTCGGGCGGCGCCACCAGCGCATGGCTGGGCGTGCGCTGGATCTCGGGCAGCGCCGTGGCGCAGCCGGTGAGCAGCGCCACCACGAGCGCCGCGAGCAGCAGGCGCCAGAGCCCCAGGTTCGGCATGCGGTGTCAGCGCAGCTGCAGGTCGTCGTTGCCGAAGGTGATGCCCAGCGGCTCGATGACCAACTGCTTGGCGCCGGCCTCGACACGGCCAGCCACCAGCGCCGCGATGCCTTGCGCCTGGGTGACCTGCACCGTGCGCTCGGCGTCCTCGGCCTTGACGAAGAGCGCGAAGCCGGCGCCCATGTTGAGCGTGCTGTAGGCCTCGCGGTCATCCTGCTTCGCATGCTGCTGGATGAAGCGCAGCACCGGCGTGACCTCGGGCACCGCATGGATGCGGTAGGTGAACTCGCCGGGGTGGCGCAGCAGTTTGCGCCAGCCGTGGCCCGTGATGTTGGCGCAGTAGTGCGGCGTGATGCCGGCCTTGTAGAGCGCCTCGGTCACCGGCGAATACAGCACGGTGGGGGCCAGCAGCGCATCGCCGTAGCTCAGGCCCGGCTGCACCTCGGTGAGGTAGCCCTGCGGCAGGCGCTCGACCAGCTTGCGCGCGAGGCTCAGGCCGTTGGCGTGGATGCCGCTGGAGGCCAGCAGCACGATCGCGTCGCCGGGGGCCAGCTTGTCGCCGACCGAGAGGCGCTCCTTCGGGTTGATCAGGCCGGTGCACGAGGCCGCGAGGTCGATGCGGCCGGACTCGACGATGCCGGCCAGCGCCGGCGTCTCGCCGCCACCCCAGGCCACCTGGCACACGTCGCAGGCGCGCTTCCAGCCCGCCACCAGCGCCTGCGCACGCTGCGCGTCGCCGAACCAGTCGGAGCCGCCGGCGGCCCAGTAGGCCTGCACGACCAGCGGCGTGGCGCCCACGGTGATCAGGTCGTTGATCGCCATCGCGATCGTGTCCTGCGCGATGCCGTCGTAGTAGCTCTTGCCGGTGAGCTTGCTCATCTCGTCGGCGACCAGGGCCTTGGAGCCCAGGCACTCGACGATGGAGGCGATGTAGAACGGACCGACGTCGACCACGTAGGCCGATTCGCCGCGCGAGGCCTTCACTTCGCCGAAGCCGTGCGCGGCCAGGTGGGCGCCGGTGGCGGCGGCGGCGCGCTGCGCGGCGACCTTCAGCGGATCGATCAGGTCGTAGTTGACGCCGGCTTGCTCGTAGCTGAGCGTGTCGGGGGAGCGGGGGGCGGAGGACGTCATGGCGTCGGACGGAAGGCGCACGGTGGGGAAGCCGCGGATTATCCCGGAAGCGGGCGCGTTGCGCGTGCGGAACGATCCGGCACGGCCCGTAGAATCGTCGGATGAGTTACGTCGTCCTCGCCCGGAAATACCGGCCCCGCAGCTTCGAGCAGATGGTGGGGCAGGAGCATGTGGTGCAGGCCTTGACGAACGCGCTGCAGCAGCAGCGCCTGCACCATGCCTACCTGTTCACCGGCACGCGCGGCATCGGCAAGACCACGGTCTCGCGCATCCTCGCCAAGAGCCTGAACTGCACCGGCGCCGATGGCACCGGCGGCATCACCGCGCAGCCCTGCGGCCAGTGCAGCGCCTGCACCGAGATCGACGCCGACCGCTACATCGACTACATCGAGCTCGATGCGGCCTCCAACCGCGGCATCGACGAGATCCGCGACTTGCTGGAGCGCGCCGCCTACAAGCCCAGCGTCGGCCGCTTCAAGGTCTTCATGATCGACGAGGCGCACCAGCTCACGAAGGAATCCTTCAATGCGCTGCTGAAGACGCTGGAGGAGCCGCCGGAGTACCTGAAGTTCGTGCTGGCCACGACCGATCCGGACAAGATGCTGCCCACCGTGCTGAGCCGCTGCCTGCAGTTCAACCTGCGGCCGATGGCGCCCGACACGGTGCACGAGCACCTGCAGCGCGTGCTGCAGGCCGAGTCGGTGGCGGCCGACGCCGGCTCGCTGCGGCTGCTGTCGCGCGCCGCGCGCGGCTCGATGCGCGATGCGCTCTCGCTCACCGACCAGGCCATCGCCTACGGCGGCGGCCAGCTCGACGAGGCGGTGGTGCGCGCGATGCTCGGCACGGTCGACCGCAGCCACGCCAAGACGCTGGTGCGGGCGCTGGCCGAGCGCGACGGGCCGGCGCTGCTGGGCGCCGTCGATGCGCTGCGCAGCCAGGGCCTCTCGGCTGCGGGCACGCTGGAGGAAATCGCCGGCCTGCTGCAGCAGATGGCGATCGAGCAGGCCGTGCCCGGCGCGCTCGACGAGCACGATCCCGATACCGCCGATGCACGCGCGCTGGCAGCGGCGATGCCGGCCGACGAAGTGCAGCTGCTCTACAGCATCGTGCTGCACGGCCGCGGCGAGCTGAGCCTGGCCTCCGACGAATACGGCGCACTGACGATGGTGCTGCTGCGGCTGATGGCGTTTCCGCCCGGCGGTGCACCTGCGACCGCCTCGCGCGCGCAGGCCCCGGCCAGTGCCGCACTGCAGGCGCCGCGCGAGGCGAGAGCGAGCAGCACGGCGCGTCCGGCTTCCGTGGCCGGCCCGGTGTCTTCGCCGGCACCGCAGGCGGCGCTCAGGCCGGCGCCTGCGCCCGTTTCTGCACCTTTGCCTGCGCCGGCTCCGGCGCCTGCCCCCACACCGGTCGCGCAGCAGCAGCCTGCCGCCGCGCCGGCACCCGCAGTGCCGCCACCGCCCCCGCCGGTGGCGCCCCGCCGTCCAGCGGCCGACGCCGGCAGCGTCGCCGCCCGCGTGGCCGCCGCAGCCGCTGCCAGTGCCGCCCGCGCCGCTGCAGCTTCCGCGGCCGAACGGCCGGCGCTGGTCGCCGCCTCGCCCGAGCCGCCGCCCTGGCTCGATGCCCCGCCGCCGGCCGATGAAGATGGCCCGGTCGCCACGCTGGAGCGTCCGGTGGCCGTGGCACCCGCAGGCGCTGCCGTGTCGCAGGCGGCCGAGCCGGCCGTCGACACCCGGCCGCCGCCGCTGGTGGTGCAGCGCACGCCGCTGGGCGACCGCTGGGCCGACGTGGTGGCCACGCTCAACCAACGCAGCGCCGTCGTCGCGCTGGTGCGCGAGCTGGCGATGCAGGCCGAGCTGGTCGCGATCCGCCCCGAAGCGGGCGGCGAGGTCTGGCAGTTGCGCGTCGACCGCGAGTCGTTGCGTGCCGCGCCGCTGCGCGACAAGCTGCAGGCGGCGCTGGCCGGCGTGCTTCAGCCCGCGCCGGCCCTCGAGGTCGAGGCCGGCGTGCCGCAGGATTCGCCGGCCCGGCGCGATGCCGCCGAGCGCGACCGCCGCCAGCGCGAGGCCGAGGACATCATCCACAACGATCCGCTGGTGCGCGAGCTGATGGCGCAGTTCAAGACCGCGCGCATCGTGCCGGGCTCGATCAAGCCCACCGATCCGGTGGCTGGCGCCACCCCCTGAACCCAACACGAAGGAAACACACCATGATGAAAGGTCAACTGGCCGGCCTGATGAAGCAGGCCCAAGCCATGCAGGACAACCTCAAGCGCGCCCAGGAAGAGCTGGGCTCGATCGAGGTCGAAGGCCAGTCGGGCGCCGGCCTGGTCAAGGTCACGATGACCTGCAAGCACGACGTCAAGCGCGTGGCCATCGATCCCAGCCTGCTGGCCGACGACAAGGACATGCTTGAAGACCTGGTTGCCGCAGCCTTCAACGATGCGATCCGCCGCGCCGAGACCGTCAGCCAGGAGAAGATGTCCAAGCTCACGGCCGGCATGCCGCTGCCGCCGGGCATGAAGTTCCCGTTCTGATCCGGCACACGTGGCCGCAGGTTCGCTCGAAGCGCTGGTCGAAGCGTTGCGCAAGCTGCCCGGCGTGGGCGTGAAGTCGGCGCAGCGCATGGCCTTCCATCTGCTGCAGCACGACCGGCACGGCGCGCTGCAGCTGGCGTCTGCATTGCAGGCCGCCGTGGAAGAGGTGCGTCATTGCGAACGCTGCAACACCTTTTCGGAGAGCGAGCTGTGCAGCATCTGCGCCGATCCTGAGCGCGATGTGCGGCAGCTCTGCGTGGTCGAGACGCCTGCCGACCAGGCGGCGCTCGAGCGCACCGGCAGCTACCGTGGCCTGTACTTCGTGCTGATGGGGCGCATCAGCCCGCTCGATGGCGTGGGCGCCCGGGAGATCGGTGCCCGGGCCTTGCTCGACCGTGCTGCCGACGGCCTGGTCGAAGAAGTCATCCTCGCCACGAGCTTCACCGCCGAAGGCGAGGCCACAGCCCATGTGCTGTCGGAAGCGCTGAAGTCGCTCGGCCTCAAGGCCACGCGGCTGGCGCGCGGCGTGCCGGCGGGCAGCGAGATCGAGTACGTCGACCTGTCGACGATCGCGCACGCGCTGCACGATCGCAGATAGGCCGCCGCTCAGCCGGCGCCGCGCCGCCTCACGCGGCGGACATCAGCGTGAGCGCCAGTGCACCGCCTCGATGCGATGGCCGTCGAGGTCGAGCAGCACCGTGCCGTAATAGTCGGGGCTGATGTCGGGCCGCTCGCCGGGCGCCACCGCCGAGGTCGCGCCGCGGCTCAGGGCCACCTCATGGAAGGCGATCACCGCTTCGCGGTTCGGTGCGCGGAACGCCATGTGCAGGCGGGCGGCGTTGATGGCTTCGTCGGCCGCAGCCGGGTAGAGCCAGAAGTCCCACGCCTGCGCGGTGCCGAAGGCGGCCTCGCGCTCGTTGCGGTGCTGCAGGTCGTAGCCCAATGTGCGCAGGCTGTGGGCGTAGAAGTCGATGGCGGCATCGAACTGCCGCGTGCCGAGGGAAGCGTGGTCGATCATCATGGTGCGAGGGTGAGTCGGAAAAAGATCTGGCGGCCGTTCCAGTGGCGCGAAAGCGGGCTGAAGCCGAGCCGGGTGTAGATGCGGGTCGAGGCCGGGTTGTTCTCGTTGGTGTCGAGGCACACGGTGGTGCAGGGCCGTGCACGTGCGCGTGCGATCGCAAACTCGACCAGGCGCCGGCCCGCGCCATGCTGGCGCTGCGCCGGATCGACGAACAGGTCTTCCAGCGTGGCCTCGGTGCCCTGGGCCCACATCGAGTAGCGAAAGCGCTGCAGCACGTAGCCGATGGGCTGGCCGTCGACGGTGCCGAGGTAGAACTCGGCATCGGCGTCGTGCAGCAGGTGGTTCACGCCTTGCTCGAATTGCGCCTGCGTGGGCGTATCGCGGCCAAAGTGGTTGCGGAAGCCGACCGCGAGCGCGACGAGGCTGTCGGCATCGGCGGGTGTGGCGAGACGAATGTCCAAAGGTCCTCCTGGGGTTGTCATTCGTGAGGGGGGAAGAGCCAGTCGCGCATCTGCGCGGGCGTGAGGTTGCTGCCGCACAGCACGGTGGCGATGCGCTGGCCGGCGAAGCGGGCGGGTGCGCTCAGCAGGGGGGCCAGGCCCGCGGCGCCCGCCGGCTCGGCCACCAAGCCGGCATGCCGGTGCAGCAAGCGCATCGCTTCGAGCAGGTGTGCGTCGGCCACCGTCAGCACCTCGTCGACGAGGCCGTGCATGTCGGCCACCGCCTCGGGCACCGGCACGCGGACGGCGATGCCATCGGCCACCGTGTGCGCCTGTGCCTCGCTGACGCTGCGCGTGCCGGAGAAGGCCTGCGCCATCGCCGGTGCCCCCTCGCTGCAGACGCCGATCACGCGGGTCTGCGGTGCATTCGCCTTGAGCCAGCGCGCGATGCCGTTGAGCAGCGCGCCATTGCCCAATGGCACCAGCACCTGGTCGAAGGCCAGGCCGCCGGCCAGCAGCTCGACGGCGATGGTGCCGGCCCCTTCGGAGATGGCGGCATCGCGGCCGTCTTCGACGAAGCGCGCACCGTTCGCTGTGGCCCAGGCACGGGCGGCGACCTTGGCGGCATCGAAATCCTCACCCGCGAGCCGCACGTCGGCGCCCAGTGCCCTCATGCGCTCGAGCTTCAGCGGGTTGGCATGGCGCGAGGCGAACACCGTGATGGGCAGCCCATGCTGCCGCCCGGCGTACGCCAAGGCCTGGCCGAAGTTGCCGGCGCTCGCGCAGGCCAGCGGGCCGGCTCCACCTTGCCGATGCAGCGACTGCACGAACCAGTCGGCGCCCCGGCCCTTGAAGCAGCGGATCGGGTTGACGCTCTCGACCTTCAGCACCAGCTCGCAGCCGAGCTGCTGCGACAAGGGCTCGCAGACGAACTGCGGCGTGTTCAGGAAGACGGGGGCGATGCGCTGCGCCGCATCGGCGATGCGGGCCAGCGAGAGGCGATGGTCGGGGCGGGGGTCTTGCACGAGAAGGCGTCGATGCGATGATTCGGGCAGTCTAGAAACCCGAGCCCGCGATTGCGCCGCATTCAGGCCTGCCGTCGCGCCGCTTCGCCGCGTTTGCGCGGCCCCCAACGCAGCCATGACTTACAAGCCCCTCGCGCTGGACAGCTTCGACCTGAAGATCCTCCAGCGGCACCAGCACGACACGCGTTTGCCGGCCGATGCGATCGGCGCCGAGGTCGGCCTGTCGGCCGCCGCGGTGCAGCGGCGCCTGAAGCGCCTGCGCGAGGGCGGCGTGATCGAGGCGGAGGTGGCGCAGATCGAGCCGGCGGCCGTGGGCCTGCCGCTGACCTGCATCGTCGGCGTGAAGCTGGAGCGCGAAGCGAACGCCGAGGTCGAGCGCTTCAAGGCGCGCATGCTCGCCAGCGCCACCGTGCAGCAGTGCTACAAGGTGACCGGCGAGCCGGACTTCATCCTCGTGGTGGTGGCGCCCGACATGGCGCGCTACGAAGCCTTCACGCGCGAGGCCTTGCTGGCCGACCCCAACGTGCGCAGCTTCACGACTTACGTGGTGCTCGATCGTGTGAAAGCCGGCGTGGGCCTGCCGATCGACCCCGCCGCGATGGGCTGAGCCGGAGCCGGCTCAGCGCAGCAGGTGGTCAGCGCTGCGCGACGCGCACGCGTGCCTTGGCGGGCTTGCCCGCGGTTGCCCGTGCGGCCACCTTGCGGCTGGTCGGCCGCGCCGACGCCACCTTGGCGGAGGCCCTGGCGGGCGCGGCCGCAGCCGGCGCGGCCACCTTGGCGCCGGCGGGCAGGAACACGGCCACCACCTGGCCCGGCTTGAAGCTCGCGTTGGCGCCGACCTTGTTCCACTGAGCCACCTGCGCCGGGCTCACCCTGTAGCGTCGCGCCACGCTGGCGACGCTGTCGCGCTTGCCGGCCTTGAAGCTCACACGGCGCATCGGCGGCTGGTCGGGCGCGAGCGCGATGGTCGCGCTGTCGGCGATCTTCTCGGAGACGTCTTCCTGCCGGTGCTCGCTGCGCGGCACCAGCAGCGTGGAGCCGGCCTTGACCAGCATGCGTGGCGGGATGTGGTTGATCTCGCGCAGCGTGGCTTCGTTGATGCCGAGCTGCTTGGCGGCATCGGCCGGGCGCAGCGTCTTGTTGGCCACCCAGGCCGTCCAGCTCGCCAGCGGGCCCTTGTGCTGCTGGATGTTGCGCACGAAGGTGTTGGCGTTGTCGTAGGGCAGCAGCACCTGCGGCGTGCCGGCCGCGATGATGATCGGCTTGTTCATCTGCGGGTTGAGCTGCTTGAACTCGTCGACCTGCAGGCCGGCGAGCCGCGCGGCGAGGTCGACGTCGATGTCGCGCTCGATCGGCACGCTGAGGAAGTACGGGTGGTTCTCCAGCGCCGGCAGGCTGAGCTGGAAGGCCTCGGGCCGCAGCACGATGTTCTTCACCGCCTGCAGCTTGGGGACGTAGTAGCGCGTCTCCTCCGGCATGCGCAGGCTCTCGTAGTTGGTGGGCAGGCCCTGGCGAGCGTTGCGGGCGATCGCGCGCTGCACGTTGCCTTCCCCCCAGTTGTAGGCGGCCAGCGCCAGATGCCAGTCGTTGAACTGCTTGTACAGCCGGCCGAGGTAGTCGAGCGCGGCGCGGGTGGAAGCCAGCACGTCGCGGCGGTCGTCGCGGAAGAGGTTCTGCTTCAGGTCGAAGTCGCGGCCGGTGGCCGGTACGAACTGCCACATGCCCGACGCATTGGCCACCGACATGGCCTGCGGGTTGAACGCGCTCTCGATGAAGGGCAGCAGCGCCAGCTCGGTGGGCATGCCGCGCTTCTCGACTTCTTCGACGATGTGGTAGAGGTAGCGGCTGCCGCGATCGGTCATGCGCTGCACGTAATCGGGCCGGGCGGCGTACCACTGTTCGCCCTTGCGGACGTAATCGTTGTCGAGCTCCGGCATGCCGAAGCCGCGGCGCACGCGCGCCCACAGGTCGGTCTGCGCGCTGCGGTCGTCGAGGTCGACCTTGACCTCGGGGCGCAGCGGGTCGATCGGCGCCGCCACGGCCGGGCCTTCGTCGGGCGAGGCCTCGGGGGTGCTGGCGGCCGGCGCCACCGGGGCCACCTGCGTGAGCGTGGCGTCGGGTGCGGAAGCCACGGGCGGCGGCGGTTCGGCGGCGGACAGGTCGCCGCCGGGCGCCGGGACAGTGCCGTTGGTGGCACAGCCGGCCAGCCAGATCAGCATGGCGCCAAGTGCCAGCAGCAGGCGGCCGCGGTGCGGCGTGGGTGGCGAGGAGGGCGGATTCATCGGTAGTGGTTCTTCCATTCGCGCAGCGCGGCGAACACCGAGGGGCCGGTGTCGTCGGCCGCGCCGTGCTCGCGGGCCGCGGCCATCACCGCCGGCTCGCTGCAGCGCAGAAAAGGGTTGATGCGCCGTTCGCGTTCGATGCGCGACGGCAGCGTGGGCCGGCCCGCGGCCCGCTCGCCTTCGCACCAGGCCATGTGACGGACGACATCGTTGTTCATCGGTTCCACGGCCGTGGCGAAGCGCAGGTTGGACAGCGTGTATTCGTGCGCACAACACACGCGCGTGGTGCCGGGCAGCGCGGCCAGCTTCGAAAGGGATGCATGCATCTGCGCCGGCGTGCCTTCGAACAGCCGGCCGCAGCCGGCGGAAAACAGCGTGTCGCCGCAGAAGACGATCGGATCGGCATCACCAGCCTCCGGGAGCACATAGGCCACATGCCCCGCGGTGTGGCCGGGCACGTCGACCACATTGAACGACAACCCGAGCAGCGTGGCGACATCGCCTTCCTCCATCGGGAGGATGTCGGCGGGGATGCGCTCGTGCGCGGGGCCGTAGATCGGGCCCTGCAGCACATCGTGCAGGCCGGCGAGGCCGCCGACGTGATCGGCATGGTGGTGGGTCACTAGAATGCCCGCGAGATGCAGCCTGAGAGAAGACAAGGCGGCCTTCACCGGCGCCGCATCTCCCGGATCGACCACCAACGCTTGTGTGCCGTCGTGCAACATCCAGATGTAGTTGTCCGAGAAGGCGGGCAGGGCGACCAGATTCATCATGATGAAAGATCGCGGGATTATAGGAAGCGCAAGCCCAGCAATGCACATTTTTGAAGCAGGCCTGATGGCTGCGTTGCCGGCGGCCGCGTGCCCGTGAACGAATCCTCTTTCTTCACCGAGCTGGCCGCCTGGCTCGAAACGCCGCCGGGGCGCTACCTGCTCGACTGGGAGCAGCAGCAGATCGACCGCGCGGTGGCCGACGTGTTCGGCTTCCATGCGCTGCAGCTGGGCCTGTCGCAGCTCGATGCGCTGCAGGCCAACCGCATGCCGCACCGCTGGCTCGCGGGCGACGGCGAGATCCTCGAAGGCGAAGCGGCGGCCGGGCCGCGCGCGGTGGCGCTGCATTGCGAGTTCGATGCGCTGCCGTTTCCGAGCCAGAGCCTCGACCTGGTGGTGCTGCCGCATGCACTGGAGCTGGCGGCCGACCCGCACCAGACGCTGCGTGAAGTGGAGCGCGTGCTGGTGCCTGAAGGCCGCGTCGTGATCCTGGGCTTCAACCCGGCGAGCCTGTGGGGCCTGCGGCAGCAATGCGGGCGCATGCGCCAGCGCTTCGGCAGCCGCGGGCCGCTCTTCCTGCCGCGCACCGGCGAATTCATCGGCTACTGGCGGCTGCGCGACTGGCTGCGGCTGCTGAGCTTCGAGGTCGAAGGCGGCCGCTTCGGCTGCTACCGGCCCGGGCTGCGCTCGCAGCGCTGGCTCGACCGCTTCGGCTGGATCGAGCCGATCGGCGACCGCTGGTGGCCGGTGTTCGGCGCGGTGTATTTCCTCGTGGCCGTCAAGCGCGTGCGCGGCATGCGCCTGATCGGCCTCAAACGCAAGGCGGCGCGCAAGGCCCAGGCCGCGCCCGCCGTGGTGGCCAACCGCCATCAAACCGAGAAGTGATCCGATGACCGAGAACGCACAAGCCACCCCCATCACCATCTACACCGACGGCGCCTGCAAGGGCAATCCCGGCCCCGGCGGCTGGGGCGTGTGGATGAAGTACGGCGAGCACGAAAAGGAGCTGTGGGGCGGCGAGAAGCAGACCACCAACAACCGCATGGAACTCACCGCGGTGATCCAGGCGCTGTCGTCGCTGAAGCGGCGCTGCCACGTGATCCTCTACACCGACAGCGAATACGTGCGCAACGGCATCACCAGCTGGATCCACGGCTGGAAGAAGCGCGGCTGGCTCACTGCCGACAAGAAGCCGGTGAAGAACGTCGAGCTGTGGCAGGAGCTGGAGGCGCAGTCGCAGAAGCACCATGTCGACTGGCGCTGGGTCAAGGGCCATGCCGGCGACCCGGGCAACGAGCGCGCCGACATGCTGGCCAACCGCGGGGTCGAGTCTGCTTTGAAGTGATGGCACCCGGCCGCTGAGTACAGCGACCACCCTCCGAGAGGGTCCGAGCCCGGCTGCCGACGGTTACGCCACGGAGTGACCCTGCGCCACCTCGGTCTCGATCGGCCCCTTGCCGCTGTACCTGTCGAGTGCGAGGTAGATCACCGGCGTGATGTAGAGCGTGACGGCCTGCGACAGCAGCAGGCCGCCCACGACGGCCAGGCCCAGCGGCTGGCGCAGCTCGGCGCCGGCGCCCAGGCCCAGCGCGATCGGCAGCGCGCCCATCAGCGCGGCCATCGTCGTCATCATGATCGGGCGCAGCCGCAGCAGGCAGGCCTGCCGGATCGCCTCGGGCGGCGGCAGGCCCTGGTTGCGCTGCGCATCGAGTGCGAAGTCGATCATCATGATCGCGTTCTTCTTCACGATGCCGATCAGCATCAGGATGCCGATGGTCGCGATCAGCGTCAGGTCCATGTGGAACAGCCACAGCGTCAGCAGCGCGCCCACGGCGGCCGAGGGCAGGCCGGCCAGGATGGTGAGCGGGTGGATGTAGCTCTCGTACAGCACGCCCAGCAGCAGGTAGATCACCAGCACCGCCACGATCAGCAGCACCGCCTGGCCTCCCTGCGAATCCTGGAACACCGCCGCATCGCCGCCGTAGCTGGTGATGATCGAGGGCGGCAGCTTCAGCTCGCGTGCATAGTCCTCCAGGTGGCGCGTGGCGTCGCCCAGCGCCACGTCGGGCGCGAGGTTGAACGAGATCGTGATCGCCTGCAGCTGGCCCTGGTGATTGACGGCCGTGGGCCCGAGCGTGCGCCGCACGGTGGCAAAGGCGGTGAGCGGCACCAGCGCGCCGCTCTTGCTGCGCAGGTAGATATGGTCGAAGGCGCTCTCCGACTGGCGGTCGGACTCGGCCGCCTCCATGATCACCTGGTAGCTGTTGCTGGGTGCGTAGATGGTCGACACCTGCCGCTCGCCGAAGGCGCTGTACAGCGCGCTGCGCAGGTCGGCCATCTGCACGCCGAGCAGGTTGGCCTTGTCGCGGTCGATGTCGAGCGTGGCCTGCAGGCCGCGCAGCTGCGAATCGGTGGTGACGTCGCGGAACAGCGGATCGCTGCGGATCCTGTCCTGCAGCTTGCCGGCCCACTCGTTGAGCGCGCCGGCGCTCACGCTCTGCAGGATGTACTGGTAGCGGCTCTTGGTGGCTCGGCCGCCGAGCTGCAGGTTCTGCACCGGCCGCATGAACACCGCGATGCCCGGCACGTCGCGCAGCCGCCTGCGCAGGTTTTCCACCACCTTGACCATCGGCTCGCGCTGGTTGCGCGGCTTCAGGTTGATGAACATGCGGCCGGTGTTGGCCGTGGAGGCCGAGGGCCCGCCGCCGAGGAACGAGGCCACGCTGGACACCGCCGGATCGTTGCGGAAGATCTCGGCCACGCGGGCCTGCAGCGTCACCATCGCCGTGAACGAGATGTCTTCGGCCGCCTCGGTGGTCACCTGGATCTGGCCGATGTCCTCCTCGGGGAAGAAGCCCTTGGGGATGGTGACGAACAACACGGCAGTGAGCACGAAGCTGCCCAGCGCCACCAGCAGCACCACGGGCCGGTGCGCCAGCGCCCAATCGAGCGTGCGGGCATAGAAGTTCTGGAAGGCCGTGAAGCCGCGCTCGAAGGCCCGGCCGACCGCATGCTCCTCCTGCGGCGCATGGTGACGCAGGAAGCGGCTGCACAGCATGGGCACCAGCGTCAGCGAGACCAGCGCCGACACGAGGATGGACAGGCCCACCACCACCGCGAACTCGTGGAACAACAGGCCGATGACGCCCGGCATGAAGAAGATCGGGATCAGCACCGCCACCAGCGAGACCGAGATCGAGAGGATGGTGAAGGTCATCTCGCGCGCGCCGCGGATCGCGGCGGCGAACGGATCCATGCCGTCCTCGACGTGGCGCACGATGTTCTCGAGCATCACGATCGCATCGTCGACCACCAGGCCCACCGCGAGCGTGATGCCCAGCAGCGAGATGTTGTCGAGGCTGTAGCCGCCGGCATACAGCAGCGAGAGCGCGCCGATCAGCGAGACCGGCAGCGAGAGCGTGGGGATGATGGTGGCCGAGAGCCGGCGCAGGAACAGGAAGATCACCAGCACCACCAGCACCACGGTGAGCGCCAGCGTGAGGTTCACGTCGTGCAGCGATTCGCGCACCGACACCGAGCGGTCGTTGAGCTGGTGGATCTGCACCGAGGCCGGCAGCTGCGCCTGGAAGCGCGGCAGCATCGCCTTCACGCGGTCGACCACCTGCACGGTGTTGGCATTGGGCTGGCGCTGGATCGCGAGCTGGATCGAGCTCTCGCCGTTGAAGCTGGCGAAGTTCTTGATCGTCTCGAAGCTGTCGAGCACGTCGGCCACCTCGCGCAGCCGCACCGGCGCGCCATTGCGCGTGGCCACCACGATCTCGCCGAACTGGCGTGCCGTGGTCATCTGCCGGTTGGCCTCGACGGTGAGCGTCTGGCGCGGGCCGTCGATCGTGCCGACCGGGGTGTTGGCATTGGCGGCGGTGATGGCGGCGCGCAGTTCGTCGAGCGTGAGGTTGCGCTCCGACAGCGCGCCGGGCTTCACTTCGATGCGCACCGCATAGCGTTTCTGGCCGAACACGGATACCTGGGCCACGCCGTCGATGGTGGACAGCGACGGCGCGATCAGGTTCTCGGCAAAGTCGTTCAGCTCCGAGAGGTTGATCGACGGCGAGGTCAGCGCCACGATCAGCACCGGCGCGTCGGCCGGATTGAGCTTGCGGTACGAGGGCGGGTTGGTCATTTCCGCCGGCAGCGAGCGCTGCGCGCGGAACAGCGCGGCCTGCACGTCGAGCGCCGCGGCATCCATGTCGCGCGCGGGGTCGAACTCCAGCGTGATCGAGCTGTTGCCCTGGGTGTTGACCGAACTGATCGTCGACAGCCCGGCGATGGTGGAGAACTGCTTCTCGAGCGGCAGCGCCACCGAGCTGGCCATGGTCTCGGGCGAGGCGCCGGGCAGCACCGCGCTGACCTGCACCACCGGCGTGTTGTAGCTCGGCAGTGCGGCCACCGGGATCTTGCCGAGCGCGACCACGCCGGCCATCACGATCGCGATGTTCAGCAGCACCGTCATCACCGGACGACGGATGAACAGCTCGGCGAGGTTCCAGTTCATCGCGAGGCCCCCGAGGCGGCGGGAGCGGCGGCCTTGGCCTCGCGCACCGGGGTGCCGGGCCGCAGGTTCTGCTTGCCTTCGAGCACCACGCGCTCGCCGGGCTGCACGCCATCGATCACCGCCAGCTCGCCCGCCGCATGGCGCAACTGCACCGGCCGCAGCTGGGCGGCGCCGGTGGCATCGACCACGTACACCGAGCGGTCGTTGCCGCGCAGGATGATCGCGGCCTGCGGCACGACGGTGGCGTCTTTCAGCGTGCGCAGCGTCATGCGCACGGTCACGTACTGGCCCGGCCACAGCTGCTGCTGCGCGTTGGGCAGCCTGCCCTTCACGCGGATGGTGCCGGTGCCGGCATCGACGCTGTTGTCGATGAAGCTGACCTCGCCCTTGATCGTCGGCGCGGCGCCCCTGCGCGACCCGCCAGGCGCCTCGGGCACGCTGACCTCGATGGCCGCGCCTTCCTGCCGGCCGCCGCCGACCAGCGCGGCGAGCTGCGTCTCGGGCACGGTGAAGCTCACGCCGATGGGGTCGATCTGGCTGATGGTCACCAGCGGCGTGCCGCTCGGCTGCACCAGGCTGCCGGGATAGACCGCGATGGCGCCGGCGCGGCCGGCCAGCGGCGAGCGGATCTCGTTGTAGCTCAGCGCCGTCTGGCTCGCGTGGATCGCGGCCTCGTCGGAGCGCACCAGAGCGCGCTGGGCCTCCAGCTGCGACAGCACCGTGTCTGCCGCGCTCTGGGCGATGAAGTTCTGCGCCCGCAGGTCCTGCGCGCGCTGCCACTGGCGCTCCAGGTCGGCCAGCGTCGCGCGGTCGCGCAGCAGCTGGGCCTGGGCCTTCTCGAGGTTGGCGCGGTCGGGGCGGTCGTCGAAGCGGAACAGCAGCGCGCCGCGCTGCACCGTCTGGCCTTCCTTGATCGCGACTTCGCGGATGGTGCTCGACACCTGCGGCCGCACGTCCACCGTGTTCAGCGACACCACCGTGCCGGCTGCTTCCACCACCACCGGCACGTCGCGCCGCTGCACCGTGGCGAGGCTGACCACCTGGGCCGCACCGCCTTTGCCGGCGGCGGCACCAGGGGCGGCTTCGGCGCCACGGGGCTGCAGGCGCCAGTAGGCAAAGCCGCCGGCTGCGGCAGCGAGCACGAGGAGGGCCAACGACAGGGTCTTCTTGTTCATGGGGTCAGTCGCGGGTGGCCGACACGGAGGCCGGCAGGTCTTCGATCATGCGGTGCTCGAGCAGCGCCATGGCCTGCTCGACGAGGGCGAGCTCCTCGCGCGACAGCGCGGCGAGGCGGGCGGCGAAGGCTGCGGCCGTGGCGTCCATCGCCGTGGCGATGGAGGCAGCGCCTTCATCGGTGAGGGCCAGCGAGCGGCGGCGTCGGTTGTCGGGCTGGTGCGGCGCCTCGAGCAGGCCCTGCTTCACGAGGCGGTCGACGGTCACGGAAGCCGTGGGCACCGTGACGCCGAGGTGCTCGGCCAGCTCGGTGATGCTGGCGCCGGGAAAACTGCGCGCGAAGATGAGCACGCGGAACTGCGGCACCGTGAGCCCTGCGGGCGCGGCGCGCCGCATCTCGGTGCGGATCGCCTTCATCAGCGGCGGCACCGTGGCGATGAGGCGCCGCGCGCAGGCCAGCGGCCGGGCAGGGCGGGAGTGGCGGGTCGGGGTGTTCATGGACAGTTAGAAAGTCTAACTGTGCCGTGTGAACGAATGTGAACACCCGCCGGTCAGGACGCCGCTTCGGCCCGGATGCGTGGCATCTTCAACACCGTCTGCTCGAACACCGCGGCCGGCACCGGCTCGCTGAGCAGGAAGCCCTGGATCTGGTCGCAGGAGCGTTCGCGCAGGAACACCAGCTGGTCGTGCGTTTCCACGCCCTCGGCGATCACCTCCAGCCGCAGGCTGTGCGCCAGCGCGATGATGCCGGTGACGATGGCCACGTCGTCAGGGTCGTGCGGCACGTCGCCGACGAAGGCGCGGTCGATCTTCACGGTATTGATCGGGAAGCGCTTCAGGTAGGCCAGGCTGGAATAACCGGTGCCGAAGTCATCGATCGACAGCCGCACGCCCAGCTTGCGCAGCCGGCGCAGCAGTTCCAGCGTGTCCTGCGCATAGCCCATCAGCGTGCTCTCGGTGATCTCGAGCTCGAGCAGGCCGGGCGAGAGCCGGGTGTCGCGCAGCACGCGCTCGACCAGCTCGACGAAATCCTTGTTGAGCAGCTGCCGCACCGAGATGTTCACCGCCACCTGCAGCGGCGGCCGGCCGGCGTCGATCCAGGCCTGCGCCTGGCTGCAGGCGCTGCGCAGCACCCATTCGCCCATCGGGATGATCAGGCCGGTCTCCTCGGCCAGCGGGATGAAGTCGGCCGGCGGCACCAGCCCGCGCGTGGGGTGGCGCCAGCGCACCAGCGCCTCCACGCCGACGATGTCGCCGGTGTCGACCCGGGCCTTGGGCTGGTAGTACAGCACCAGCTCCTTGCGGTCGAGCGCGCGGCGCAGGTCGGTTTCCAGCCGCAGGTGAGCCGACATGGTGTGCTCCATCGCCGCCTCGAAGAAGCGGAAGCCGGAGCCATCCTTCTTGGCGCGGTACATCGCCATGTCGGCATGCTTGAGCAGCGTGCCGACATCGGGGCCGTCCTGCGGGAACAACGCGATGCCGACGCTGGCGGCCACGAAGATCTCGTGCCCGTCGACCTGGAACGGATGGCCCAGCGTGCGGCAGATGTTCTGCGCCGCCGCGGCGGCCGCGGGGCCCGAGGCGGCGTTGAGCGCCACGGTGAACTCGTCGCCGCCCAGGCGCGCCACGCAGTCGGCCTGGCGCACCACGCGGCGGATGCGCTGCGCCACGGCCGCCAACAACCGGTCGCCCACGTCGTGGCCGAGCGAATCGTTGACGTACTTGAAGCGGTCGAGGTCGAGGAACAACACCGCGATCGATTCGCCGTCCTGCCCCGCGCGCTCCAGGCGGCGGCTGAGCTGGTCGATGAACAGCGTGCGGTTGGGCAGGCCGGTGAGGCTGTCGTTGTAGGCCAGCCGGCGGATGTGGCGCTCGGCGCGGTTGGCGTCGATGATGCTGCGCACGCGCTGCGACAGCACCGCGAAGTGGATCGGCTTGGGGATGTAGTCGCTGGCGCCGGCCGCGAAGGCGCGCTCCACCGAGCTGGTGTCTTCCAGCGCGGTGATCATCAGCACCGGGATGCCGCGCGTCTGCTGGCGCTGCTTGATCTGCTCGCAGGCGGCGAAGCCGTCCATCACCGGCATCACCGCATCCATCAGGATCACGTCGGGTGCGATGCGCTCGAGCAGCGCCAGCGCCTGCGCGCCGTCGGCCGCTTCCTCGACACGGAAGCCATCGCGCTGCAGCGTGAAGCGCAGCGCGTTGCAGGTGCTGCGGTCGTCGTCGACCACCAGCACCAGCGGCTCCTGCTCCGAGCCCTGGCTCTGCGCACTGGCGCCGGCACGGGTTTCGGTGCCGAGCACGGCCGAGACCATGTCGAAGGCTTCGCGCATCTGCGGCATCAGCGGGCCGATCTCGCTCAGTCGCCCAGCCTCGGCCAGCTCCTGCGCCTGCCGAGCCAGCCGCGAGAGGGCCACCGCGCCGAGGTTGGCGCTGCTGCCCTTCATCGAGTGGGCCATCGCGCGGGCCTTGTCGGCATCGCCCTCGTCGAGCGCGACCTGCAGCAGGTCGAGGTAGGTCGGGATGTCTTCGAGGAACGGCGTCACCGCTTCGTCGATCGACGGGCCCAGCACTGCGCGCAGGTTGTCGAACACCGCGCGATCGAGCGGGCCCTCGGCGCTATCGGGGTCGTCGCGCTCGGGCAGCGCGGCGGCATCCACGGCGGGCGTCAGCCAGCGCTGCATCTTCTGGCCCAGCTCGGCCAGCGTGATCGGCTTGGAGAGGTAGTCGTCCATGCCGGCCGCCAGGCATTTCTCGACGCTGCCGCGCTGGGTGTTGGCCGTCATCGCGATGATCGGCGTGTGGCGGCGCGTGCCTTCTTCGGCGAGGCGGATGCTGGCGGTGGCTTCGTAGCCGTCCATCTCGGGCATGCTGCAGTCCATCAGCACGAGGTCGAAGGGCTCCTCGCGCATGGCCTGCACCGCCTCCAGGCCGTTGGAGACGAGCCGGCACTGGCAGCCGAGCAGGCGCAGCATGCCGGCGGCCACCGCCTTGTTGGTGCGGTTGTCTTCGGCCACCAGCACCTTCACGGCCTGCAGCGCCAGCGGCTGCACCGTCGGCGCGTCGGCGGGCGCGGGCGGCTCGATCCAGCCCGGGCGCGAGGCGATGTGCGGCGCCAGCAGGTGCAGCACGGCCTGCACCAGGCGCTGGCAGGTGAGCGGCTTCTGCAGCCGCAGCTCGGCCCCCGGCGTGTCGTGCAGCGGGCCGCCGGCATCGCGCGTGAGCTTCAGCAGGCGCAGCTCGCCGAGCGTGGTCTCGGCTTCGAGCAGCAGGTAGAGATCACGGCCCGCACCGTCGTGCGCACCGGGGCCGAGCAGCGCGAGCGCATAGGGCGCGCCGGCCTCGCGCGCCGAGCGCAGCTCCTGCAGCGCGAGTTCGCCGTCGGCCAGCGCATGGCAGCGTGCGCCCAGGCGGTTGAGCGTGTCCTGCGCGAAGCGGCGCACGATCTCGCTCTCGTCGACGACCAGCACGCGCTCGCCGTGCAGCACCGGCGCGAGCGGCGCGGCTGGGGTGTCGGCGGGACGCTGCGAGACCACGAAGGCGAAGCTGCTGCCGCGGCCGAGCTCGCTGCGCACCTCGATGTCGCCGCCCATCAGCCCGACCAGCTGCTTGCTGATCGCCAGCCCCAGGCCGGTGCCGCCATAGCGCCGCGTGGTGGAGCGGTCGGCCTGGGAGAACGACTCGAACACATGCTCCAGCGTCTGCTGGCTCATGCCGATGCCGGTGTCGCTGACCTCGAAGCGCAGCGATATCTGGCCCGAGGGCGCCGGCCGCGGCCAGATGCGCAGCGCGACCTCGCCGCGCTCGGTGAACTTGATGGCATTGCCCAGCAGGTTCAGCAGCACCTGGCGCAGGCGGGTGGGGTCGCCCTTCACCCGCTCGGGCACCTCGGGGTCCATCCAGTAGCCGAGCGCCAGGTCTTTCTGCCGCGCCGACTGGGCCAGCAGCTCGACCGCCTCTTCGACGAGGTCACGCAGGTTGAAGTCGATTGCCTCGAGCTCGAGCTTGCCGGCCTCCATCTTCGAGAAATCGAGGATGTCGTTGATCAGTTCGGCCAGCGAGCGGGCCGAGCCGAACGCCTCTTCGACGCATTCCTTCTGCTGCGGCGGCATCGGCATGGCCTTGAGCATGTCGAGCATGCCGACCACGCCGTTGAGCGGCGTGCGCAGCTCATGGCTCACGGTGGCGGCGAACTGCGACTTCAGCAGCGCGGCGCGCAGCGCCTCGTCGCGCGAGGCGGTGAGCTCGGCTTCGCGTTGCTCGAGCACGTCCATCATCTTGTTGAAGGCATGGCCCATCTCGACGATGTCGCTCGGGCCGCCGGGCTCGGCCCGCATGCCCGACTCGCCTTTCTCGGCGCGGCGCATCAGCCCCGACAGCGCATTGAGCGGCTGCATCAGGTGGCGCGTGAGCACGTTCAGCAGCACCAGCAGCACGATCGCGATCGAGGTGGTGATCGCGAGGTTGCCGCTCAGCAGCGAGGTGACCAGCTTGTCGAGCGTGGTCTTGGCCAGCACCACGCGCACATGGCCGATCAGCCTCGGCGTGCGCGACTGCACTTCGAAGGGCGAATCCTCCTCGGCGCCGCTGCGCACCGGCGCCTCGAACACCCAGACGGCATCGGTTTCCTCGGCCAGCGTGGCATGGTCGAGCTGGCTCAGGTCGGCATGCAGGCCTTGCGTGGGCGGCACGGTGCCGGGCTTGGCCTGCGAGAGCAGCTGCTGCCCCGCCGGGTCGTAGATGCCGACCTGCAGCACGTCGGGGAAGGCCAGCGTGGTGGCCACCGCATCACGGGCGTTTTCGGGCGCGTGATACAGCAGGGCCAGCGCGCTCTGGCGTGCGAGGTTGTCGGCCACGAGCTGGCCGGCATCGAGCAGGTAGCGGCGCACGTGGCGGCTGGCGTCGAAGCCGCTGACCAGCGACGACACCAGCGCCAGGCAGAGGATGGCCGAGGTGACGGTGACGGTCAGCTGGCGGCGGAAGCCGGTGCGGCTGAGATGTTTGCGAAGCATCGGTCAGCGGCTCATTGCTCCGGGAACACCGAGTCGAAGCTGCGCTGCTGCTCGTTGCTCAGGTTCAGGCCGATGTGGCTGGCCGTGCGCAGGTTGACGGCCGTGTGGACATCGCGCAGCGGCAGGATGCCGCGCCGCGCATCGCCCGAGAGGATCTTGATGGCCGACGAGGCCAGGTTGCGTCCCAGGTCGACGTTGTTGGGATAGAGCACGAAGAGAGCGCCTTTCTTCACATGCAGATAGCTGCTAGAGAACACCGCGACGTTGCGGTTCCAGGATTCCTTGAGCACCAGCGGAAGGATGGTGGATTCGTCGACCGTGGTCGGGTCCTGCGGCAGCCAGAAGGCATCGCGCCGTCCGTCTGCGTTGGCGAACAAGGCTTCGTAGGCCTTGGCTGCACTGCCGAGGTCGCGCGCTTCCTGCGCGACCAGCTCCAGGCCCTGCGAACGCGCGGCGTCGCGGGCCAGGCGGATCAGCCAGTCGTTGTGCTGCGGGTCGTAGACCACCAGCACCCGCTTCACGCCGGGCTGCAGGCTCTTGAGCCGCGAGAACAGCAGCGTCGGGTCGGGCGTGAGGCTGATGCCCACGAGGCTGCGCTGCTCGGCCTCGGGCAGCAGCAGCACGCCGCCGACGACGACCGGGATGTCGCCCATCGCCGAGGTGGCCTTCAGCCCCTGCCGGCCCAGCGCGATCACCACCTTGGTGCCGGCACGGCGCAGCTGCGCGGCGAGGTCGGCCGGGTCGACGTTGGGCCCGACCGCCTGCGCCCGGACGCGGTGCTTCAGCACATCCTCGACGCCGTCGATGATCTTCGTGAAGACGCTGCGGTAGGGCTCGGCGATGTCGGGGTAGACCACCGCCACCGCACCCTGCAGCTCGCTGAGGTTGCCCCGGTTGCCACGGCGGTCGCTGTCGGATGCGCCGGGCGACGCGCTCTGCGCATACAGCATCCAGTCGAGCTCCGGATCGACGCTGCGCCGGCTCGTCGCGCTGTTGTTGACCATCGTCGTGCGGATGTCCGGGCCCAGCGCGCGCGGCTCGGGCAGCACGAAGCGCAGGTCGGCCGCCTGCGCCGCGGGCGCGCACCACACCACCAGCGCCACGAGGGCGCGGGCAATGAGTCGGGCGGTCGCGAAGAGGAGCGTCACGGGCGGCGGATGGCGTACCGAGCGCCTGGTGTCACAAGTCATGGCTGGCTTGGAGTGTCCAGGTCCGCCGCGGCAGCGGAAGGTCATGCGGGATCAGTCCGGGCGCGGGGCTGGGTTCGCGTGCGTCGGTGTCGAAAATATTGCGCACGATCGCACGCAGTTCCCACCCCGGGATGACCGTGCTGCGCAGATTGAGGTCGGTCGTGCGGTAGTTGGCGATTTGGGGTCGTGTGTCGCCGGGTTCGCGCATGCGGCCGGCCACGCAGTTGAACTGGGCGCCGAGTATCCACGACGGCGCGAGCCGGTGGTCGATCCGCAGGTTCAGGTGATGGTGCGGCGCCATGCCAGCGTCCTGCCCTTTGGCGTCGTCCGACGAGCGCTGGAAGGCATAGTTGCCCGCAAGGCGCCAGCGGGGGCCCGCATCCCATCCCAGCTCGAGCTCGAAGCCGCGGCCGGTCTGCGAGCCGTGGTTCTGTGCGGTGGACCCGGTGGTCGGATCGGCGTTGGGCACGAGGCGCAGGATGTCGCGCATGCGGTGGCGGAACAGGCTCAGCGCGGTCTGCAGCGTGGGCGTGGGCTGCCAGGCCAGCGCCGCCTCGAGGCTGGCGATGGTCTCGGGCCTGACCGCCGGGTTGCCGAGCGCCACCGGGTTGTTGATGTTGTAGAGCTCGGTGAACGACGGGGCACGGAACGCCCGGCCGTAGAGCAGCTTGGCGGTGACGTTGTAGGCCGCCGACCACACGAGCGCGACGCGCGGATTGGTGGTGCCGCCGAAATCCGAATAGCGGTCGTGGCGCACACCGGCGGTGAGCGTCCAGTCGGGCGCGAGCTGCCATTCGTCCTGCAGGTAGGCGTAGCGCACCTGCCGCTTGTGCGGCGTCAGATAGGGCGCGGTTGCCGACACGTCGACCATGCCGCCCAGCGGCACCGGCAGGTTGCCCACGCCGGGCACGTAGACGAAGTTGAAGTTCTTGGCCTCGGTGGTCTTGTAGATCTCGGGCCGTTCCAGGCCCAGCCCGATGCGCCACTGGTGCTGGCGCAGGCCCTTGAAGAGCGCCGAGGCCGAGAGCCGGGTGTTGCGCTCCCAGTGGCCGGGGGTGCCGATCATGCCGTCGGGAAACGCGCCGCCGAAGGCGCCCGGCGGGTACAGCAGCACGCTGGCCTGCTTGTCGTAGCCGACGTAGCTGGCCCGCAGAGAAAGATCCCAGGCGCCCGCCAGGTCACGGGCCTCGTAGCCGAGGTCGGCGATGAAGCGCTCCATGTCGCCGTCGCCGCCGCCGAGCGCCGAGGCGATGCCGTTGATCTGCACGTGGCGCCGCTTGTAGCTCGCCTGGCCTCGCCAGTTGCCTGCCGACAGCGTGAGCTGCGCATCGATGCCTTCGGCGCCCATGCGCAGCGGCGCCGGCGCCAGCGAGGCGTGCGTGCCGAAGACGGGGTCGAGGCCGCTCTGCGCATCGGCATCCACCGGGCGAGAGTGCTCCTCGTTGCGGCCGTAGCGCAGGTAGGCCGCCACGGCCATGCCGGCCCACCTGCCGCCGTGCAGCAGCCACGCGTCGCGCGTGCGGAACGAGCCGGCGCGTGCACCGGCCTGCGTGCCGTCGATGTCGGCCGCGGTCTTGGTGATGACGTTGACCACGCCGGCGAAGGCATCGGCGCCGTAGAGCGCGGAACCCGGGCCGCGCATCACCTCGATGCGCTCGACGTTGTCGAGCGGCATGCCGCCCCACACGTCGCCGCGGTCGCCGAGGAACACGCTGGTCAGCGGCACGCCGTCGAGCAGCACCAGCACCTGCGGATTGAAGGCGCTGTAGATGCCGCGGATGATGAAGATCGGCTTGCCCGCGTAGGTGAGCAGGCGCGACACATGCAGCCCCGGCACGGCCTCGAGCGCCTCGTTGAGGTCGGTGGCGCCGAGCGCGGCGATGTCCTGCGCGGTGATCACCGTGGCCACCGCGGGCGCGCGCGCCACGGGTTGCCGTGCGCCCGTGGCGATGCTGACGAACGACTTGTCGCCATACACCAGCGCGAGCTGCTCCTCTTCAGACGTTTCGGCCGCCCACAGGCCTGCGGCCCACAGGAGCGGGAACGTTGCACACAGGCCCTTGAACAGCAAGGTCTGCACGTTCTCCTCCGGATTCTTGTGTCCCGAACGGTACGCGAAATGGGCTGGCGGGTCACTTGCGGATTGCACGGTCGCGCGGCAATCAGAAGCGGTAGGCCGCTTCCACGGCAAAACTGCGCGGCGCCATCGGCAGGTCATGGGGGATGGTGCCTGGCGCCAGGCTCGGTTCGCGCACGTCGGCCTTGAACAGGTTGTTCACGCCGGCGCTGAGTGTCCAGGCCCCGCGCTCGTGGCGCAGGTGAAGGTCGGCCGTGGTGTAGTCGGGCACCGGCGGGCGGTTGTCGCCGGCGGCGCGGTGCCGGCCCGCCACGCGGTTGATCTGGGTCGAGAGCAGCCAGTCGGCGCCTGCATGCCAGTCGGCACGCAGGTAGGCGTGCAGCCGGGGTGTGTAGCCGGCGTCCTGGCCGGTGCTTTCGTTGACGGAGTGCTGCCAGGCCAGGTTGCCGCTCAGGCGCAGCCGGCGCGTCGCATCCCACACCAGCTCCAGCTCGGCCCCGTGCGCGTGCATGCGGGCGGCGTTCTGGTAGGTGCTGCCCGGCGCGGGGGCCGGGTTCTGCACCAGCGTGATCACGTCGCGCAGCCGGTGGCGGAAGGCGTTGAGGTTCAGCTGCAGGTTGCTGCGGGCCTGCCAGGAGAGCGCGAGCTCCAGCGTCGCGATGGTCTCGGGCTTCAGCGCCGCGTTGCCGTTGGCCACCGGATTGACGCCGTAGTACTCGCTGAAGGACGGTGCACGGAAGGCCTGGCCATAAAGCAGCTTGGCAGTCAGGTCGAGCGAGGCATCCCACACCAGCGCGATGCGCGGGTTGGAGGTGGCGCCGAAGTCGGAGTAGTGGTCGTGGCGCCAGCCGCCGGTCAGTGTCCAGTCGGGGGCGATGTTCCATTCGTCCTGCAGGTAGACGTAGTCGTCGCGGCGGCCGTGCGGCAGGATGTGCGGCTGGATCGCCGAATACTCGATCACCGGCCCGGTGGGAATGGGCACGCCGGCCGGGCTCAGCAGGTAGTTCTTGTGCGTCTCGGCGCGGTACAACTGCAGCAGATCGTGGCCGGCGCCGATGCGCAGTTTGTGGCCTTGCATCCCCGTGTAGGTGCCGAAGGCCGAGAGCCGCACCGTGCGGTCCCAGCGATCCGGGCCGCCCTTGACGCCCTCCGGGAACGCACCGGTGGGGAAGGTGGCGCCGGGCGGAAACAGCGTCAATCGCGACGAGTCGACATAGCCCTGGTAGCTCAGCGTGGCGCCGGCCGACCAGTCATCGGCGAGGCTGGGGTCGGCCCACGACAGGTCGGCGTTGACCCGATGGCTGAAGCCGCGGCCCGACGGATCGAGGGCGGACGACACGCCCGCGCCCACCCCGGCGTCGTCGCGCCCCTGGTAGCCGGCGCGCAGCCGCCAGTTGCCGAGCGCGAGGTCGACGTTCGCATCCACCGCTTCCACCTGCACGTTCACCGGCCCGGGGGCCAGGCTGGCATGCGTGTGGAACAGACCGTCGAGGCGCGTCTGTGCGTCCGCATCGATGGTGGAGCGGAAGCCGGCCGAATGCCCGACCCGCAGGTAGGCCGCCACATCCACCGGCCCGAGCCGGCCGCCATGCAGCACCCAGGCATCGTGCGAATCGAACGAGCCGGCATGCGCACCGACCGTGGTGCCCCGTGTGTCGGCCGCCGTCCTGGTGACGATGTTGATCACCCCCGCGTAGGCGTCGGCGCCGTAGAGCGCCGAACCCGGGCCGCGGATCACCTCGATGCGTGCGACGTTGTCCAGCGGAAACCCACGCCAGGAGATGCCTTTGTCGCCCGAGTACACGGTGGTCAACGGGATGCCGTTCTGCAGCATCAGCACCTGCGGATTGGTGGTGGTGCCGGTGAACACGCCGCGTATTGCGTACAGCGGGGTGTAGAAGACCGGCGACCTCAGCACGTGGATGCCGGGCACCGCCTCGAGCACCTGGTCGAGGTCGGTCGCGCCCATGGCCGCGATGTCTTCGGCGGTGATCACGCTGGCCACCGCCGGCGCACGGCGCAGCGGCTGCGCGCTGCCGGTGGCGATGCTGACACTGGCCTTGTCGCCATACAGCGCCAGCAGGTCGGTCTCGTCGTCGAAGGAGGAGGATGCGAAGGCGGGGAGGGCGACGGACAGCGCTGCGGCCAGAAGGCAGAGGCGGTGCGGGGGCTCAAAGGTCATGGCTTGCTTGCAGGAAGACGGCGCGCGGCGCCATCGGCAGGTCGTTGCGGATCTGTCCCGGCGCGACGCTAGGTTCGCGCACATCGGCGTTGAAGGCATTGCGCAGTGTCAGCGCGAGGTTCCATCCGGCCATCGCATGCTCGCTGCGCAGTGTGAGGTCGACGCTGGTGTAGTCGGGCACCGGCGGCCGGTTGTCACCCGCCACGCGGCGCCGGTCGGCCACGCGGTTGAGCTGGGCGCTGGCCATCCAGCCCGGGCCCGGGCGCCAGTCGGCGCGGGCATACCACTCGCGATGGGGCGCATAGCCGGCGTCCTGGCCTGTGGCATCGTCGATCGCGTGCTGCCAGGCGGTGTTGGCCGTCAGGCGCAGCTGCGCGCTCGCCTCCCAGCTCGCCTCCACCTCGATGCCGCGGCCATGCTGGTCGCCGGTGTTCTGGAACGTGGAGCCGGTGCCCGGCGTGGCATTGGGCACCGCGCGGATGATGTGCTTCATGCGGTAGCGGAAGGCGTTGGCGCTGAGCTCCAGCCCCTGTCCGGCCTGCCACGCGAGCGCGGCCTCAAGGGTGCGGATGGTCTCGGGTGCGAGCGCCGGGTTGCCGTGGGACACCGGGTTGTTGATGCTGCCGGCCTCGGTGTAGTTGGGCGCCCGGAAGGCGCTGCCGTACAGCAGCTTCAGCGTGAGGTCGTAGCGCGCATCCCACACCAACGCGAGCCGCGGATTGGTGGTGCCGCCCACGTCGCTGTAGCGGTCGTGGCGCACACCGGCGGTGAGCGTCCAGTCTTTCGCGAGCTGCCATTCGTCCTGCAGGTGCAGGTAGTCGATACGGCGCCGGTTCGGCATCAGGAAGGGCGCCGACTCGCTGAAGTCGACCACCGCCGGCAGCGGCACCGGCAGGCCGCTGGCGGTGAAGCCGAAGTTCTTGACCTCGTGCGTGTGATAGAGGTTGAGGTCTTCATGGCCGCCGCCGAAACGGATGCGATGCCCCCGGAATCCGGCATAGGTGGCCAGCCCCCACAGCCTCAGCTGCCGCTCGCGGGTTTCGGGCGCACCGATCATGCCTTCGGGGAAGCTGCCGGTGGGAAACGTGGTGCCCGGGGGAAACACCAGCAGCGGCACCGGCAGGCGCTGGCCGAAATAAAGGTGACTGGCGCCGAACGACAGGCTCCAGTCCTTCGTGAATTGCGGATCGCTCCACGACAGGTCGGCGCTGTGCCGGTCGAACGAGATGCGGGCCACGGGGTCGAGCGACTGGGCCACGCCGGCGCCTTCGCCGTAGCGGTCGAGCAGGCGCAGGTTGACGCGCAGCCGCCAGTGCCGCCACTCGAGGTCCACCTGGCCCTGCAGGTGCCGTCCCTGCGTGTGGATCGAGCCGGGCGCCAGCGAGGCGTGGGTGTGGAAGAAGCTGTCGTTGCGCGTCTGCGCATCGGCTTCCACCGTGCGGCGGTAGCCGTTGCTGCGGCCCAGGTCGAGGTAGGCCGCGACATCCGCCTCGCCGAGCTTGCCGCCGTGCAGCAGCCAAGCCTGCGTGGTGCCGAAGGAGCCCGTGCGCAGCCCGGCCTGCGTGCCGTTGATGTCGGCTGCGGTCTTGGTGATGATGTTGATCACCCCCGAGTACGCATCGGCGCCGTAGAGCGCCGAGCCCGGCCCGCGCAGCACCTCGATGCGCGCGATGTTCTCCACCGGATAGCTCAGCGGCAGCGAGATCTTGTTGCCCTGGAACAGCACCGCGGTGGGCAGGCCGTTCTGCAGCACCAGCGTCTGCGGCGTGTATTGCGTGTAGACGCCGCGGATCGCGAACAGCGCGTTGTAGCTGTTGGCCGCGCGGCCCACATGCAGCCCGGGCACCGTCTCGAGCACCTCGTCGAGGTCGGTCGCGCCCATGGCCGCGATGTCTTCGGCGGTGATCACGCTCGCCACGGCAGGCGCCCGCCGTATCGGCTGGCGGCTGCCTGTGGCGATACTGACGCTGCGCTGGTCGCCGTAGAGCAGCGCGATCTGCTCCTCGTCTTCATGGGCTGCCTGCTGCGCCTGCAGCGGCGTGGCGAGCGCGGCCATCGCGAGCAGGGCCCCGAGTCGGATGCGAAGCTCAGAAGCCGTAGGCCGCCTCCAGATAGAACGTGCGCGGCGCCATCGGCAGATCGTTGGGGATCAGGCCCGGTGCAAGGCTGGGCTCGCGCACGTCGGCGTTGAACGCGTTGCGCACGGTGCCCATCAGGTGCCAGCCGCGAGCGGCGGGCGCGTTGGTGCGCAGCGTGAGGTCCAACGTGGTGTAGTCGCGCACAGGCGGCCGGTTGTCGCCCGCGGTGCGGCGCCGGTCGGCCACGTGGTTGAGCTGTGCGCTCGAGAGCCAGCGGCTCGAGATGCGCCAGTCGGCCCGCAGGTAGGCATGGCGGTGCGGCGCGTAGCCGGCATCCTGCCCAGTGGCCTCGTCGATCGAGTGCTGCCAGGCGAGGTTGCCGGTGATTCGCAGCGGCCGCAGCGGCTGCCATGCCAGCTCGAGCTCCGCGCCATGGCCGCGCTGGTTGCCGGTGTTGTGGATCGTGGAGCCGGTGCCGGGCGTGGCGTTGGGCACGGCGCGGATGATGTCGCGCATGCGGTAGCGGAAGGCGTTGACGTTCAGCTGCAGGTCCCGGCGCGGCTCCCAGGCCAGCGCCGCCTCGGTGGTGGCGATGGTCTCCGGTCGCAGATCGGGGTTGCCCTTGTTGACCGGGTTGTTGATGCTGTATTCCTCCGCGAACGATGGCGCGCGGAAGGCCGTGCCGTGCAGCAGCTTCACGGTGAGGTTGTAGGCGGCATCCCAGATCAGCGCGAGCCGCGGATTGGTCGTGCTGCCCGCGTCGGAGAAGCGGTCGTGCCGCAGGCCGGCGGTCAGCGTCCAGTCGGGGGCGAGGCTCCATTCGTCCTGCGCATAGGCGTAGGCCACGTGCCGCCGGTGCGGACGCAGGAAGGGCGCGGTGTCGGTGAAGTCGATCACCGCCGGCAGCGGGATCGGCAGGCCGTTGGGCGCGAAGCTGAAGTTCTTTTCCTCGCGGGTGCGGTACATGTCGAGATCGTCGTAGCCCAGGCCCAGGCGCAGCTTGTGATGGCGCAAGCCGGCGTAGGTGGCGAAGGCCGACAGCCGGAGCTGCCGCTCCCAGGTCTGCGGCGCACCCTGCATGCCCTCGGGAAAGCTGCCGGTGGGGAAGGTGGCGCCGGGCGGGAACAGCATCAGAGCCTCAGGGAAGCCCTGGTGGTAGTGCAGCAGGCTGGCGGTGCCGCCGGCCGCCCAGTCGTCGCCGAGGTCGGGGGCCGTCCAGGAGAGATCGCCGATGAAGCGATCGCTGCGCCCGCGGCCCTGCGCATCGAGCGCCGAGGCGATGCCGCCGCCCGAACCCACGTGGCTGCGGCCCTTGTAGTTGCCGCGCAGCCGCCATCGGCCGGCCTGCAGGTCGATCTGCGCATCGATGGCGTCGTGCTGCGTGCGGATGGGGCCGGGTGCCAGGCTGGCGTGGCTGCCGAAGAGCCTGTCGTTGCGGGTCTGCGCATCGGCCTCGATGGTGCGGCGGTAGCCGTCGGCATGGCCCAGGCGCAGGTAGCCGGCGATGTCGGCATCGCCCAGCCTGCCGCCGTGGAGCAGCCACAGGTCGCCGCTGCCGAACGAACCGGCCCGCACGCCCGCCTGCGTGCCGGCGATGTCGGCGGCCGACTTGGTGATGATGTTGATCACGCCGGCGTAGGCATCGGCGCCATAGAGGGCCGAGCCCGGTCCGCGGATGACCTCGATGCGCGCGATGTGCTCCACCGGGTAGCCGCCCCACACGCCCCCGCGGCTGCCCTGCTGCAGCGTGGTGGCAGGCACGCCGTTGTGCAGCACCAGCGTCTGCGAGGTGAACTGGCTGTAGATGCCGCGCAGCACCGGCAGCGACTGCTGGCCCAGCGCGTTGTGGCTCACGTGGAGGCCGGGCACCATCTCGAGCGCCTCGTCGAGGTCGGTGGCGCCGATGGCGGCGATGTCTTCCGCGGTGATCACCGTCGCGATCGAGGGTGCGCGGCGGATGGGCTGCTGCGAGCCGGTGGCGATGCTGACGCTGCGCTGGTCGCCATAGATCAGTGCCAGCGTCTCCTCGTCGTTCGACTGTGCATGAACGCACGCCGACAAGAGCAAGCCGCAGCCCAACGCCGCGCAGCACCAGCCCTCATGCATGTTGCCTCCATCGCTCCTCCCGATGCGAGTGTGGGCGATGCGCGCACGCGCGGTGCTCGGTACCTTCCCGGAGGCCCGGCGGGCAGTGTCAGGCGTGGTGGAGGTACAGCACCATCAGCGTCTTGTCGACGTGTCGATTGCCGAGCCGGATGGCGTGCCGCAGCTCGCCGTAGCGCACGAAGCCGCAGCGCTCGTACAAGGCCACCGCCGGCTCGTTGCTGCTGGTCACGCTGAGCGTCAGCATCTCGAGGCCGGGGGCCGAGCGGGCGCGGGCGATGCAGCCTTCGAGCAGCGCGCGGCCGATGCCGTGGCCGCGGTAGGCGCTGCGCACCATCATTCCGACGATCTGGCCGATGTGGTGCACCTTCACCCGCTGCTCGCGCTCGCAGCTGATGGCGCCGGCCAGCGCGGCGCCGTCGAACGCGCCGAGCGTGAAATGGCCGCCGTCGGTGCGGCCTTCGCCGAGGCGTTGCACGTAGTCGTGCGCGGGGCGCCTGGCCTCGGTCTCGGCATCCGACGTGAACGCATCGGGATGCTGCAGCAGCAGCTCGTCGCGCAGGTTCTTGTAGGCCGGCAGGTCGGGCAGGCCCAGCGGCCGCAGCACGAGGTGGTCAATCATCGGGGGTCCTCTCCAGGTCTTGTAGTGTGTTGAGATTTCCGAAGGCGCTCGCATCGTCGAAGGCCACCGCCACATGACGCTGCTGCAGCACCCACTGCTGCACCCGGCGTCCGCCCTCGTCGAAGTAGCGCTGCAGGCTGGGCGCCAGGTTCACGCTGAGCAGGCTGAACACCGGTTGCAGCCTCAGCCTCCCATCGTCGCCGTGTGTGGCCGCCACCGCAAGATCGGCCTTGCCCTGAGTGACGGCGTTCGCGAGCCGTTCGACGAGGTCGAGCGGGAACCGCGGCACATCGCAGGGCACGCTGGCCAGCCACGGTGTGCCGCAGTGGTGCAGCGCGGTCAGCCAGCCGGCCAGCGGGCCGGGGTAGTCGTCCACCGCATCGGGCAGCACCGGCACGCCGAAGGCGCGGTAGTCGTCGAGGTGGCGGTTGGCGCTCAGCAGCATCGACCCCACCTGCGGGGCGAGGCGCTCGAGCGCGTGTTGCACGAGCGGGCGGCCCTGGTGGCGCTGCAGGCCCTTGTCGCGGCCCCCCATCCGCTGCCCGCGCCCGCCGGCGAGCACCAGGCCGGTGATCGCGCTGCGGGCGATGGCAGGAGCGTCAGCCACCGATGTAGTGCATCTCGACGCGCTGGGCGCGCGCGCCGCTGTCGGGAGCGAGCTGGCTGCGCAGCTCGGAATAGCGGTCGTCGCGCTGCTGCCAGAGGGCGCCGATCGCGGCCGAGAGCTGCTCGTCGGTGGCGCCGCCGCGCAGCAGGGCGCGCAGGTCGTGCCCGCGGTGCGCGAACAGGCAGTGGTAGAGCTGGCCCTCGGTAGAGAGGCGGGCGCGGTTGCAGTCGCGGCAGAACGCACGGGTGACGCTGGAGATCAGCCCGATCTCGCCGGCACCGTCGGCGTAGGCCCAGCGCTCGGCGGTCTCGCCGGGCTGCGCATGCTCGAGCGCCTGCAGCGCGAACTCGCCCTGCAGGCGCTGCAGCACCTCAGCCGAGGGCAGCACCTCATCCATGCGCCAGCCGTTGCTTGCGCCCACGTCCATGTATTCGATGAAACGCAGCACGATGCCGCTGCCGCGGAAGTGGCGCGCCATCGGCAGGATCTCGTGGTCGTTGACGCCGCGCTTGACCACCATGTTGACCTTGATCGGCCCCAGGCCCACGCGCTGCGCGACCTCGATGCCGTGCAGCACCTCGGCCACCGGGAAGTCGACATCGTTCATGCGGCGGAAGATCGCATCGTCGAGCGCGTCGAGGCTGACGGTCACGCGCTGCAGCCCGGCCTCCTTGAGCGCCTGGGCCTTGCGGGCGAGCAGCGAGGCGTTGGTGGTCAGCGTGAGGTCGAGCGGCTGTCCGTCGGGCGTGCGCAGGCCGGCCAGCATGCCGATCAGCACCTCGAGATGGCGCCGCAGCAGCGGCTCGCCGCCGGTGAGGCGCAGCTTGCGCACGCCATGGCCGACGAACAGCGAGGCGAGCCGGGTGATCTCCTCGAAGCTCAGCAGCTCGGCATGCGGTAGGAACTTGTAGCTGCCGTCGAACACTTCCTTCGGCATGCAGTAGCTGCAGCGGAAGTTGCAGCGGTCGGTCACCGAGATGCGCAGGTCGCGCAGCGGGCGGCCCAGCCGGTCGAGCACCTGGCCCGTGGGAGGCGTCAGTCGATCAGGGATCGCCGGCACGCGCGAGCGGGCGCGCAGGTCTGCCAGCGGGATGACGGTGTCGGCCATGCGGAGATTGTGCCGCCGTGCCCGCTTCAGCGACCAGGCGGGGTTATGGCAGACCGAGCGCGGACGCGGGGTTATTGCGCCGGCGGGCGGGCGCCGACCGCCGAGCGGACGATGGCTTCGGCGCGGGTCTGGGCCGTGGCCTGCGGTGTGGCCGCGGGTGCGGCGCCGGTGCCGAGCACGGGCGCGACCTCGTCGGCCAGCGGTGAACGGCGGGCACCGGTGAAGCGCTTCGACCAGTAGGCCTCGCGCATGTCTTCGACGCGCACTTCGCTGCCGGTGCGCGGCGAATGGATGAACTTGCCTTCGCCGATGTAGATGCCCACGTGCGAGAAGGTGTGGCGCAGCGTGTTGAAGAACACAAGGTCGCCGGGCTTCAGCTCGTCGCGCGCGACCGAGAGCAGCCCGGGCGCATGGGCCTGTTCGTCGGCGCGGCGCGGCAGCACGAGGCCGATGCTGTTCTCGAACACATGGCGGGTGAAGCCACTGCAGTCGAAGCCGGTTTCGGCCGACGTACCGCCGCGGCGATACGGCACGCCGAGGAAGTTCATCGCCGACAGCACGAGGTCGGAGGCCTTGTCGCGCACCTGCTGCACGATCGGCGAGGCCTTGCTGGCAGCCGTTTCGAGCAGGCCGCGGTCGGCGGTGATCTGGCCGCCTACCGGGGGCACCGGCGGCTGCTCGGGTGCTGCCTGGCTCAGGCCGGGGCAGCAGGCGGCTGCAGCCACCACGAGGGCGCACAGGCGCGAGCGCAGGCGGGAGGGGAGGGAAGCAGACGAAAGCACGGCCGGCAGGATAACAAACATCCGAGCCCCGTCAAGGCGAAAAATCCAGGGTTTTCAAGCACTTGCAACGTTTTGCAAAGACTTCTTCTCGCGTCTCGCCGTTGATCTGGCGCAATGCCTGTGTCAGCCCGCCGTCAGTGCCCCGGCCTGAAATGCCGCCAAGGAGACAACAGATGACCCGGTATGCCGACTTCTACCGTCGCTCGATCGACGATCGCGACGCCTTCTGGGCCGAGCAGGCGCAGCTGATCGACTGGCACAAGCCGTTCGAGCAGGTCTGCGACTACAGCCGGCCGCCCTTTGCGAAATGGTTCGCCGGCGGGCAGACCAACCTCTGCCACAACGCGGTCGACCGGCACCTGGCCGTACGGGCAGACCAGCCGGCGCTGATCTACGTGTCCACCGAGACCGGGCAGGAGCGGACCTACAGCTTCCGCGAACTGCATGCCGAGGTGCAGCGCATGGCCGCGGTGCTGCAGGCGCTGGGCGTGCAGCCGGGCGACCGGGTGCAGATCTACATGCCGATGATCCCGGAGGCGGCCTTCGCGATGCTGGCGTGCGCGCGCATCGGCGCCATCCATTCGGTGGTGTTCGGCGGGTTCGCCAGCGTCAGCCTCGCCAGCCGCATCGACGATGCGCAGCCCAAGGTGATCGTCAGCGCCGATGCCGGCAGCCGCAACGGCAAGGTGGTGGCCTACAAGCCGCTGCTCGACGAGGCGATCCGCCTGGCCGAGCACAAGCCGGCCAAGGTGCTGCTGGTCGACCGCGGCCTCGCGCCGATGGACCTGGTACCGGGCCGCGACGAAGGCTACGCCGCCTGGCGCGAGCGCTGCCTCGACGCGCAGGTGCCCTGCACCTGGGTCGACGCCACCCACCCGAGCTACACCCTCTACACCAGCGGCACGACCGGCAAGCCCAAGGGCGTGCAGCGCGACACCGGCGGCTATGCGGTGGCGTTGGCGGCCAGCATGAAGCACATCTTCTGCGGCGAGGCCGGCGGCACCTATTTCTCGACCAGCGACATCGGCTGGGTGGTGGGCCACAGCTACATCATCTACGGTCCGCTGATCGCTGGCATGGCCACGCTGATGTACGAGGGGCTGCCGGTGCGGCCAGACGCCGGCATCTGGTGGCAGCTGGTCGAGCGCTACAAGGTGAGTGTGATGTTCAGCGCGCCTACGGCGATCCGCGTGTTGAAGAAGCACGATCCGTCGTACCTGAGCCGCTACGACCTGAGCTCGCTGAAGGCGCTGTTCCTCGCCGGCGAGCCGCTCGACGAGCCCACCGCCACCTGGATTTCCGAGGCGCTCGGCAAGCCGATCGTCGACAACTACTGGCAGACGGAAACCGGCTGGCCGATCCTGACCATCGCCAACGGCGTCGAGCGCCAGCCGTCGAAGTTCGGCAGCCCCGGCGTGCCGATGTACGGCTTCGACGTGCAGCTCATCGACGAGAACACCGGCGAGGTGCTGCAGGAGGCCAACCGCAAGGGCGTGCTCGCGATCCAGGGCCCGCTGCCGCCGGGCTGCATGCAGACGGTGTGGCGCGACGATGAACGCTTCGTGAAGACCTACTGGAGCAGCATCCCGGGCAAGCAGGTGTACAGCACCTTCGACTGGGGCATCCGCGACGACGACGGCTACTACTTCATCCTCGGCCGCACCGACGACGTGATCAACGTGGCCGGCCACCGTCTCGGCACGCGCGAGATCGAGGAGAGCATCTCCAGCCATGCCGGCATCGCCGAGGTGGCGGTGGTGGGCGTGGCCGACACGCTGAAGGGCCAGGTCGCGATGGCCTTCGCGGTGCCCAAGGATGCGGCGGTGCTGTCGGACGAATCCGCGCAGATGAAGCTCGAGGGCGAGGTGATGAAGCGCGTCGACGAGACGCTGGGCGCGGTGGCGCGGCCGGCGCGGGTGCGTTTCGTCAGCGTGCTGCCGAAGACGCGCTCGGGCAAATTGCTGCGCCGCGCGATCCAGGCCGTCTGCGAGCTGCGTGACCCCGGCGACCTGACGACGATCGAGGATCCGAGCGCCTTGCAACAGATCCGGGATCTCGTGGGGCGGTAACCCCACCGGACACGGGCACAATGCCTGCCGCGCGCCGCCCACGAGGCGGCGCTCTTGCATAGACAGGCTGGAGACCCGTTTCCGATGAGACCCCTGCTGATCCTGGCGCTGCTGTCGGCCGTTTCCATCGCGGTGCCGGCGTCGCCGCGGCACCATGCGGCCCGAGCACACGCCGCGCAAAGCCAAGCCAAGACGAAATCCAAGGCCGCCAAGACCAAAGGCGCCAAGGCCAAGGCCGAGAAGCCGGCCCAGCCGCAGGCCACGGGGCTGCCGGGCCCAGCCTTCCCGTCGTTCGCCGTGCCCGCCCAGGTGCAGGTGGCCTGCGACCGCGGGCTCGAAGGTGCACGCCAGCGCGTGGTGGCGCTCCAGAAGCGCAGTCCGGCTGATGGCTGGCTGGCCGCCTACGACGACCTCTATGCCTACATCGAGGAGTCGGCCAACCCGATCGACTTCCTGACCAACGTGCATCCGAACAAGGCGGTGCGCGATGCGGCCCAGGCCTGCTCGCTGCGCTGGGCTGATTTCTCGTCGACGCTCGGCCAGGACGAGAAGCTCTACGCCGCGGCCAAACAGGTGCAGCCGGCCGACGACATCGACCGCGAACTGCTGCGCCAGACGCTCGAGAGCTTTGAGGATGCCGGCGTCGGCCTGCCCCAGGACAAGCGCTTGCGTGCCAAGCAGATCAACGACCGCGTGATCGAGCTGGCCCAGCAGTTCGACAAGAACATCCGCGACGACACCACGCAGGTGGCCTTCACCGAGGCCGAGCTGCGTGGCGTGCCCGAGAGCGTGTGGAAGAACGCCAGGCGCGATGCACAGGGCCGCATCCTGCTGGGCCTCGACTACCCGAGCTACAACCCGGTGATGCAGACCGCCGAGGATGCCGGCGCACGGGAGCGCATGTGGCGCGCGAAGACCAACGAAGGCGGCGAGGCCAATCTCAAGCTGCTGGCCGAGATCGCCCAGCTGCGGCGCGAATATGCGCAGCTCTTCGGCCAGCCCAGCTTCGACGACTTTACGCTGCGGCGGCGCATGGCTAGGAGCACTGAGCGGGTGCTCGGTTTCCTCGGCGAGGTGAAGGGCGCGGTGGCCGAGGCCGAGCAGCGCGAAGTGAACGAACTGCGCGACGCCAAGGCGCGCCAGCTGCACCAACCAGCGGAGAGCACGCGGCTCGAACGCTGGGATGCGCCTTACTACACCGAGGTGGTGCGCCGAGAGCGCTACAACGTCGACCAGGAGCAGTTCCGCCCGTACTTCCCGCCGCAGGAGAGCCTGCAGTTCACGCTGCGCGTGATCGAGAAGATGATGGGCGTGCGCTACACCCGGGTGCCGGCCAGGCTGTGGCACCCCGAGGTGCAGGCCTACCGCGTGAGCGATGCCGCCACCGACAAGCCGCTGGGCACGCTGCTGGTCGACCTGTATCCGCGCGAGGGCAAGTACAACCATGCGGCCGTGTGGAGCTATCGCAACGGCTCCACGCGCCTGGGCCGGCTGCCGCAGGCCGCGCTGGTCGTCAACTTCGACCGCAAGGGCCTGACGCTCGACGAGCTGGAGACGCTGCTGCACGAGCTCGGCCACTCGGTGCATGCCGACCTGTCGGCCACGCGCTATGCCTCCAACGGCGGCACCAATGTGCTGCCTGATTTCGTCGAGGCGCCGTCGCAGATGCTGGAAGACTGGGTCTACGACCCCAAGGTGCTGAAGCTGATGCGCGAGGTCTGCTCGCGCTGCAAGCCGGTGCCCGATGAGCTGATTGCGCAGGCCCGCAAGGCGCGCGACTACGGCAAGGGCGTGCGCTTTGCCCGCCAGCATCTCTACGCGAGCTACGACATGGCCCTGTACGGCGCCCAGCCGCAGGATCCGATGGCGCTGTGGGCCCGGATGGAAGGCGCCACGCCGATGGGCTACGTGCCGGGTACGATGTTCCCGGCTGGCTTCAGCCACATCGTCCAGGGCTATTCGGCCGGCTACTACGGCTACCTGTGGAGCTTGGTGGTAGCGATGGACCTGCGCACCGCGTTCGCGGCCGACAAGCTGGATCCCGCCGTGGGCCTGCGCTACCGCGAGACCGTGCTGGCCAACGGCGGGCAGCGGCCGCCCGAGGAGCTGGTGAAGGAGTTCCTCGGCCGCGAGTCGAACTCGAAAGCCTTCTTCGACTACCTGCGGCAGTAGCCCGCATGAAAAACGGCCGCCCGAGGGCGGCCGTTTTGCCAGGGTTTCAGCGACTCAGAGCACTTCCGACGCAAAGTCGGCCAGCCGCGAACGCTCGCCGCGCGCCAGCATCACGTGGCCCGAGTGCGGCCAGCCCTTGAAGCGGTCGACCGCGTAGGTCAGGCCCGAGCTGCCCTCGGTGAGGTAGGGCGTGTCGATCTGCGCGAGGTTGCCCAGGCAGACGATCTTGGTGCCGGGGCCGGCACGCGTGATCAGCGTCTTCATCTGCTTGGGCGTGAGGTTCTGCGCCTCGTCGATGATCACGAACTTGTTCAGGAAGGTGCGGCCGCGCATGAAGTTCATGCTCTTGATCTTGATCTTCGAGCGCACCAGGTCGTTGGTGGCCGCGCGGCCCCATTCGCCTGCGGAGTTGTCGCTGCGCGCCAGCACCTCGAGGTTGTCGTCGAGCGCGCCCATCCAGGGGCTCATCTTCTCTTCCTCGGTGCCGGGCAGGAAGCCGATGTCCTCGCCCACCGGCACCGTCACGCGGGTGACGATGATCTCGGTGTAGCGGCGCTCGTCCATCACCTGGGCCAGGCCGGCGGCCAGCGTCATCAGCGTCTTGCCGGTGCCCGCGGTGCCGGTGAGTGTGAGGAAGTCGCACTCCGGATCCATCAGCAGGTTGAGCGCGAAGTTCTGCTCGCGGTTGCGCGCGGTCACGCCCCAGACGGCGTTCTTCTGGTGCATGTATTCGCGCAGCGTCTTCAGCACCGCGGTCTTGCCGGTGATCTCGGTCACGCGGGCGTAGAGCGGCGCGGCCCCGGGCGTCTCGAGGTAGACGAACTGGTTGACCAGCAGCGCCGGCACCAGCGGCCCGGCGATGCGATAGAAGGTGTGGCCGCCTTGCTGCCAGCTCTCCATCGTCTTGCCGTGGCGCTCCCAGAAATCGGAGGGCAACTGCAGCACGCCGGTGTAGAGCAGGTCGACGTCGTCCAGCGTCTTGTCGTTCTGGTAGTCCTCGGCAGGCAGGCCCAGCGCACGCGCCTTGATGCGCATGTTGATGTCCTTGGACACCAGCACCACGTCGCGCTTGCCCTTGTTGGCTTCGCGTAGCGATTGCACGACGCCGAGGATCT
The DNA here is from genome assembly GCA_966212505.1 of uncultured bacterium. Lineage (GTDB taxonomy): Bacteria > Pseudomonadota > Gammaproteobacteria > Burkholderiales > Burkholderiaceae_C > CAMLIZ01. The sequence goes on from CBIHRS010000030.1 coordinate 54,020, forward strand.
GGTTGTCGGCCTTGCCCTGCGGCAGGCCGGCCGGTAACTGCACGTTGACCAGTTCCGTCTGGAAGAACAGCCGGCCGCCGGCCTCCTTGTGGCCGGTCTTGGCCAGCGCGATGCCGTTCTTCGCGTCGAGCGCATTGGAATCGGTGGCCAGCGCATCGAGATCGCGGCTGACCTGGCGCGCGTTGCGCGCCACTTCGCTCATGCCCTTCTTGTGGTTGTCGAGCTCCTCGAGCGTGATCATCGGCAGGTAGATGTCGTGCTCGTCGAAGCGGAACAGCGAGGTCGGGTCGTGCATCAGCACGTTGGTGTCGAGCACGAACAGCTTCGGCGGACCGTCATCCGCGGGCTTGCGGGCCTTGCGGGTGCGCGGCTCGACCGGCGGGCGCGCGGCAACCGTGGGCGCCGGCGCGGCCGGTTTGGCCTGCGTGGCGGCACCGGGCGTGGCGGTGTCGTAAAACTCGGCGACCGGCGGTACGCTGGGTTCAGCCGCCGGCGGGGTTTTCAATGTTTTTTTCGTGGCGCGCGGGGCAGCCTGGGCTTCGAAATCTTCTGGAGAGAGAAGGGCAGCACGTTGTGCAGGCGGCTTGGGCAGTGGCATGGAGGAGGAAATGAGGCGTCAAAAAACACAAAAGCCGCTCCGGACCGGGGCGGCTCTTGGCGGTGGATGCGCGTTTCACAACTCACGGGCATGACCCATTATGCACAAACGGGGTCCACGCTCAACAAGCACGAAAAAGCCGGCTCGGGGCCGGCTTGTGTCAAGCAATCGTCACGCCTGGATGCTTACTTCAGGCTCTTGACCGCCTTCAGCACTTCGTCGACGTGGCCGGCCACCTTGATGCCGCGCCATTCGGCCCGCAGCACGCCGTCGCCATCGATCAGGAAGGTGCTGCGCTCGATGCCCTTGACCTTCTTGCCGTACATGATCTTGTTCTTGACCACGCCGAACATGTGGCAGAGCTT
>CBIHRS010000031.1:0-52134 GCA_966212505.1 uncultured bacterium
CCAGCGAAGGCCACCACCGCCACAAGAAGCAGACCGGCGGCGCCGGCCAGTTCGGAGAGGTGTACCTGCGCATCGAGCCGCTGGCGCGCGGCGCGGGCTTCGAGTTCGTCGACCAGGTCAAGGGCGGCGTGATCCCCGGGCAGTTCATCCCCGCGGTGGAAAAAGGCGTGCGCGAGGCCATCGCCTCGGGCGTGATCGCGGGCTATCCGATCGTCGACGTGCGCGTGACGGTGTTCGACGGCAAGGCGCACAGCGTCGACAGCAAGGAGATCGCCTTCGCCACCGCCGGCCGCAAGGCCTTCATCGCCGCGGTAAAGGAGGCGCGGCCGATCGTGCTGGAGCCGATCGTCAACATCGACATCACCGCACCCGACAGCGCGATGGGCGACATCACCGGCGACCTGTCGAGCAAGCGCGGGCTGATCAGCGGCACGCAGAACCTGGCGGGCGGGCTGATCGTGGTGCGCGGGCAGGCGCCGCTGTCGGAGCTGTCGGGCTACCAGTCGCGGCTCAATGCGATGACCAGCGGCGAAGGCCGCTACACGATCAGCTTCTCGCACTACGACCCGGTGCCGCCCAATACGCAGGCGCAGCTCACCGGCCAGTACAAGGTCAAGGAAGAAGACTGAACACGAGCCTTACCAGGCCCGAAGCGTGACCGCCACGCGCCGCGCAAAGCGCTGCACCTGCTCGGGCGCCAGGCGCTCGGCGCGGTGCAGCGACAGCATCTCGAAGCGGGCCTGCGGCGCGCAGGTGCCCAGCAGCGCGGTTTTCAGCACGCGGCGCACCGGCTGGCGCATCACCAGCCGGTCGACCCACCACGGCGAACCCAGCGTGGTGATGGCCAGCGCGCGCTTCAACTGCGTGAGTCGCGGCTGGATCGCGCCGAGGTCGCTCGCATGGTCGTAGGCGTGGCCCGGTGCCCAGACCCGATCGAACCAGCCCTTGAGCATGGCCGGGAAGCTGAACCACCAGGTGGGGAACACCAGCACCAGCGATTCGGCCGAACGCAGCCGGTCGATCTCGGCCTGCACCAGGCTTCCATCGAAAGGGCCGGTGTAGTAGCTGGCCCGCTCGGCCGCGCTGAGTGCGGGCGCGAAGCCGTTGGCGTACAGGTCTTCGACGATCACCTGATGGCCGGCCGCCTCCAGCGCTTGGCGCGCCCGCGCGGCCAGGCTGGCGCAGAGGCTGTCGGCCAGCGGATGGGCGGTGACCAGCAGGCAGCGGCGGCCGCCCGTCATTTGGCCGCGGCCTCGTGGCTCTTCTTCAGCTGCTCGAGCCAGCCGGTCCAGTCGATCGGGCCGCTGTCGAAGCGCTGCTTCAGGTTGCCCAGCACCTTGCCCCAGGCCCGGTCGAAATAGGCGAAGGTCTTGTCCCATTCGCCGCCGTCGCCCCAGCCGGTGTGGTGCAGGCTCACGCGGGTGTGCTGCGCGTCGATGGGCTCGAAGCGCACGATCACGAAGGTGCGCTGCTGGCGCACCTCGGGCAGGCTGGGCGGCGCGTTCCAGTCGAACGACAGCATCTTCCGGGGCTGCAGCGCCATGTAGCGCATCTCGTCGGCGCCCTTCAGGCCCGGCTCGCCCAGCGGATCGATGTAGATGTGGAAGGCGCCGCCCACACGCGGCTCGATCTGCGCATCGGGCGCGAAGAAGCTGGTGATGCCCTCGCGTGTGGTCCAGGCGGCCCAGGCCTGGTCGAGCGTGGCGGCGATCTCGACCTGCTTGTCGATCGCACGCTCGGCGGCGAGGCCGAGCAGCGGCGCGGCCGCCAGCGCGGCCCCCAGGATCAGGCGCTTCAGCAGACGCAAAGGCACGGACACGGGCGCTCTCCTCAGCGGAAAAGCGCCGATGTTCGATCAAGCGCCGGGCCGCGGCAAGCGGCACACGGCGGCGCCGGTCAGCGATAGACCAGCACAGGCAGCGGCGAGTGGCGGATGACTTCCTGCGTCTGGCTGCGCTTGATCAACGACTGCAGGCCGGAGCGCGGGCGCGTGGCCATCACGATCAGGTCGCAGTGCTGCTCCTGGGCCACCTCGACGATGCCCTCCCAGGGCGTGTCGGTTTCCTTGGTGACCACATCACAATCGACGTCGGCCGAACGGGCGGCCTCGCGCAGGTCGTGCAGGCACTCCTCGGCATGCACCATCGCCTCGCTGTGGTGGCTGTCGAAGCCCTCGTTGTGGTAGCCCGCCATGCCGGCGAACTTGTAGGGCGCCACCACCGTCACGGCCACCAGCTTGGCGCCGGAATCCTTGGCCAGATCGATGGCCGCATGGATGGCCTTGTTCGACAGCTCCGAGCGGTCGGTGGAAACGAGGATTCTCTTGAACATGAGGCCCTCCAGCCAGGGTGATGACGGCTCCCTGGGAGGGTTATCGGCAGGCCCGGCCGATTCTTGAGGGGTCAGTGCAGCACCAGCCCCTGGCTGCCGATCTCGAGCCGGTCGGGGTCGACCTGGAGCAACTGCTGCAGGTTGGCGCGCGCGGTCTCGCGGAAATGGGCTTCGGTCTTGGCATCGGGGTGGCGCTTGAACCAATCGCGCCCCGTCGCCATGAACACACCCACCATCGCCATCTGCTCATAGGCTCGCCGCTTGTCGGCCGGCGATGCGCTGGCCAGCGGCGCGCTGGCCGCGAGGATGCCGCGCACCTGCGCCACCAGCGGCGAGAAGTGCTGGTCGGGGAAGGCGCTGCCGTGATAGGCCATGTAGTTGCCGGCCAGGAAGGCGGCCACCGCACCCGCGAGGTCGTTCTTCGGGATGAAGAACTGCCCTTCGAGGCGCTGGTAGCTGGCAAACGACTGGACGAAGGCCTGCTCGATCTGCGGCTGCTGCCCTGGCGGAAAGCGTGCGGCCAGGGCCTTTGCCGTCTCACTCGTCTGCGAACCTGCCGGCACCAGCGTGGCGTTGGCCTTGCCGGCCGCCGACTTGGCGCGTTTCATCGCGTCCAGCTTCATGAACGTCTGGTTCATGAAGCTGGACGCGACATAGTTGGAGTAAGGCGCGCCGTAGGTCGCGTAATCGCCCCCCAGCCACTGCGCGCTGGCGGCATGGGCGATGGCCCAGAGGCAACCGGCCAGCGCGGCCTTGCCAGGCCAGCACAGCCTCACGGCTTCACCACGTTGCCCGAGGGCGCGCCGTCACCCTGCAGTTGACGCGCCGCCCCCTTGATCACCTCGCCCAGACCATCCTGGTACTGGTTGGCCAGCGCCTCGTCGTCCGGCACGACGAAGCGCACCAGCACGCTGCGCCCCACCACCGCCGGCAGCTGGACGTACTGCGCGAACAGCGGTTCGCCCGCGGCGGCGCTGAAGCGGCAACCCTGCATCAGGCTGCCGTTGGGCTGCGGGCTCGACACCTGGCATTCGACCTTGCGGCCCGACAGGCTCTGCGCTTCGCGGGCATCGCGCTGCGACTGGCGTTGCAGCACCGCGGAGCCATCGCCGGCGTCATCGAACGGCGCCGAGACCCACACATGCAGCACCTTGCCGGCCGGCAGGTCGGTGGGCGCATAGAGCGTGCCGCCTTGCGAGGGCCGCGCGGCCCAGCCCGGCGGAGCCGACTGCGCCATCGCCGTCCCGGCCACGACAGCCATGCCAAGCGCGATGGAGATTCGTCGCAGCGAGCGCGTCTTCATTGGATCACCAGCCCGGCATCGGTGACCGACATGCGCGACGGATCGGCACCCAGCAGCTGCGTGAGCCCGCGGCGGCTGGCCTCCTTGAGCTGCGCGAGCTGCGTGGCATCGGCCCCACCCATCTGCGCCAGGTCGGCCGTCTGCTTCATCATCATGCCGATCAGTGCGATCTGCTCGACCAGCGCCTGGCGCTGCCCCTCATTGAGATGCGTGAACGCCGGGTTGCCTTCGAGCGCGGCCTTGCCCTGCTTGGCGATGGCCGCGATCTTCCATGGCATCAGCAGCTCGCCGGTGTAGCCCTTCCAGTGGGCCATCACGTACACGGCCACCGCCACGCCCGGGTCGCCCTCGGGCGCCTTGAGGGCCTGTTCGAGCTGGCGGTACTTCTGCCACGAGGTGCGCAGCTTCTGCTCGGTGCCGGCACGCTGGTCGGCCGGCAGCGCCGAGACCATCGTCGCGATGCCGGCTTCGCCGGAAGGCGCAGGCTTGGCGTTGCTGCGCGCGGCGGAGAAACCGGTGGCATTGATGGACAAGGCTTCCGCCTGCGCCGCGTGCAGCGCGATGGCGGCGCACAGCAGCACGAGGCCTCGGCCCAGCAGGCGCGGGATCTTCTTCGAGTTAGACATCAAGAAAGGACCTCCTCGATCCGCAATGCATAGCCGGCCGAGACGCTGGTCGCGCCGGCATCGTTGTCGTGATGGACGCGTGCGGCCAGCAGGCCGAGCGGCAGCAGATGGCCATGCAGCCGGGTCTCCTCCCGGCCATGGCTGTCGTGGCAGACGACTACTGCCCGATCGCCTCGGCACACCGGCCGGGGCACGCCGGGCCAGCCTGCGATCTGCGGCGGCGTGAGCGGCAGCGACTGATGCAGGCGCACCTCGAGGCCGACCTGATCGTGCCGCAGCGGCTGTGCACTGCCGAGCCGCCGATCAGCGCCGCTGGACCAGAACAGTCCGCCATCCTCCGGCCGCCAGAACACCGCGCGCTCAGGCATCGCTGCCTGCGGCGACCGCAGGCTGCAGCTCCATGCCGCAGCGGTGAACGACTCGGGCAGCAACAGCGCCGCGCCGGGCCGCTGCAACTGGGCCCATTCGGCCTGCGTGAGCACCTGCTGCGACACCACGAGTTGAACCGGCACCGGCTCCCACTGCAGCAGGCCCTCGAGACGGATCCGCAGGCCCTCGTCGTGCGATGTGCCGTGCAGCACCGCAGCCCACGGCAGCTCGATCCGCAGGTGCACCAGGCCTTGCTCATCAGGCAACGCGCAGCCTGCGCATGCCATCGATCCGGCCACCGGCACGCTGCCCTCCACGGGCTCGGGATCGAGCGGCTCGCCCAGCCAGTCTTCGAGCATCTGCAGCACCGGCTCGGCCCTGGCCAGCAGTGTGGCCGCCTGCAACAGGCGCGGCATGCCTGCACCCGTCGTGGCATCGGCCCGTGCGCAGCGCAAGGCCAGCGGCCCGAAGCGCGTGAGCGCCTCGAATCGCACAAAGGCCTGCGATTCGGCGGCCGTGCTCGGTACGTCGTCCAGCGACTCGATCGAGGCGGTACCCATCAATTGACTATCTCCCTGAGCAGCGCTGCATTCTTGGGGCCGCCCGCCGGGGCGCACAGCCCTTGCCTTAGGGAGAGCTCGTAACGAGACGTCAGTGTGGGATGGAAACGGAAAAGCAGCTGGACAGAATCGCCGCAATGAAGAACGCGATCACGCTGGTTTGTGCCTGCCTGGCATCCCTCGTCGCTCACGCGCAGGATGCGGGCTTCACCTACACCCTGCCGCCCGCCGCCTGGCAGAACGTCAACTACAGCAGCGGCATGTACAACCTGCAGCTGGACAAGCTGCGACAAGGGCCCGGCGGCACGGCATCCCAGCGCACAGACACGCAGGACGGTGCGGCCAAACTCGCGTCCGCCTATCCGAAGCACATGCAGCGGCAGGCCGAAACGGCGCTGCGCACCCTGCTCGAGAAGTACACGGAAGTCGAACGCCACTTCGGCATGCCGCACGGCGAATTGGCGGGCGCCATGGCGATGTTCATCGCCGCGAGCTTCGAGGGTTACACCGGCCGCACACTGGAAGATGCGCACTACCGGGCACTGCTGAAGCAGATGCGTTCATCGCTCGCCCGCCAAGCCGAATTTGCCAGCGCCCCCGAGCAGGACAAGCGCGACGCCTACGAGCAGATGGCCATCCTCGGCATGCTGATGGCGGCCACGCACGACCAGCTCGATCAACAGCCCAACACTCAAACCGCCGAGCGGCTGCGCGTGGCCGGCAAGGGATACCTCGAACAGATGTTGAAGGTGGACGCCAGCCGTGTCGACATCGGTGCAGCCGGCCTGTCGATTCGTTGAACCACAACCACTCGCCCACAAAGAAGCCAGCCCCGTGAAACACCCTCTTCTCTGCCTACGCGCCGCGGTCGCAGTCTGCGCCGCCTCCGCCGCCTTGCCGTCGCACGCCCAGTTCGATGGTGCAACGATGGCCAGCTATGGCGCTGCGATGACACAGGTGGGACTGAATGCGGTGAACACCTACATGCTGCTCGGCGCGATGCAGAGCCCATCCCAAGCCTCTGCGGAGGCCTTGCCTCCAAAGACAGGCACGGTCCGGACGCAGGTCAGCATCGACCCCGCACTCACCCAGCGGACGCTGGACAAGCTCGCGGCCGTTTATCCATCAGCACAACGAAGCACGGTGCACACCACGCTTCGACAAATGCTCGAGGGCTACAAGCAACTCGAGCAAAAACTCGGCATGCCCCGCAACGATCTGGCCAGCGCTGTGGCGACCTTCATCGCCGGCAGCTATGGGGCTTACCGGGACGTGGACCTGCCGGATGAACAAATGCGACCGCTCGTCGAGCAGATCCATCAGGCCATTGCCACCAACCCGAGGTTGGCGAAGGCCTCCAACGCCGAGAAGCAGGAGATGTACGAGCAGATGGCCGTTCTCGGCGTCTTCATCGCAACGACCCGGCTGGCGCTCCAGGAACATCCGAATGCGCAAACGAGCGCGCAAATGCGGCAGGCGGCCAAGGGCTATCTGGAGCAATTCTTGAAGACCGACGCGGATCGCATCGCGATCACCGAGCGCGGACTGGTCATCCGCTGAAAGCTCGGTGAATCACTCGCTCCACAAATCGAGGCCTCAGCGGTTCTCGACGATCGAGATCGGCAGGTAGTCCGACTTCACGGTGATGGGCCAGCCGCGGTCGCGCATCGCACAGGCAAACGCGAGCGGGCCAAGGGCGATGAATCCTTCGGGCTCGTCCGACTGGTCCTCGTCGGGATTGACCTCGATCTGGCCGTAGTAGACCTTGTGCCCTTCCGCCAGGGCCTTGTGCAAGGCCTGGTTGAACCGCTCTGCGCTCACCATCGAGGTCGACATCAGTTCCATGTCGAGACAGGCGATGAACAGGGCGTAGGCCTGCGTGCCGTGCTTCAGCTTGTCGGGGTCGGTCGCCTCCAGGGCCTGCTGCAGGATGTCGATCGTGTTGCCGTCGCCGCGGAACCAGCACTGCAGCGCTCGAGCCCAGAGGAAGGAATAGTCCTCGAACAGCAGGCCCGGCACCTGCAGCTGATCGACATCGACCTTGAGCAGCGTGTCGAGCACTTCCTGGTCTCTGACCGCGATGGCCGCATAGAAGGCCTGGGTGAAGCCACCAACGCTGAAGCGATACCGGCCGCGCTCGGCCATGACGCTGAGCGCCTCGTCGCCAAGGCTGATCTTCACCGGTCCGTTGCCTGATGCCGTGAGATCGCAGAGGCTTTTGGCGGCCCATGCCATGCGCCGCAAGGAGGCGCGGATCGCCGGCGAGTCGGGATTGAGGTGATGAACGAAGCCCGCTTCCCGGTGGGATTCGCGGATCAACGAGACGAGGTTCTGGGGACGCTCCGTGAGGTGGCGCAACCCGGCCTCGATAGCAGCCCGCTCGCTGTTCAGCCGCCTTGTGAGGAAGGCGCGCTCGACGGCTTCCGGATCCTTGGCTTCGTGCCGGGCAATGCGGTTCTCTGTCTCTACAGAAGTCAATCACCTCTCCCGGGGAGAGTTCGCTAGGGATATCACCGGCCCTCGACGATCGAGATCGGCAGGTAGTCCGACTTCACGGTGATGGGCCAGCCGCGGTCGCGCATCGCACAGGCAAACGCGAGCGGGCCAAGCGCGATGAAACCCTCAGGAGCACTCGACTGATCCTCGCCCGGGTTCACTTCAAGCTCACCGTAGTAGCGCCTGTGGCCCTCGGCGAGTGCCTTGAACAGCACCCCGTTGAATTCCACCTCTCCCGCCGCGCTGCTCGACATCAGCTCCATGTCCAGGGATGCGATGAACAGGGCGTATTCCGCTCCGCCATGCTTGAGCCTCTCGGGATCCGTGCCTTCCAGCGCCTGCCTCAGAGAAAGGACCGTCGAATCATCGCCTCGGCAAAAACCTTGCAGTGCACGAGCCCAGTGGAACGAATAGTCCTCGAACAGCAAGCCGGGAACCCGAAGGGTTTCAACGTCGACCGACACCAACGTCTGGATCACGGCCAGATCTCGAAGAGCCATCGCCGCGTACAGCCCCCTGATGAAGTCGCTGACGCCGAGCCGGAGTTTCTGGCGTTCGATCTCGACACGAGGCGTTCCATCATGCAGGTCCACGCCGACGGGGCCGGTGCCAGACACGGCAAGATCACAGGCAGCCTTGGTCGCCCAAGCCATTCTCCCGAGCGCCGTGCGGATCTCCGGCGAATCAGGATGGAGACGGTGGACAAATCCCGCTTCCCGCTGCGAGTCTCTGATCAGCGATATCAAATTCGCAGGACGCTGCTGAATGTGCTTGCAAGCATTGGCGATCACCCTCCTCTCCGATCGAAGACACTCCGACAAGAACGCGTGGTCAGCCATCTCCGATTCCTTGGCTGCATGCCGAGGGATGCTTCGTTCTTCCGGCGTGTGCTTCATGCTGCCACCGGCCCGCATTTGAATTTCAATGCCGGCCGCATCGAGACCTCAACGCCAGCTCAAATTGGATTCAGCCCAGACCCGAGAGGGAGACGCTCCGTCCTCATAGGCACGGATCGCCACAGCTTTCCGGTGACGTTGTGGATCGCCGACACGAACTGATTGAGCGTCTGCCGCCACCACCCAGGTATAGAAAAGGGTGTAGTCACCCACCTTGTGGTCGAACGCGATGAAGCGCCCGTCCGGAGACCATTCGGGGTTCGCTTCAAGGCTGTCGGAGACCGTCAGGCGGGTCAACCCAGTGCCGTCGATCTTCAGGACCCAGAGGCGTCCCGCCATCGCGATTGCCAGGCGCGAACCATCGGGGCTCGCGCGGACGCTGTCGATCGCCTGCCCCAGATCGACCAGGAGCCTTGACTTGGTGAAGTCGGCATCAATGAGGTAGAGCGCCGTTCCCGTTGCAGCCACCACCCGCCCGTCGGGCAGCCAGTCGCCACTGACAACGTCGGCCCAATGGGCCAGGACATTGCCGTTGCGGTCGCCAATGGCAAGCGCCGGCGCATCGGGCCCGGTATGGGACGGGTTGGCATCCCACTGGTAGAGCAGGCGCTGGCCCGACGGTGAAAACCGGATCGGCCCGCGCACGTCGCCCGGCTTCACGAAGCCAGCCACGACGGAACCGTCGGCCCGCTGGATGCTGAGCCGCGATTGGTTGTTGTCCCAATCCGCCTTGACAAACGGCGCTGCTGCAAACTCCAGCCCATCGTGAGAGACATCAGTACCGAGAAGGGCCGGAGACAGCGCGCTCACCGTACCCGACGCAACATCGAGCCGCAACACCTGGCGGTTCTCGTCGCGGCCGGTCACATAGAACATCGTCCCGCCGAGCTGGCGATTGACACTGCCGTCATCGCCAGGCAGCGATCCGGCCGATGACATGGCCCCAGGCGCTGCAAGCACCGCTGCAGGCGAGAACGGACACACCTCGAAGCGCGTCGTACTGTCGTTCTGCAGGTAGCGGATGACGCTGACTGCCGGCTCATTGGTCAACGACAGCTCCACCTTCACCGCGTCAGCCGGCACGGCGTAAAGCATCGGGCAGCCGGCATACCCCTCCAGCGAGGTCACCACACCTTCGCGCACGATCAGCCTGATGCCGTCGGGCATCCATTGCGGATCGACCTGGTTGATCGACGAGCGGGTCACCTGGTGAAGATCGCTGCCGTCGATGTTGATCATCCACACCTGCCCCGGCTCCAGCGCGGCGCCGGGCATCACGAACGCGAGCTTGCGCCCATCAGGGCTCACCGAAAGACCAGAGGCCGCCTCGGGCGTCTGGAACATCAATTGCGGATTGCGGCCCTGCGCATCCCCAATGAAGACGTTCTGGCCTTCGGCGTACATCAGCCGGCCGTCCGGCATCCATGCATAGGCGGTGGCCGACGGCAGGCGACGGATGACCGTGCCGGTGCGGGAGAACAGCGTGAGATTGGGTTCGGTGATCTTCTCGCCGCTGTCGTCGTCAGCCCAGAACCCTGCCAAGGTCTGGTGATCGGGCGAGAGCTTCAGGTAGCCACGGATCCAACGAGATACGGAGAAGCGCTGCTTCACGCGGCCTTCATCGTCGGTGATCACGACTTGCTCCGGAACCCCTTCCTGAGGAGCAGCGGACTCCAGATGGACGATCTCCGTGCCATCGGGCGAAGGCCAGGCCGAGGTCCATGTGTTCCACCGCGTGACTTCGCCACTGGCGAGATCGAGCATCGCCACGCCGGATGCGTTGTCATAAAGCACGCGACCAGCAACGGGGTTTGCGGCCTCGTTGGCGGGCGGCGGCTCCACTCCGCCAGGTGGCGGTTCCGTCGTTGCCGGAGGCGGATTGCCCCCACCCTCGCCTCCGCCGCCACAAGCTGTCAACGCAAGGTTGACAGCGATCAGAAACGACAAGCCAACGGATCTGGAGAACCGGATCAAGATCGAACTCCCTGAGCTTTCTTATGGAAGGGCGGGAGTACATCATCTGAGTGGCACCTCGGCGATCCCCAATCCTTGGTGGACGATGCAATGCCGCACATGGAATCACAGGACGGTCGTGAACATAGGGATGGCGGCGTTGTCTCGATCCACCTGCAATTCGACGGTTTCGCTCACAGACATACGACTCCCCATGTTTTTCCGACTTCTCCGCCATCTCAGCGTCTGCACCGCCCTCATCGCTGTCGCAGACGTTCATGCCCAAGGCATAGGCATCGTCGTCCCGCCATTGAGCAATCTGCAGTTGATGAGCTACACGGCTGTCAACAACCTTCACCTCGCGTTCAACGCCCACACGGCGGTGACACGCGCCACACAGCCATTGCCCGCCGCAGCCTCAACCCGGATCAGCATCGAGCCCAACGTCACGCAACGGACACTGGACAAGTTGGCTGCCGCCTACCCCGCAGCACAACGAAGCACGGTGCGCACCGCCTTCGGAACGATGCTCGACGGCTACAAACAACTCGAGGAGAAACTCGGCATCCCGCATGACGACATCGCCGGAGCCATCGCGACCTTCATCGCAGGCAGTTACGAGGCCTACCGGGATGTCGACCTGCCCGAAGAACAGATGCTGCCGCTTGTCGAGCAGATCCGCACCGCGATCGCAGGCAACCCCGGTTTCGCGAAGGCCTCCAACACCGAAAAACAGGAGATGTACGAGCAAATGGCCGTTCTCGGCGTCTTCATCGCGTCAACCCGCCTGGCGCTTCGGGACCATCCGAGCGCGCAGATGAGTGCGCAAATGCGGCAAGCAGCCAAAGGCTACCTGGAACAACTTCTGAAAACCGACGCGGACCGCATCGCGATCACCGCGCGCGGATTGGTCATGCGCTGAACGCTGGAATTCAGCGGTTCTCGACGATTGAGATCGGAAGGTAATCCGACTTCACCGTAATAGGCCAACCGCGGTCATGCATTGCACAAGCAAATGCGAGGGGCCCCAGCGCGACGAAGCCCTCTGGATCGGCGGATTGGTCTTCTCCTGGATTGACTTCGATTTGCCCGTAGTACACCTTGTGCCCTTGCTCGAGCGCCTTGTACAAAGCGCCGTTGAACGCTTCCGCGTCATCGGTCGTTTGCGCCATCAATTCCATGTCAAGACAATCGACAAACAGCGCAGCGGCGGTGTTGCCATGTTTCAGTCTTTCTGGAGCCGTGCCGTCAAGCGCCAGTTCCAGTTCTCGGAAGGTCGACTCTTCCAGGCCGTGAGTGACTCCCACCCCATAGCGGTGAAAGCCCTGCAGAGCACGCGCCCAATGAAAACGATAATCCTCGTTCAAAAGGCCCGGCGGTCTCATCCAGTCGACATCCGCCATCGCCAACGTATCGAGTACCGCCTTCTCACGGGTCGCCATCGCCGCATAGAAGCCAGTAATGAAGACACCTACGCTGAGACCGTAGCGGTAACGCGCAGCCTGAAAGCGCTGCCGTGGGTCTCCAAGACCAACTTCCACTGGACCATCACCCACTGAGCCCAAGTCACAAAGGCTCTTGACCGCCCAGGCCATTCGACGCAGAGAGGCGCGGATATCCGGCGAGTCAGGACAAAGGCAATGCAGGAGACCGGCCTCCAAACGGAAACTCCGCGCCAAAGTGACAAAGTTTTGCGGTCTCTGGGGCAAGTATTGGATGGCCGAGGAAATGACCTTCCGTTCGCTGCCCAATCGGAGCGTCAGAAATTCGGCCGTCCGCAATTCCGGATCGTTGCTCGCGTGGCGAACGACGAAATTTTCCTCTGCAGCGATCATCATTGCTCCTCGAGATAAATCAGCCGACCCGAGTTGGCCGCTTCCGCGAGCTCTCCTTCCAGTGTTTTGTCGCTCGATTGAAGCGTCACCCCATCAGGAAAGGAAGAAGGTGTGATTACCCGGGTGGAATCACCCGGGTGTCGGGCGGGGCCCTATGTGTAGGGATGGTCTCCAGTTCACTGAGCCGAATCAAATCGCGGTACCCAGTTAGAAGCGCCCCGGAAGCGGGGGATGACTTATGAAAAAACCATCGACGTTCGCCGCGATCGTGCTGATTGGCACCGCGCTGCAGTGCAAGGCATTCGACATGCAACCCCTTCCTCCGCCCGTCTACTACGACCCATCGGGGCAGATCCTGCGAAACAACATCGCTTTATGGAATTCGATCCACTTGAACTTGGCCCGAGAGTCGAGCCTGTTGGCCACCCAGACGACTACAGGAAAAAGCACCGGCATACAGAACGGTTCGGCAATGTGGCCAGCGGCGCGAGAACACACCGTTTTGTCGCGATGGGGAGTTAGCTCGGCAGCACATAAGCTTGCTGCGGCCTACCCCGAAGATTCTCGCCCCGGAGTTGAACGAACTTTTCAGGAACTGCTCGACTCGTACGCAGAGATCGAACAGCGGTTCGGTATCACTCGTCACGATTTCGCTGGAGCTGCCGCAAGCTTCCTGGCAGCGAGTTATATGGTCTACCACGGCGTCGATTTTCCCGACGAGAAGTTCAAGCCACTGGTTGCGCAGATGCAGCAGGTTATCGGTTCTACACCCGAATTCGCCAAAGCGTCTGACGCCGAAAAGCAGGAGGCTTACGAGCAGATGGCCATCCTCGGTATGTTCATGGCGGCCACCCAGATGGCACTGCAGCAGCAGCCCAATCCGCAAATTGCCGCCAATCTAAAGCAGGCCGGCAAGGGCTATCTCGAACAGTTCCTGAAGACGGATGCCGATCGCGTCCGCATCACAGACAAAGGACTGGTGATCCAATGACCAGCGTGCGGCTCGTCATTCTTTGCACAGCGTGGTCCTGGGCGCTTGCAGCTGTGGCTCAGGTTCCCATGCCGCCGGCGGCCTTCTTGCTGCGGTCGCAGATTCAGCTCAATGCTGTGAATGGCCAGATCATCGCCAACGCTGTGACACCGCGAGCCGCCAACGCGAGTGGTCAGCCGCCCCAAAGCGCGCCAGGCAACAACGCCGATACGCCCGCCGTGCTCGCTGCCAGTTATCCACCCGCATCACGAACGGAGGCCGAGCGCGTTCTGCGTGACCTGCTCCAGAAGTACCGCGAGATGGAACGCATCGTGCATCTTCCCGATCGCGACCTATCGGGGGCGGCGGCGATGCTCATCACCGGGAGCTACGAGGCGTATCACAACACCAGCGTGGAACCCGAGCAATTCGTCCTGGTGGCGAAGCAGATCCGATCTGCGCTGAACGCCAACGGGCAACTCGTGTCTGCGCCTGCCTCCGAGAAGCTGCAGGCCTATGAACAGATGGCGATCATCGGCATGCTGCTGTCGGCCACCCAAGACCAACTCGCACGCCGACCTGATCCGCAACTCGAGGCGAACATGAAGCGGGCCGCGGCAGGCTATCTCCGCCAGGCTTTCGGCCTGGACATCACTCGCCTTCGGATCAGCGGCCAGGGGCTCTCGGTTCAGTGATGCAGCCGCCCTGGGCGCTGTCCTACCTGGCAGCGCCAGGCACGGGAACATGTCCCGCCCGCATCAACTTTTCAAGGTCATCTGCCCTCGCAGCAGTAGATCCGGCAATGCAAAGTGCCTCGGCTGCGCCAGCGGAGCGAGCGCATAGTCGGTCGCGCCTGGTCAGCCATTGGCGTTGGGCTTGCCTGATGACGTTGCGGTGAGCAGGCGAAAGCTTGGCGAGCAGCGCCTTGTAGTCGCGGTTGAGCCGGTCGTCTTGCCGCTGGCTCTCCTGTCTGGAACAAGCGGTCATATCAGCGCCTGAATGAGAGCACGTGTCGTACTCCTTTGACAGCAATCGCACAACGGAGGCGGCGTCGGCCGGTCTCCAATACAAGCCCGCCATCGCCACGTTCAGCCCGCACTGAGGGAAGGTACCGCTCACGCGCACAAGGCCCTTATCCGACCATGCGAGATCCAGCGGCGATACATCGAGCGATTTCAAATCCTCGGCTGTCAATTCGCTCCCGCTGTTGTCGTCCTTAAACGGCACGAGGTCAGCGCGGAGATGCGTCTTGTCTTTCAAGGACGCCTTTGCCACCGCCATGCAATCCGCGGCTGTTGCGGCACCTGCCGCATCGTCTTCGCCGCCTGACCAGACGATACGGAAAGTGCCGGCAGGTGAGGCTTCAATGGTCATCCGACCATTGGCGTCAAACACACCCTGGTACTGGCCGACCCATTCGGAAGCGACAGAAGCATCAGGCACTGGTGCCGAGGCCCCGGCTGGTTGCACAAGCGAAGCCGCCAAGCACTGGCCGGCGACAACGAACATCGACCTGGAGGTTGACCACACAGCTACTGCTTCTGATCGCAGCAGAAGGCCTTGGGATCTTCGGGAAGGTAGGGCACATCCTTGCGTCCGATCACCTTGGCTGCTGCCTTCGCGTTGCCGACGTTGCCTTTGGGGGGGCGAAGCAGCAGCTTCAGGGTGTCGGCGTCCACCACGCCGTAGCGATCCTCGACGCAAGCCGAGCCCCCACAGAATGCCTGGAAAAGCAGCAGGCTTCTGCCGCCTGCGGCCGCGCTGGGCAGGCATTGCGCATAGAACCATCCACCCTCATTCGAGACATACAGCAGTTTCCTGTCTGCGCCGGCGACGGCTGACGATGCGCGGAGCTCGTAGCGGTTTTCCAATGTGCTGCCGCGGTTTTCCAGTGTGACCTCAAAAGTCGAGTTGCCGCATTGCGCCTTGAACGAACTGGTCTTGGCCCAGCATGGCCCCTGCATGACCGCAGCGACAGACAGCGCCAGTGCGACGCGTATTCCGACTCTCAACATCGATGCCTTTTTCATGACGAGCGAGAACGCAAAAGGCCGAGCCGCCCCCGGAGCTTGCAAACACACGGAGGCCGGCGCAGCCATCACCAACGTGATTATCGGGTTGCAGCGTTCAACACCGCCTCGTATTTGCTCACCAGGGGCATGACCTTCTGCCGGGCGATGGCGAGCCCGCCGTATTCTCCTGCCGGGCCGTCGTGATGGTATTTGTAGATGTAGTCGTCACCATGCCCGTTTGCCTTGGCCAAATGCTGGTTCTCCTTGAAGTGCGCAACCAGCGCCTTTGCCTGCGCGTCCACGTTCCACCGATTGTGAGCATCGAGGCCATAGGCTTTACCCGTTCTGTTCACGAACTGCCCCAGGCCGGCCGCCGATGTTGTTCCAGCAGCCGCATCTGGATTGAATCCTGATTCGACGCTCGCAATCGCCAACACGAGCGCCGTCTCGTGCGTGCTCAGACCGGCCGCCTTGGAAGCCTTGATGATCGCGTCGATCGCTGCACGTTGCGTTTCAGCCGGTGCGTCGCCCCATATGCGGCTGTTGCCGGCCGCGCGGCCTGCCGATCTGTCGATAGGTTCGTTGTAGTGCGAGTACGACTTCACCTGATCTTGCCGATAGGCGTGCCCTTTCTTTTGGTACATCGCAGCGTAATCGATCGTCCTCGGCGTGGATGGCGCCGAGGCAGTCGGCGATGGAGCTGCTTGAGCTGCAGGCGCTGCCGGAGCGCTCACGATCACAGCCCGATCCGTGCCAGCTTTGCTGCCTTGCGGCAGATTCAGCGCTTGACCGACGCTGATGCGATCGGGATTGGCCAGCTGCGGATTGGCTTGCACCAGTTCACGCAGCGACACCCCATGCGCCTTGGCAATGCTCGACAACGTATCGCGCGAGCGCACCGTATACAGATGCGCAACAGGGCCGAGGTCCACTGGAGCGGTCGGCACCGTAGTGAATCCGGAGCCATGCGCGTTCTCGCGCAACGAAGCGCCGTCGTCCACTACCGCATCGAGCAGACCGCCCCAGCCCTTGGCTTCATGGATCTGCAAGTCACCACGATGCGCGCCATCGGCACCACTGATCTGCACGCCGTAGTTGCCATTGGTGATGGTTACCGTGGACACCTGCTGCTGATGGCCCGCGAAGGGCTTGTTCACGTCAGCGAACTGGATCGTGACCTTGGTGCCGTCGTCGAGTTGGAGCGTGGTGACGCCCTTCAGGTGCTGATGCAGCGCCAAGGCGCGGGCGAGCCAACCCGATCCCGTTTGGGCGGTCAGCTGCGCATCACCCGAAACGCCGTAGACCTCGCCGGTGTGCTTGTTGCTGATGTTCAGCGAGTTGTTGTCGCCGACCGAGATGCGGTAGTTGTCGTTCTCGAAGACGGCGGTCTGGCGGCCAAGGCCCGTGAGCTCCATGTGAGTCTGGGCGTTGGTCGGGTTGGCCGGGTCGTAGGGGGGACGCGGTTGGATTGCATGAAGAATCCCAGATAGGCTGAAAGACATACTGTTTTCCCTGAAGTAATTAAAAGATTCATAGCCGCCTCTCGCAGGTCGATACAACGAAGCCGGCGACTGAATGAGGCGGCACGTGACAGCTTGGGCTCTTACAGAAGGTCATGAACGCGCCAGCCTCTTTGAGCTTCGTCATAGAAAAGCCGCCACTTGCGCTCGCCGCCAGTTGCAAATACATAAGCCGTTTCGCCGATCTCCGCCTCTAAGCCTGCGTTATCGAACCGGAAGCGTCGTAGGTCTAGGGGGTCAGGCGGCCAAAAGCCACTCAGGTCGATACGCTTCCAGAGAGACAGCAGCCGCGTCGGAATTTCCTCCCACGTGCGGCCGCCATCAGTGGTTCTAAGGAGTCGCATCACCGGTCTTTTCTGAGATCTCCCGTCCACCGGATCAAAGCGGATTTCCACCCGCCTCGAAGCATCCTGCTCACAGATCAGCGTGCACGGCACATTCGGCCAGCCTGATGCTTGACCTGCGAAAGGCGCAACTATTTCACCCATGCCGCTGCTGCGTCATAAGCCGCGCCGCCGGCCCATTGGCCTCCGGCTGCACCGAGAGCACCGACCACGATTCCCCCGATGGCTCCGGCAGCGAGGATGCCCCACCCCACGGGGTTGCTGCCTAGAGCAACAGCAAGCGCCACACCACCCGCCGCCCCCCAGCTCGCTCCAGCGATTCCCCCCGCCCACCCTCCGGCCTCTTTGGCAATTGCGAGAGGTTTGTTGGCAGCATCGCGAATTGCCTTGTATGAGCCATAAGCGCCGAAGGCAAGTCCCACCGGCCCAAGGGCCTTGTTGACCTTCAACAGCAAGTCGACGCGTGGGTTGGACCGGGCAACACCTTGGGCCATCTTGCGCGCAACATCAAAGGCTGTCGCCTCCGGCGGCAGGCTGGCACGGTACTTCGCTTCGTAGAACTCAGGTGGATGAGATTGATCCACAGCCTTAGACAGCTCCAGTCCGCCACGGCTCAACCGCTTGCGTGTCTCCGATCGGTTGTCGATGCGCTGCTGCGAAGCCTGATAGGCAGCATCCATTGCCTGCTTGGGGCTACCTTGGCGCTCCGCTTGCTCGATGGCACGAAGAGCGCCCTCCGATGCCCGTTCATTGGCGTGGTGATAGCGCGTGCGCTGAATGGTGTCGTTGATGGTCACCGCCGACTGCCCGCCACTATTCCAGTGGATACCCGAATCGTCGTGCTTTGTGGGTGCCCCATTTGTCTCTGGCAATTTGATTCGCTCGCCGGGCAGCAAGCGATCGCCGATGCCAGGATTCGCGGTACGCACCGCTGCTTCAGTCAAGCCATAACGTTCTGCCACGTCGGCCAGCGTGTCGCCGCTTTGCGCATAAACGTGCTCCGGTAGCTCTGTCGAGGCAGCGCAATGAGGTGAGGCCACCACTCGTTCGGTTCTCATATCTCTCTCCCTTGCATTTATCCAACGCCGGGCCGTTCGCACCCATCGGCGACTAACGGCCCGGTGAGGGGCACCCTTCGCCGAGTTCGTGTCAAACCTGAGCGCGAGCCATCGTCATCTGAAGGCCGGCCTTATCGAAGAAGCTCTCGAAGGGCGTCTTCGGGTTGGTGCTCGGGCCACCCTGGGCAAAGACGCGGCCCAGGCCTTGGCTTTCAGGCGTGACCAGCGGCCCCGTGGCGTAGCGCACGAGATCGCGCACGGAAAGCTTGGGGGAGGAACTGCCGTCGAACAGCGACTTCGGAAGGGTATTAGCCCCACCCAGAAGATACGCCCGGTCCTCCGAAGGCTTCGGATGCCGCAAGTCATTCACTGCGTGCTTCACTGCATATTCCACCGCATGCTCGATGGCATGCGTCAGTGCACCCACGAACATGCCCGCGAAGCTGATGCTCAGCAGGCCGCTGAAGGCCTGGAACATGTTCTTGAACTGATCCTGCAGCTTGTCAGCACCGTTCTTCACCAGGTCGGTCCCGTTGATGTACTGCTGGTCGACCGCATGGATCTTGCCGTTGCCGTCCACCGCCAGGAAGCCCTTGCCGGCAGGGTTCTCCTGCAGCACGTTGCCGTCGTCGACCACGTCGTCGAGCACCCGGCCCCAGCCTTTGGCCTCGTCGATCTTCAGGTCGCCCTTCGTGTTGGTGTCGACACCGCTGATCTGCACGCCGTAGTCACCATTGGTGATGGTCACCTTCGATGCCAGCGTCGCGTTCGGATTGGCAGCATAGGGCGTGGTGTCGATCGTGACCTTGGTGCCGTCTTCGAGCTGGAAGGTGGTCTTTCCCCAGAAGTCGAAGGCGTGCTTGCCGTCGACGTTGACGTGCGGATCCCCCCAGATCTGGTAGGTCTCGCCCGTGTGCTTGTTGGTGATGTTGACTTCGTTGTTGTCGCCTGCGGTGATGCGGTAGTTGTCGTTCTCGAACACGGCCTGGCCACCCTGCATAGAGGTGCTGGC
This sequence comes from uncultured bacterium, assembly GCA_966212505.1. Classification (GTDB taxonomy): domain Bacteria; phylum Pseudomonadota; class Gammaproteobacteria; order Burkholderiales; family Burkholderiaceae_C; genus CAMLIZ01. The sequence continues at coordinate 19,286 of CBIHRS010000031.1, forward strand.
GTGCGTGGGGTTGGTCGGGTCGATGAACGGCTGCGTGAAGTAGACCGGATCGAGGCTCGAGTTGGACTGAATCGCTGTCATGGATCTTTCTCCCTAGTGATGTGGACGAACGCGCAAACCCTGCGCTCAAGTCGAAATGCGTTTGGTTGCAATCGACCCGCGAATTGAAACGGGAACCCCTCGGAAGGGGAAGCCTGTGCGATCACCCGGGTGAAACCACCCAGGTGTTTCCACCCGGGTGATCGCACTCTCTATCGCCCGTCGTTCAAAGCCGGTTCAATCCATTCCGTCGCAACGCAAACAACACATCACGTGAAGCGACAAGCAAGGTGCGCAGTTCGGGGAGGACACAAGGCAATCAGCCCGTGCTGCGAATGTGTGAACAGGTGCAAGGGTAGGACCTTGCGAACAATCGATTCAAAGGAGTGACACCATGGGTGGTGCATTGAAGAGCGTTTTTGGTGGCAGCGGCGGCATCTTCGGCGCGGTGCTGGGCGTGGCGAGCATGTTCTTCCCACCGCTGGCAGTTGCTGGTTCCCTCAGCAATATGCTGACGTCTGCTATCGGTGAAGCTGTGAAGATGGCAGCGAGCACCTTGGTCAAGGAACTAGGAATGCCTAAATTTATTCAGGGCATCATCAACAACATCGTGGACCAAGCACTGCCGCAGCTCCAACATCAGAGCAGCCCTGATGTGGACAACTTCGTCCAGAACCAAGCGGCTCCCTTCATCAATCAGTTCCGTGACGACTACGCTGCGCAAGTTGTTCAACGGGTGAAGGAGAAAATGGCTGAAGGTGAAGAAGGCGCCCAGGGTGCCGGCGGAAAAGGCAAGGCCAGCCTCTCGGGCAAGAGCTGGTTTGTCAAACTCGCCATCGCAATGGGTGAGGCGCTGAACAAGCAAGCTGACAAGGTTGAATCTCTTGCCAATCAGGTCAACGACAGCTTTGGCGCAAAGGCCGCGGCACAAAAGGCAGTGAACCCCAAGAACGGCGCGGGACTTGACAAGGTGACAGAAGCTGAAGGCAAGAACTTCCAGCTTTTGCAAGAGTTGCAAGGCGAAACGAAGGTACTCGATATGCTCTCTCAGACCGTTAATAATGCGGTCAACACCATCGGCACCGCTCTTTCGAGCGCCGCGCGTAAGGGCTAAACACCGTTCACGCTGTTTTGAAGAGCGCTGCTGGTCACCCAGCAGCGCTTTTTTGTTGTGCAATCACAAGCAGAGAGGAATTTATGCGCAAACTTCCAGTCATTTTTCTATTGGCAACCTCCTCGTGCTTTGCCCAAATGAGCTACGAGCCGTTGAACGCTGGCTTTGCAAGTGCTCAATTTATTCAACAAATGGCCTTCACGAGTCAGATGTTCTCGGCTCCGATCCAACATGCACTTCAGGATTCGGCCCGGGATAACGCTCGACTGCAAAATCAACGCACTGTACGAGTCGCGCAAAGCACGACTATTGTCCCTCCGACTTTATCTCCTTCCAAATTTGTTCAGAAGCTCTCCAGCGCATATCCTGCAGACCGCCAAGCTGAGGCAGCCAAACTATTTTCAAATCTTCTTAAAGGCTACTCTGACATCGAACGGCAATTCAACATCCCAGCTAGAGATATGGGGGGCGCAGTAGCTGCATTTCTCGCAGGATCTTATATGGCTTATAGAGACGAAGAATTCCCAGACGATCACTTCAAACCGTTGGTTTTACAAATGCAGAGCATTATTGGCGCGAACGCGGCGTTTCAGAATGCCACCGACGCAGAGAAAAGAGACATGTATGACCAGATGGCTATCCTGGGAGTCTTCATGGCGACCACGCAGATGGCTTTGAAAGAGCACCCGAACAAGCAGACCGCCATCAATATGAAGCAAGCCGCCAAGGGCTATTTGGAGCAATTTCTGAAGACGGATGCGGACCGGGTCCAGATCACCGCGCAAGGTCTCGCGCTTCGCTAAGCCGAGTCCCTCTCCTCAAGGCCGAAGGTCACTACACCTCCTGGCGGTGGAATCAGTTTTCTTACCTTTGCTTGGGCATCGATTTTTGCTAGGAAATTGCATGCGGAAACTGTGGGCTTAATTCTGATGTGCGCGAGCAGCGTTGCTATGGCTCAGTCCGTGCCGATGCCTATTACCCTGCTGTTGTTTTTTGCCCAGCTTCGTGACACCTATCATCTTTACGAAATGGTTACCCACAATAACGGTCGCTCGCAAACCGAGAGGTAGCGGGTGCAGTAGCGGCATTCCTCGCGGGGATCTACATGGCCTCCGGACGACGTCGGCTTCCCAGACGAGCAATTCCAGCCACCGGTTAGCCAGATGCGCCAAATCATTGCCGTAACCCTGATGTCGCCAAAAGCCACGAATGCCGAGAAGCAGAGATCTACAAACAGACGGCAATTCTGGGGATGTTCATGGCGACCACGCGTATGGCCCTGAAGGAGCGCCCCAATGCTCAGATCGCCACCAACATGAAAAAAGCAGCCAAAGGTTATCTGGAATAGTTCCTCAAGACGGATGCCGATTGGGTACAGATCACAGCGCAAGGCCTCGTGATCCGCTGAACGGCCTTACCGTTCCGCCCACTGCGAAATCTGCGCCAGCAACGACACCGTCGAATCCGCCTCCATCTTCGTCAGCACGGTCCGTCGACAGTTCTCCACCGTCTTCGGGCTGATGCTCAGATCCTTGGCGATCATCTTGCTGGTCTTGCCCTGCCGCATCAGGTCGTGGATCTGGCGTTCGCGGGGAGTGAGGCTTTCGAGCTTCTGCAGGTAGCGCTGGTATTCGGCCGACCCCACCTTGTCGGGTGAGCGGATGGCGGCGATCTTCTCGCTTGCGCTTGCGGTCATCTCGGCCATGGCAGTCGCCATCTGAGCGGCATGCGGCCGGAAGGCGCGTTCGAGTTCGCCCTCAAGCTCCGACTCTTCAAATGGCAGGGCGAGCACCGTGGCGGCCCCCTCCTTGATGGCCATGAAGGCCATCGCCAGTGCAGATTGCAAGCTCATCTGCGCGGCATGGGCGCTGGCATAGATCACCGGCACCTCGAGCTCGCGCAGCGCCTGCACCATGCCGAGTTCGATTAGATGGGTGCGCGTCTCGGGCTGGCTGGCTTCCAGCGTCGGCCGGTCGACGTTGACCAGGGCGCAGACCTGCTCCGCCGCGGCATCGCCGGCGACCGGCTCCGACAGGTCCTCGATCGCCAGGCCCAGCTGGTCGAACTCGCAGACGGTGTAGCCCAGCTCCGCCAGCCGACGGCTGCTTTGCGTGCGCAGCGTTTCGTCGGCATCGACGAGATAGATCACGCGAGGGTTCGTCGTCGTGTCGAATGCCATGGGGACTTCCTTCCTGTGTCTTGTTCGTTGTCTGGGTTCGCTCAGCCGCCCACCAGCACCTTCAGCATCCGCAGCACGATCTGCGGCCGCGCCTGGATGTCGTCGATCACCAGCTGGATGAAGCTGCCCAGCGTGAGCATCAGCAGCGCATTGGCGGCGAGGATCTTGATGGAGGTGGACATCGCGAAGACGTTGAGCTGCGGCGAGAAGCGGTTGACGAGGCCGAAGGCCACCTCGATGAGGTACAGCACCACCAGCGACGGCGCGCTCATCAGCATCACCAGCGTCATCAGGCGGCTGAACTCGCCTTCGAACAGCGTCACGCCGCCGGCTTTCAGCGCCGGCAGCATCTGGCCCACGGGCCACAGCGCATAGCTCTTCAGCAGCAGGCCCACCAGCAGCAGGAAGCCGCCGGAGAACATGAACACGAAGCCGACCAGGCGCGAGAGGAATGCGCCGGTGAGCGGCGTCTGGTGGCCCGACAGCGGATCGACCACCTGGGCCATCGAGGCGCCGGTCTTCATGTCGATCACCTGGCCCGCCGCCTCGAAAGCCCACAGCACCGAGCCGAACAGCAGGCCGATCGCGCCGCCGATGAAGGCCTCCTTGCCGTAGAGGCGGATCCAGTCGATGGTCTGGAAGTCGCGCACCTCGACCACCGGCTGCATCGCCAGCGACAGCAGCGCCAGCGCGATGAAGATCGCGTTGCGGATCAGCGCCGGCACCATCTCGGGCGTGAACAGCGGCAGCAGCAGGAAGGCCACCGCCACGCGCGTGGTCGACAGGCCCAGCAGCAGCATCGCGCTGGACCAGTGGCCGGTGGTGAGCAGCAGCTCGTCCATGACGTCAGCGTTTCACCATGCCGGGGAACTCCGAGAACACGCGGTCGGCGAACTGGTAGAGCCCGCCGCCGAGCATCGACGCGGTGAGAAAGATCGTCAGCACGATCGCGAAGAACTTCAGCGCGTACTGCAGCGTCTGCTCCTGGATCTGCGTGGCCGCCTGGATGAAGGCGATCACGAAGCCGATGATGGCCGCCACGATGATCGGCGGCGCCGAGAGCAGCATCACGAACCACAGCGCCTGCTGGGTGAGCTGGATGGCTTCGCTGTTGAGCATCGCTTGTCCGCTCCGTTCAGTGGTAGGTGAGCACGAGGCCATGCGAGAGCTTGACCCAGCCGTCGACCAGCACGAACAGCAGCAGCTTGAACGGCATCGACACGGTGGTGGGCGACAGCATCTGCATGCCCATGGCCATCAGGATGTTGGAGATCACGAGGTCGATCACCAGGAACGGCAGGAAGATCAGGAAGCCGATCTGGAATGCGGTGGCGAGCTCGCTGACGGTGAAGGCCGGCACCACGACGATGAAGTCGCGCTCGGTCAGCTGGCCGGCCTTGTCGGCCGGCAGCGTGCCTTGCGCCGTCTTGAGGAAGAAGCTGCGTTCGCGCGCCGGGCTGTGCTTGATCAGGAAGTCGCGCAGCGGCTCCTTGGCCGCATCGGCCGCGGCCAGCATGGTCTTGGTGCTGCCGCCGATGTTGTTGATGCCTTCCACCCTGGCCGACATCTCCTGGCCCACCGGGAACATCACGTAGATGCTGAGCACCAGCGCCAAGCCGTTGAGCACGATGTTGGGCGGCACCTGCTGCAGGCCCAGCGCATTTCGCAGCAGGCTCAGCACGACGACGATCTTGGTGAACGAGGTGACCATCACGGCCACGAATGGCGCGAGCGCCAGCAGCACCACGGTGACCAGCGCCGATGATGGCGAGAACTGGGTCAGGTCCACGGATTCAATTCCCTCGGTGTTGTTTGTTGTCGGATGTCATCGAGCCGGCAGCGGTGTGCTGCTGATCAGCACCTGCAGGCTGTAGTGCGCTGCGAGCGCCTGCTGCAGCCGCGGCGCGGCCGGCAGGCTCAGCAGCACCTCGCGCCAGCCGCTGTAGGCGGCGCCCGCCGCCAGTGGCCCGAACCAGAGCGCGGCCGCGCCCGCCTCGCGCGGCAGCCATTGGGTGCCGGTGGGGCGCAGGTCGCGCTGTGCGCGCCAGCTCCAGCATGCCTCGCCGCGCGGCACGCGGGCGAAGAGCATCTGCGCCGTCCAGCGCTGCGCTTCGGGCTGCACGCCCCGCTGTGGCGGACGCAGCAGCCAGGCTTCGGCGTCGCAGCGCAGCCCCTGCGGCGGCACGAGCGGTGCGGCCAGCAGCAGCGGCCTGCCGGTGGCCAGGGCCTGGAGCGCCTCGTCGATGGCCGGCGACGCGGGCGCTTCGCGCAGCCGGCGAAGCAGCCGCTCGTGCAGGCTCTGCGTGCGCAGCGGCACCGCATGGTCCCTGCCAGCGCGGGCGGGCTTCAGCGCGGCCGCGTCGTCCGCCGCATCGTCGCCCGGCTCTTCCATCGGCATCGGCGACTGCTCATGCCCGCCGCCCTGGCGCTTGCGCTCGGCCTCCGGCTCCTGCGGCACCACGGCGCGGAACTGCATCGCCACGCTGTGCAGGCTGCTCAGAGCCATGGCCGTCAGCGCCGGCGCCGCCACCTGCTGAGAAGCCCCGGCATCGACCGGCGACAGGCCCTGCGCCACCGCGTCGGCCACGCGCTCGGTGGCCTGCGTCGGCTCGACCGCACGCGTGGGCGTGATGCGGGATGCGCTCATGCCCGCTTCGGCATGCACCGCCGGCGCCGCGGCCGCCGGGCTGGGCGCCGCGTGAGCCTCCTCGGCCTGCGGCGCTCCCGCTTCCGCGCGCAGGGCAGCCGCAGCAGCGATCAGGTGGGAAACGGGAGGCAGGTGCATGGCGCAGGGATGCGAGTCGGATCAGGCCGCAGCCATGTCGCTGGGGGTTTCGCCGTCGATCTCGATGTCGAGCCCGTCGGCATCGATGGTCAGCGCATCGGCGTTCAGCCCGAGCAGGCGGCCCAGGTAGCCGCGTGCCGCGCGCTGCACGTTGGCCACCGCGGCCGGCCCTTCGCGCTTGGCCTGCGCCGCGCTCTCGCCCACCAGCACGCCGAGGATGGCGAGCTGCTCGAACAGGCTCTGCTTGTCGCGCGCATCGCCATTGACCCACTCCGGGCTGTGGCCGATGACACCGCGCAGCTGCTGCTCCACGCGCAGCAGCATCGCGGGGGTGACCGGCGTGTCCTTCAACGCATAGACGTTGGCGGCCACGAAGTAGGCCATTGCGGCGCCCATGTCGTCGATCCCCAGCGCGCTGTCTTCGGCGCGCACCACCTCGCGGTAATGCTTGAGGCAGCGGTGGTACAGCGCTTCGGCCTCGCGGCGCGATTTCGGCCCGCCGGGATGCGATCGCGCGAGCTGCGCCGGCGCCATCGCCTGCGCGGCCGGCTCGATGGTCAGCGCGGGCAGGTCGTCGCCGCCGTCGGCCGGCAGCAGCGCCTTGGCCAGGGCCTGCTGCAGCAGGCGTGCGATGTCGCGCGAGAGTTCCTCGGGCTCCTGGGCAGGGGGGGTCTTGGTGTTCATCGGGTGTGTCCTGTGCGTTCAGTGAAGGGCCGCTGCCGGCTCGGGGGTTTTCATGCGGTTCATCGCGAGGCGGATGCGTTCGCGGCGCGGCCGCTGGTGATGGGCGCGCCATGCCTGCGCTTCGATGAGGAAGTGGCGCGCGGGCTTGTCGTCATACGGCTGCACGCCGAGATCGTCGAAGCCCAGGCTCAGCACGCAGTAGCGCACCGACTCGTGCTGCGGATGGCACACCGCCCACACGCGCGGCAGCTGCAGCGTCTCGAACGCATGCTTCAGCAGCTGCTCGCCGCCTTCCATCGCCAGGCCGGTGCCCCAGGCCGACGGCAGCAGGCGGCTGCCCAGTTCGACCTCGCCAGCCCGATCCGGCATCGGCATCAGGTTGAACCAGCCTGCGAACTGGGGCTGCGGCCGCGCATAGGCCTCGAGCTGCTCGGGCGAGAACATCGCGCGCACCTCGGGGTTGGCCAGGTCGTGCTCGCTGAGGAGGGGCACCATGCGCTGAGCGCACCAGATGCCCAGGCCCTCATGGCGGCGATACAGCTCACGCAGCTTCGAGAGGAACACCGCCACCACATCATGGCGGTGCAGCGGCTCGTCGTCGATCAGCAGCTCGCGCACGCGCGGATCCTGGTGCATGCGCACGAGCTCGGCGCGGTCGTCGTCGGCGAACTCGCGCAACTGCAGCTTGGGAGTGACCAGCCAGGGCGGCGGCACGGTGGCGGTGATGTTCATCGGTGGATCTCCATTCACAGCCGCGCCGGCTTGCCGCACTGCGTGAGCGCATGGCGCATGCGCGAGCGGCGCGACAGCATGTGGTGCACCAGCCAGGTCGAGCGATCGAGCAGGAAGTGGCGGGCCGCGACCTTGCCGTAGGGCTGCAGCCCCATGTCCTCGAAGCCCAGGCACAGCGCGCAGTAGCGCGCGGCATCGTGCTGCGGATGGCACACCGCCCACACCCGCTCGCGCTTCAGCGACAGGAAGGCATGGCGCAGCAGCGCCTCCGCCCCTTCGAGCGCATAGCCCTGGCCCCAGGCGGCCGGCAACAGCCGGCAGGCGAGCTCCACTTCGCGAGGGTTGGTGGTGGCCGGCATCAGGCTGAACCATCCGACCAGCTTCGGCTGCGGCTGGCTCAGGTGCTGCAGCGCCTGCGGCGTCAGCGTGGCCTGCAGCCCACGGTCGGCCAGCTCCTCGCGCGTGAACAGCGTGGCCATGCGGTGCGCGAACCAGGTGCCCAGGCCTTCCTGCTCGCGGTACAGCGCCTGCATGCGGCGCACGAACTCGGCCGCTGCCTCGCGCTGCCGCGGCAGCGTGCCGAACAGCGATGCGCAGACGCGCGGATCCTGGTGCAGCCGCACCACGTCGTCGGTGTCGCGCCAGCACAGCTCGCGCAGATGCAGACGCCCAGTGCTGAGCCATGGGTGCGGCGCGCCGGCCTGCTGGATGGGGCCAAGGTGATAGAGGGGCGCCGACTGCATCGCCGACAGCTGCATGCTCATGCGCCGGCCTCCTCGTCGTCGATCCTCAACTCGCGCACGCTCTGGCCGCGCGCCTGCAGCCGGCTGCGCAGCCGCTCGCCGCGGTCCTGCAGCTGCTGGGCCGCGACTCCGCGCGCCGCGGTGACATGCAGCGCCCATCCGTTGACCGCATCGCCGCTCAGACGCAGCGCGGCCAGCGGCGTGTGCGCATCGGCCGCGAGCGCGAAATGCCACTGGTCCGGCGTTAGGCCCACCGGGTCGGAAGCCTGCATCCAGGCCGTGGCCAGCGACGCCCGCAAGTCATGCGGCGTCATCTCCTGCGGCGCAGGGGCGGCAGGCCGTTCCAGTTGCGGCACGGCCTGGCCCACAGGCTGCATCTGCGGCGGCTGCAGACGGGCGGCGAGCAGCAGGGCGGCCAGCGGCACATCGGCCGGCGGGGCGTCGTCATGCGGCTGCTCGTCGTCGCCCACGGCACGGCGCGAGCGAGCCGGTTCGGGCGTTGCCTTGGCCTGCGCATGCGCTGCGTGCCGCTCATGCCGAGCGATGGGCTTCTCGATTGACGCGGCCTGCGGATGGGGTGGAGGCTCGGCATCGGCGCGACTGCTCGCGCCCTCCAGGTGTTCCTCGAACGTCTGCGGCGATCGCACCACCGCGCCTGGCTCCGGCGCCTTCTCATTGGAGCTTGATGGGGGCCGCAGCATCGGCACACCTCCCTGCACCGGCCTCATCGCAGCCCTCCCGCCGGCGGCCGGCACAACCGTTCGTCGGCCTCCATGTCGGCGCGCTGCTCTTCGGCGCGCTGGTGCTCGCCACGCGCCTCCTGCAGCAGGTCGTGCACGCCGTCCTCGCGTGCCCGTTCGCGCGTCCACTCGGCGCGCGCCTCGGCCAGGCGCACGAGTGCGCTGTCGCGATCGTCTTCATCGTCGATCAGGCCGTAGACGTCGCGCTCGAGCTGGTCTTCGAGGTAGTCGCGCTGCGCGGCCACCAGCGGCATGAAACGCGCGATGTCGCGCGCAGCCGGCCCGATCACCTGCTGTGCCAGGGAGGCGCGCTGCGCCTTCCAATCGTCGATGCGCTGCTGCCGGCGCACGATCGCGGCCTCGGCCTCGTCGACTACCTGCCGCTTCTCGGCGCAGACCTGCGCGGCTGCAGCCACGCGCAGCTCGCGCAGCCGCAACAGCATCGCCAGCTCGCGTGTGCGGCCTCGATTCATCGGGCCACCTCCGCCAGCCGCTCCATCGCCTCGTCGAAGCTCGATGGCTCGTCGGGCCGCTGGCGCAGCAGCGCATGGATGGCCGGCAGCTTGGCGATGGCCTCGTCGGCCAGCGCATCGCTGCCCGGCTTGTACTCGCCCACGCGCAGCAGGAACTCGATCTCCGCATGCCGAGCCATCAGCGAGCGCGTGTGGCCTGCGGCCTGCTGGTGCTCGGCCGAGGCCACGCGCGGGAACACGCGGCTGGCACTGGCGAGCACGTCGATTGCCGGATAGTGGTACGCCTGCGCCAGCTTGCGCGACAGCACGAGGTGGCCGTCGAGGATCGACCGCACTTCCTCGCCCACCGGATCGCCGCCCTCCTCGTCCTCGATCAGCACGGTGTAGAAGCCGGTGATCGAGCCGCGCGCATCGTTGCCGGCGCGCTCGAACAGGCGCGGCAGCTCGGCGAACACCGAGGGCGGAAAACCCCGCCGCACCGCCGGCTCGCCGATCGCGAGGCCGATCTCGCGCAGCGCGCGCGCAAAGCGCGTCACCGAGTCCATCATCAGCACGACGTTGCGGCCCTGTGCCCGGAAGCCCTCGGCGATGGCGGTGGCCGCATAGGCCGCGCGCGCGCGCTCCATCGCCGGCCGGTCGGAGGTGGACACCACGATGACCGAGCGCTGCAGCCCGTCTTCACCCAGGCTGTCTTCCAGGAATTCGCGCACCTCGCGGCCGCGCTCGCCGATCAGCGCAATGACGTTCACATCGCCGCGCGCCTGCCGCGCCAGCATGCCCAGCAGCGTCGACTTGCCGCCACCCGCCATCGCGAACACGCCCACGCGCTGGCCGCGGCCCACGGTGAGCAGGCTGTCGATCGCACGCACGCCCGTGGCCAGCGGCTCGTGGATCGGCGTGCGCAGCAGCGGATTCGGCGCCTCGGCATGCACCGGGCAGCGCTCGCGCATCGGCGGCAGCGGGCGGCCATCGAGCGGGTTGCCGAAGCAGTCGATCACGCGGCCGAGCAGGCCGGGGCCGAACGGCAGCTCCGACGAGGCCTGCAGCACCTCGACCTCGGCATCGATCGCCAGCCCCTGCAACGGAGACAGCGGCACCAGCAGCGCATGGCCCTCGCTGAAGCCGACGACTTCGGCCGCGATCGGCGGCACTTCGCCGTTGCGGTCGATCACGCGGCAGTGCTGGCCGATGCGCGCATGCAGCCCGCTGGCGCGCAGCATCGTGCCGAAGGCCTGCACGACGCGGCCGCGTTGCGCGACCGTGCGCGTGCGGCGCAGCGCATCGATCAACCGCGCATCCAGCGGCTCGGGCTGGGGCACCGGTGCGGCGCCGGTGAGCAACGGTGCCGTCATCGGGCGGACTCCACGATGCCCCACACCGCCTCGAGCCGGCGCAGCTGCGCATCCAGCCCGGCCAGCGTGGTGCCGGCGCGGGTGACGAGGCGGCAGTCGAAGGGCTTCAGCGTCTCGTCTTCCTGGACATCAACGACCGGCCAGCGCCCCTCGGTGCCCTGACCTTTGAGGCAGCGCTCGCGCACGCGCGCTGCCAGCCGTGGATGCACGACCAACGTGACCGGCTCGTCCTCGATCAGTTGCTGCACGGCCGTTTTCGCGAGCGCAGCCACCACGTCCGCGGCATCGAGCTCGCCGGCCATCTTGCGCACCACCTCCAGCGCCAGCGTGGCCACCGTGGCTTCGGTCTGCTGGCGCAGCAGGCGGCGCTCGCGCTGCGACGCTTCGGCCAGGTGCAGCTGCGCCTGCGCCAGCTGCCCGCGCGAGGCCACCTCGCCCGCGGCGAAGCCGGCCGCATAGCCTTCGCGGCGCGCCTTGTCGATGGCCGCGACCTGCCGCGCCTCGGCCTCCTCGCGCTGCTTCTGCAGCACCAGCACGAGATCGCGGGCCTCTTGCAGCGTCTGCAGGTCTTCGGGCGAGAGCACGCGGCGCGGCGTGCTGACGCTCAAGTCTTCAGTGGCGAAGAGCGCGACGTAAGTCATACCTGCCCCTTGCCTGGGTGGCCCGGCTCGCGCAGCACGATGGGCGCGGGTCGCGTCTCGTCCGACATCGAAGCCAGCAGCGCCAGCGCCTGTGCGGTCAGGGGGCGCGCCACCGCCGCGGGGCACAACGGCGCCTGCGCATCGGCCGCCGGTAGGCGCGGTGCGATGAAGCTGCGCATCCACGCGGCCCCCAGGCTGCCGAGCAGCACCGCGCGGCCGGCCGTGTCGAGCAGGCGAGCGAGATCACCGCTGCTCGGCACGCTGGGCGCCTGCGATGGCAGCACCGGGCTGCTCATCACGGCGTCGAACAGCCGATCGCCGATCAGCGCGCGCGCGGCCTGCAGCCGGGCCGCGTCGATCCACAGCCGCATGCCGGGCGCTGCGAACAAGGCCCCGGCCACGCGCACCAGTTGCGCACGCGGCCCCTCCGGCCACAGGCACCAGTCGGGCAAATCGGACAGCTGCTGCCACGACGGCGACTGCAGCTCATGGCCCGCGCCGCTGCTGACGAGGTTCAGCGCCACCGCCGCGCGGCGTGCACGGCGCTCGCGCACCTGCCGCAGATCATCCTGGCTCATCTGCACCTCTCCAGCGGGTTCAGGCGCCCTTGGGCGCGGGAGACTTCACGGCCAGCTCGCGCTTGGCGCGCGCTTCACTGGCCGGCCGCTGCGGCGCGCGCCGGCGGCGCATCCACCACATCAGGCCGCCACCGAACGCGGCCACCGCGCCGCCGCCGGCCAGCGCCATCAGCGCCAGGTCCATCGGCCGCTCACCAGGCACCGCGGCCACGGCCGGCACGTTCTCGGGCCAGGGCTCGGCGGGAAACAGCGCGACGGTCACGTTGTCGTAGGGCAGGCCCTCGACGCCGTTGACCACCAGCGCCTTGATCTGGCCGATGCTGCCCGACAGGTCCTTGCCTGCGCGGTGCTTGATGAACACCGAGGCCGCCGCGGGATGCGGCTTGTCCGACAGCGGATCCTTCTCGGGCAGCGCGAGGTGCACGCGCGCCAGCACCACGCCGTCGATGTGGGCGATCGTGTTGGCGATCTCCTGCGACTGCGCATGGATCAGGCGCGCGCGCTCCTCGAGCGGCGACGAGACGAAGCCCTCCTTCTTGAAGACCTGGCCCATGCTGTCGAAGCTGGCGTGCGGATAGCCGCTGGCATGCAGCACCGCGATCGCCTTCGCGAACTGGCTCTCGCGCGCGACCACCGCGAAGGTCTGGCCTTCGCGCAGTTCCTTGTCGGCGGTGAGGCCCGCGTTGCGCAGCACCGCGACCATCTCGTTGGCCTGCTGCTCGTTCAGCTGGGTGTACAGATCCTGCATGCCGCAGCCGGCGAGCAGCAGGGCCAGTGCCAGCGGCGCGAGCCGCAGCGCGATCGTCTTCTTGCTGGATGGCTTCATCGCCGTCCCCTCTCTCTTCACGTCACGACTGCTGGCGGAACAGCTGCTGCAGGCCGTCGGAGGCGCGGTTGGCGATGTTCGACGTGAGCTGGCAATGGAACATGAATTCCTGGCAGCGCATCGTCAGCATCACCATCTCGCCCGGCGTCAGCGCATTGGCCGCATCGCGCGCCGTGGCCGCCATGGCCTGCAGCTCGCCGGCCTCGCCGTTGATGAACTCCAGCGGCTTGAACACGGCCTGCACCGCCGGACCCACACGCTCGCTCGGCTGCGCATGCAGCTGCCCCTGCCCGCCGCGCGCTTCCGCGGCGCGCAGCGCGTCGTGGAAGCCCGACAGGTCGGTGAGCGAGATGCCATAGCCGGCCTGCAGGCTGGGCGGCTGCGCGACGGACGGCAAGGCCGCACCGCCCACAGCGCCCGCCTGCAAGGCGGCAGCTGTGAGTTCGATCGTCATTGCTTGCGCGCCATGGTTTCGAGGGCGCTACCCACCGACGAGAGCGAGGTGTGCGAGGCGTTCGACAGGAAGCCCATCTTCAGCGCCTCGGCCGAGAGCTGGGTGATGGCCTGCGGGCGGTCGTTGCCGGCGCTGATGTCGGCCGACATCGCATCGATGCGGTCGGCCGAGGCGTCCAGCGTCTTGCCCCAGGCGTCGGCCATCGCCTCGAACCAGGCGCCGTTGCCGCCGTTGCCGTTCTTGTTCGTGTTGGTGGTCAACGGCGCGGTCGCCATCGCGGTGAGCGGATTGATCGTGTTGGACATGGGTCTCTCCTTGGGTTGAGGACGGGGTGAGGGGTCAGAAGCTGAGTTCGCTGCGCTGGCCGTCCTTGGCCAGCTGCACGCGGTGGGCATCGATGGCTTCGATGCGATGGCCGGTGGGCAGCAGCCCGCCGACGAAATAACGGGTGCCGTCGGCCGTGACGACATAAGGGCTCTCGCCCGGCACGATGGACGCCACGCGCTTGCCCGGGTCGTCGGCCACCGGCGTGTTGTCGGGCGGCGGCGCGGGCGGATGGTTCTGCAGCACCAGGCCGGCCAGCCCGGCGACATCGCGACGTGCCACCGCCGCGGCGCGGGCCAATTTGCCGGCATCGGACTCCTGCGTGCGCACCGTCACCTGTCCGACCGCATCGGCGCTCGCCTCGGCGGTGATGCCCTGCACGCGGAACACGTCGGTCACGGCGGCGGTGAGCTGCTCACCCGACCACACCTCGATGCGCACCTGGCCGAGGCCCGCATCCGCCAGCACGCGGCGCAGGCGCTGCACGCGCTCGCTGCTGTCGAGGTAGCCGCGCACCACCGGCACGCCGTTGACGCCGGCCTCCACGTGCAGCGGCTGGAACTCGGGCTGCGTGAGCAGCAGCTGCGCGGTGCGCTGCTGCAGGTCGACGCGGGGCGGTGCGCCGGGGTTGAGCAGCATGCTGAACACCAGCAGCGCCACCGCGGCCACCGCGAGCACGCTGCCGCCGATCGACAGCCAGCGCTCGAGCCCGCGGCGCCGCGGTGCGTCGTCGTGCGCCTCGTCGTCGGCATCGAGGCTGGCCATCAGCTCGGCATCGGGCGCCGGCACCGAATCCGCAGGCGGCGCCACCGGCTCGGCGGCCAGCATCGGCAGCTGCCATTGCGCACTGTCGGGCTCGCCGATCGCCAGCACCGTCGCACCGATCTGCAGCGGGGTGTACAGCGGCCAGTCGGCATGGGCACCCAGGCTCAGCGACGCGCCGTTGAGCAACACCTCGCCGTCGAGCACCTCCACCCGCGCACCGCCTGCGCCGCGCAGCACGATGCGCACGCGCGCCATGCCGATCAGCGGATCACGCAGTTGCACTTCGCACGGCGTGCCGATGCCGCCGATCTCGAAGCTGCGCGCCAGCGGGATCTCCGCGCGCGCACCGCGCTGCTCGCCTTCGAGCACGCGCAGCTCGAACACCTCGGCAGCTTCGAAGGCCGGCTCGGCGCGCATCTCAGCGGTCTCCGATGGCGGCGGGCGCCGTCGCCGGCTTCGCCGGTGCGGCCACAGGGGCAGGAGCCTGCTTGGGCGCCGCAGCGCCGGCCTGCGGCGGCGCCGCATTGAGCAGCCGCGCGGCGGCCGCCGCAGAGCGGCCCGGCGCGGCCAGCCGCGGCGAGATCAGGAACATGCGCTCGACACGGCCCTTGGTGTCGCTGCGCGTCTTGAACAGGTTGCCCACCACCGGGATGTCGCCCAGCAGCGGGATCTTGTCGACGTTGCTGCCGCTCGATTCGCGCACCAGGCCGCCGATCAGCAGGCTCTCGCCCTCCTGGATCAGCGCCTGCGTGTTGATCGTCGAGCGCTCGACGATGGGGATGTTGTCGACGTTGCGGCCGGTCACCGAGCCGTCCTCGATGGCCACCAGCAGCTTGATGCGCACCTGGTCCTTGTCCTTGAACACATGCGGTGTCACGCGCAGCTGGGTGCCGGCCGACACGTTGAACAGGTCCACGTCCTGGTAGCCGCCGACCTTGACGTAGAAGGTCTGGCTGTTGTCGAACACCGCCTCCACGTCGGACAGCGTCATCACCTGCGGGCTCGAGACCACGCGGGCGGCGCCGTCGGACTGCAGTGCGTTGATGCGCGCGACCAGCTGGTTGGCATCGCCCAGCACCGCCGAGATGAAGCCGCCGCGGCCCTGCGGCGTGACCTCGGTGTTGCCGCGCAGCAGCAGGTCGGACGCATCGCCGCGGCCGAACAGCAGCGAGTTGCCGGCGTTGCTCCAGCGCCAGTTGATACCGAGCTCGCGCAGGCGGTCGGTGTTGACGTCGATGATCGTCGCCTCGATCTCCAGCGACTGCGGCTCGACGTCGAGCGAGGCCACCAGCGCCTCGTACTGCGCCAGGCGCTCCGGCGCATCGCGCACGATCACCGCGTTGAGCCGCGGATCGGCCTCGATGCGCACCGCATTGGCATCGCCGAGGTTGACCACCTGCGGCGCGCTGCCGCCCTGGCTGTAGGCCGCGAGCAGCGCCTCGGCCGCGCCGCTGCTGCCGCCGCCGTTGGGGGCGTTGCGGCCGTCGTCCGACAGGCCCAGCGTGCCCAACTTGCCTCCGGCCTCGTTGGGGTTGCGCGAGAGCCCCTGGCCGCGCAGCTTGGGCAGCGTGGGGCGCAGCTGCTGCTCGCCGCCGATCGCCAGCGCTTGGCGCGACTGGTTGGTGACGAGCGAGCGCAGGATGCTCGCCACACCGGGCACCAGCACCTGGCGGCCGCCGAAGGTCACGCTCACGTCCTGCGCCCAGGCATAGCGCAGGTAGAAGACCTTGAAGCCCATCGGCGGCTGCACGGCGGAGGCCACCTGCGCGGCGCGGTACATCTCCTCCACCTGCTCGATGAAGCGGCGCGTGCCGGTGGCCATCAGGCTGCCGTCGCGCGTGATGCGCAGCGTGTTGCGCGCATCGGTGAGCCGCGCCTCCTGCACCGAGCGCTGCACCCGTTCGCCCACCTGCGGCGTGACCGGCAGCGTGCGGCTCACCACCTCGCCAGCGCTGTACACATGCACCACCGAACCGTCGTAGTAGGTCACGAGGCCGAACGAGCGGGTGATGTCGCGCAGCACCTTCTCGGGCGCGCCGTTCCAGCTGCCGCTGACCTGGCCCTTGACGTTGGGGCTCACGCTGACCGGCAGGTCCATCTGGCCGAACAGGTCCTGCAGGAAGCCGGCGATCGGCTGCTCGCGCGCGGTGATCGACAGGCTGCGCTCGTTGAACGGAATCGGCGCAGACACGGCACTCAGGGTGACGGCCAGCAGGGCGGAAGCGGCAAGACCGCGCCAGCCGAAGGTAGAAGGCAATCTCATCGTCGGGTTCTCGGTGTTTGTTGTTGTCAAGGAGCGATCAGGCCGCTTCGAGCAGGGGTGACTGGGCCAGGCCCACGCGATCGAGCACGTCGAGCTTCAGCGAAGGCATCAGCTCCTGGTACGACAGCACCGGCGTGTCGAAGGCATCGGGCTCGATCAGCTTGCGCAGGTGGCGCCGGATGTCCACTGCCGCGACGATCACGCCGGGCTGGTGCTCGCGGATCGCCGCGGTGAAGGCATCGAGCACCGCCTGCGCGGTGGCCGGGTCGAGCGCGAGCTGGTACACGCCGTTGGACACGCGCACCGCCTCGCGCAGCTGGTTCTCCAGCTCGGGCATCAGCAGCAGCGCGCGCAGCTGGCCGCCGGGTGCATGGCGGTAGCTGATCTGCCGCTTGAGCGCGATGCGGGCGTATTCCGACAGCGTGTGCACGTCCTTCTCGCGCTGGCCCACGTCGGCCAGCGTCTCCAGCACGTCGCGCAGGTGGCGGATCGGCACCTCCTCCTCCACGAGCCGGCGCAGGATCTCGGCCATGCGCTGCATCGGCAACGCACGCAGTACCTCCTTGACCACGTCGGGGTACTCGGCCGCCGCCCGCGTCAGCAGCGCGCTGGTCTCCTGGATGCCGAGGAACAGCGGCGCATGGCGGCGCAGCGCCTGGCGCGTGGCCTCGGCCAGCGATTCGGCCAGGTGTTCCTCGGGCATCGCGCCCTGCGCGATCGGCACTTCGAAGGCCATCAGCCGCCAGGCGGGCGCCTCGCCACCGGCCTGCCCGTCATCCACCAATGCCGGCGAACAGCCATGCACGCTGATGCGCGGCAGCGGCAGGCCGAGCGTGAGCTGGTAGTGCTCGAGCACCTGCTGCAGCGCGCGCACCAGCTCGGCGCCGCCATCGCCCTTGAGCGCCGAGGCGGGCAGCTCCAGCAGCAGCGGCACCGCGGGCCGCGCCTCGGGCAGCGCGGTGGCCAGCACCTGCTCCTCGGCCTCGCGCTTCTTGCTGGTCACCGCATCGCGGGCCGGCCGCATGAAGCGGTCGACGCGGGCGCGCAGCAGCGGCGTGGCCAGCACGCCGGCCAGGCCCACCCCGAGGCCCAGCGCGAGGAACACCGCCCACGGGAAGCCCGGCACCATCGCGAACAGCAGGCACAGCCCGCCGGCCACCATCAGCACGCGCGGCTTGGCGATCAGCTGCTTGCGGATCGCATCGCCCAGGTGGCGGTCGTGCTCGTTGTCGGTGGTGCGGGTGACGATCAGGCCGGCCGCCATGGCGCCCAGCAGCGCCGGGATCTGCGACACCATGCCGTCGCCGATCGTCAGGATCGAATAGCGCAGCATCGCGGTGCTCATGTCCAGCCCCTGCTGCAGCACGCCCACCGCCAGGCCACCGAGCAGGTTGATCACGATGATCACGATGCCGGCGATCGCGTCGCCCTTCACGAACTTCATCGCGCCGTCGAGGCTGCCGTGCAGCTTGCTCTCGAGCTCGAGCTCGCGGCGCTTGCGCTTGGCTTCGTCCTTGTCGATCAGGCCCGAGCGCAGGTCGGAGTCGATCGACAGCTGCTTGCCCGGCATCGCATCGAGCGAGAAACGCGCGGCCACCTCGGCCACGCGCTCGGCGCCCTTGGCGATCACGATGAACTGCACCACCGTGATGATCAGGAACACCACCAGGCCGACGACGAGGTTGCCGCCCGCCACCATCTTGCCGAAGGTGTCGATGATGTGGCCCGCCTGGCCGTGCAGCAGGATCATCCGCGTGGTGGCGATCGCGAGCGACAGGCGGAACAGCGTGGTGATCAGCAGCACGCTGGGAAAGACCGAGAACTCCAGCGGCGATGCGATGTAGATGCCCACCAGCAGCAGCATCAGCCCGAAGGCGATGTTCACCGCGACCAGCAGGTCGATCATCAGCGGCGGCAGCGGCAGCACCATCAGCGCGACGATGGCCACCACGCCGGCCACCAGCAGCAGGTCGCTGTAGCGCGCCAGCGCGCCTTCGGGCCGTGCCGCGGCTGAGCGGAAGTAGGCAGCGAGATCCATGGCAGCTCAGCGCTCGATGGAGGCGCGCAGCGCGCGGTACTCGGCCATCACGTCGTGCACGTAGCCGCGCGTCTCGGCATACGGCGGCACGCTGCGGCCATAGCGCTCCACCGCGCCCTCGCCCGCGTTGTAGGCCGCCAGGATCAGGTCGAGCTGATTGCCGAAGCGGCCCTGCAGCGTCTTCAGGTAGGCCGAGCTGACCTCGAGGCTCACCGCGGGATCGAGCAGCTCGTTGCGCGGATCGCCCACACCGAAGCGGCGCGCGGTCGCAGGCATCACCTGCATCAGGCCCATCGCGCCGGCGGGCGACACCGCCTGCGGGTTGTGGCGCGACTCCACATGCGCAATCGCATGCAGCAGCAGCGGATCGATGTCGTACGCCTGTGCGACACGCTGCACCTGCGGGGCCAGCGCCACCGCACGCATCTGCGCGGCGGTGAGCTTGCGGCTCCTGGGCAGCGCCGGCGCGGCATTGCGCGGCGACAGCGACGACGGCACCAACGGCACGGCCTCGGGGGCGGCGGCCGGCGGCGGCGGTGCCACGCTGCGCATCGCCGCATCGTCGTAGAGGTAGAGCTGGCGAGCCTGCAAGGCAGCCGGTGCGGACACCGGTGCCTCCGGCTGCCCGGCACAGGAAGCCAGTGCCAGGCTGAACTTGCGAGCCAGCGCCGGGTTCGCCGACGCCAGCACCGCACCTTGCGGCGCCGGGCAGGCCGACGGGTCGTCGGCCGCCCCTGCGAGCGAGGATGCAACAAGCATCCCCCAGCCCACGATATGGGCAGGTTTCATGTCGTCTACTCCCTGACGATCCGGCGGTCAGTGCCACCGGTTGATGTGTGAATTGCTGCACATCATCTGGGCGTAGGAAGCGCCATTCGTAACAAAGTCCCGGGGTTCTGTGACTTTCCGTTTCTTAGGGGGGTGTTTCGCCACTAATAAGAGGCGCCATGCCCCCGCCCCTAGGTCATAAGTCGAAACAAATGGTGCAGTCGCGGCCCTCAACATGGGCCTCGTCCTGCTCAGGGAGAACCGGCCCATGGCCGACAAGAACGACGGCGGCGACAAGACCGAAGAGCCGACACCGAAAAAGCTGCAAGACGCTCGCAAGAAAGGCAGCGTCTGGAAAAGCAAGGAGATCACCAGCACAGTGCAGCTGCTGCTGTGGCTGGTGCTGGGCGCGCTCGGCACTGCGTACGCCAGTGCGAAGATCCAGCACCTGATGGACGCGACGCTGCTGGCGATGCAGCAGGGCTTCACGGTGGCCGCACGCAACATCGCGTGGCAGGCCACCGAGGTCACGCTGGTGCTCACCGCGCTGTTCCTGATACCGGTGATCGTGGTGGGTATCCTCACCGAGCTGATGCAGTCGGGGCCGGTGCTCGCGTTCGACAAGGTCAAGCCAAAGCTCGAGAACATGAACCCGGTGGAGGGCGTGAAGCGCATGTTCTCGATGGACAACCTCGTCGAGGTGCTGAAGGCCGTCATCAAGACCGTGCTGCTGTTCTGGATCGGCTGGGCGGTGCTGCGCGGGCTGCTGCCGCAGATCCTGCTGCTGGCGCGGCAGCCGGCCGAAGGCCTCTCGCTCAGCGCGGCACTGCAAGGCGGCTACTGGCTCGGCACGCTGAAGATCACCGCGTGGACGCTGGGCGTGTTCGGCCTGCTCAGCGTGCTCGACGCCACCTGGCAGCGCCATTCGTTCCGCAAGAAGATGCGCATGAGCCGGCGCGACATCAAGCAGGAAGTGAAGGAAAGCGAAGGCGACCCGTACATCAAGGCACAGCGCCGGCAGACCCACCAGGAATGGTCGCAGCGCAATGCCGCCAATGCCGCACGCAATGCCAACGCGCTGATCGTCAACCCGACGCACGTGGCGATCGCGATCGACTACGACCGCGAGACCTGTCCCATCCCCACCGTGTCGGCCAAGGGCGAGGATGACGTGGCACGCGCGATGCGCGAGGCCGCCGAGGAAGCCGGCGTGCCGATCGTGCGCAACATCGCGCTCGCCCGCGAGCTGCTGGCGCACACCGACGAAGGCGACATCGTGCCGCAGCACCTGTTCGAGATCATCGCCGAGGTGATCCTGTGGGCGCGCGAGGTGCGCGAGGAAGTCGAGCGCCAGCGCCGCGGCGACGACACGCCGCCCAAGCCGCCGGGCCGGCGCGCCAAGGTGCCCGGCGAAGACGCCACGCGCTATCCGGCGGGCCCGCCGCCCACCTCACCCCAAGGACCGACCTGATGGAGAACTTCGCTTCCAGCCTCGTCTCGATGCTGATCGCGCTGGCGCTGGTATTGGCGCTGGCCTGGGTGTCGCTGCGCCTGCTCAAGCGCATGCAGTACGGCCGCGCCAACGACAACTCGCAGGAGATGATGCGCTTCGTGCGCGCGCTGCCGCTGGGCCAGCGCGAACGCGTGGTGGTGATGCATTACCGCGGCGAGGAATGGGTGCTGGGCGTGACGGCCGGCGGCATCACGCTGCTCGACAAGAGGCCGGAGCCGCAGAACGGGCCGGGCGCTCCGACCTGACCCCCAAGTTTGCAGAGTGGCACGGCTTCGGTCCTATCGATACGCTGACGGACCGCGTCAAAGCCAGAAGCGACGAGTGGCCGTCACAACTTGTATAGACAGGAAAGCAGCCTCATGACGGAATTGAGTGAGCCCTTTCCCTTCGTGGCAGTTGGCGCCGTCGATCGCCATTCGGCCTGGCCGACCGCAACAGAACTCGGACGAGGCATTGCCGATACCGTGCGGCGCGTGCTGCAGGAGCCTATGGAGAGCACGCCCCCCTCTCGGAATTTCCGATTGCCCGTACTGACCGATCTGACCATCCCGCGTTCATCAAAGGCAATTGCCCCCAAGAGGTGGGCGCAATATCACGTCGCCGAAATGCAACATGAATGCGAGAAAGTGTTTCTCCTTCTGCTGGAGGAGTACCGCGAGCGCTTCTCCGTACCGCCTCATGCGACACGCATGAACAGCGACAACATTGCCGCCGCACTGATGCACCTCATTCAGATGGGCCTGTGCATCGTCAAAGGCGAGACCTCGCTTCCAAGAGTGGATGAAGCCATGATGCTGCGCATTCTTCCGGCAGTGGGGCGTTGCGATGCGTGGACTTGCGCGAGCGTGGAGGACAAGCAGTTCTACTTCGAGGATCTGGCGTTGCGCACCATGTGGCTCAGCCTTTCCGCAGGTGTTGCGGAGGAGGCGGTACGGCGTCGCATGGCACGGGCCTTTCTGTGGCCTGTGATCGGTATCAACCCCGATGCTATTTGTACCCATTCGCCGGGTCTGAAGCTCATGGCAGCCCCGGGGGACGACGACCCACGTACGCAGAATGTTGGCAGGGCCGAGCGCGTGGCCTCGGCCAGCGCCTTCTCATCAAGCAGGTTCACAACGCCGCACGAGTTGGCTAACAAGTGTGCCTGGGGCTTTAGCAAAGCCTCGGAGCGGGGCGCCGCCGCTGTTTTGTTTGAGCAGTGCCTGCGCCGTTATGCGGCGACATCGCGTTGGGCGATCGGTCAACACGCAACAGACGAGGATATAGCGACTGCAGCTACCGCCGTGCTGGCAGCGCTGGTGCGGCCTACCCAAGCCGAAGCGTTGACACCAAAGGCGGTGCAACAGGCAGAGCATCAATGCCGGTCAATCATGCGGCGGCGGAGCGAATGGCGCGAGTGCGTAACGTCTGACAGGCAGAGCCGCTTCGAAGAACTGGCCATTCTTGCCGTGCTGCTACGCGGCCCGGTGTCGATAGATGCCCGGATGAACGCTGCCAGCAGGGACATTGCGATTCATTGCATCGAAGACCTGCTCGGTTTGGAAGTCGAAGGCTTGCTCATCGGACCGGATGGCCTGCGCTTCAACATCGGCAGTGGAATCGAGCCTCAGGGAGAACAAAGATGAATGAGAAAGATCACCAGCCGTCCGAGCAGGCCGACATGGGCCACGGCGAGGCGTTGCAGCGGCACAAGGACGACCTTGAGCGGCTCGTCGGCATTGCCCATCGCCTCACCATTCGCCAGATGATGGCAACACTGGCACACGAGCTCCGGCAGCCCGTCGGCACGCTTGTCAACCTGCTAGGTTGTGCGTCGGAAGAACTCTCACGCCCCGGCGTTGCCGACAAAGACCACCTGCGTGAGGTGCTAGATCGCGCGATGGAACAAGCTTTGTTTGCCGGCCGCGTCATTTCGTCAATGCGCGCCCACGCACAGTCTCAAGATATCCGACGCAAGGCGCTGAATCTGGTGTCTGTAGTGCGTGAGAGCGTGCAACTGCTCGAATGGGAAATTCTTCGCGATGGCGTGACACTGCGCCTCCAATTCCCTGCAGAAGTGATCCCGCTGGAAGGCGATGGACCGTTGCTTCAGCAGGTCTTCGTGAACCTGATCCGAAACGCGCTCGACGCCATGCGTGAACTTCCGGAGAACGCGGCACGCACCCTGAGCGTGCAAGCTGTCGCCGCGAATGGCGATGCGATGGTGTCGATTGAAGACACCGGCCCAGGCATGAGCAAGGATGTGGAGGCGCGCCTGTTCATGGCGCATGTATCAACCAAGCCAACCGGAATGGGCATGGGGTTGAACATCTGCCGCAGCGTCGTGGAGCAGCACGCTGGAGTGCTCCAGGTCCAATCGGTTGAGCCGACGGGATGCCGGTTCATCGTGACCCTGCCACTCACTGAGGCACCGTACGTACCAGCCGAACAACGAGGACAGGCACTCAGCTCGGAGATGGCAGCATGAGCCGACAGCGACTGTTCATCGTCGACGACAACGATGCATTTCGCGAGTCGGCCGCCATGTGGCTGAGCCGCGCGGGTTACGACGTCCAGGCGCTCGACGGCCCTGACTCAGCGCTTGAGACGCTGCGCAACTGGCAGGCCTCTCGCGCGGTGATGCCCGACGACGAAGAACTCGCCTGCTTGATGCTGGACGTGCAGATGCCCAAGATGTCGGGGCTGAAACTTTATGAGGCGTTGGCTGCCGAAGGTATCGCGCTACCGGTGATCTACATGACCGGCAACAGCGATGTGCCCACCATCGTGGAAGCGATGAAGAAGCACCGCGCCGTGAGCTTCCTGGAAAAGCCTTCGGCGCCACAAGCTGTCAAGCAGGCCTTGCACGAGGCGTTTGAACAGGCCCGGCAGATGAAGCGGGCACGGGAAGCAGATCAAACCGGGCGCGAAACGCCAGGCGAGCGCGAATACGCTGCACGTGTGGAATCACTGTCGGCCCGCGAGCGAGAAGTGCTCGAACTGTTGCGCAGCGAGATGAGCAACAAGGAAATGGCCCGCGAACTGGATCTGAGCATGAAGACGATCGAGTTGTATCGCTCCAAGCTGATGATCAAGATGCAGGCCAGAAACGCTACTCACCTCATTCGAATGATCAGCACCAAGTCGGTGGACTAGCGGATCACGAGGCCCGCCGTCGTGATCTGCACGCGATCGGCGTCTGTCTTCAGGAATTGTTCCAAATAGCCTTTAGCAGCTTGTTTCATATTGGTGGCAATTCTCGGATCTGGCTTCTGTGACAGAGCCTCCTGAGTCGAAGACATCAGCATTCCGAGAATCGCCATTTGCTCGTACATGTCTTGCTTCTCGGCGTTGGAAGCCTTCGCAAAATCAGGATTGGTTCCGATGATCTGGCGCATCTGAGAAACAAGCTGTTTAAACTGCTCCGGCTCGAGACTTACGTCGTGATAAGCCTCATAGCTTCCACCTATAAACATGGCGACAGCTCCGGCCAAGTCATAGCGAGGAATTCCAAAGTGTGTCTCCACCTCGCGGTAGCTATCGAGCAGCTTGCGTAAAGAGGAAGACGCCACTGTCCGCTGTTGCTCCGGATACACCGATGCAAGTTTTGCAATCGTGCGGGGAGTGCTGGAAGGCTGGATCTCAACTTGAGTCGGCTGTAAGGACTGAGCCAACCGCGTTGTCTGTTTGCTTCTAGAAACAGATGAGCTAGGCATAGATCCGAGCAACAGCTGTGTGTTCATTGCATTGAGGCCCACAGTGGCCATAGCACTCCCATAGCCAGCCATCATCCCGCCATCAAATTGCGCAAAGGATGCGGCACATGCTAGGACAGAAGCAAAAAAGACAGGGATTTTCTTTTTTTGAAGTTTATATTTGGCCATTTGATCTCCCAAAAAATGAAAAAGAGTGGCCCCACTAGGGACCACTCTCAATACTACAAGATTGTCGGAGGGATTAGCCCTTACGAATCGCACCCGTCAGGGCTTCGCCGATGGTCTTAATTGCGTTCGATGCCGCGTTCTGGAGGATCGACAGCTCCTGGCTGACCGCCTGGATTTCTTGTGACTTCATGGTGAATGCCTGCGCATTCTTAGTCTTTTCGTCTTGGCTTCCGTTTGTTTGGTTCGCGCTCAGTGCGCTCAACTCATCGGCAAGACCGACCAGCTTGGCCGCTTTGTTTCCTTGGGCCTGGCCCAGAGCCATCGCGAGAGCTTCCAACCAGCTACCGGTGCTGACAGGGACCGCACCCTTTCCACCCTTACCGCCGGCTGCACTCCCACCGTTCTTCTCGCTCACTTTCTTGGCGACCCAATCCACCAGTTGCTGCGCCAGATCCATGCTGTACTGGTTAGCCGAAGAACCGGCTTGCTGCTGCACGTGTTGATCCACTGCAGGGTCGGTAGGGTTCTGCCTGGTCAGTTGAGACACTGCCGTATCGACAACCTTCCCGATCAGCGTTTCCAGGAATTTCGGCATGCCAAATTCCTTGACAAGGGTGCTAGCGGCCATCTTCACCGCTTGGCCAATCGCGGAAGTGAGCAAGTTGCTCAGCGAGTTAGCTACTGCGAGCGGCGGGAAGAACATGCTCGCAACATTGAATGCGATGCCAAAGATTCCACCGCCACCGCCGAAGACTTTAGAAAGAAGAGACATGAAAACTCCTTGATGCGAGAACTCTCGCGAAACTGGTTGATCTCGCAGCAGCTGAAAGCTTTGCTGTTCCTCCCTGCTGCGTTCTGCCGCCACTACCGCTTTGTGTCGACATCGCGTCGTGACGGAACGAATTGAAATCCAGCCAGCCGCCTTTCGCATCTAGGTCGGCGCCTATAGGAGGTTCCCTATAGAGGAACACCTATAGGCACCGACCTAGCTTACAAAAACTCGCAAAGAGCATTTCAATGTGCGAACCCAACACACGAGCGTGGTTTGGGTTCCGCGGCCGATCGGCTCATAAGGCAGGTGACGTCGCGGACTCCTTCAACTTCATCTCCAAGGGAGCGCACAACATGACAGCAGTTCAATCCAACTCGAGCCTCGATCCGATCTACTTCACGCAGCCGTTCATCGACCCGACCAACCCCACGCACGCCAGCACCTCTATGCAGGGTGGCCAGGCCGTGTTCGAGAACGACAACTACCGCATCACCGCAGGCGACAACAACGAAGTCAACATCACCAACAAGCACACGGGCGAGACCTACCAGATCTGGGGGGATCCGCACGTCAACGTCGACGGCAAGCACGCCTTCGACTTCTGGGGAAAGACCACCTTCCAGCTCGAAGACGGCACCAAGGTCACGATCGACACCACGCCCTATGCTGCCAATCCGAACGCGACGCTGGCATCGAAGGTGACCATCACCAATGGTGACTACGGCGTGCAGATCAGCGGTGTCGACACCAACACGAAGGGCGACCTGAAGATCGACGAGGCCAAAGGCTGGGGCCGGGTGCTCGACGACGTGGTCGACGACGGCAACGTGCTGCAGGAGAACCCTGCCGGCAAGGGCTTCCTGGCGGTGGACGGCAACGGCAAGATCCATGCGGTCGACCAGCAGTACATCAACGGGACCGACCTGGTGAAGAACGGTGCTGACAAGCTGCAGGATCAGTTCAAGAACATGTTCCAGGCCTTCAGCGGCCTGCTGAGCATCAGCTTCGCGGGCATGTTCGTGGGTGCGCTGGCGCATGCGATCGAGCATGCGGTGGAACATGCGGTGAAGCACGCAGTGAATGACTTGCTGCATCCGAAGCCCTCTGAGGACCGGGCGTATCTTCTGGGTGGGGCTAATGCCCTTCCGAAGTCGCTGTTCGACGGCAGTTCTTCCCCCAAGCTTTCCATGCGCGATCTCGTGCGCTACGCCACGGGGCCGCTGGTCACGCCCGAAAGCCAAGGCCTGGGTCGCGTTTTTGCCCAGGGTGGCCCGAGCACCAATCCCAAGACGCCTTTTGAAGGCTTCTTCGACAAGGCCGGCCTGCTGATGACGATGGCTCGCGCACAGGCCTGACTTCAGCCCAGCTTCTGCGGAGCAACGGTGTGAGCCGGTGCTCCGCAGCCTTGCTTTGGTCGCACATATTCCAAGCTCAGCTCAGGGAACATCCATGTCACTCAGCATCCTCAACTACCTGGTCCCGCAACCGGCTCGTCCACCCTACGACCCGACCAACCCCACCAACGCCCAGACTCACAAGGAGCTCACGGGCCTTGGCGGCCAGACTGCCGTGTTCGAGAACGACAACTACCGCATCTCGGTGGGCGACAACAACTCGCTGAACATCAGCAACAAGCACACCGGCGAGGTGTATAGCGTCTCGGGCGATGCGCAGCTGACCACGCAAACCGGATCGGGTTGGCTCGCCCGTGCCCTGGCGCAGCATCAGCACCTGAAGGGCGCCACCACGCTCCAGCTCGACGACGGCACCAAGGTCACGATCCAGTTCGCTGACGTGAACAAGCCGTTCGCGGGCCATCAGCAGCAGGTGTCCACCGTGACCATCACCAATGGCAACTACGGTGTGCAGATCAGCGGTGCCGATGGCGCGCATCGCGGTGACCTGCAGATCCACGAAGCCAAGGGCTGGGGCGGTCTGCTCGATGCGGTAGTGGACGACGGCGCTTCGTTGCGCGAGAACGCGCATGGCTCCGGATTCACTACGGTGCCGACCGCTCCAGTGGACCTCGGCCCTGTTGCGCATCTGTATACGGTGCGCTCGCGCGATACGTTGTCGAGCATTGCCAAGGCGCATGGGGTGTCGCTGCGTGAACTGGTGCAAGCCAATCCGCAGCTGGCCAATCCCGATCGCATCAGCGTCGGTCAAGCGCTGAATCTGCCGCAAGGCACCAAAGCGGGCACAGATCGGGCAGTGATCGTGAGCACTCCGGCGGCCGCGCCCGCCGCCCCTGCATCTGCCTCGGCCACATCTGCTGCACCTTCGGCTGCCGCAGTCAGCGGTGCGCCGCTCTATCGGCAAGGCGACGCAGCATGGGCTGACCGGACCTTGGGCCATCAAAAGCAGATCGGCAGCAGCGGATGCGCGTTGACGGCCACTGCCATGGCCATCAGCAAAATTTCCGGCCGCGACATCAATCCCGCCCAACTCGACCAGTACCTCGACACTCATCACGGCTACGACGGCGACGCCATGAAGTGGGACGTTGCCGCCGGCGCCGCCGGACTTCACGCGAGCAAAGCGTCGTGGAGCCTGGACAAGGTCAACCAGCAGATCGATGCCGGTCGCCCGGTGGTCGTGGGCGTGGACTACAAGCCGGGCAGCAACGGCGGAAAGAACGGCACCGATCATTGGATCGCCGTCACCGGGCGCGGCCTGGAGAACGGCCGCACGGTGTACTACGCCAACGACCCCGCCAACGGCAAGCAGATCAAGCTGTATGCCGATGGTGACCAGCTGCGGCAGTTGGATGGCCAGAAATACCGGACCACTGGCGAACTGGTGACGTTCAGGGGCGGATCGGCTGCCCCTGCCGTGGCCACTCAACCCGCCGCCACCAGCGCACAGCCGGTGCAGGCGCCGCCGGCAGCAACCACCTCCGGCACCAAGGCGCAGCGCTGGGAGCAGGCCAAAGGGGATCTGGTGAACGCTGCAAAATCGGCAGGCGTTGATGCCGGCATCGTTGCGATGATCGCCAACTTCGAGTCGGGCTTCAATGGTGCGGCGCGGCCGATTTCCCGTGACGCCAGTCGGAACACGGTTCGGCAGTTCGATGGCACGCAGGCGATTTCCAGCGCGTATGGTTATGGGCAATTCACTGACGACACTTGGCTAAGTGTGCTGCAGGCTCATGGCGACAAGTACGGAATACCTAATGCGGCGCAGCTGACACCCGCCCAGGCAGCAGCGTATCGAACGGACCTCAAGTTGCAAGCCAACATGCTCGCCGAGTTCACCCACAACAACGTGGAACGCGGACGACGTCTCGGGGGAGCAGACGATGCGGCGAACGTCTATGCACTCCATAACCTTGGTGACACGAGCGGCACGCGTTTTCTTAGAGAGCTTTCGGCACATCCGACGAAGCGGGTGAGCCAGGTTCTCTCTGACAAGGTCATCCGCAACAACTCGTCGTTGTATGGCGATGGCTCCATTACCCTACAGGAGGCTTACCGGCGTATGGGCAATGCCATGCACGGCGGAGAGCGTTACGCGAACGAGGCGCGCAGCATGCAGAATAGCGCCGCCCAATAAGCTGGTGCCCGCCCAGGGCACATGTTGCAAGGCCGGGTGACTGCGGACGCAAACAACGGCGTTCGAAATCAGCCGGCCTTGTTTTCTATGGATTTTTCGTGAAGCTCGTGTGAGGTCTTCAAGCATGCGGACAAAAGGATTCTCGTTTCTTCTCGCAATGGCGGCGGCTCTCGGCTGCTCGGGCGCGGCAGCCCAGTCCATTCAGGCCGAAGGGACGTTTCAGTCCAAGCAGCTAGAGGTTCGGGTCGTGCTGCTCGATCCGGAGAAAGGCGTCGCTGCAGTGGGCACGTCGCTTTCCAAGGGCGAATGTTCAGGATCGGTGTCTGGCATCGGCCACTTCGTTTCAGAACAGAAGCTGATCTTCGAACCCTACGTGAAGGAAGCAGAGGCATCGTCTTGCAAGGTCACCGTCGAGTTCAACCGGCAATGGAACAAGGTCAAGGTGACCGCCGAAGGTTGCTCGTCCTACCACGGCGCCAGCTGCGCCTGGGAAGGCCAAACGGCCACAAAGAAATGAGAACCCTGGAGACCTTGTGTTGAAGAACATCCTGCGGCTGTGGATCGCCGCCCTCCTTCCTGTTTCGATCGCCGTCGTCGCCAAACCGGTGTGCTACGACAACGAGCACTACCACGTCATCGCGCAAGACCTCGAAGACACCACCGGCCAGCGGATCGCGATGCTCAAGCGCTCGCCCGGCGCCCCTCTGCCTGCCTGCACTGCGGCGCAAGCCCAGGCGCTGCCTGCTCTGGCCGTTCCCGAAGACAGCTACGCGATTGGCCTGAAACAGCACTTCCTGCTGATCGACCAAGGCACCGGGCCAGATGGCCGGCAACTGGTGTTGTGGAACCTGCAGCAGGACCGCGTCGTGTGGCACTCGGCCTATGGAGACCTGCTGCGCGACGGATCGCCCGACACGTTGACGTTCTGGCGGCCGGAAGACCGGAGGCCCGATGAAGCGCATTGCCCGAAGCTGCGCCAATGGCGCAAGGAATCGCTGGGCGCGGCGATGGAGCAGCAGGTGCAGTTGCGGCTCTCGGACCTGAAGCTGACCCCGCTGGGCCGTTGGCGATGTGAAGTACGGCAATAGCGGGCTGCCAGCTTGCCGATGCACCCCCCCTCCTCGACCAACACCGCTCTCGCCTCGCATATGCACTCGATCAACCGGCTGACCACCACGGCGCTCCTTCTCCTCGCGTCGATCACCGCATGCCCTGCCAGGGCCGATGCCGACTTCAACGGGTGGCAGAACCTGGTGCAGATGCAGCGCGATTCGATGGCCAACGAGCAGATCGGCCTGATGCTTCGCCAACAGCACATGCAGCACATGTTGGGCAACGCAGCAAGCGCACCAGGCACCACGGCTGCATCGCGCAGCGCCCCGACCGATGTGCCGGCTCAGCTGGCGCAGGCCTACCCGCCGGCCGCGCGTGCCGATGCAAGAAAGCTGTTTGCCGCTCTGCTCGAGAAATACCACCATGCGGTCGAGGACCGTTTCGGCATCGCCCGGAACGACCTTTCCGGTGCGTTTGCCACATTCCTCGTGGCCTGTGTCGAAGCCAGTACCGGCAAGGACGCCGACGCCGGCGCGTTCGAAGCGGTGGTCATGCAGATGCGCACCTTTTTCGCGCCGCGCGTGGCCGCGGCGAAGCTCAGCCCACGCGATCTGCAGCAGGCTTACGAGCAGTTCGCCATCATCGGCATGATGCTCTCCGAAACTCAAACGGGCCTGAAGCAGCACCACGACGAGGAGGTGGCCCGCGCCACCCGGAGCGCCGCCAAGGGATACCTGGCGGAATTCCTCAAAGTCGACCCGGAGCGGATCAGCCTTGCGAAGACCGGCTTGGTCATCCAGTAGAAGGCGAGCAATCCAGAAACATCAAGATACGTCTGCGTAAGGAATAACGCCCTCCTGCCCTTCGACCACGGGATATCGAAGCCCACGCCTGCTCAAGATAATCCCCCGTCTTCGAACCAACACACCCATATGTCTGGAGGGGTTGTCCACATGAGTCTCGCTGTCCAACGTCTTCTTCGCCGCGCGCCGCTGCTGACGCCCGTGGCCGCCGTGCTGCTGACCGGCTGCCTGGCCACCACGCCGCAGTCCGGCGGCCAGAGTGCCACCGCTGCCACCGGCGCCGCTGCCGGCGCCAGCACCGAAGGCGCATCGAGCAGCCTCGAAACCTGCACCGAAACGCTGGGCACCATCCGCATCGACGAGCAGACCAATGCCGGCTGGTACGCCGCCTACGTCTCGCAATACCGCATGGGCTCCACGGTGCCGGCGCTGAAGATGCTGATCCAGCAGTCCAACTGCTTCATGATCGTCGACCGCAGCCGCGGCCTGCGCGCCGGCGAAGAAGAGCGCAACCTGATGCGCGGCGACGAAGGCCGCGCCGGCAGCAACTACGGCAAGGGCCAGATCGCGGCCGCCGACTACACCATCATCCCTGAAGTGCTGATCTCCGACCGTGGGGGCACGCGCGGCGGCGCCGGCCTGGGCGGCCTGGTCGGCGGCAAGGTCGGTGCACTGCTGGGCACCTTCTCCACCAATGAAGCCGGCGTGATGCTGACGCTGATCGACAACCGCTCGTCGATCCAGCTGTCGGCCGCCGAAGGCTATGCCAAGAACGTCGACTTCGGCGCTGCAGGTGCGCTGTTCGGCGGCGGCGGTGCCGGCGGTGCGGGCGCCTACACCAGCACCCCGCAGGGCAAGGTGATCCTGGCCGCCTTCATGGACGGCTACAACAAGATGGTCAAGGCGCTGCGCAACTACAAGGCGCAGACCGTCAAGGGCGGCGCCGGCACCGGCGGCGCGCTCGGCGTGCAGGGCGGCAGCACGCCGGCCTCGGCCGAAGTGGGCAAGAAGAAGAAGCAATGACGCTCGCAGGGAGGCCACGGATGAAGAAGCGCATCACGCTCACCGGTCTGCTCCCCGCCGCGCTGTCGGCGGCCGTGCTCTGCACGGCTGCTGCCGGTGCCGGCGCGGCGGAGTTCTCGCTCTTCCTGCAATGCCAGGGCAAGGTCACGGCGGCGGGTGGCGGGTCCACCAACAGCCAGCTGCACCTTGCGCTGCGCGACAACAACCAGACGGCGCTGATCCAGAAGGCCGATGCGCTGCCGGTCGGCGAACGCCTGAAGTACGACGTGTCGCCGATGGCCTACAGCATGACCTACAAGGTGCCGCATGCGCACAGCACCGCCATCTACGACTGGTGGCGCGGCGCGCTGTTCGTGTGGCAGCCCAACCTGAAGCGCGTGACCACGGTGCGCCTGTCGATCGACAGGCAATCGGGCGGACTCACCGGCGAGATGCTCAACCCCGACCACCAGCAACTGGCCACGCTGCAGATGCAGTGCCAGCCGGTGGACGAAGAGAATTTGCCGCCCGCAAAGTTCTGAAATGTCGGCACCCCGCCGCGGACTACCGCGGCGACCCTCCGTGAGGGTCCGACCCGGGTTTGGGGCGGCCCGGCGCCCGGGTCGGCGCGCGAGGCGCAGCAGTCACAACCTGCCCGCGGTGCCGAAGCCGAACAGGTGCGTCAGCAGCCGCGTCGGGAACTGCCGCGCGGCCTCGTTGTAGGCCTGCGCGGCATCGTTGAACAGCTGGCGCGCAAAGCCCAGCCGCGGCTCCAGCTCCTGCAGTGTGCGCA
>CBIHRS010000032.1:0-51676 GCA_966212505.1 uncultured bacterium
GCGTGTTCAGCAGCGTCTCGTAGCCTTCGCGGCCGCCCCACAGCACGTAGTTCTCACCGCCCAGCATCAGCGTGGCATCCATCGCCGCCTTGACCTGCAGCGCGGCCATGGCGAACAGCTCGGGATCGGGATTGGTGGCCGCGCCCGACATGAAGCGGCGGTGGCTGAACAGGTTGGCGGTGCCCCACAGCAGCTTCATGCCGGTGCGCTGCTGGTGGCCCGCGAGCCGCTCCGCCATCTGCTGGAAGTTGCGCAGGCTCTCGCGCGGGGTGCTGCCTTCGGGCGCCACGTCGCGATCGTGGAAGCAGTAGTACGGCGCACCGAGCTTCGCGAAGAAATCGAAGGCCGCCTCGGCCTTGCGTTCGGCCAGCGCCATCGGGCTGCCGCCTTCGAACCAGGGCCGCTCGAAGGTGGCGCCGCCAAAGGGATCGAGCCCGGTCCACACGAAGTTGTGCCAGTAGCAGATGGCGAAGCGCAGGTGGTCTTCCATGCGCTTGCCGAGCACGATGCGGTCCTTGTCGTACCAGCGGAAGGCGAGCGGGTTGTCGGCGGCCGGCCCTTCGTAGCGGACCGGGGCGATGTGTTCGAAGTAGCTCATGCAAGCTCCTGTTGGAATGAGGTTCGCAGCGCCGGGTACAGCGCGCGGAAGCGCGCATGGCGCGCGGTCAGCCGCTCGCGTTCGGCGGGGTCGGGGTGGTAGGTGGCGGCCACCGGGGGCGACACGCACACCTCGGCCTCGGCGGCACCGGTGGCCAGCCAGGCGAGGCGGGCCGCACCGAGCGCGCCGCCGGTTTCGCCACCCACGTGCGTGACGATCTCGAGGTCGAGCGCCGAGGCCAGCATCTGCGCCCACAGCGCACTGCGCCCGCCGCCGCCCACCAGCGACAGTCGCGACACCTGCGTGCCCGCCTCGCGCAGCGCGGCCAGGCCGTCGAGCAGGCCGAAGCTCACGCCCTCGATCACCGCATGGCCGATGGCGCCGGCACCGTGCACGGGCCGCAGGCCGAACAGCACGCCGCTGGCCAGCGGGTCGTTGTGCGGGGTGCGTTCGCCGGACAGATAGGGCAGGAAGATCGGCGCGGTGCGGCGCCCGGCCTCGTCGAGCCGGGCCGCTTCGGCCAGCAGCGCGGCTTCGTTGGGCTGGCCGGTCAGCCGGGTGGCCCAGCTCAGGCTGCTGGCCGCTGCGAGCATCACGCTCATCTGGTGCCAGCGGGCCGGCAGCGCATGGCAGAAGGCATGCACCGCCGAGGCGGGATTGGGGCGGAAGCGGTCGTTGCAGACGAACAGCACGCCCGAGGTGCCGAGCGACAGGAAGCCCTCGCCCGGCCGCACCGCGCCGATGCCGACCGCGCTGGCCGCGTTGTCGCCGCCGCCACCGGCCACCACGATGCCGGGCCGCAGGCCCCAGCGCTGCGCGAGCGCGCCGCGCAGTTCGCCGCCGGGCTGGCTGCCTTCGACCAGACGCGGCATCTGGCGCTCCGACAGGCCGGTGGCCTCCAGCATCACCAGCGACCAGGCGCGCTGCGCCACATCGAGCCACAGCGTGCCGGCCGCATCCGACATCTCCGACACCTTCTCGCCGGTGAGCTGCAGGCGCAGCCAGTCCTTGGGCAGCAGCACGCAGGCCACGCGCTCGAACACCTGCGGCTCGTGCGCCTGCACCCACAGCAGCTTGGGCGCCGTGAAGCCGGCCATCGCAAGGTTGCCGGTGCGCTGCGCGAGATCGGGCACGCGCTGCGTCAGCAGCGCGCATTCGGCACCGCTGCGGCCGTCGTTCCAGAGGATGGCGGGGCGCAGCACCTCGTCGGCCGCATCGAGCAGCACCGCGCCATGCATCTGGCCCGACAGGCCGATCGCCTCGACCTGCGCCATCGCGTCGGGCTGGTCGGCCGCGAGCCGGTCGAGTGCCGCGCAGGTGGCGGCCCACCAGTCGGCAGGATGCTGTTCCGACCACAGCGGCTGCGGCCGGTGCAGCGCCAGCGAATGGCTTGCGCTCGCGACGACCGCATGGGCGCGGTCCAGCAGCAGCACCTTCACTTCGGAGGTGCCGAGATCGATACCGAGGAACATCGGTGGAGTCTTTCGTGAGAGGTTCAGCCGGTGGCGGCTACCCTGGCGGGCGGCTGCGAATGGCGCCGCTCGGGCGAGCGGCCGAGGATGATCATCTCCAGCACGTCGTCGTGTGTCACGTCGGCCACGTTCTCCGTGCCGACGACGCGGCCATTCTTCATCACCGTGACGCGGTCGCACACCTCGAACACGTCGGGCATGTCGTGGCTGATCAGGAAGATGCCGATGCCCTCGGCCTTCAGGCGCTGGATGGTCTCGATGACCATGCGCGTCTCGGCCGGCCCGAGCGCGGCGCAGGGCTCATCCATGATCAGGATGCGGGCGTTGAAGTACAGCGCGCGGGCGATGGCCACCGTCTGCCGCTGGCCGCCCGACATCGCCCGCACCGGCTTGTGCAGCTGCGTGAAGTGCGGATTGAGCCGGTGGATCACCTTGCGCGCCTCGTGCTCCATGCGCGGGATGTCGAGCGTGTTGAAGCGCGTCATCAGCTCGCGGCCGAGGAACAGGTTGGCCGCCGCATCGAGGTTGTCGGCCAGCGCCAGCGTCTGGTGGATGGTCTCGATGCCGGCCGCGCGCGCATCGCGCGGGCTCTCAAAGCGCACCGGCTGGCCATGCACGCGGATCTCGCCGCTGTCGGGCGGATACACGCCCGACAGCATCTTGATCAGCGTCGACTTGCCGGCGCCGTTGTGGCCGAGCAGGCCCACCACCTCGCCGGCGTGCAGCGTACAGTCGACGCCGTCGACCGCCATCACGCCGCCGAAATGCTTGCTGACGCCGCGCACCTCGACCAGCGGCGCCGTGGATCGTGCGCTGCCGTTCATCGGGCCGCCTTCCGGTTGTAGACCACGTCGAACCACACCGCCGCGATCAGCACGAGGCCGATCAGGATCTGGCGCTTCGCGCTGCCCACATCGAGCAGCACCATGCCGTTGTCCAGGCTCTGGATCAGCAGCGCGCCGACGATGCAGCCGGGGATGGAGCCGACGCCGCCCGACAGCGAGGTGCCGCCGATCACCGCCGCCGCGATCACGTAGAGCTCGGCCATCTGGCCGATCGAGTTGGCGCCCGAGTTGAGGCGCGCGGTCGTGATCATGCCGGCCAGCGCCGCCAGCGCGCCCATCAGCATGAAGAGGTACAGCTGCACCCGCAGCGTGGGGATGCCCGACAGCAGCGCCGCCTCGGGATTGCCGCCGAAGGCGAACACGTAGCGGCCGAAGCGGGTGCGCTGCGACATGAAGGTGAGCGCGGCCACCACGCCGATCAGGATCAGCACCGGCACCGCGATGCCCTTGCCCACGCGCTGGTGGTCGGCATCGAGGCTGGTGTAGCTGTTCATCACCGCGACGAAGCCGACGATCGCGCCGCACTGCAACGCCACGCGCAGCGCATCGGCCCACACCGGCGGCTGGGCCGCGTCGTAGCGGGCCCGCGTGCTGCGGGCCTGCCAGCGCTGCCACGCCACGGCGGCGCAGGCCAGCGCCGCGAGCACCCAGCTGGCGGTCACGCCGATCGAGCCGGAGAGGCCGCCGCCGAGCAGTTGGTAGGTGGGATGCAGCGGCGCGATCGTCTGGCCGTCGGCCACGAGGAAAGCCGCGCCGCGGTACATCAGGTAGCCCGCCAGCGTGACGACGAAGGCCGGCACCTGGCGGTAGGCCACCCACCAGCCCTGGAAGGCTCCCACCGCCACCCCGGCCGCGATGCCGAGGGCCAGGCTCAGCGGCCAGCCCCAGCCGGCTTCGGGCGGGAAGACCTGCACCTGCGTGTACGCGATCAGCATGCCGGTGAAGGCCAGCAGCGACCCCACCGACAGGTCGATCTGCCGCGCGACGATCAGGTACACCATGCCACAGGCCATCACGCCGGTGACGCAGGTCTGGATCGACAGGTTGTACAGGTTGCGCGGCGACAGGAACACGCCGCCGGTGAGCGCGCTGAGGCCTGCCCACACGGCCAGCAACACCAGCACCATCGAGCTGAAGCGCGGGTCGAAGCCCGTCTTCTGGAACAGTGCGTTCACTTGCAGGCCTTGGGCGCCTTGGCGGAGTCGACGCCGGCGCAGACCTGCGCCTTGCTGGCCCAGCCCGCATCGATCACATAGCCGAGGTTGTCGGCGGTGATGGCCACCGGCTTCAGGAACACCGACGAGATCGCGATCTTCTTGCTGCCGCCGTTCCAGGTGGCCGCGCCCTTCACCGCGCCGGGCTTGGTGCCCTTGGCCATCGCCACCGCGAACTGGCCGGCAGCCTCGCCGAGCGTGCGCGTGTCCTTGAACACGGTGACGGTCTGCTCGCCGCGCGCCACGCGGTTGAGCGCGGCGATGTCGGCGTCCTGGCCGGAGACCGGCACGCCAGTGAGGGCTTGCGCCTTCATCGCCGCGACCGCGCCACCGGCGGTGCCGTCATTGGAGGCGACCACCGCGTCGACCTTGTTGGCGTTCTTCGTCAGGATCTGCTCCATGTTCTTCTGCGCCACCTCGGGCGACCAGCCTTCGGTGTACTGCTCGCCGACCACCTTGATCTTGCCGGCCTTGATGGCGCCGTTGAGCACGTCGAGCTGGCCCTTGTGCAGGAAGTCGGCATTGGGATCGGTGGGCGAGCCCTTGATGAACACGTAGTTGCCGGCCGGCTTGACCTTGAACACCTCGCGCGCCTGGATGCGGCCGACCTCGATGTTGTCGAAGGTGAGGTACAGCACGCCCGGATCCTGGATCAGCCGGTCGTAGGCCAGCACCGGCACGCCTTCTTCCTTGGCCTTCTGCACCGCGGGCAGCACCGCATCGGCGTCGTAGGCCAGCACGATCAGCGCGTTGGCGCCGCGCGAGATCAGGCCTTCGATGTCGGCCAGCTGCTTCTCGTTGGAGCCCTGCGCATCGGCACTGATGTACTTGGCCCCCAGCTTCTGCAGCGCGGCCTTGATCGCGGATTCGTCGCGCTTCCAGCGCTCTTCCTGGAAGTTGGACCACGACACGCCGACCACCAGGTCCTTGGCGTGGGCGATGCCTTGCGTGGCGAGCAGGCCGGTCAGCATCAGCGCGCCGGCGATACGGGTCAGGGTCATGGGGAGTCTCCGTCGTTCGTGTGTAGGTCGACCATTAGTTTGATCGACGAACGAACAATAAAGACAAAGCGCCGGAACGTCAATCCGGGCAGAAACCCGAAGAAGGGTTGGATTGGCTCAGCCGAGCAGCGCGCCGTGCAGCACCGCGCCCGCGGCGCCCACCGCACAGGCATTGAGCCCGAAGCGGCACTGGCGCACGGTGGTGGTGTGGAAGTGATAGCGGCCGCGCAGGGCCTCGAAGCCCGCCTGCGCCGCGCCGAAGAACGGCTCGCCGAGCTGGCCCATCGGCCCGCCGAGCACGATGACCGCCGGGTCGATCGTGTTGCACAGGTTGTGCATCAGCATGCCGAGGTAGCGCCCGGCGCGCTGCACCGCATGGGCCACCGCGGCGTCGCCGGCCTGCAGCCGGCGCACCAGCTCGGCCATCGGCAGGATCGGGCTGGCCGCGCCGGTGAGGTCGAGGCTGACCGCCCGCTGCGACACGAAGCTCTCGGCGCAGCCATGGGCGCCGCAGCGGCACAGCGGCCCGTCGAGCTGCAGGATGGTGTGGCCCACCTCGCCGGCCGCGCCGTCGTGCCCGAGATGCAGGCGGTCACCCAGCACGATGCCACCGCCCAGGCCGATGCCGATGCTCAGGTACACCAGCGAATCGAAGGCATGGCCGGGGCCGAAGACGTATTCCGACAGCGCGGCGGCATTGGCTTCGTTGAGCACCGTGGCCGGCACGTCCTGCACGCCCGCCTTGGCCAGCGCGCTCACCAGCGGCGCATGGATCTCGCGGTCATGCCAGGCCAGGTTGGGCACCACGCCGATGCGCTGGCCGCGTGCGTCCACGGTGCCGGGAATGCCCACGCCCAGCCCCAGCGCGCGCCGGCCCTGCCGGCGCAGCGCCTTGTGCTGCTCGGCCACCATGCGGGCCAGCGCCTGCAGCGTACGCGGCAGGTCGGCATGCTCGAACTCCTGCATGCGCGAGTCCAGCAGTTCGCCCTGCAGGTTGCAGGCCACCACGTTGAGGTAGTCGACACCGATCTCGGCGCCCAGCAGCGCCAGCCTCGACGGGTCGAGCTGCAGCGGCGTCGGGCGGCGGCCGATCGAGCCGGAGACCATGGTCTCGCGCTCACACAGCCAGCCCTCGTCGATCAGCTCCTGCACCAGCAGGCTCACGGTCGACTTGGTGAGGCCGCTGCGCTTGGCCAGCTCGGCACGCGACAGGCCGGCCTCGCCCTTCACGATGCGCAGCAGCGCCAGGCTGTTGATGCGCTTGAGCAGGCTCTGGTCGCCGGTGATCGTCATGGAGGCGTGAGGCGTGGCTATTTGTTCGCATCTTAAACTTTGTCGATGCGAACCCGCCAAAAAGAAGGCGGCGCCTTCGCAGGCACCGCCAATCGCTCTCCTGGATGAGAACTACCGTGTGGCGGCGGGCCGCCCATGGCCTACCGCTCGCCCATCGTAGGGACGCGGGCACGGCGCCACCAATGAAATTCCCGCCGCGACCGATAGCAAAGTCGATCTGGCCGCGGCCGCCGCCACCCGGGTTTCCCTCGATGCGAGAAAGCGCATGCCGCGCGCCCGAAGTTTCATTAGGCGGCCGCCCTCGCCTTGCCTAGCATCTCGCGCGTTTTCGAACCCGACCTCCACCGATGCAAGCACACCGAGGATTCCCGTCCGCGCGCCGGCGGGCCCTGCTGACCCTGATCGCCTCGGCCGCCGCGGCCCGCAGCGTGCAGGCCCTGCCGGCCGACAAGGGCCTGATCGGCCTGGCCATGCCGACCATGTCGTCGCTGCGCTGGATCTACGACGGCCTGGGCATGATGCGCGCGCTCGACCAGCTCGGCTACCGCACCAAGCTGCAGTACGGCAACGACGACGTGCAGACCCAGGTGGCGCAGCTGCGCACGATGCTCGCGCATGGCGCGAAGCTGCTGGTCATCGGCGCGATCGACGGTGCCGCACTGGGCCCGGTGCTCGACGAGGCCGGCCAGCGCGGCGTGAAGGTGCTGGCCTACGACCGGCTGATCCGCAACTCGGCGCATGTGGACCACTACGCCACCTTCGACAACTTCCAGGTCGGCGTGCTGCAGGCCCGCGACATCGTGCAGCGGCTGCAGCTCGACAGCGGCCGCCGCTGCACCATCGAGCTGTTTGCCGGCTCGGCCGACGACAACAACACCCGCTTCTTCTTCGATGGCGCGATGTCGGTGCTGAAGCCGCATCTCGACTCGGGCGCGCTCACCGTGGCCTCGGGCCACACCGCATTGAACGAAGTCACCACCGCGCGCTGGAACGGCGCGCTGGCGAAGGCGCGGCTGCAGGGCCTGCTCTCCACCACCTACGCGAAGCGCCGGCTCGATGCGGTGCTGTCGCCGTACGACGGCATCAGCGTCGAGTTGCTGGCCGCCCTCAAGTTCGCGGGCTATGGCCAACCCTCGCAACCCTGGCCGGTGGTGACCGGCCAGGATGCCGAGCTCGCCTCTGTGCGCGCGATCGTGCGCGGCGAGCAGTCGTCCACGGTCTTCAAGGACACGCGCGAACTCGCGCGGCTCACGGCCACGATGGTCCACGACATCGTCTCGGGCCGGCGACCCGCCATCAACGACGAGAAGACCTATCACAACGGCGTGCGCATCGTGCCGGCCTACCTGCTGAAGCCGCTGCTGGTCGACCGCAGCAACTGGCGCACCGCGCTGGTGGAGAGCGGCTACTACAAGGACGGGCAGGTCTAGCCCTGCGGCGCGCCGCCTGGCCCGTCGGGCCCCTCGAGGTTGGCGAGCACGCGTTCGAGCAGCGCGGCCAGTTGCTCCCGCTCCTTGGCGCTGAAGCCGGCGAGTGCCTGCTCGCAGGTGGCGTCCATCACCGCCTTGCCCTTGGGCATCTGCCGCGAGGCCTGCGCCGTCAGCGTGATCAGCCGGCTGCGGCCATCCGCCGGGTCGGGCTCGCGCCGGATGAGGCCATCGCGCTCCATGCGCGTGAGCAGCTGCGCCATGCTCGGCTGCTCCACGCGGGCGATGCGCGCCAGCTCGGCCTGCGGCAGCGCGCCGTGCTTCTTCAGCGACACCAGCACCGGCAGTTGCCCGATCGCGAAACCGAGCTCGCGCAGCGGCGCATCGACGAGGCGGGCAAACGTGCGGTTCACGAGGCCGACGAGCTTCAGCGGATTCCGGTCCTTGTCCATGGCAGCGATTGTGTTGGATAGGCGCCTATGTTAATGTAAATAGGCGCCTATCTATTTTGTTGACACCCATGCACCCAGATCTCCGTATCGCGATCGTCGGCGGCGGCCCCGGCGGCCTCACGCTCGCCCGGCTGCTGCACGTTCGCGGCCTGTCCTGCACCGTGTTCGAGCGCGACGAACATGCACTCGCCCGCCCCCAGGGCGGCACGCTCGACCTGCACGAGGATGCCGGCCTGCTCGCGATCGAGCAGGCCGGGCTCTCGGCCGGCTTCCGCGCCATCGCCCGCTACGAAGACCAGGGCACGAAGCTGGTCGACAAGACCGGCCGCGTGCTGTTCGAGGATGAAGACGCAGCCGCCGGCAACCGCCCCGAGGTGGATCGCACCGCGTTGCGCGACCTGCTGCTGCACGCCTTGCCGCCCGGCTGCGTCCGATGGGGCCGCACGCTGCAGCAGGCCCGCCCGGCGGGCGACGGCACCTGGACGCTGGACTTCGATGATGGAAGCGAGGGCCCCTTCGACCTCGTCGTCGGCGCCGACGGCGCGTGGTCGCGCCTGCGGCCGCTGCTCTCGCGCTACCAGCCGCAATACAGCGGACTCACGCTGCTGGAGTTCGGCATCGACGAGGTCGACGATGCGCATCCCGCCATCGCACGGCTGGTGGGCCGCGGCAAGCTCGGTGTCGAGGCCGACGGCAAGGCATTGATCGTGCAGCGCAACGGCCACTCGCACCTGCGGGGCTACGCGATCTTCCGGGTGCCCATCGGCTGGACGGAGCGCCGCTTCGATTTCAGCTCACCCGCCGCGGTGCGCCACGGCCTGCGCCAGGAGTTCTCCGGCTTCGCCCCCGAGATCCTGACGATCTTCGAGGCCAGCAACGACTGCTTCGTGCCGCGCCCCATCGTCGCGCTGCCCGTCGGCCACCATTGGACGCACCGGCGCGGGCTCACGCTGCTGGGCGACGCCGCGCATGTGATGTCGCCCTTTGGCGGCGACGGAGTGAACAACGCGATGCGCGACGCACTGGAGCTCGCGCAACGGCTGGCTGACACCGAGGACGCAGACCGCGCGGTCATCGCCTACGAAGCCGAGATGTTCGACCGCATCGTGGCATCGGCCGCGCACGCGGCAGAGGCGGCCGCCACCCAGCTCTCGCACGACGGGCAGGCCCTGACGCTCGAGACCTGCCGCAGCCATGCAGCCAGCCGCACCGGCGAGCCGGCGGCGGCCATGCCGTGAGCTCGCGGTTCAGCGTTCGCCGGCTGGCGCCTGCTGCTGCGCGGCGTACAACCGGCGCACCGTCTCGATCGTGTCGGCCTCGCCGGCCCGCTTGTCGGGCCGGTAGCCCTTGACCCGCGCGAAGCGCAGCGCCAGCCCACCCGGGTATTGCGGGCTGGCCTGGATGTCGTTGAACGCGATCTCGACCACGAGCTCCGGCCGCACGTGCACGATGTGGCCCTCGCGGCGGGCTTCGCGCGCCAGCAGCTCGCGCGTCTGCCACTCGAGCAGCGCATCGGTCATGCCCTTGAAGGTCTTGCCCAGCATCACCCAGCCGCCGGCCGGATCGCGCGCGCCCAGGTGCAGGTTGGAAAGCCAGCCGTGGCGCCGGCCATGCCCCCACTCGGCGGCGAGCACCACCAGGTCGAGCGTGTGCACGCGCTTGACCTTCAGCCAGCTCGCGCCGCGGCCGCCCGCCTCGTAGGGCGCATCCAGCGCCTTGGCCATCACGCCCTCGTGCCCGCGTGCGAGCGTGTCCGCATAGAAGGCTTCGGCCGCCGCCACATCGGCCGTGATCAGCCGCGGGATCACCAGCGGCGCCGGCAACGCGGCGGCCAGCGCATCGAAGCGCTCGCGCGCCGGCCGGTCGAGCAGCGGCATGCCGTCGCGGTGCAGGCAATCGAAGAAATACACCGCCAACGGCAGCTCGGCGCGCATGGCGGCCACGTCGAGCTTGCGGCCGAAGCGCCGCATCGTCACCTGAAACGGCTGCGGCGCACCACCGGGCAGGAGCGCGATCGCCTCGCCGTCGAGGATCAGCTCGCGCGCCGGCACGGTCTGCAGCGCCTCGACGATCTCG
Organism: uncultured bacterium; assembly: GCA_966212505.1. Taxonomy (GTDB): domain Bacteria; phylum Pseudomonadota; class Gammaproteobacteria; order Burkholderiales; family Burkholderiaceae_C; genus CAMLIZ01. The sequence goes on from CBIHRS010000032.1 coordinate 10,379, forward strand.
GGTACCGAGTCGGTCACGTCGTTGAGGTTGCGCGTGTAGACCTTGATGTCGCCGCCCGACTTGTGGACCTGCACGCGGGCGCCATCGACCTTCCATTCGATGGCCGCCGTGCCCAGCCGCGCCATCGCATCGGCGATGTCCTCGGCCGGCTGCGCGAGCATCGGCTGGATCGGCCGGTGCAGCGCGACGGCAAAGCGTGCGAGACCGGCCGCACCTTCGGTGAGGGCCACGCGGGCCGTCACACGGAGGTCGCCGGTGACCATCACCGCGCGGCGCACATCGGCCACCGGTACCTCTGCCGCCGCGGCAATGGCCTCGATCATCACGCCCTCGAGCGCGCCCTGCCGCAACTCGCCGACCAGCAGGCGCAGCAGGAAGTCCTGCTCTGGCGCGGTGGCACGCTCGAACAGCGCCCGCAGCTCGGCGCTACGGGCTGCGGCCGAGCCCTTGCCGGTGGTGGCGGCCACGCGCCCGAGCGCCGCGTCGACCTCGCGCAGCCCGAGCGTCGGCTGTTCTGCAGCCGCATCGCGCAAGCCGCTCAGCGTCGCATAGCCCAGACCGATGCGCCCCTGCCGGATCTCGCCCGACAGATAGGCCACGGCGATCTCGACCTCATCGGCCTCGGCGCCGCGCAGGCAGGCGGCAATCGCATCGCGCTTGGCGAGGCGGCTGCTGGTGCTCGCCACTTGACCTGAAGCATCGACGACAGCGACAAACAGATTTGTCATGCGATCCACCCTTGGCTTTTCAGGTGGAAGGCAAACGCTATACCGTCATTCGTTGCTGCCTGGCGTGTCGCCAAGCAGCAGGCCACGCCGAGCGATGCGCTCCCTGGCCTCCATCAACGCGGCATGGAGCTTCTGCTCCAACTCCGCCTTGGGCGGCAGCTCGGTCCAATACTCAGCGACCGTGATGCCGTCCTTGTGCATCTGCAGCAGCTCCACCTGTTCGCGGCTGGACTCGGCGCAGAGGATCAGCCCGATCGGCGGCTCTTCTCCGGCTTGGCGCTCATACTTGTCAAGCCATTTGAGGTACAGCTCCATCTGTCCCTTGTGAGCCGCTTTGAAGCGCCCCAGCTTGAGTTCGATGGCCACCAGTCGGCGCAAGCGCCTATGGAAGAACAGCAGGTCGAGATAGAAGTCTTCTCTGTCGATGACCATGCGCTTTTGCCGCTCCACAAAGGCAAAGCCGCGGCCCAACTCGAGAATGAAGGCTTCCAGCTGGCGAAGGATCGCAGCCTCCAGATCGGCCTCGTCATGCCCCTGGCGCAAACCCAGGAAATCCAGAAAGTACGGATCCTTGAAGACCAGGGCAGGTGCGTCGGCATCGCTGGAGGAGTCATTGGTGGCAGGCCCTGGACTCTGGGCACTGGCAATCAGTTGCCGCTCGTAGGCCTTGCGATCGATCTGGACGCGCAACTCGCGCACGCTCCAGCGCTCTTGCGCGGCCTGGCTTGCGTAGTGCAGCCGCGCTTCGGCCGTCTTCAAAGGCAGCAGGGTCACCAGGTGACTCCAGCTCAATTGTCGTGACAGCGTCGCGACAATCTCTGCATCGGGAAAGACCTGGGCGAACTGAACCATCCGGCGAAGGTTCTTTGCCTCGAAGCCGCGACCGAACTCTTGAGCCAGTTGCTGCCCCAGGCGGTCCACCAGCTGCGCACCGTACTGCGCACGCTCACCGCCCAGCACCTCCATGGCCAGACGCTGGCCCACAGTCCAATAAAGGCGGGTGAGCTCGACGTTGACAGCGCTGGCTACCCGCCGGCGGCTCAGGGCAATGAGACCTCTGAGCTCAGCATGCAGCGCGGCAAGCTGGTCAGCCGGCATCAAGGTGCGTTCGCTCATTTGGTATGGAGGGGCCTCACTGGCCACCACCCCGCGTAGATACTTGGTAGGCCGTGCAGGGCTCGAACCTGCGACCAAAGGATTATGAGTCCTCTACGTGGTAGCCTAGCGACATACAGAATGCGCCTAAGTCGTTGATTTTCCTCAGACCGGCGGCGCCGCTGGGTACCGTTAGGTGCCGTTCAGTTCCGCTGCGTCGTAGCCTATGCGTAGCCTTGTAGCCTAGCCGTCCTTAGAATGGCAGCTACCACGCGAACCGTTCCATCAACGACAGGCTACAAGGACTCCAGTATGACAGGCACCAGGTCCGCGCCGGCGGCCACCAATCGCATCCCCTTCAACAAGACAAGCTTAGATGCAATCCCGTTCGCCTCACCCGGGAAGCAGGTCACGTACTACGACACCGGGAAGACGAACTTGGCACTACGGGTGGGTGCCACCACCAAGACGTTCATCGTTTATACGCGCCCGAAGCATGGTGGCGCTCCAGTCCGCATCACACTGGGCAAATACGGGGACATCACCGTGAAGCACGCCGCCGATCTTGCAGCCAAAGAACTGGCCAAGATTGCGGATGGATTGAACCCCAACGAAGAGAAGAAGAAGCAGCGAGCAGCGAAGCAGCAAGAGCGCGCGCATACGGAGCAGACCCTCGGTTGGCTGCTTGACCTTTACGAGCGCGAGCAGATCGTGTCGCACAAAGGAGGCGCCGCAAGCACTCGCCATGATTTGAAGACCACGCGCAGCTACTTTGGCGCTCGCAAGGTCACGACGCTCAAGCAAGGCGACGATGGGGCGTGGGTCAATGACATGGAAGTGATGCTGTCAGACTGGCTCTCTCGCCCGTTCCGCGAAATTTCGCGGCAGGACGTATTGGACCGCTTTGATGTGCTCTCGCGTGCCCGTCCAACACGCACGCCACGAGTGCTGAAGCCTGTAGGACGAACCCATCAACTTACTTTCAAGTACTCGTGCTCGGCCGTAAATTTCTTGATCGCACGCGACGAGTTGGATGTGACGGAGAACTACCGGAATCCGTTTGACGTCCTGTCATCAAGGAACCGATGGGAAAAGACGAACGTCCGCACGAGGCTGGTTGAGTTTCGCAGGCCGAAGGAGTTTCGCGAATGGTGGAAAGCAGTGGAAGGCTACACCTTCCATGAAGGGCTGGTATCTGACTACATGCTGTTCTCGCTCGTCCAGGCGGCGCGAAGCATTGATGCAGCGCCGTTGAAGTGGCCGGATGTGGAGATGGACTTGCGCCGCATTCACTATCGCGACACGAAGAACGGGGAAACCTATACGCTGCCCATGACCAAACTCACGTATGCCATTCTGCGCCGCCGCCTCAAGAAGAATGCGGATGGCGGCGTTTATGTCTTTGACTACGACGACAGCAAGACCGGTCACGTGACCCAAGACTGCCAACATCACTTTGAACAGGTCGCGGCGGCCTCCGGCACGTTGGTGTCGCACCACGACCTTCGGCGCACCTGGGCAACGGCCGCTTGGCATCTGAAGCTGGACGTGCGGAATATCAACTACTGCTTGAAGCACAAGGCAAGCGACGTCAACGAACACTACTTCGTGCGCCACGAACAGGAGTTGCGCGAGTTGATGCAGACAGTGGAAGACTTCTTCCTGCGCATCGCGCGCGGGACAAATGCAAGTGTCGGCAAAGCTGTTAACCGAGGCACGCACACGTCAATCCCTGTTGTTGCATGACCCCTAGCGAACTTCTGTTCAAACTCAAGGCGCTACCGCCTGAGACCCCCCTGACCACGGCGCATGTCGTGGCAATCCTTTCATCACTTCACGCGCCTCAGGCGTTGAAGGAAGGCTCTAGCGGCTATAGCTCGTGGGATGCCGAGAAGCTGATTGACACGCAGACGCTCGCTGAATGGATCGGCGAATCGCCGGACCGGCTGAAGAAGTGGCGAGTTGACGGGACCGGACCAAAGTTCGTATCCAAGCCGAAGCATGTGGCGTATCGGGTGGGCGACGTGCGGGACTGGATCGCTTCTCGCACCGTTCAGTCCACGACTCAGGCTGACCGCCTCTCCTTCTCATCGGCTTGGGGCGAATGCTTCGTCCAACCGACCATTTTTCATGATGAGGAGAAATTGGACCTCTTCACCAGCATTGCGCTGTGGGGAACCACGGAAACGGAGGCGACTGGATTGGAAGTGTTGGCCTGTGAACTGGATGGACCCGTCGCCTTCTACTTGATGTGCAGAAGTGAGGGCGACGACAGGCGGCTTGTACGCGGCACGAAGGATGATTTTCCCAATCGCCATCTGCCCTTTGTCCTGAATGGCGAATGGCAAACGGGCACATTGGCTCATCTGCTCGCCCGGTACCCCTTCCCCCCAGATGAACAGCGAGACCTGCTGCTTGAGTTCGCGGCTCGCGGCCTGGACTTTCACGCAATGGATAGCCAGACCATGACGGCAGTAGCTTACGGAGAGCCCGTGCTGTGCCGGTTTGTTCAAGCCAAGGAACTGCACGATAGCCTTGTACGCACGCTCGCCCGGCGCGACTGAACAAGGAGCAGGGTACGCAGCAAACAAGCAAGGCCCTGATAGGGCCTTGCTGCTACTGCACGAGCTGAGAAGAGAAGCCCCCTCCGTCAGCCCCTCTCAGGGATGTTATCGGTGTTGTAGCACGCATTCATTCTACCGGGCGGGCACTTGTGGCAGTATGCCGACCACAACGGCACCCACTAACCCCATGACCAGCCAGCCCCTTCCGCCCCGAAACTTCGTCTACGTGGACAACTCCAACGTCTACATTGAGGGGCAGCGTGCCTCGGCTGTCGCTCAAGGGCTCAACGGGGTCAAGAGCCTCGCGGAAGCGATGCGCCGAAACACGGTTGATGGCGAATGGAAGCTGAACTACTGGTACCTGCACCAGTTCATCGCCAGCCCCAAGGCTGCGCAGGTTGGCCATGTGAAACTGTGGGCCTCGTCGCCGGAGTTGAGCCATCCAATCTGGGAAGTCATTGGCAAGATCGGCTATCAGGTCAATTTCTACGAGCGCAACATCGTCAATCGCGAAAAGAAGATTGACACCGCGTTGGCGTACCACGTCGGCAAGGACGCGTTCTCCGGCGTCATCAAAACGGGGTACGACGAAATCACGCTCGTGGCAGGCGACAAGGACTATGTGCCGGTGGTCGCGGACCTGCTGGACTCAGGGCACAAGGTATCCATCGTGTTTTGGGACAGTGCTGCCGCTGAAATGCAGGCCTTCGCCAACCGTGTGGCGAATCCGGCGAAGTTCGTGAGCCTGACACCACACCTTCACCACTTGACCATGCACACCACGCCTGCAAAGGCTCCTCCCGTCCCTGCCTCGGCTCGGGTCTAGTGCTGCGCGGAAGTCGTCAAAACCGACCCTGGACACTTGGACACCCGGACAGTCACGCCAGCCGGTCTACGGCGGTTCAATAGCTGTCTTCCGTCACCTTCATGATTCCGTAGGCAGCGCCACACAGAGCAAGGATGATGAGCGCCTGCCCCCACCATGTGCCATACCACGAGGGGTCTTGAACCTCGCGCAGGAACGACGGTCCCACCGGGTGGCTCGCCCACACATCCAACGCCGGCAAGGTAAAAAAGCCGTACAGCGGCAACATCCACGGAAGCACAACGTGCTTGTCCAAGTTCGCCCATCCAAGCCCTGCCCACACGGCGGCAATCACGACGATAGCCCCCAGCGACAGCATGAACACCGAGTGCACATCCAAGCCCCATGACTCGGCCCAGCCCTTGAGGAACTGATAGACGGCAAGGACGATACCGACAAGAAGCAATAGACCAAAGATGACAACAGGGTTCATCTGGTCGTTTCGTTGGCTCATTCGTTGCTCTCCTTCCTGATGGCGTTGATGTCCAAGTGTCCGGGTGTCCAGGGTCTGTTTAGAGCGGTTTGTGCGGAACGGCTCTCACGTCGGCGAAGCTGGCAATGCGCCAGCGCCCCTCAATCGGGTCATACAGCCCGCACTGCGTGATGCCGTCCTTGCCCGTCTCACCGGCTTCCACGCATTCCAGCGCTTCGCGGGCATGGCATTCCAGTTCGGCAAGAGAATCCGCCGCCATCTCGTCTGCCACTCGCCGATAGTCGGCGTAGTCCATCAACCGATGTAGCTGACGGACCGAGGCGATGAAGTCCTCGGGGATGTTCATGTGGAAGTGCTGCGCCGGATCGCTGACTTGGAAGTGCAGGCTCTTGGTCAATGGCATGAGGTCGCCATCTTCGTCCAGCATCATGCGGCCGTTGCGTGCAGCAAAGCCATAGACCGGACACACCGTGAACCATCCTTCCCGCGCTTCTATGAACGGTCGTGGGTTGAGCGCTTCAAAGGGCTGGAGCTGGAATCGCCTCCCCTCACGATTCCGCGAATGCAGGTCAATCATCGCGTCTATGGGCGACAGATAGACCATCATCCCTTCAACGCCATGCGCGTTCAGGCAGGCAACCTCAGCCCAGTCAGGATCGTCGGGCTTGGGGTTGCGCTCAACCAGTGCGTAAAGCGGCAGCGATGTACAAAACGCATGGTCATGCGTGTCGTTCAATGCCGCTTGGCGTTGTGCGAGCGTTTGAGGGGTCATTAGGATTCGGTCAGAAGTTGCGGAGCATCTGCATCCGCGTGGGCAGCAAGTCTTGGTCTACAAGACGCACCTCAATAGCGTTCGCCCGCTGCACATGCTCGGTGTTGCTACTGTCAAAGGTGTCCGCAACCGACACGATGATTGTTCCCTCCGTTCGCTGGTCCTTGACAGGAATGACGTGGGCTGCTTCTGGAACCTGATTTGCCTTCACCTCAAATGGCAAGTAGATCATCCAGCCGACCGATGGACGGTCGGGAAAGACTCGCCGATCAAAGTACCCTTCTGGGTCAACCTGTACAACAACAGGCTTCCAGATCGCGACAATCGCTTGGACAAGCTTTACGACGTTTCGGTAATCCAGCAGGGGCCTGACGGTCTTGGCGGTGAAATCCAAGTTGGAGAACATCGGGCCTTCTCCCACCATCGTGGTGAACGCGATCGCCCCGTCTTCGTCTGTTCCGTTCCACACCCCCAAGCCTCGCGCCTCGTCTCCGCTCGCGCTCTCAGCCTTCGCCATGGCGAGCGCTGCGGCAGTAGGGCCTGACGGATCAAACGCCTTGTTTAGCAACGAGTTTGCCTCTGTGTCGGCAGGCGGGAACCATTCATCCAGTGGGATGCCCATTGGTTCAAGGGCTGTCGCCAGACGCCATAGGTCTCGGTACTGCTCCTCTACCGATTGCATTCCAGACCCGAGCCGAAAGTTGGCGGTGATGTCAATGAGCGAACGAGTCATGGTGTTAGGAAGCAAACGATTGGAAATGGGGCGCTGTAGAAGCGCTTGGAAAAGTAGGCGAAGCTCAAGGGCTCCATGAAGTGCCAGTGAAGTTGCGACGGCGGCGAAGCCCACACAACCGTGCTCTGCTTGCGCGCCTGCGCCATGATCTTGATGGCGCCTGTAATCTTGAAGAAGAACTTGGGCTCGGTGGCTGATTTGAAAAACTGGTCGTACTTTGCCTTCGCCTCCAGCAACAAGCACGCTTGCGATTTGAAGCCGTCAAAGTCCGTGTTCTCAAAGCTCCACTCCGTATACGGCGCGAAGCCCGTGATGCGCGCCTGATACGCGCGGGACACGTCGGACATGTTCCAGTTGCGCTCCACGATGTAGCCGCAGTCAGGCGGACACTTTGAGCATGTGTCCCTCGTCCTCGCCTGTGTGCCTGCTTGGGCAATCGGCGCTTCCTTGGCCTTGTCTGCCGACTCGGCCTTCTTTTTCGCCTCGTTGACCGCAGCCGCACCGGTTGCAACCGCTGCCACGCCGAGCGCACGCAGCAGCGCCGCCGTCGCTCCCTCAATGACTGGTACTGCCAGTGCTGCCATCAGTAGTCCCTCAACTTTGCCTTCATGTTCGCCAGCAGGTCGGCAAACCGCTGCTCCACGGGCTGCCCGGGCTTCGTCAGCCAAGCATTGATTGCCGGCTCACGATAGAAGCGAGGGGCAAAGGCTTCGTAGTACAGGAACTGCGTGATGGCTTCGCCATTCACAAAACCGAGCAAGACGGCATGCCGGTACGCCTGTTCCAGCCGATCTCTCAGCGTCGTGTCGCCGGCATATTCGGGATGGTCCTTGATGATGCTGTTGTGCACCTCGCCGACGTACTGCATCTTCTCCAGTTCGTCCAACTTGGCGAGCTGCCCTTCACTGAGCTTGAGCATTGCCCCTCCCTGTCCATACCCTTTGTCCGTTGTAGATGAAATGCCATTCGTCTATGAGGTGGAAGAACTCCGCGCGCTGCTCAATGTCCATGGTTTGGAACAGATTGCCCAACACGCGGGGGTCATAGAACCGCAGGAGCGCTTGTCTTCCGTCGGGGAGTTGCGCATGCAGCTTCAATTGAAGAAGCTGCGCCAGTCCTTCCAGGTCAATCGCCGTGATGAGCCATGAGACCGAGGGCAAGGCGTTCTCAAGGTCGCGCAGTTCAGCCAGTTGTTCCTCGGCCCTGCCGATATCAATCAGCCACGGCCCGGCATGCGCGAGCGGCGCATCCTCGGTGCCTATGAGGATGGGTCTGTTGACGTCGGGGCGATGCTCCAGTCGTTTCCCCGTATGCCGTTCGTACTGGAAGCCGTCCACCAGCGCATACAGGTTCAAGGTTGCCTGAGCTGAATGGAGCGCTCGGAACCGTTCAAGAACATCGGTCATCGCTAACTTCTTATGACCATCGCCGACCCGGCAGCCGCCGCCTTCGCCAAGCATTCAAGGCATATCGTTGGCGCTTCCTGGGCCACGTCTTTGGTCGCCAGTTGCAGCGCGCCATCTGCCATTGAATTGCCTTGCCCTGCGCTGCTCTCGTTGTCCCACCACGCAGTGGCCTGAGAGGCAATGAGCGTGGCACCGCATGCGGTTTTGTCGCCCTGTCGCGCCACCGCTTGACCCATTATGGTCATGTTGTCCGCGCCGCTGGTGATGGCGAACGTCCCCCTGCACTTGGGGCATACCGTCAAGTCCCCCACCCGAGCAACGGCCTTGCCGTACAGGGTCCATGTCACGTCGCCGGTGATGACGGTCCCGCCGTGAGTCGTGCGGTCCCCCATCCGAATGAATGGTCTGGACATCTACTCTCTCCCTTACATGAAACTGGCGGCGAAATTCTATGGACAAGCGCCACCGTTTCCGCGCCGATGCACCTGTCAACCCTTGCAGTGAGCGCCGTGTTTGTCGCCGGCCGTAACAAGCCTCAGCACAAACGAAACCTGCCCTCCCCCAAAAGGGTGGATATGGGCGGGTCAAGGGCGGGCTTGCAGCCCGGCGAAGCGAACCCTTGACGCGACCAGAGCCAGCCCAACGCTTCAGGGGTCGGGCCAAGCATTCCTTTGCTTGGCTCCCGAGCCCGTCCGGCGGCGAGGACATCCGTTCACCATCTGATTCTTGACTTCGCAGCATGACGCTTGCCCGTCTTCTGCATGCCCGGCTTGGCAAGTTCCGTCAAGAAAATCCTCGTCGTGGACGACAACCGCGACGGCGCGGACACCTTGGCCATGGTGCTGGAGTTCATGGGCTACCTGACGGACACCGCCTACGATGGGCAACAGGCGGTGGACCGAGCCGAGGCGTTTCTGCCCGATGCCATCGTCATGGACATCAACATGCCGGTGATGGACGGCTACAGGGCCGCCCAGACCCTGCGGCGGAATCCGGAGACCCAAGCCGTCATCCTCATCGCATTGACCGCTCAATGCAGCGCCGAGGCGAAGGCTGAAGCCGCGCAATCCGGCTTTGATGTGCATCTCACCAAGCCCGTGGCGGGTGAGGAACTCGCCCAGACTCTTCAACAGGTGATGCCCGGCAGGTAGCCGGCAAAGAAAAGCCCACCAAAGGCAACGCCAGCGATGGGCTGAATCCGTCGTGGCGATAGGGAGGAATGAGGGAGGGAGAAGCGCACGACGGGAGGCGCAGTGTAGCCGTCAGGGCGATGGGCTGTCGTAGTCGCGCGCCAACTCGTCCAACCTGTCCAGCGCTTCGCCCTCGGTGGGGTAGAAATCCAACAGGGCACCGCTGCTGCTGAATACGCCAAAGCCTACCGACTTCGGCTTGCCATCGTCGTTCAGGATGAACAACTCAAACACGGTGAAGCCGCCCTTGCTCGCGACGGCGCGTGAATGCTCGGTCAATCGTTTCTCCTTTGGTTGAAGTGCAAAGCCCGTCAAAACAGACCCTGGACACCCGGACGCTTGGACAGGCGGGGTCAGGGCTTGAACCGCGATGCCTTGCCCGTGACGTTGAGCTGGCGCACCTTCGCCTTGGCGAGCAGAATTTCAAGCCGCCGCTTCTGTTCCATCAGGCGCGCCAGCCGGCTTTCCGCCTTGCTCTTGTCGGTGGGTGTGCGCGCATTGCTCACATCGGCGATGGCCGCATTCACATCGGTTTGCAGTGCGCCGAGCGCATTTTCCAACTCGTGCACGGCATCCGCCGCCGCATGCTCGTGCTTCTCGTCGTTGGTCGCCGTCGCACGGTTGCGGATGCTCGTGATGTTGTTCAACACCTTGGGCTTCGCGAGGTTCGCCGATATCTTCTCCTGCCGCACTTCGTGCGCGACGGACATGGCGCTTTCAATCGCCTTGGTGATGTTCAAGGGTGGTGTCTTCTTCATGGGTTTCTCCTTCTTCTGGTTTTTGTTGTTGTGGTCGCCCAGCGATGCACGAGGCTTGAACTGCCTCATCTGCTTGGGCTTGAATGCGTGCGCGTAGAACTGCCTTCTTCGCTCAACGAGTTCGGACAGTTCCTGCTGGACAACCCGGGCTTGGTCACTGCTCAAGCGCGCGGGCTGACCGGCTGACGACAGCAGCAGCTTGCGGTAGTCGCTGCCGCGCTCGTACAAGGGACCACGGAAGCGCTTGGCCTTCTGCTGACCGGGAAAACGCAGTGAGATGTAGTCCGCGCCCTTGCGGGTGATTTCCACCCCGTACTGCTCGTGCAGAAATTCGCACAGGTGGTCCCGGTTGCGCACATGACCGGCGCGGATGGCGCGCGTCAGACGCTTGTGCAAGTACAGCTTGTCCGCCCTGTCCTTCTGCCCGGCGGGTGTCTTGCGTTCAAAGTCGCTCAGCGCCAATTTGAGCGGGTCGGCTTGCACCTGTTCATAGCCCAACAGGTGGTTCATCTGCTGGGAGAATCGCTCGTACAACCGGATGTTCTCTTCGCCGGGCGGATGGATGTTCAACCGCCTGCCGGTAGTCAACTCCACCATCGGCACGATGAAATGAACCTCGGTGTTGCCCTTGTCCTTGTGCAGCACGAACAGGCTGTTGTACTGCTCGGGCTTCAGCCCCGGCAACATCGTGTCCTTGAAGCACTGGATGACCTGGTGCAACTGTTTGCGTGTGGGGTGCTCGTTGTCTCGGAAGGCGATGGCACCGGACACATAGCGGTACTTCCGGGCAATGCTGTTGATGACCGCAATGGTGGTGCGGGGCTTGCCTGCCAGCACCTCGGGTGCGACTGCACGCGCATTGCCCGCATGGTCCTTGGCGCTCAACAGATAGTTCACGGGGGACTCGCCCTTGCTCGTCCCCGTGCTGAAGATGCGCACGATCATGCGCTTTCCGCGATGGCTCGCTCGTTGTAGATGCGGACCTCTTTCAAGGTCTCTTCGGCCATGTCGCTGATTTGCATGACCAGCAGCAGCAAATCCTCATCGGGCTTCTTGCCCTGCTCCAAGTGCTTGGCGATCTCGTCAATATAGTTGGCTATGCGATTGACGGTGCCCAGCCACGCAAGGTGTTCGCCGCTGCGCTCGTAGGGACCGTCGGTGCCGTACAAGGCGCGTTGCCTGACGAATGGGGCGAGGCTGTCAAAGCCCGCTTCTCCGGCCAGCCTGCGAAGCTCGGCTTTCTCGTGCGCTGTGGCGCGCAGATAGATGCGCTGATTGCGGACTTGGGTGTTGCCGTCGTGTCCGCTCTGGCCTGTGCTCTTCTTCTCGTTGGTTTGCTCCTCCATAGTTTTCCTCCTGTTCTTGTTATGGGTGCAGTGCGAGGCTGGTCCTCCTCGCGAAGCTCGGGGTCTGGGGCAACGCCCCAGAAGGACCAATCAGACCCGCGAGGGTGCTGATTGGTTGACCTTGCTTGAACTCTTCACTTACTGATTAACAAACTTTTCCTGTTTGTCAAGCACCTGGGGCTTCTTCCATGCGAATGGGTCAAAGCCTTCGTCCTGGTCGTCCGCGCTCACTGTCCGCACGGGTGCCGGCTGCACGGGCTGTGCCTGCTGCGCATACACATGAAGCTCCAAGTTGACATGGCGAACACGAACGGACTTGCCCTGCCTGCTCACTGTCTTCTTGTGCTCCTGCATCGCGGGGAATGCCGTCTTCAATCGCTTGAAGAACTCGTTGCCCTCGTGCGGCTTGGTCCCGTTGGCATGGCAATAGTTTTCGTAGTCGGCGTACAGCTTGTCCTTGGCTGTGAGCGTGGTAGCCGACAGGGACACCCCTTGGTCAACGATCCATGCCAGCACATTGTTGGTCATGGACTGGGCTTGTTGAAGCGCGAGCTTGCAGTGCTGGGGCACATGGAACTTCATGCCTCGTTTGACGACACGTTGCCAGCCTGCGAGCGCCCAATCCAACACGACGCGAAGCTCGTTGTTGATGATGAGGTTCGCCAATCCGACAACCTTGGTCTTCTCGTCAACGACGGCATCGCAATGGACGATCATCAGCCTGCGCCAGAAGCCGTGGCTCTGGTCGCGGATGGCTGGCACATGGTTGCCACAGGCGATGACCTTCGCTGTGGGACGGTAGGCAAGGTCCGCGAGGAACTTGCGGTTGACGCTCATCTGTCCACCGCTCACCAAGGTCTTGTAGCGCTGCTCGTCCAGCTTGTGGGGCAGTTCGTCGCAGGTGACCAGCGATGCGCCGAGAAGCCCTTGCAGGTTGAAGCCGCTCAACTTCTCCAGTTGCAAGGGCACCGCGTTGGCATGTAGCGCGCTGATGATGTCCATCATCACCGACTTGCCGTTTTCGCCGGGACCGCACAGCCACAGCGAAGTGTGCAGGATGGTGTCATGGGTCAAGGTATAGCCGGCGTATTCGGCGAGCAGTTCGCGCACCTCGGGGTCAGGGAATGAGTGCGCCAAGAACTTCGCGAACAGCGAGTCTGCGGGCACGGGTTGTGGCGTATAGGGACCGTGGACGCTTGGACCTTGGACAGCAAGGCAATGGCGAATGCCAATTCGGGGGTCAGGCTGCTGGGTGTGCCAGTTGCCGTTGCCGTCCAGCACCAGCCATGCATCGCGCATGGGGATGATGGTTTGTTGGGGAGCGGGTGGCAGGGGCTTCGCTTCAAGGGTCAGCGCGCTCACGCATGAACTCGCCATCGCCGTCGTCGCTTTATCGCCCCAATGCGCGCGCAGCCACTGGAAGGCATGAAGGGTCAATTCCTTTGGGCTTTGATGCGCCCAGTGGCTGCCCGTCCAGCGGTAGAGCTGGCCGTCCAGTTCGGCAATGTTGGGGTCGGCTGCGAACTGGAGCGAGTATTCGGCTTCGCTGCTCAATCCCGATAGCGAGCGCCGACTGGATTTTGTGATGGGTGCCGCCTGCGCGGTGATTTCGGCCAGTTCGTTCTGGCCTTGGCTGAGAATGTCGTTGGTGAGCTTTTGCCCTCCGAGTGTTGGTGTGAACATGTCGTTCTCCTTATGGTTGTCGCGTCTCCTCTTCGGTTATCGCGGGTTGAAATGCCGACCCCGACCTATTCGGGGTTGGCAGAAATGGTTGATTCACCGACCGGCGTAGGCTTGGTAATAGGCCAGTGCCGGCTCGTTCGCTATGGTGTCTCGCTGGTGGCGTGGCATCTCGTGCCAGTCATAGGCGTAGTGGTTGGCGGGCACTTCGTACTCGTCCCACACCTCTCCCATGACCTGCTCAATATTCCGCCCCTCCCGGACGAGTATTTCGTCCCCGCAGGGGCGGTTCAGACATATCAAGAAACTCCTCATAATCCCTCCTTCGTTTAGTTGATAACCGAGATTGTGCGGACAAGATAATATTTTGTCAAGGGGTTTTATGGTATTTTGTGAAAATATTTTCTGCGACACGAATAATACTCGCCTAAATACCGAATATGTCCAGGTGTCCGGGTGTCCAGGGTCGGTTTAACGGAATAGCCCCGCTTGAGCTGCTTCCGCGCCGCTCGGCGACAATCCCTGCGTGGACACCCTGACACCGCCAGAGAGGTCTGCCCGCATGGCGCTGGTGCGCGGCGTAGACACCAAGCCAGAGCTGAAGGTCCGCAAGGCCCTTCATGCGCTGGGCTACCGGTACCGTCTCCACGACAAACGACTGCCAGGAAGCCCAGACCTCGTGTTTCCTGGGCGCCGGAAGGTTGTTTTTGTGCACGGGTGCTTCTGGCACCGCCATGAGGGCTGTAACCTTGCGCGGCTGCCGAAGTCACGCCTTGACTTCTGGCTTCCCAAGCTAGAGGGCAACCGTCAGAGAGATGTGCGCAAGCTTGAGGGCTTGGCAGAACTCGGATGGGCTGCCACAGTGGTTTGGGAATGTGAACTGAGGGACATGCCTCGCCTTACCTCCAGGCTGGTGAGGTTCTTGAACGACGATTGAGAGAGTACTGATGCGTGCCGTAGAGCTTTTCGCGGGGGCGGGCGGGCTGGCTATGGGCTTGAGCTTGGCCGGCTTCAGGTCACTCGCAGTGGTGGAGTGGGACAAGTGGGCCTGCGATACCGTTCGCGAGAATCAGCGCCGGGGCTTTCCCCTTGTTTCTGACTGGCCCCTGCATGAGGGCGACGTGCGAGACGTTGAGTGGACGGCGCTTCCGCAGGATATTGAGTTGCTAGCAGGCGGGCCGCCTTGCCAGCCCTTCTCTATGGGAGGCAAGCACAAGGCGCACGACGACTCCCGCGATATGTTCCCGGCTACGGTACAGATCGTTCGGACCTTGCGGCCGAAGGCGTTCATCATTGAGAACGTCAAGGGCCTTACCCGCTCCACCTTCGCGAACTACTACCAGTACATCCTCCTTCAACTTGAGTTCCCCGAGGTGCCTCGGCGCAAGCGCGAGTCTTGGTTTGACCACCTGATGCGATTGCAAGCCGAGAAGACCGCAGGAAAGAAGAACAGCAAAGCCCTCCGATAC
Organism: uncultured bacterium; assembly: GCA_966212505.1. Lineage (GTDB taxonomy): Bacteria > Pseudomonadota > Gammaproteobacteria > Burkholderiales > Burkholderiaceae_C > CAMLIZ01. Next base: position 25,418 of record CBIHRS010000032.1, read on the forward strand.
AACGTCACACCAACTCTCGTGAACGCTGCTGACTATGGCGTTCCGCAGAAGCGAGAGCGAGTCTTCATAGTAGGTTTTCGGTCCGACTTGGCGGCCGACTGGCACTTCCCTGACCCGACGCACAGCGAAGACGCGCTGTTGTACTCGCAATGGGTAAGCGGCGAATACTGGGATAGACATGGCATCGCCACGAAGGACCGACCGGCAATGCCAGCCAAGCTTGCCGCCCGCGTTCGCCGATTGACGCAAGCTGGTCCAGCGCCAAGCACTGCCCCGTGGCGGACAGTACGCGATGCGATAGCGGACCTCCCCGAGCCCACATCAAGGCATGCGACCCGCATTCGGGATCATCGCTATCAGCCAGGCGCTAAGGTTTACCCGGGGCATACAGGTAGCCCGCTGGACCAGCCGGCGAAGACCATCAAGGCGGGCGATCATGGCGTGCCGGGAGGTGAAAACATGATGGTCCTTCCCGACGGAAGCGTTCGCTACTTCACGGCTCGGGAAACAGCGCGCATTCAGACGTTCCCTGATGGGTATGTGTTCCACGGCTCTTGGACAGAAACCATGCGACAGCTTGGCAACGCTGTGCCGGTTGCACTTGCTCGGCTCGTTGCATCTTCCGTCGCACAGGCAATCGCCCTTGCCCAGATGAACCAACTGAACAAGGATCAGCAACATCTGCGAGGCGCAGCGTGAACGCCAAGGTAGTTCCCTTCAATCCTCTGGACAAGAAGAACCTCGGCGCGAGTGTCGCCGAGGCTCTTGTCGGGAGGAAGGCTGAGCCGCTGGGAAAGCTCGCGCCTTTCATGGGTGCAGGCATCTACGCGATTTATTACCACGGCTCCTTTGAGGTCTATGAGCCGATTGCTGCCCCGAATCGCGCCGATCCTGAGCGCCCGGTTGTGCCGATTTATGTTGGCAAGGCCGTCCCGAGCGGAAGCCGAAAGGGTCGGGCTCTAGACGATCCGCTGCGGTCTAATGCTTTGTTCAATAGGCTCAAGGAGCATGCCGATAGCATCCGGGCCGCGCCGAACCTTTCCATTGACGACTTCACTTGTCGCTACCTCGTAGTGGACGAGATCTGGATTCCCCTGGGCGAGTCGTTGATGATTGCTAAGTTCTCGCCGCTGTGGAACCAGTTCATAGATGGATTCGGCAACCACGATCCGGGAAGCGGGCGGTATCAAGGTCTTAGGCCGCGATGGGACGTGCTGCATGAAGGGCGAGGATGGGCCGCGAAATGCAAGGCACGCCCCGAGACCGCCGACGAGATTCTTCGCGACATTCGTAGTCACTTGGCGTCGTTGATCGTTCCCCACGCCCCTCATTTCATTGGCCCTGATCAAACATAAGTAGGTCTGGCATCGGGCTGCTCAAACCTTCACGCCTCCCTCGCCGGGGATGCGGCTCAGGTACTGGTAGATGGGCCGCCATTGGGTCCAAGCCGCGAACAGGCCGAAGGCAAGGCTCACCCACGGGCTGACGGAGTACATGCCGAAGATGACGGCGATGGTGATGACGGCCAACACGAAGAAGGCTGGATTCATCTTGGAGTAGTACCGCTGCCCCGTGCCCACCTGAACCGCGAGCACGCTGTCGCCGCCAACCATCCACAGCTTGGTGTCAGCGGTGGTCTGTAGCCCTGCTTGCAGGAAATTGTCCAGCTTACGATTGATGCTGACATCGGTGAGCGTCTTGTCGCCGATCTGCACCACGGAATACTTGATGAGGTCGCCGCCCCGGCTGGTGGCACTGCCGAGCATGCGCAGCGGTCCTTGTACGGTTTTCATGGTTTCCCCTCAAAGGTCGGTCTGTCCGGGCAGGCTCACCACCCACAGGCGTTGGTCGCTACTGGAGTTGATGGACATGTCGTAGCCCATCGTCGCCAGCAGTGCGGCGAAGAGATAGCCGCCCCTGCCCTGTTGGAAGTTGGCGTACTTCAAGCCTTCGGGAAAGTTCTTGGCTGGCGGCACCGGTCCATTGGTGCGCTTCGCACCCGTGCTGCTTCCGGTGTGCGCGCTCATGGACCACAGCAGGAAATCGCTCATGCCGAAGCCGACCCACTTGGCGGGAGCTTGGTTCAGGCAGAACGGGTGCTGCGGCACGGTTCGCGACTCCTTGCTGTTCTTCCAGATGACCGCCGACACATTCATGCAGTAGGTGGGCGGCAGGCGGGCTGCCATGCTGGCCACATAGGCATCGGGCGGCAGGGTGTGGATGGTCAGCGCGACACGCGGCCATTGCCCGTCCGATTCGGCGAATACGCCCGCGAGGGGGCTGGGCTCCACTTGGGCAGGGATGGGTTTGTTGCCCATCAGCCCCGACTTGAAGCCGTCCAGTGCCTTTTGAGCGTCACCGGTCGCACAACCGGACAGCAGGGCAACGGTGCATGAGAGAAGGACTCGGAGCTTCATCGTGCTTACTCCATCACCCACAGTGCGAGTTCAGGCGCGCTGGTGACCCCGGCGCTGGGGATGAAGCGGCTGACGGCGAAGTACCGCAGATTGCCGCCGACATTGAACTTGTAGAAGGTGAGGTAGTCGGTCCCTTCGGCATCAAAGCTCACCGGGTTGCCGGCGATCAGGCTGGCGAAGCTGGCCGCCGATGCGGTATTGCCGTTGTTCACCGACAGGCTGCCGTCTGCGTTGATGGTGTACTTCTTGGTCGTGCTGGTGGGCGCAGTGCTTTGCCCCTGTGGGTTGTCGTTCGTGTCCACGAATGAACAACTGCGGATGAGATAGAACGACTTGCCCAGTAGTTCGCCCACATTGGTGACCTTCACCGCAGCGGTTGCCACGGACGGCGAAGCGGTGGAGATCGCGACGTAGCGGGTCTTGTCGCCCAATGCGCTGTAGTCGCACAGCATGAGCACTGCGCCGTCACGGCGGTTGAGGACTTGGAAGTTGTTGGCCGTCACGATGAAGTCGGAACCGCTGGTCGCGGTCAGCTTCGTCTGGTTGGGGCCGTCCAGGGTCATGGTGCCGGCAGACACGGCGCCAGCCCCCGACAGCACATCGGATTGCCCGTATTTGTAGACCTCGTATTGGGTGGGTTGCAGCGATGCCGGCTGCGCGGGTCCACCTCCGTTGTCGCTGCTCGGGTTGTCGTTGCCGCTGCTGCCACCTCCGTTGTCGCTGCTCGGGTTGTCGTTGCCGCTGCTGCCACCTCCGCCGCAGGCGGTAAGCAGGGCGGCGATTGCGAAGGCGATTGCCTTGGTCTTCATTGGTGCTAATCCCTCATCCGGTTGTGCATGCAGGCCTCATGACCTAGCGTTTCGATACTAGCTCAAATAGTCGTGTTAGGACTATTCCTAATCGGACTAGAGCATGCGGTTATGCCCGCCTCGCTCTACCACGTTGACTATCAAGCCCTCCGGGGCTTGTTGAGGGACGTGCGGCGAAAAGCTGGGCTTACGCAAGTGGAGATAGCGGAACGTCTTGGAGTAGGTCAGTCCTATGTCTCCAAGCTGGAGCGCGGAGAAAACTTTGTGGACGTGTTGCTGTATGCCCGCTGGTGTGAGGCGTGCGGCGTCAAGCCGGGCAAGACGTTGGACAGGCTGCTTTACGGCAATGCGTAGCGAGCTGCGCCGCGCCGTTTCGTAGAAAGGGCGCTGTGTTCGCGTGGGTCGCGAAGCGACGTACGCTGCATTCCCCGTCGTTTGAAGCTCGGACACCTGGACGGTTGAACACGTGCGGTTCCCAGGTCCAGGCGGTCAAGCGTCCAGGCTGCGTTTGGCGAAGTCCAAGGCTACCGGCGTAGCCTATGTGTAGCCTGCAGTCGCGCGCGGACGAGAAAAAAGCCCCTGATCGGGGCATTTTCATTGGTAGGCCGTGTTGGACTTGAACCAACGACCAAAGGATTATGAGTCCTCTGCTCTAACCGACTGAGCTAACGGCCCACGGGGGATGAAGAGCCGCGATTGTAGGCGGGCCTACTTCTGGCTCAGCGCGTTGCTGACCAGCCGCGACGTGATGTCGACGATCTGGATCATGCGGTCGTAGGCCATGCGGGTGGGGCCGATCACGCCCAGCGTGCCCACCACCTGGCCGTCGACCTCGTAGGGCGCGGTCACGATCGAGAGCTCTTCGTAGGGCACCACGCGGCTCTCGCCGCCGATGTAGATGCGCACGCCCTCCGCACGGCTCGACACGTCGAGCAGGCGCATCAGCTGGGTCTTCTGCTCGAACAGGTCGAACAGCTTGCGCAAGGACCCCATGTCGTTGCCGAAGTCCTGCACCGTGAGCAGGTTGCGTTCGCCGGAGATGACCACCTGCTCCTGGCTGTCGGCCACCGCCTCGGTGCCGGCATCGACCGCGGCCTGCATCAGCTGCGCGATCTCGCCGCGCAGCTGCTCGACCTCGGTCTTCAGGCGCTCGCGCACCTCTTCGATGGTGAGGCCGCCGTAGTGTTCGTTGAGGTAGTTGGTGGCCTCGATCAGCTGGCCCTGGCTGTAGTCCTGCGCCGTGAAGATCACGCGGTTCTGCACGTCGCCGTCGGGCGACACCAGGATCACCAGCACCCGCTTCTCGCCCAGCCGCAGGAACTCGATGTGGTGGAAGACCGAGGCCTTGCGCGGCGCGGTGACCACGCCGACGAAGCTCGAGAGGTTGCTCAGCAGGTGCGCCGCATTGGCGATCACGCGCTGCGGCTGGTCGGGCCGCAGTTGCTCGCGCACTTCGCCGGCCACGACCTGGTCGATGTCGGGCGGACGCGCGGTGAGCATGGTGTCGACGAAGAGCCGATAGCCGCGCGGCGTGGGAATGCGCCCAGCCGAGGTGTGCGGGCTGGCAATCAGCCCCAGCTCTTCCAGGTCGGCCATCACGTTGCGGATGGTCGCGGGCGACAGCTCCAGCCCGGAAGCGCGCGACAAGGTGCGCGAGCCCACGGGCTGGCCCTCGGCGATGTATCGCTCGACCAGGGTCTTCAGCAGGGTTTTCGCTCGCTCGTCCAGCATGGTTTTCATTGTACGAACACAGGGTGTTACCGCCAGCCTCTCACGGGCCGGTGCAAGGATGCCTGTGGTGTAATTCCTCGCACACTTTGCTTACCCTATGCCGACCCGCTTTCGACACGCTGCGCTCGTAGGCAAGTTCCAGGCCCAGGGCATCCGCCCGGTGCTGGAAGAGATCGCCCAGTTCCTGGTGCGCCAGGGCCTCGAGGTTTCGCTGGAGCGGGACACCGCCCAGGCCACCGGCATGACCGACTACGCCGCGATGACGCCCGCCGAGCTGGGCGCCGCCTGCGACCTCGCGGTGGTGGTCGGCGGCGACGGCACCATGCTGGGCATCGCCCGCGAGCTGGCGCGCTACCACGTGCCGCTGGTGGGCATCAACCAGGGGCGGCTGGGCTTCATCACCGATGTGCCGGTCAACCAGTTCCGCGAGGCGCTGGCACCGATGATCGCCGGCGACTTCGAGGAAGAGCACCGCTCGATGCTCGACGGCAGCGTGTGGCGCGATGGCGAGCAGATCTTCGAGAGCGTCTCGATGAACGACGTGGTGGTCAGCCGCGGCGCCACCGCCAGCATGGTGGAGCTGCGGGTGCAGATCGGCGAGGAGTTCATCGCCAACATCCGCGCCGACGGCCTGATCGTCGGCTCGCCCACCGGCTCCACCGCGTATTCGCTGTCGGCCGGCGGGCCGATCCTGCACCCCGGCATCGCGGGCTGGGTGCTGGTGCCGATCGCCTCGCACACCTTGTCCAACCGGCCGATCGTGCTGCCCGACCAGGAAGAGATCCAGATCGAGATCGTCGCCGGCCGCGACGCCTCGGCCAATTTCGACATGCAGAGCCTGGCCAGCCTGCTGCACGGCGACCAGGTCCGCGTGCGGCGCTCGGCGCACAAGGTGCGCTTCCTGCATCCGCGCGGCTGGAGTTATTACGCGACCTTGCGCAGGAAGCTGCGCTGGTACGAGGGAGTGGTCTGAGATGTTGAGCCCCCACGTTTGCGGCTTCGCCGCGGCACTGCCCCCCGAGGGGGCGCACGCCTCCCTTGGGACGGCCCGGCGGGAGGCGTGAGATGTTGAAGCGCTTGGCCTTGCGCGATTTCGTGATCGTGCCGACGCTCGAAGTGGAGCTCGACGCGGGCTTCTCGGTGCTCACCGGCGAAACCGGCGCCGGCAAGTCGATCCTGATCGATGCGCTGCAGCTCGCGCTCGGCAGCCGCGGCGATGCCGGCGTGGTGCGCGAAGGCGCGAGCCGTGCCGAGATCACCGCCGAGTTCGACGTGCCGGCCTCGCTGAAGCCCTGGCTCGAAGAGGCCGGCTTCGATGCCGACGGCGCCGAGACGCTGCTGCTGCGCCGCACGATCGATGCCCAGGGCAAGAGCCGCGCCTGGATCAACGGCAGCCCCGCCACCGTGGCGCAGCTGCGCGAGGCGGCCGACCATCTGCTCGACATCCACGGCCAGCATGCCTGGCAGAGCCTCACGCGGCCGGCCTCGGTGCGCGAGCTGCTCGATGCCCAGGCCGGCGTCGACACCACCACGCTGGCCCAGCTGTGGCAACAATGGAAGGCCGCCGCCGACCTGCTCGAAAAAGCCCGCACCCAGCAGGACGAGCTCTCGCGCGAACGCGAGCGCCTGGCCTGGCAGATCGGCGAGCTCGACAAGCTGGCTCCCGCCGATGCCGAGTGGGACGAGCTCAACGCCGAGCACCAGCGCCTGTCCAACGCCCAGGCCCTGCTCGATGCCGCCCGCGGCGCGCTCGATGCGGTGAGCGACGGCGAGACCAATGCCGATGCACTGGCGGCCCACGCGGTCGATGCGCTCGGCGAGGTCGCACAGTACGACGAACGCCTGGCCCAGGTGATCGAGGTGCTGCAGGGCGCGCAGGCGCAGCTGCAGGATGCGGCGCACACGCTCAGCGGCTACCTCAACCACACCGAGCTCGACCCCGAGCGGCTGGCCGAGGTCGATGGCCGCATGTCGGCGTGGATGAGCCTCGCGCGCCGCTACCGGCGCCCGCCGCCCGAGTTGCCGGCGCTGCTGGCCCAGTGGAAGCAGGAGCTGGCCTCGCTCGATGCGGCCGCCGACCTGCAGGCGCTGGAGCAATCGCTCGCGCAGGCCGAAAAGGCCTACCGCACCGAAGCCGCGCGCATCGGCCGCGCCCGCAAGGCTGCAGCGCCCAAGCTCGCCGACATGGTCACCGAGGCCATGCAGCAGCTCGGCATGGGTGGTGGCCGCTTCGACGTGGCGCTGGTGCCGCAGGAGCAGCCGCAGTCTTTCGGCCTCGAGTCGGCCGAGTTCCTGGTCGCTGGTCACGCAGGCAGCACGCCGCGTCCGCTGGCCAAGGTGGCCTCGGGCGGCGAGCTGTCGCGCCTCGCGCTCGCGATCGCCGTCACCACCTGTCGGGACAGCAGCGGCGCCCCCACGCTGATCTTCGACGAGATCGATGCCGGCGTCGGCGGCACGGTGGCCGACACCGTGGGCCGGCTGATGAAGCAGCTCGGCCGCGAACGCCAGGTGATGGCGGTGACGCACCTGGCCCAGGTGGCCGCCTGCGCCGACCATCACTTCGTCGTGTCCAAGGCCGCGGTCGACGGCATCACCACCAGCGACGTGCAACCGGTCACCGGCGAGGCCCGCGTGGCCGAGGTGGCCCGCATGCTGGGCGGCGAACGGCTGTCGGGCACCAGCCTTGCCCATGCACAGGAGCTGCTGTCGGTGGCCACGGCCTCGGCAACGCCGGCCAAGAAGCGATCACGCGCATGAACACCGAAGCCTCCACTCCCGCACCCGCGGCGCAGCCGCTGCGCGAGGTCGTGCTGGTCACCGGCATCTCGGGCTCCGGCAAGTCGGTGGCGCTGCACGCGCTCGAAGACGCCAGCTTCTTCTGCGTCGACAACCTGCCGCCCGAGCTGCTGCGCGAATTCCTTCGCGTGGAGCAGCAGCGCAAGGAGCGCCGCGTCGCGATCGCGATGGACGTGCGCAGCGCCGGCTCGCTGCCGCACCTGCTGCCGCTGATCGAGCAGCTGCGCGCCGAAGGCGTCACGATCCGCTCGCTGTTCCTCGATGCGAGCACCGATGCGCTGGTGCGCCGCTTCTCCGAGACGCGCCGCCCGCATCCGCTGTCCAAGCAGGCGACCGGCTCCGACACGGGCGACGAACGCCGCGCACTGATCGAGGCCATCGAACTCGAGCGCGAGCTGCTGTCCAACCTGCGCGAGCTCTCCACCGTGATCGACACCAGCCAGCTGCGGCCCGCCCAGCTGCGCGCGTGGATCCGCGATCTCGTGCAGGCCCAGGGCAATGCGCTGACGGTGGTGTTCGAATCCTTCGCCTTCAAACACGGCGTGCCGCGCGATGCCGACTTCGTGTTCGACGTGCGCGTGCTGCCCAACCCCTACTACATCCGCGAGCTGCGGCCGCACAGCGGCCGCGACGAGCCGGTGGCCGACTACCTGAAGCAGCAGCCCGAGGTGGCCGAGATGCTCGACATGGTCGAGGCCTTTCTGCACCGCTGGCTGCCGGCCTTCGAAGACGACCAGCGCAGCTACCTCACGGTGGCCATCGGCTGCACCGGCGGCCAGCACCGCTCGGTCTACGTGGCCGAGCTGCTGGCGCAGCGCTTCAAGAGCCGCGCCGTCACGCTGATCCGGCACCGCGAACTGGACGCCCGAGATTGAGCACCGATTCGACGATCGACGACACCAGCAGCCCTCGCAAGACCCTGCCGCTGTTTCCGCTGCAAAGCGTGCTGTTCCCCGGCGGGCTGCTGAGCCTGAAGGTGTTCGAGGCGCGCTACCTCGACCTGATCAGCGAGTGCCTGCGCACGAAGGAGCCCTTCGGCGTGGTGTGCCTGCGCCAGGGCACCGAGGTCAAGCAGGACGGCGCGCCGCAGCGCTTCGAGAAGCGCGGCGTGCTGGCCGAGGTGCTGGATGTCGACAGCGAGCAGACGGGCATCCTGCGCGTGCGCTGCCTCGGCGGCCAGCGCTTTCGCACCGGCGAGCCGGTGCAGGAGCCCGACGGGCTCTGGCGCGCGCGCTTCAAGCTGATCGACAACGACCCCAAGATGCTGCCGACCGAGCCGCTGATCCCCACGGTGCGCGCGCTGGCCAATGCCATCGCCACGCTGAAGCAGCAGGGCGCCACGCCCTTCGTCGAACCCTACCGCTTCGACGATGCCGGCTGGGTAGCCAACCGCTGGTGCGAGTTGCTGCCGATCCAGCTGGCCGCCAAGCAGAAGCTGATGGAGCTCACCGAGCCGCTGGTCAGGCTGCAGCTCGTCGACGAATACCTGCGCGGCAAGGGCGTGGTCAGCTGAGTCGGCGCTGAGCCGGCGCCGGGCCGTCCCAAGACGGCTCAGACCCTCGCGGAGGGTGGACGCGGTACGCCGCGGCCGGGTGTCGTCATCTAAGCAACAGCTTGCGGATCGGTGCCGGCAGGCCCATCTGCAGCGCCTCGTGCACCGGCACCCAGCGGCCTTCGGGCAGCTGGCTTTCGAGCTGCTTCAGCCTGCGGTCCTCCAGCGCCGCCGGCAACGCATGGCGCACCGGCTGCAGGTGCCAGTCGAAATGCGTCAGCACGTGCTGGAAACTGCCGAGCACCTCGGCCTCGCCGGGCCAGCCCTGCGTCAGCCTGCGCACATCGTCGGCCGATGCGTATTCGGGCAGGCTCCACAGCCCCGCCCACACGCCGGTATCGGGCCGTTGCGACAGCCACAGCCGGTCGCCGGCGCTCAGCCACAGCAGCGCGTTCTCGCGCCGGCCGCGCTTGAGCTTGCGCGTCTTCACCGGATAGCGCTCGGGCTCGCCCTGCTGCCGCGCGACACAAGGCTGCGACAAGGGGCACAGCAGGCATTGCGGCCGCCGCGCGAGGCACACGCCGGCGCCCAGGTCCATCAGGCCCTGTGTGTACGACTCGATGCCCTCGCCCTCGGGCAGCAGCGCCTCGGCCTGCAGCCAGAGCTTCTTCTCCTGCGCGCCCTGGGCGAGGTCGCCGTCGAAGCCGAGCACGCGCGTCAGCACGCGCTTGACGTTGCCATCGAGGATGGCAGCACGCTCGCCGAAGCAGAACGCCGCGATGGCCGCCGCGGTCGACCGCCCGATGCCCGGCAGCTCGGCCAGCTGCGCGGCACTGCGCGGGAACTCGCCGCCATGCCGCTCCATCACCGCCTGCGCGCAGCGGTGCAGGTTGCGCGCCCGGCTGTAGTAGCCGAGCCCGCTCCACATCGCGAGCACGTCGTCGAGCGGCGCCTCGGCCAGTGCACGCACATTGGCAAAGCGCTGCAGGAAGCGGTCGTAGTAGGCCAGCACGGTGCTCACCTGCGTCTGCTGCAGCATGATCTCCGACAGCCACACGCGGTACGGGTCGCGCGTGCGCTGCCAGGGCAGCGCATGGCGGCCGTGCGTGCGCTGCCAGGCGATCACGCGATCTGCAACGCCGGCAGGAACGTCGACCGAGGCCTCGGCGGGCGCCGCGGCCGTTGCAGCCCGGCGGCCCATCAGGCGCGGCGCGAGGCGACGAGGGTCAGCGCGGGCGGCTCGCGCAGGTCAAGGCGAACGTCGGGCTCCGCCTGGGCTTCGGCGGGCACCTCGGCGTTCGCACAAGCGAGCAAGGCCCCGCTGAGCTCGCCGATGCGCGCCAGCATCTGCTGGTCGCGCTCGTCCTGCACCGAGAGCTCCTCGATGCGCTGCTCGAGCTCACCGGCGGCGGCCTGGATGCGCTCCAGCGCCTCGCGGCGGCGCTTGAAGCCGCGGCGCCGCTCGCGCAGTTGCGAGTCCACCTGCGCCGAAGCGCCCTTGTTCCACAGCTCGATCTCGCCGCTGGCGTTCTCGAAGGTGACGCGCAGCTTCGACAGCAGCATGCGGCGGAATTGCTCCATGAAGCGCGGCTCCGACAGCCGCAGCGCCTGCGACAGGCCGAGGTACTGGCTGTAGTTGCGCGAGATCAGGTCGAGGTCGCGCGAATAGCGCTCGAGGCTGGGCGCCTTGGCCAGGTTCAGCGCAAAGCCGAACTCGGTGTTCAGCTGCGTGAAGCTCGCCGCCAGCATCTGGTGGATCTCATCGCAGCGCTTGCGCGCATCGGCCAGCATCACGCGCAACCGGTCGCACAAGGCCATGAAGGCCTTCTTCGCGCCCAGGTTGAACAGCGAGGCGCTGATCTGCGCCTGCATCGCCTGCACCTCGTCGCGCAGCTTCTCGCTCGACAGCACCACCATCGCCTCGCGCAGCATGCGGGCATGGATGGAGCGCATGGCGGTGAGCCGCGCGGTGCAGCGCTCGAATTCCTCGGTCTCCTGGTCGACGCGCTGGAGCATCAGCTTGACCTTGGTGCCGCTCTTGCCGCGCAGGCCGCGCAGCTCCAGCATCTGCTCGGCCGCCTGGCGGCGGCGATCGCCGATGCGGCGCGTGGCGCGCGTCTCGAGCGACTGCGTGATCTCGAGCACTTCCTGCTTCAGCATCTCGCGCCGCTGCGGCAGCAGCTGGCTGCCGAGCGCCGATTCGAGCAGCGGCAGGCGGCTCGCGTTCATGGCTGCGGCATTGCCCTCGATGCGGGCGGCCAGCGCCTCGCGCGCGGAGACCGCGAACACACGGGCTTCGTCGATGCCCAGCGTGGCCGCGGTGGCGTTGCGCTGCTGCTCGATCTGCGCCACCACCTGCTGCTCGTTGAGCAGCGGATCGCGCAGCGTGTCGATCTTGTTCAGCACGACGTAGCGCGCCTGCACCTGGCTGTTGAGGTGGTCGCGCCAGATCGAGAGGTCCGACCGCGTGACGCCGGTGTCAGCGCCCAGGATGAACACGGTGGCATGCGCCGTGGGCAGCAGGCTCAGCGTCAGCTCCGGCTCGGCGCCGATGGCGTTGAGGCCCGGAGTGTCGAGCACCACGAGGCCGCGGCGCAGCAGCGGGTGCGGGTAGTTGATGCGCGCATGGCGCCAGGCCGGGATCTCGGCGCGGCCGTCGGCATCCACAGGCGGGTTGTCCTCGGGCTGCTCGTCGTTCCAGAAGCCCAGTGCCCTGGCCTGCTCCACCGGCACGAACTCGGCGCGCATCACCTCGGTGAGCGAATCGGCCAGCTTGTCGGGCGACGAGGCATCCAGCGGCACGCGCTTCCACATCTCGGGCCGCGCGCGCAGCTCGGCCAGCGACAGGCCCTCGAGCCGGGTGGCGATGGGCAGCAGCAGCAGTTGCGGCGGTTCGGCGGGATCGAAGCCCAGCTCCACCGTGCACATCGTCGTGCGGCCGGGCGTGGCCGGCAGGATGCGGCGGCCGGTGTCGGCGAAGAAGATCGCGTTGATCAGCTCCGACTTACCGCGCGAGAACTCGGCCACGAAGGCGACGATCAGCTTGTCGGCCGCCAGTCGCTCGCGCACGCCGGCCACGGCATCGGCCGCCGACGCATCGACCAGCTCCTGCTCCGACAGAAAGCGGACGAATTCGGCAACCTGGCGGTCGAGCGCGCCGCGCCAACCCGCCAGGGCGTCCAGACTGCTGGCGAATGAGGCTTGCATGGGGCGCGATGCGTTCATGGTTGTAGGTTGCGAGCCATGGTATAGCAAGGGTTCGGCACGAGGGACAGGGGGAAACAACTGCTGACAGCGCACAACGCCCAAGGCGGCACAACTTCACCCCCGGGCGTTGGAGCCGCCCGACGGCGCGCCGCAGCCGATCAACGGCGTTGGCAGCTGGGGCAGAAGAACGTGGAGCGCTGGCCCTGCACGATGCGGCGCACCAGGGTGCCACAGCGCAGGCAGGGCTGGCCCTCGCGGCCGTACACCTGGGCCTGCGCCTGGAACTGCCCGTCCATGCCGTGGGCATCGCGGAAGTCGCGCAGGGTCGAGCCGCCGAGCTCCAGCGCCTGTGCGAGGGTCGCCCTCACGCACGCGAGCAATCGCTCGGCACGCGGGCGGCTGACGCGGTCGCAGCGCGTGCGCGGGTCGATGCCGGCCCCGAACAGCGCCTCGCAGGCGTAGATGTTGCCGGCGCCGACGACGATGTCGCCCGCCAGCAGCGCCGCCTTGATGCTGGTGCGGCGGCCATTCAGCGCGGCATGCAGGTGCGCAGGCGTCAGCGCGGGATCGAAAGGCTCCAGCCCCAGGCCCTGCAGCAGCTTGCCGGCCATGCCTTCGTCGAGGGAGGGCGACCACACCACGGCGCCGAAGCGGCGCGGGTCGGTGAGGCGCAGCGTGCCGCGCGAGGTGACGAGGTCGAAATGGTCGTGCTTGCCGGGCTCGGGCGCCGCCTCGCGGAAGGCCAGCGAGCCCGACATGCCCAGGTGCATCAGCAGCCCGCCGGCGGAGCCCAATGGCAACCAGAGGTACTTTCCGCGCCGCAGCACCTCGCCCACATTGAACCCAATCAGCGATTCCGGGTCGCAGCCCAGGGGCCAGCGCAAAGGCGCCCCCAGCCGGACGGCCTCGACCCGGGCTCCCTCGATCCGCTGCGCAAAACTGCGGCGTGTGACTTCGACTTCGGGCAGCTCGGGCATGAGGACGATTATCCGTAGAACCTAGAATGTTTTTGGAGCCCAAGGGCTCCACCGTTCCCACCAGGAGACCGAATGTCCGCCTTCCTCCAGCGCATGCGACGTCTGCCGGGCCGCACCCTGGCTCTCGCCTGCATCGCCGCCGCGGCCTCCACCGCGTTCGCCGCCGCTCCCGCCTCGCCGGGGCCGGTGAACAACTCCTCACTCGACGCGCCGCTGTTCTACCAGCTGCTGATCGGCGAGATCGAGCTGCGCTCCGGCCAGGCCGGAGCCGCCTACGAAGTGATGCTCGATGCGGCGCGCCGCACCCGCGACGAGGCCCTGTTCCGCCGCGCGGTCGAGATCGCGCTGCAGGGCCGTGCCGGCGAGCAGGCACTGGCCACAGTGACGGCCTGGCGCACCGCGCTGCCGCAATCGGCCGAGGCGATGCGCTACCAGGTGCAGCTGCTGGTCGCGCTCAACAAGCCGGCCGATGCGATGGAGCCGCTGCGTGCGCTGGTCCAGGCCACACCGGCACCGGAACAGCCCGCGCTGATCAGCGCGCTGCCCCGCTTCTTCCAGCGCTCGGGTGACCAGAAGCAGATCGCCGGTTTGCTGGAAAAGGCGCTGCAGCCCTATGCCGATGCGCCCGCCACGCGCGCCGCGGTGCGCGTCGCGCTGGGCCGCACCTGGTTCGCCGGCGGCGACACCGCGCGCGCGACCGCGCTGCTGGAGCTCGCCCACAAGGAAGACCCGGAAGCCCCGGGGCCAGCACTGCTGGCCCTCGACATGCTGGCCGGCACGCCCGCGGCCGAGTCGGTCGTCACCTCCTACCTGCAGCAGCCCAAGGCTGAGCCGCTGGTGCGCTTGGCCTATGTGCGCGTGCTGACCTCGGCGCAACGCTATCCGGAAGCCGTCACGCAGCTCGAGCAGTTGACCAAGGCCCAGCCCGACCTGCCGCCGCCCTGGCTCACGCTGGGCGCGCTGCACCTGGAGCTGCAGCACCCGAAGGAAGCCGAAGCCGCACTGCAGCGCTATGTGCAGCTGGTGCAGGCGGGCAAGAGCGCACCGGCGCCAGCGGTGGCCGCGTCTGCAGCAGACGATGACGACGACGATGCGGTCACCACGCCTTCTTCCGACCGCGGCCTGATCCAGGCCTGGCTGCTGCTGTCGCAGGCGGCCGAGATGCGCGGCGACTACAAGGCCGCCGAAGGCTGGCTCAACAAGGTCGACAGCCCGCAGCGCGCGCTCGAGGTGCAGACCCGCCGCGCCGCGCTGCTGGCGCGCCAGGGCAAGATCAAGGAAGCCCGCGAGCTGGTGCAGAAGGTGCCCGAGCGTTCGCCCGACGATGCCCGCGCAAAGCTGCTGGCCGAGGCCCAGGTGCTGCGCGACGTGAAGCGCTGGCGCGAGGCCAACGACGTGCTGGCCACGGCCAACAAGCGCTTCCCCGACGACGCCGACCTGCTGTACGAGCAGGCGATGATGGAAGAGAAGCTCTCGCGGCTCGACGACATGGAGCGCCTGCTGCGCAAGGTCATCGAGCTCAAGCCCGACCATCAGCATGCGTACAACGCGCTCGGCTATTCGCTGGCCGATCGCAACCTGCGCCTGCCCGAGGCCAAGCAGCTGATCGAGAAGGCACTGGCGCTGGCGCCCGGCGAACCCTTCATCACCGACAGCCTGGGCTGGGTCGAATACCGCATGGGCCACCGCTCGGAGGCGATCACGCTGCTGCGCAAGGCCTACAGCGCCCGTCCCGACATCGAGATCGCGGCCCACCTTGGCGAGGTGCTGTGGGTCGACGGCCAGCGCGACGAGGCGCGCAAGGTCCTGGGCGACGCGAAGCGCCGCGACACCTCCAACGAGGTGCTGGGCGAGACGCTGAAGCGCCTGAAGGTCGACCTGTGAACTGGCGAGTCGCGGTGCTGGCGCCGCTGGCGCTGCTGGCGGCCTGCGCCACCGTGCAGCCGCCGCCCGAGGAGACCTGGAGCGAACAGCTCAGCGGACGCCTCGCGGTGCACGTCGATGCGCACGACGGCCTCGCGGCCCGCAACGTCAACGCGAGCTTCGACCTGCGCGGCGATGCGCGCCATGGCGAGCTGCTGCTGAGCACGCCGCTGGGCACCGTGCTGGCGCGGGCGCGCTGGTCGCCCGGCGAGGTGGTGCTGAAGAGTTCCGACGGCGAGAAGCGCTTTGCCAACCTGGCCGCGCTGTCGGAGGAAGTGCTGGGCGAAGCGGTGCCGTTGGAAGCGCTGTTCGACTGGCTGCATGGCCGCCCCTGGGCGGGCGCGCCGCATCGCGTGGCCACCGACGGCGGCTTCGAGCAGCTCGGCTGGCTGATCGACCTCTCGCGGCGCAGCGAGGGCTCGATCCAGGCCCGCCGCGCTGAACCGCCGGTGGTGACCGTGCGCGCACGGCTGGACACGCCATGAGCCTCTCTGCGCTGTGGGACGTGCCGGCCCCGGCCAAGCTCAACCTGTTCCTGCATGTGATCGGCCGCCGCGACGACGGCTACCACCTGCTGCAGTCGCCCTTCGTGCTGATCGACTGGTGCGACACACTGCACTTCGAGCGCCGGCACGATGGCGCGCTGCACCGCCACGACCTCGGCACCGCGCTGCCCGAAGACGACCTCTGCCTGCGCGCCGCGCGCCTGCTGCAGGCCGAGAGCGGCTGCACGCTGGGCGCCGACATCTCCATCGACAAGCAGCTGCCCTCGGGCGCGGGCATGGGTGGCGGCAGCTCCGATGCGGCCACCGTGCTGCTGGCGCTCAACCGGCTGTGGAACCTGCGCTGGCCGCGCGAGCGCCTGCAGCCGCTGGCACTGAAGCTGGGGGCCGACGTGCCCTTCTTCGTCGGCGGCCGCAACGCCTTCGTCGAGGGCATCGGCGAGCAGCTGACGCCGATCGAGCTGCCGCCGCAGTGGTTTGCTGTCGTGAAGCCGCCGATCTCGATCGAAACCAAGGGGATTTTTCACAGCCCCCTGTTGGTACGCGACACGAAGCCTGTTATAGTTGCGGGCTTTCCTGCAGACACTGCAGTTCTTCGCGAGGATTTCGGCCGCAACGATTTGCAGCCCCCCGCAGAAGACCGGGCTCCCGAGGTGGCACAGGCCGCCGGGTGGTTGAAAGACCGGTTCGGCAACAGCCGGATGACGGGCTCCGGCAGTGCGGTGTTTGCAAGAGCCGGCACAGGTGATCAACCTGCGGCGACATGGCGAGAGGATGAACTTCCCCTCGGCTGGGTCGGTCGAATGTGCCGCAGTCTGCCAGCGCATCCGCTGGTCGGGTGGGCAGACTGAAAGATGGTTTGAGGTGTCGGTCGCGAGACCGGAACCTGTGTAGGGGAGTCGCCAAGTTGGTTAAGGCATCGGATTTTGATTCCGACATGCGAGGGTTCGAGTCCTTCCTCCCCTGCCAAATTTCTTCCAGAGCCTAGAGCTTCCCGGATCCACGAAAGAGCATCGTGCTGTTCAACACCGTTCTATTCACCGGGAACGCCAATCCCGCGCTCGCCCAGGAAATCGCCACCCATCTCGGTGTCGAACTCGGCAAGGCCCATGTCGGCCGCTTCTCCGATGGTGAAGTCACCGTCGAGATCCAGCAGAACGTCCGCGCCCGCGATGTGTTCGTCGTGCAGTCGACCTGCGCGCCGACCAACGAGAACCTGATGGAACTCTTCATCATGGTCGATGCGCTGAAGCGCGCCTCCGCGCGCCGCATCACGGCCGTGATCCCCTACTTCGGCTACGCCCGGCAGGATCGCCGCCCGCGCTCCACTCGCGTGCCGATCAGCGCCAAGGTCGTCGCCAACCTGCTCGAGACCGTGGGCGTCGAGCGCGTGCTGACGATGGACCTGCACGCCGACCAGATCCAGGGCTTCTTCGACATCCCGGTCGACAACATCTACGCCTCGCCGGTGCTGCTGTCGGACGTCAAGAGCAAGCAGTATCCCAACCTCGTGGTCGTGTCGCCCGACGTGGGCGGCGTGGTGCGCGCCCGCGCGCTGGCCAAGCAGCTGGGCTGCGACTTGGCCATCATCGACAAGCGCCGCCCCAAGGCCAACGTCTCCGAGGTGATGCACGTCATCGGCGAGATCGAAGGCCGCAACTGCGTGATCATGGACGACATGATCGACACCGCCGGCACCCTCGTGAAGGCGGCCGAGGTGCTGAAGGAGCGCGGCGCGAAGAGCGTGTTCGCCTACTGCACGCACGCGGTGTTCTCCGGCCCGGCGATCGAGCGCATCAAGAACTCGCAGCTCGACGAGGTGGTGATCACCAACACCATCCCTCTGAACGACGCGGCCAAGGGCTGCGGCAAGATCCGCCAGCTGTCGGTGGCCTTCCTGTTCGCCGAGACGATCCGCCGCATTTCCGACGGCGAGTCGGTCACCTCGCTTTTCGCGGAACAGAACAATAATTTTTAGATGGAATAGCGGGTTCCTGTCGGAACCCTTCTCGGTTGCGGGTCCTTCGGACCCGTTTGTCTAGGCGCCTGGTCGCGGGCGCCTCACTTTTGGAGTGAAACCATGAAGTTCGTCGCTTTCGAGCGCACTCTGCAGGGGACCGGAGCGAGCCGCCGCCTGCGCGTTGCCGGCAAGGTGCCTGGCATCGTTTACGGGGCCGGTGAGCCCAAGATGATCGAGCTCGATCACAACGCCCTCTTCCACGCGCTGAAGAAGGAAGCCTTCCACTCGTCGCTGCTCGACATGGAGCTGAACGGCAAGGAAGAGAAGGTCCTGCTGCGCGACTTCCAGATGCACGCGTACAAGCCGCTGGTGATGCACATCGACTTCCAGCGCGTCGACGCCACCACCCGCATCAACAAGAAGGTGCCGCTGCACTTCGTCAACGAAGAAAACTCGCCGGCCGTCAAGACCGACAAATGCTTGGTCAACCACGTGATGACCGAGGTCGAGATCAACTGCCTGGCCTCCGACCTGCCCGAGTTCCTGAGCGTCGACCTGGGCGAGCTGACCAAGGGCCAGTCGCTGCATGCCAACGACCTGAAGCTGCCCAAGGGCGCCAAGATCGTGACGCACGGCAAGCCGAACCCGGTGGTGGCCGTGGCGACCGCTCCGGCCGCTGAAGAAGAGGCTCCCGCCGCTGCTCCCGCGCCCGCTCCGGCTCCTGCCAAGGGCAAGGGCAAGAAGTAATTGGAGCCCCCGGACTGCGGAGTACCGCAGTCCTCCCCCCCGAGGGGGACCAGATCCGGCTTGGGGCGGCCCGGCGCCGGATCTGGCAGCACCTCCCTCCAACGGGTGCACCCGCAAACCCCACCTCGGTGGGGTTTTGTTCTTTCTGGGCCCCTCGATAATCCCCACCATCATGATTCGACTCCTGGTTGGGCTCGGCAATCCCGGGCCGGAATACGAAGCGACACGGCACAACGCCGGGTTCTGGTGGATCGACGAAGTGGCCCGCAAGCTCGGCGCCACGCTGCTGCCCGACCGCAGCTACCACGGCCTCGTGGCGCGCATCAACCGGCCCACCGGTCCGATCTGGCTGCTGGAGCCGCAGACCTACATGAACCTGTCGGGCAAGTCGGTGGCCGCGTTGGCGCGCTTCTTCAAGATCGCGCCGAACGAGATCCTGGTCGCGCACGACGAGCTCGACATCCCGCCGGGCCAGATGAAGATGAAGCAGGGCGGCGGCCATGCCGGCCACAACGGGCTGAGGGACATCCACGCCCAGCTCGGCACCCCCGACTACTGGCGGCTGCGCCTGGGCATCGGCCATCCCGGCGTGAAGGCCGAGGTGGTGAACTACGTGCTGCGCAAGCCGATGGCCGAGGAACGCGAGGCGATCCAGGCCTGCATCACCCGCTCGATGGACGCGCTCGAGCCGCTGCTCAACGGCGACATGGAGCGGGCGACGATGAAGATCCACGCCAAGCCGCCGCGCCCCAAGCCGCCGAAGCCGGCGCCCGATACCGCTCCAGCGCCGGAGGCCTCATGAAGCAGCGCATCATGGCGGCGCTGGCGCTGCTGCTGGCCTCGTCGGCCGGCATGGCGGCGACAACCGTCTACCGGTGCGGCCAGGATGGGCGCGAATACTCCCAGGCCCCCTGCCCCAGCGGCCAGGCGCTCACCGTGGAGGATGCCCGCTCGCCTGAGCAGCGGCAGCAGGCCCAGGACGCCGCACGGCGTGAAGCCAAGCTCGGTGAGCAGTTGACGGGCGACCGGCTGGCGCGCGAATCCGCTGCGGCGCGACAAGGCGCGGCAGGCATTGCTGCCAAGCCTTCTTCAGCGCCAGCTCCGTCACACCACGCATCGGCGCCGGAACACAAGCGCAAGAAGCACCATCGCGCGAAGGCGGCCCCCAACGATCCCGAACTGACGCCACCCGTGAAGGTGCCGGCAGAGCCGAAGCCACCGAAGAAAGCCGCTTCGGCGAATTGAACGGGTTCAGTCCCGCGGTGCGCCTGCGGGCTGGGCCGCCGCCTGCAGCTGCTGGTATTTCTCCATCAGCTGCTCCGGCGTCTCGCGGTGCGCCGGATTGATCGGGATGCAGCTCACCGGGCACACCTGCACGCACTGCGGCTCGTCGAAGTGCCCCACGCATTCGGTGCAGCGATGGGGATCGATGACGTAGTACTCCTCGCCCATCGAGATGGCCTGGTTGGGGCACTCGGGCTCGCAGACGTCGCAGTTGATGCACTCGTCGGTGATCATCAAAGCCATGGCGGCCTCACTCGGTGTCGTTGCGCGACACCCTCTCTTTCAAGCGTCGGAGCACCGAGGGTGCCACGAACTTGGAAACATCACCGCCCAGCATGGCAATCTCGCGCACGAAGGTGCCGGAGACGAACTGGTACTGGTCGCTGGGCGTGAGGAACAGCGTTTCCACGTCGGGCATCAGCTGGCGGTTCATGCCGGCCATCTGGAATTCGTATTCGAAGTCGCTCACCGCGCGCAGGCCGCGCAGCACGACCTTGGCACCGTTCTCGACCACGAAGTCGCGCAGCAGGCCGCGAAAGGCGATGACCTCGACGTTGGGATACGGCGCCGCAAGCTCCTGCGCGATCTCGAGCCGCTCGGCGATGGTGAACATCGTGCGCTTGTGGTGCCCTGCCGCCACCGCGACGATCAGGCGCTCGAACAGACGGCTGCCGCGCCGCATCAGGTCTTCGTGGCCGCTAGTGAAGGGGTCGAAGGTGCCGGGATAGACGGCGGTGAGGCGGGTCGCGGAAGTCAATTCGGGCTCCACAAGGGATGGACGCCGCCAGTTTAGCTGTTGCGCTGCAGCAAGTGATAGTGCACGGCACCGGCCCGTGCACTGCGTTGGAGCGTGTAGCCCAGCGGCCCCAGCACGTCATCGGTCCACGTGTCGGGCGATTCCAGGTAAACGAGCCCCCCCGGCACCAGTATTGTGCGCGCCGCCGACAGTGCCCTTTCGAACAGCCCCGCATCGAAGGGTGGATCGAGGAACACGAGATCGAACGCCGCCGTACCGCGTGACATCCACGCCAGCGCATCGGCCGGCTCGATGCGCAGCGCATCGGCCTTCAGCCGCTGCTTGCTCTCGCGCAGCAGGCGCACCAGCTCGGCATCGCGCTCCAGCAGCACCACCTCGGCTGCGCCGCGCGACGCCGCCTCGAAACCGAGCGCGCCGCTGCCGGCAAAGGCATCGAGGCAGCGCCAGCCGGTGAGGTCCTGGCCCAGCCAGTTGAACAGCGTCTCGCGCACGCGATCGGGGGTGGGGCGCAGCCCGGGCTTGTCGGGCACCGGCAGCTTGCTGCGCTTCCACTGCCCGCCGATGATGCGCACCTCGTGCCGACCACCGCCGGCTGCACGCGGGGTCATTGGCGCACGGGGATGCCACGCGAGGCCATCAGCGCCTTGGCTTCACCGACGGTGTGCTGGCCGTAATGGAAGATGCTCGCGGCGAGCACCGCATCGGCACCGCCTTTCTGGATGCCGTCGGCGAGGTGGTCGAGGTTGCCCACGCCGCCCGAGGCGATTACCGCCACCGGCACCGCATCGGCCACCGCACGCGTGAGCTCGAGGTCGAAGCCGATCTTGGTACCGTCGCGGTCCATGCTGGTGAGCAGGATCTCGCCGGCGCCGTAGTCGGCCATCTGCCGGGCCCAGGCCACCGCATCGAGGCCGACGTTCTTGCGGCCGCCATGGGTGTACACATCCCAGCCTTCACCGCGTGCCGCGATCTCGTCGCCGATACGGCGCTTGGCATCGATGGCCACGACGATGGCCTGCGCACCGTACTTGTCGGACGCATCGCGGATCACCTGCGGGTTGGCCACGGCGGCAGAGTTGAAGCTGACCTTGTCGGCCCCGGCGTTGAGCAGGCGCCGCACGTCTTCGACGGTGCGCACGCCGCCGCCCACCGTGAGCGGAATGAAGACCTGCGAGGCCACCGCTTCGATGATGTGCAGGATCAGGTCGCGGCCATCGCTGGTGGCGGTGATGTCGAGGAAGGTGAGCTCGTCGGCGCCCTGGTCGTTGTAGCGGGCCGCGATTTCCAACGGATCACCGGCATCGCGCAGCTCGACGAAGTTGACGCCCTTGACGACCCGGCCGCCGGTGACGTCCAGGCAGGGAATGATGCGTTTGGCGAGCATGCAGGGAGCCTAGATTTCCTCGACGCCGTTGAGCTCGTCGGCGCGCTTCTGGGCCAGCGCGAAGTCGAGCGCGCCGGTGTAGATGGAGCGGCCGCAGATCACGCCCTCGACGCCCTCGCCTTCCACGGCGCAGAGCTTCTCGATGTCGGGCATGCCGGCCAGGCCGCCCGAGGCGATGACCGGAATGCTCAGCGCCTGCGCCAGCTTCACGGTGGCATCGATGTTGATGCCGGTGAGCATGCCGTCGCGGCCGATGTCGGTGTAGATCACGGCTTCGACGCCGTAGTCTTCGAACTTCTGCGCGAGGTCCACCACCTCGTGGCCGGTGAGCTTGCTCCAGCCGTCGGTGGCGACCTTGCCGTCCTTGGCATCGAGGCCGACGATGATGTGGCCGCCGAAGGCGCTGCAGGCGTCCTTCAGGAAGCCCGGGCTCTTGACCGCGGCGGTGCCGATGATCACGTAGCTCAGGCCGTCATCCAGGTAGCGCTCGATCGTGTCGAGGTCGCGGATGCCACCGCCGAGCTGCACCGGTATCTCGTCGCCGACTTCGGCGAGGATGGCCTTGATCGCCCCCTCGTTGACCGGCTTGCCGGCAAAGGCACCGTTCAGGTCGACCAGGTGCAGGCGGCGCGCGCCGGCATCGAGCCAGCGCCGCGCCATCTCGGCCGGGTCTTCACCGAAGGTGGTGCTGTCGTTCATGTCGCCTTGCTTGAGGCGTACACACTTGCCGTCTTTCAGGTCGATCGCCGGAATCAGCAGCATGGCTGGGAGCGTGGGAATGGATGGAGGGGTGCCGAGAAAGGCTGGAGGTCAAGGCTTCCAGTGGAGGAAGTTGCGGTAGAGGGCTAGGCCGTGGGCCGCGCTTTTCTCGGGGTGGAATTGGGTGGCAAAAATATTATCCCGGGCCACGGCGCTGGTAAAGCGCAGGCCGTACTCGGTTTCACCCGCACTGTGGCGCGGGTCGGACGGACGTGCATAGAAACTGTGCACGAAATAGAAGTACGCACCATCCGGCACACCCTGCCAGATGGGGTGCACCCTGCCGTCATGGGACTGCTGGGACACCTGGTTCCAGCCGATCTGCGGCACCTTGTAGCGGCTGCCGTCGGGCTGGCGCTGGCCGGCGAGCTCGAAGCGCTGCACGCGGCCGGGGATCAGGCCCAGGCCCGGCGTGTCCTGCTCGTCGCTGTGGTCGAGCAGCATCTGCATGCCCACGCACACGCCCATCAGCGGCTTGCGGGCCGCGGCATCGAGCACGGCCTCCTTGAGGCCCGCGGTCTGCAGCTCGCGCATGCAGTCGCGCATCGCGCCCTGGCCGGGCAGCACGATGCGCTCGGCGGCATAGACCTCTTCGGGCCTGGAGGTCACGATCACCTCGAAGCCTTCGGCCCGTGCGGTATGCAGAACGGCCTGCGACACCGAGCGCAGGTTGCCCATGCCGTAATCGACCACCGCCACGGTGCGGCTCATTTCGCATCTCCTTGCGACAAATCCACCAGCGCATCGGCCACCGCGAGGATGCGGGCCTTGGCGTCGTCGTAGTCCTTGGTTTCCACCGTCATTCGCATCTTCCACACCACGCCGGCCGCAGGCCACACCTGCAGATAGGTCGACAGCGCGTTCTTGTCCCGGGTCTCGACCGAGGCGGTGGCCACCATCACTTCCATGCGCTTGCTGCCGCGCCACTCGTAGGCCGCATGCAAGTCGTGGACCGTGGCGCCGTTCTTGGCCCAGCCCTGCGAGATGGCAGCCGCCGTCATGCGGAACAGCTGCAGCAGCTGCTCGTCGCGCGGCGCATCGGCCACCCGCTCCTTGAAGGGGTTGTAGACGTACACATCGATCCAGATCGCCGGCGAATTCTGGTAGCGCACGCTGCAGCCGCCGCCGGGCGAGGAGGACTCGTAGTCTTCGGCGCTCACGCGCACGAAGCCGGCCACCGATGGCGGAAAGTCGACATCGGTGCCCGGAACCAGGCAGTGCTCGGCCGGCTTGGCCGCGGCCATCAGCGGCACGCATGCCGCGATGAACGCCAACGTCCGACCCGCCCGCTTCAGGCCCATGGCTACAGGCTTCCCTTCGTCGACGGGATCACGTCGGCCGCGCGCGGGTCGACGGTCAGCGCCATGCGCAGCGCACGCGCAAAGGCCTTGAAGATCGTCTCGCACTGGTGGTGCGCGTTCTCGCCCTTGAGGTTGTCGATGTGCAGCGTGACCAGCGCATGGTTCACGAAGCCCTGGAAGAACTCGAAGGCGAGCTGGGTGTCGAAGGCGCCGATGGCGC
The DNA here is from genome assembly GCA_966212505.1 of uncultured bacterium. GTDB lineage: Bacteria > Pseudomonadota > Gammaproteobacteria > Burkholderiales > Burkholderiaceae_C > CAMLIZ01. The sequence continues at coordinate 49,685 of CBIHRS010000032.1, forward strand.
CGGACTTGAACTGCACGCCCATGTGCAGGCCCGGCCGGCCCGAGAAATCGACCACCACGCGCGACAGCGCCTCGTCGAGCGGCACGTACGAATGGCCGTAGCGGGTGAGGCCCTTCTTGTCGCCCACCGCCTGCGCGAAAGCCTGGCCCAGCGTGATGCCGACGTCTTCGACCGTGTGGTGCCCATCGATGTGCAGGTCGCCCTGGGCATCGACCTCGAGGTCGATCAGGCCATGGCGCGCGATCTGGTCCAGCATGTGGTCGAAGAAGCCGATGCCGGTGTGCAGCTTGGCCTCGCCAGTACCGTCGAGGTTGATGCGCACGCGGATCTGGGTTTCCTTCGTGTTGCGCTGGATTTCGGCGATGCGGGGAGAACTCATCACAGGCTCGCTTTGAAGGCGTCGATCATCAGGTTGTTTTCTTCGGGCGTGCCGACGGTCAGGCGCAGGCAGTTGGCGAGCAGCGGATGCAGGCCCGACACATTCTTCACCAGGACGCCGCGCTGTTTCATCCCGTCGAAAGTCACTTTCGCATCGGGCACACGCACCAGGACCATGTTGGCCTCGCTGGGATACGGGCGCACGCCGGGCAGCGTCTTCAGCGCGGCCTGCAGCCGCTCGCGCTCAGTGCGCAGGACTGCGGCCTGGCGTGCGAACTCGTCGGCATGCTCGAGCGCGAACAGCGTGGCCTCGGCATTGAGCACGCTCACGTTGTAGGGCGGGCGCACCTTGTCGATCTCGGCGATCAGCGCGCTCGCGCCGGCCATGTAGCCCAGCCGCACGCCGGCGAGGCCGAACTTGCTGAGCGTGCGCATCACCAGCACATGCTCGTGGCGCGGCATGCGGTCCATCCAGGTGCGCGACGAGAAGGGCTGGTAGGCCTCGTCGAACACCACCAGGCCCCGGCCCTGCCGGCCCACCGCCTCGACGATGCGCTCGATCGCGGCGTCGTCCCACAGGTTGGCGGTCGGGTTGTTGGGATAGGCCAGGAACACGATGGCCGGCCGATGCTCTTCGATGGCCGCCAGCATCGCCGCTTCGTCGAGCTCGAAGTCGGCCGTCAGCGGCACGCCGACGAAGCGCAGGCCCTGCAACCTGGCCGACATCTCGTACATCACGAAGCCGGGCATCGGCGCCAGCACAGTGGCGCCCGGCACGTCGCAGGCCATGGCCAGCAGCGAGATCAGTTCGTCGGAGCCGTTGCCCAGCATCAGCGAGCACCCGGTGGGCAATTGCACGAAGCGCGACAGCGCCGCGATCACCTCGGCGCTGCTGCCGGCGGGATAGCGGTTGATCGCCACCCGGCCCAGGCGTTCGCCCAGCTCACGCTGCAGCGCCTCGGGCAGGCGGAACGGGTTCTCCATCGCATCGAGCTTGACCAGGCCGGCGCTGGGCTGGATGGCATAGGCGTGCATCGACTGCACGTCCTGCCGGATGACCTGGCGCATGCGCTCCTGCAGCGAGGCGCTCATCGGGCACCTCCCTTCAGGCGGAACTCGGCCGCCTGGGCATGGGCCTGCAGGCCTTCGCCGTAGGCCAGCTCGGCGGCGATCGGACCCAGCGTCTCTGCACCGGCCGCGCTCACCTCGATCAGGCTCGAGCGCTTCTGGAAGTCGTAGACGCCCAGCGGCGACGAGAAGCGCGCGGTGCCCGAAGTGGGCAGCACGTGGTTCGGTCCAGCGCAGTAGTCGCCCAGCGATTCGCTGGTGTAGGCACCGAGGAAGATCGCGCCCGCGTGGCGCAGCAGCGGCTCCCAGCGCTGCGGTTCGGCGGCGCTGATCTCCAGGTGTTCGGGCGCGATGCGGTTGCTGATCTCGCAGGCCTCTTCCATGTTGCGCGTCTGGATCAGCGCGCCGCGGCCTTCGAGCGAGGCGCGGATCACGTCGCGGCGCGGCATGCCGGGCAGCAGGCGCTCGATGGCCTCGCGCACCGCGGCGATGTAGGCCGCGTCCGGGCACAGCAGGATGCTCTGCGCCAGCTCGTCGTGCTCGGCC
>CBIHRS010000033.1:0-50614 GCA_966212505.1 uncultured bacterium
GGCGAGGCCAAGTCTGCAGCGCCCCCGCGCAGCGCAGCCCGCTCGCAGCCTTGCCGCTCCAAACAAACAAAACAAAAAAAACGCCGGCACGAAGCCGGCGCGAAGTTCCCATACAAGCAAGTCACTCCGCAGGCGCAACCCCCCAGTCGCGCCTGCAGCCTTCTTCGACCCTCAGCTGGACTTGCTGCCGCTGCTCTTCGACGACGAAGAGGAGCCGCTGCTGCCCGTGCTGCCGGAGGAAGAACCGGTGAGCGAGCCGCCGGACGACGAGGCGCCCGCATGGCCGCTGGTGTCCGAACCGCCGGTGGACGACGACGAGCCGCTCATGCCCGTGGTGCCGCCGGTGCCCGAACCGATGCTGGTGCCGCTGGTACCGCTGCTGCTGCCTTGCAGGCCGGTGCTGCTGCTGCCGGTACCGCTGACGCTGTTGCCGGTGGAGCCGGATTGCGAGCCCTGCTGGCCCTGGCCCTGCCGGTTCTTGCGCCACTCGCTGAACTCATCCGAGAACTTCTTGTAGCGCTCCTGACGCCAGTTCTCGTAGTCGCTGTCCAGGCTGCGCAACTGCTCGCTGCGCCACTGGTGGTAGTCGGGATCGTGGTGCTGCTGCTGGCCGCCGTGTTGGCCCTGGCCCGACTGCTGGTGCTCGTAGCCATACATGCCGCTGTGCTGGCCCTGGCCGCCGCCGAAGCCGTGCTGCTGGCCATAGCCTTGCGAGCCGCCGAAGCCCTGCGACGAAGAGCCCATGCCGCCCTGGCCATAGCCCTGCGTTCCGCCTTGCGACAGGCCGTACTGGCTGCCGTAGCCGCCGCCATACTGCCCGCCCTGCTGGCCGCCGCCGAACTGCCCGCCGCCGAAGCCCTGCGAACCGTAGCCGCCCTGCATGCCGGCATGCTGGCCACCGCCATAGCCGCCGTACTGGCCGCCTTGCTGTCCACCACCGAACTGGCTGCCGCCGAACTGGCCGCCCGACTGCGAGCCGTAGTGGCTGCCGTAGCCGCCACCGCCGCTGCCGCCATAACCGCCGCCGCCGAAGCCGCCGCTGCCCTGGCCGCTACCGCCCCAGGTGTTGCCCTGGTTCCAATCGGTGCCGCCTCCGCGGCCGTAGTTGCTGTACTGCTGGCCACCGCTCTGGAAGCGGTTGTCGTTGCTGTAATAGCCGCCGGTGCCTTGATAGCCACCCTGGTCCTGCTGGCCGCCGAAGCCGCCCTGGCCCTGGTAGCCCTGCTGGCCGCCCTGGAAGCCACCCTGGTGGCCCTGGAAGCCCGGCTGGCCCTGGCTCGATTGATAGCCGCCATGCGAACCGCCCTGGTAGCCACCCTGGTAGCCGCCACTGCGGCCGTAGTCGCTGCTTTCGTTGCGGCGCGACCAGTCCTGGTCCTGCTGGCCGCTCGCACCGTAGCTGCCTTGGCTGCTCTGGTTGCCGCTCTGCCAACGGTCGCCGCCGCCGGAACTGCCGTATCGCTGCTGGTCGTCCTGGCCCTGCTGGCGACTGTTGTCACCGCCGTAATTGCCGCGTTGGTTCATGTCTGCTCCTTTCAGCGTTTCTGTGCCCGAGGCGGGGCATCAGCGCATGAAGGACGGCAATCCCCATTCCCTCAAACCAAATCAAGCCGGCTCAGGTGGGTTTTGCCACCATCAGGTAGAACACGATCACCAGCGCGAAGAAGGCCGGGAAGCCCAGCGTGGTCCAGATGCGCAGGTAGCGGTCGTAAAGCGGCGGCAGCGGCGTGTTCTCGCGCACCGCCTCCTCGGCCATGCGCTGCATGCGCAGCTGCAGCCACACCACCGGCAGCCAGCAGGCGCCGGCCACGAAATACAGCACGATGGACCAGAAGATCCACTTCGTCTGCAGCAGCGGCATCTGCGCCAGGTGCGCCATGTACCAGCCGCTGAGCGGCTGGAAGATGATGGTCGTGGTGGTGAAGAGCCAGTCGGCCAGCACCACGTAGCGCACCACGGTGGCCACGGTGCGCGGGTCGCGCGTGCGGCTGGCGAAGAACATGTAGTAGGCCGAGCCGAGGCCGGTGCCGAACAGCAGCGTCGACGACAGCACGTGCAGCCATTTCGCGATCAGGTAGTTCATCGGGGGTCGGGGGAGTCGGGTTCCAGGGTGTAGAGCAGCAGCAGCACTGCGAGCATCGGCAAGTTCTTCAGCAACGGGCCGTAAGGATGGAGCCAGAACTCCGGCAATCGCCAGCTGATGATCAGCGTGTAGAGCAGCATCAGGCTTGCCTGCGCCAGCCACAGGCGCCGGCGTGCACGCGGACGCAGCGGCGCCAACGTCAGCACGCCCAGCAGCAGGTCGAGGCCGGCCGCGCCATAGAGCATCAGCGGCTGCAGCGCCGGCGGAATGCCGGTGCGTGCGAGCAGCTCGTAGCTCTGCGCCACCGGATACAGGCCGAGCGACACCGCGGCGGTGACCAGCCACACCACGGCGACCGATGCACGCAGCACCGGCTGCAGCCAGCCCATCGCCGCCTGCAGCCGCAGCATGGGGCGCCGCGCGGGATCGATGAAGCGGGCCACCTCGCGCGGCGCATGGCCGAGCAGTTGCCGCATGTCGTCGGCCGGCGCGGCGTTGCCGCGCTGGAGCATCTGCCAGCTCGCGCTGTCGAGCAGGGCCCGCGGCCAATGGTCGCCCAGGCGGGCCGCCAGGCCCACCAGCAGGCCCGGTACCGGCAACTGCGGCGCGGGCCGCCAGCCGAGCGCGCCGCGCAGCGTGTGCAGGTATTGCGCGAGCGAGACCGGCCCCGGCCCGACCAGCGCGACGCGGCGGCCGCGCCAGCGCCCGGGCGGCGCCTCCACCAGCGCGCGCAGCGCCTGCACCGCATCGTCCACGTGCACCGGCTGCAGCACCTGCCGGCCGCCGGCGGGCAGCGCCTGCAGCGGCAGGCTCGCGAGGCCGAGGAAGAGGCGGGCGCTGGGCCCGTCTTCGCCGAACACCAGCGAGGGCTGCGCCACCACCGCGTCGAGGCCGAGCGCGAGCAGGTGGTCGTCGGCGGCCTTCTTGCTGAGGTGGTAGGCGGTACCCGCTTCTTCATCAGCGCCCAGCGCCGAGAGCTGCACCACGCGCCTTATGCCGGCTTCGGCGCAGGCATCGAAGAGCGCGCAGGGCGCCTTCACGTGCAGCGTGTCGAAGCGCTGCGCGCCCTGCTCGCGGAAGATGCCCACGGCATTGACCACCGCATCGACGCCCTGCAGGTACGGTAGCCACTGCGCGGCGGTGAGGGCCTGCGCGAAGTCGAGCGTGACCCAGCGGCCCGCGTGGCCGTGCGGCCGGTGGCGGCCCACACCCACCACCTCGTGGCCGGCGGCGCGCAGCGCCGCATGCAGGCGCCGGCCGATGAAGCCGGTGGCGCCGGTGAGCAGGATCTTCATGGCCGGCAGCGTAGCGTGGTTTGAAGGGAAACAGCCGGGGGAGGGAACAGGGTTTGCAAACCGTGAGGTCATGCTGAACGCCTCGTTGTCCCGATGGAAGGATCCCGCTGCATGGCGCCGTGTGTGGACGCACGGTTCGCTGGCCAGCCTGTTGTCGGCCGCGGTGCTGGCCTGGCGCGGCCGCGCCGAGACCGGCAGCGCCACAGCCGCGCTCAACGCGCCCAGCCATTGGCTCTGGGGCCGCCGCGCGCTGCGCCGCAACGATGCCAGCCTGCGCCACACGCTGCCCGGCATCGCGATCCACCATGCATCGTCGCTGTTCTGGGCGCTGTTCTACGAGGTGCTGCAGTCGCGGCGGCAGCGCCCGACGCCTGCAGGCGCGATGGCCGATGCGGCGGCCGTCACCGCGGTGGCGGCGCTGGTCGACCTGCGCCTGGTGCCCGAGCGCCTGACGCCGGGCTTCGAGCGGCGCCTCACGGCACGCTCGCTCAGTGGCGTCTATCTCGGTTTTGCCGCCGGCCTCGCGCTGGGGGGCTTGCTGGTGCGGCGGGCGCGGGCTGCCTGACCAGCGCGAGCAGCCGGTCCGGGTCGATCGGCTTGACGAGATGCGCCTCGAAGCCGGCCTGTGCGCTGCGGCTGCGGTCGGAGGCCTGGCCGTAGCCGGTGAGGGCGATCAGGCGGCAGGCCGCACCGTCGAGACGGCGGCGCAGCTGCATGCCCAGCTCGTAGCCGTCCATCGCCGGCAGGCCGATGTCGAGCAGCGCCACCTGCGGCACGAAGCGCTCGAGCATGCCGAGCGCGGCCGCGCCATCGTGCGCGATGCGGACCTCATGGCCCTCGGTGCTGAGCAGGTGGGCCAGCATCTCGGCGGCGTCGACGTTGTCGTCGACCAGCAGCACGCGCACCGGTTCGGCCTGGCCTGCCGCACGCTGCGGCGCCGCCGGCCGCGAGCGCGCCGCTTCGGCGCTGGCCGCCATCGCCGGCAGGCGCACGGTGAACTCGCTGCCGCGCCGCGGCCCGTCGCTGTGCGCGACGACGCGGCCGCCGTGCTGCTCCACCAGGTTCTTCACGAGCGCGAGGCCCAGGCCCAGCCCGTTGGTCGCCTGCTCGGTGCTGCGCTGGCCCTGGAAGAAGAGATCGAACACGCGCAGCAGCATGTCGGCCGCAATGCCGATGCCGTTGTCCTTCACGCGGATCACGATCCCGTCGCCATCGCGGTGGGCGGCGAGCTGGACGTCGCCCCCGGGCGGCGTGTAGCGGGCGGCGTTGGTCAACAGGTTGGCGACCACCTGCGCCAGCCGCACCGGATCGCCTTCGCAGCGCAGGCCGTCGGGCTGCACGTCGATGACGAGGCGGTGGCGGTGCTGCTCGAACAGGGGGCTCGCCATCTCGACGGCCTTGGCCAGCACATCGGCAATCTCGACCGGCGCCTTGCGCAGCTCGATCTTGCCGCGCGCGATGCGCGACACGTCGAGCAGGTCGTCGACCAGCCGCATCAGGTGGTCGACCTGGCGCGCGATCACCTGCTGCTCGCGCTGCGTCTGCGTGTCGCCACGCATCTTCATCAGCTGCAGCGCGGTGACGATCGGCGCCAGCGGGTTGCGCAGCTCATGGCCGAGCATCGCGAGGAACTCGTCCTTCGCGCGGTTGGCCTGCTGCAGCTCGTCGAGCAGGCGCACCTGCTCGGTGATGTCGCGCGTGAAGCAGCGCGTGTACACCAGCTCGCCGTCCTCGATGCAGGCGTTGGTGTGGATGCGCACATGCTTCAGCGAGCCGTCCTTGCAGCGCAGCGTGGCCGGCTGGTCGTACAGCGTTTCGCCGGCGCGCAGGCGCGCGAGCATCTGCTCGATCGTCTCGCGGTCGGCATGGAAGTCGACGATGTTGCGGCCGATGTACTCGTGGGCCGCATAGCCCAGCAGGTCGAGCTCGGCCTTGTTGGCCCACAGGATGGTGCCGTCGGGCCCCACGCGGTGCAGGCCTTCGGCCGCGTTCTCGAGAAAGTCGGCCAGCTCCTTCTCGCGCCGGCGCAGCAGCAGCTCGGCCTGGCGCCGCTTGACGATCTCGGCCTCGAGCGAGGCCTGCTCGCTGCGGGGCACGATGTGGCTGTGCGTGGAACACGCCGCGCGGTACACGCCATGGTGGTCGCCATCGGCGAACAGCCGCATCGGATAGGCGCACAGCAGCGAGAACCGCAGGTGCGTGCCGAGCCGGTTCCACAGCTCCTCGAGCTCGATCGCCTCGCGGTGGCGGCCCTGCTCGCACAGCAGCGCCACCATCTCGCCGAAGGCATGCACTTCGCGCTGGCCGTTCTGCGAGGCGCTGGCCACCGCCTCGCCCACCACCTGGGCGAACAGCTGCGCATCGGGCCTGCCGTCGCGCGAGATGCGCGCCAGCGTTTCGGCGGCATCGAACTCCACCAGTTCGCCGGTGTACCAGCCGGCCATGCCCTTGCGCGCACCCAGGCCCTGCAGCCGCCGCTTGATGGCGGCACGGTGCTCGGGGGTGGCGATCATCAACGCCACATCGCCGGCGCGCAGCGCCTCGTCGAGGAAATCGGCAACTTCTTCGGCCAGAAAGTCGTCGCCCTCGTAAAAGTGGACGGCATGCAGACCGCGTACCGGCATGGCCGGGCGCGCGCCGTCCGCTGTGTCAAGCACTGCGTTCTCCTGTCTCGGACGGGATCGTCGGTGCGGTACCGCAAGTCCCGTGCCGGTCAGGGCGGCCGAGTCAGACGTTGTCTTCGACCACCGGCGATGTGCTGCCCGAGGCCAACGTGATGCGCGTGCGCTTCAGCAGCGGGTCGGCGGGCACGCTGCCGTCGGCACTGAGCGGCTTCACCTTGTTGTAGACGACCACCAACTCGTCGGCCGTGACGGTGGCCGAGGCATAGCCCTGCGCATCGTTGTCGAGGTAGGCGAAGTCGGGGTTGTTCGCCTTCACCAGCGCATCGAAGGTGGCCGGCGTGGCCACCATCGCAGACAGCGGCGTGCCGCTGGCGCCGGTCTTCAGGTAGCTGTAGAGGCTGGCGCTGGAGATGCCGGCGCAGACGAAATCCACCAGCACCGGCGTGCCCGCCGCGGGATCGGGCACGTCGCGCACCACGCCGCACTGGAAGGCATGCAGGTCGCCGGTGATCGCCACCACGTTGCGGATGTTCTGTGCCTTCAGGTAGCCCATCAGCTCGGCGCGGTGGGAGGGGAAGCCGTCCCACGCATCGCAGTTGAGCACGTAGAGCGCGTTGTAGGGCGCCGGCGCGCTGGCCCGCGCATCGATCCACAGGCGGCTGAGCATCAGCTCGTTGCCCCAGACCTTCCAGGTGGCGGGGGAGTTCTTCAGGGTGTCTTTCCACCACTGCGTCTGCGTGGCGCCGAGGATAGCCGGCGCGCGGCCGAGCTGCGTGGTCTTCAGCGCTTCGAACTGCTGCAGCACCGGCTGCTGCACGAAGTAGCGCGAGCCCAATGCATCGCTGCCGTTGATCGGGTCGTGGCCCTGCAGCTGCGCGATGGTGGCCTCGTCGACCACGTGGTCGTCGCGGTACAGGCGCTCGTCGGTCATCACCAGGTGCAGCAGGCTGCCGAAGCGGAAATCGCGGTAGATGCGCAGGTTGTCGTAGGCGGCGCTGGCGGTGTCGAACGACACGTCGCCGAAGTCCACCGGCATGTATTCGACCCAGGCCTGGTTGGCGGCGCGGCGGCGCGCGGTCTGCTGCGTGTTGGCGTTGGTGTAGGTCTGGTGGTCCTGCCAGCAGTCGTCGCTGAACTCATGGTCGTCCCAGATCGCGACCATCGGGAACTTCTGGTGGATGGCCTGCAGCCGTGCATCGCCGCGGTAGGTGCGGTAGAGCTTGCGGTAGTCGGCCAGCGTGGTGGCGTATTTGGTGCCGTCGGCCAGCGTGGTGCCGTCGGGGAAGCCGATGTCGGTGTGCGAGGGCTCGGCGGCGCCGGCCTGATACGAGGCGCCCACCGTCTCGTAGATGTAGTCGCCCACGTGGACCACGAAGTCGAGGTCTTCCTGTGCGATCAGCGACATCGCGCCCCAGTGGTTCACGCTCCAGTCCTGGCAGGTGAACCAGGCGAACCTCAGCTGCGCCGGGCTGCTGCCGGCGGCGGGCGCGGTCTTCGCGGTGCCCACCGCGCTGGTGTCGCCACCGGCGACGAAGCGGTAGTAGAGGCGGGTGGCGGCCGGCAGCCCGGTGACCTTGGCGCGCACCGTGAAGTCATACGCCGCGGAGGCGATCAGGTTCACCTGGGCCAGCAGGCTGTCGAAGGTGGCGCTGGCCGAGACCTGCAGCGTCACCGCCACATCGACCGCGCTGCCGTCGGTGCGCACGCAGCGGCTCCAGAACACCGTGCTCGTGTCCCGCGGGTCGCCGCTGGCCACGCCTTGTGGAAAGGCATAGCGGCCGGCCGGCTCGGTGCTGCCGCCCCCGCCGCCACAGGCGCTGAGCGTGGCGGCGGCCACCGTGAAGAAGGCGGTGCGGGTCAGGAACTGTCTGCGATCCATGCAATCCTCGTTGTGATTCGTTTCGAAGCGGCGCGCGAGCTTGCCGGCCCAAGGTGACAGCCGGGTGAATCGCGCTGGAGCGGCAGCCCTAGCGGCGCGTGCGCGCTCGCGCGCAGCGCCAGGCTTCCTCGGCGAACGGTAGGGCCACGAGCAGCACGGCGGCAGTGCCCAAAGCCATCAGGTAGGCGGTGGGCAGCGGCGGCTGCCGCCATAGCAGCCGCCAGTCGGGCACGGCATCGCCGCTGCCGATGATGGCCAGGGCCTGCGGCGCGTTGAGCAGCGCCAGCGTGGCGAAGCCCGCCCACGGCAGCGCGAACTGCACGCTGTGCACCCACTGCTCGGCCACCGGGATGTGGCGTTTCGATTCGGCGTAGACGAGATCCCACCAGGTGGTGAGCTCATGGGCGATGCAGGCCGCGAGCACCAGCAGCAGCACGGCCGCAGTGGTCTGCAGCAGCAGGGCGGCCAGCAGGCCCGTGCCCAGCTCCGCCAGCATCAGCAGGTGCAGCAGCGATTCCTTCAGCCCCGCGCTGCGCTCGATGCGCTGCTGCCGGTGGCAGCACCAGTCGGCGAAACCGGCCAGCAGCCACAGCGGCAGCAGCAGGTGAAGCCAGAGTTGGCCGAGCCGGGCCGCAGTGGGATCCATGACGCAGCCGGGGCAAGCATTGCTCCCGGCATGTGCTTTGCTTTCAGCGTGCCGAATGTGGCGGGGCATGCCTCTTGCATGAGGCCTGCCCAAGGGAGTTCGGCACCGTGGAATTCGAGTTCGGCGACCTTTTCACGCAATGCGCCCGGCAGGTGATGCCGCAGGCGCATGCCAAGGGATTGCTGTTCCTCTTCGACTACACCGGCCCCATCGTGACGATGGATGCGCAGGAGCAGGAAATGCGGCGCGCGCTGCACCGGCTGTTCTGTGCTGCCATCGATGTGCTGCGCGAAGGGTTTGTCTTCTTTGCCGCACAGGTTTCCGCCCACGAGCCAACCCTGCAGTGCCGCATCCGCATCGCGGCCGCCTGCAGCGGGTTGATGGAAGCGCCCGAGGTGCTCAAAGACGTGTTGACGCGATTGCAATTGAACGGAAACCGCCCGATGACCGACCAGCTCCTGCTCCAGCCGGCCCTCGCCTTGGAAGGTGACTGCCCCGTGAGCGGCGGCAGAGTGAAGTTCGTGCGTGATCCACGCGAAGGCACGCTGTTCTCACTCGAAGTCGGCATGAGCTGCAGCCGCCTGCCCGACACCGAGGCCCTCGACGCCGGCGGCGCCCGGGCCTGGCTGATCAGCGAGAACCCGGCGCGCTGCCGCTCGATGGAGCGCCGCCTCGAGGGCCTGGGCTGGGCCACCAACACGCTGCGCTCGATCGAGGACGCAGCACGGCGGATCGAACACCTGTCGCCGAGCAACGCGCGCCCCGCGCTCGTGGTGGGCTACGAAAGCGGCACGCTCACGCTGGAGCGGCTGCGCTGGCTGTGGGCGCTGCTGCCGCCGCTGACCCACGTGGTGCTGGCGGCCGAGCTCGGCTCGCCGGCCTTGAGCATGCGCAACGGCGAGCTCGACATCGAGATCCGGCCCTATCCGTTCAGCCCGTCGGAGCTGCGCCAGTTCACGCGCCGGGTGAAGGCCGAGCATTCGCCGTCCGGCGAGACCATGCCCGCGCCGTTGAGCCTCGACCAGCGCCGGCGTGCGCTGGTGGTCGACGACAACGCGGTCAACCAGATGGTGGCCTCGGGCATGCTGCAGGTGCTGGGCTTCGAGGTCGACACCGCCAACGACGGCGAAGAGGCGATCAGCTGCTGCGTGCGCCAGCCGCCCGACCTGGTGCTGATGGACCTGCACATGCCGGGGATGGATGGGCTCGAGTCCACCCGCCGGCTGCGGCTGATGCAGCAGCAGGGCTCGCTGCGGCGTTTTCCGATCGTGGCGGCCACCGCCGATGTCACGGCCACGCAGGAATGCAGGGAGGCGGGGATGGACGGCCTGCTGCCCAAGCCCTTGAGCCTGGAGGCATTGGATGTGGAATTGCGGCGGGTGCTGCCGCAGGCGGCCTGAAGAGGGCGATTCCGAGAGGCGGATTCAACGCGCGGCGCTCGAGCGCTCGTTGCCCGATGCGGGGTCGCCTCGCGCGCGCGGGGCGCCGTCTTCGTTCACCAGCGCCAGCAGGTCATCCAGCGACGCGGGCTTGATCAAGTGATCGTCGAAGCCGGCGTCGACGATGGCCTCGTGGTGGATCTGCGAGCTCATCGCGGTGTGGGCCACCAGGTGGATGCGCTCGCCGTCAGGACCCCGGCGCAATGCGCGCGCCACCTCGTAGCCGCTCATCTGCGGCATGAAGAGGTCGAGGATCACCAGGTCGGGCCGTTCCCGCTCCACCATGGCCAGCGCCTGGTCGCCGCTGTAGGCCACCTCGCAGTCGCACTCCTGTGTCTGCAGCAGCATCGCCAGCGTGTCGGCCGCGTCGCAGTTGTCGTCGACCACCAGAACCTTTTTCCTTCCCTTCATCGCTACCCCGTCGAACCGATTGCAAGTACTCGCCACCCTGGCGGTGCAATCGACGTGCCTGGGGGGTGGCCTCAGAGCCAGCCGACGCGCTTGAAGCGGCGGTAGAGCAGCACGCAGGTGAAGGTGATCACGCCCAGCGCCATCGGGTAGCCGTATTTCCACTTGAGCTCCGGCATGTGCTCGAAGTTCATGCCCCAGATGCCGGCGAACGCGGTGGCCACCGCGAAGATGCCGGCCCAGGCGGCGAGCTGCTTGGTGGTTTCGGATTCTTCGATCGTCACCATCGAGAGGTTCACCTGGATCGCGGTGCCGATCGTGTCGCGCAGCGTGTCGAGCGTGCCGTTGATGCGCACCAGGTGGTCGTAGACGTCGCGGAAGTATTCGCGCGTGCCTTCGCACACCAGCGGCACGCGGCCGCTCCACAGCTTGCTCACCGATTCCATCAGCGGCGTGACCGCATGCTTGACCAGCATGATGCGGCGCTTCAGCTCGTAGAGGTGCTCGATGTTGGTCCGCGCCGAGCCGCGCACGAAGATCTGGTCTTCGATGCTTTCGAGCTCGGTCTCCATCGCATCGATGATCGGGAAGTAGCGGTCGACCACCGCGTCCATCAGCGCATAGAACACGAAGCCGGCGCCGTGGCGCAGCAGGTGCGGCTCGCGCTCGGCGCGGGCGCGCACGCCGAGCAGGCTCTGCCGGCTGCGGTTGCGCACTGACAGCACGAAGTTGCGGCCGACGAACACGCTGATCTCGCCGACGCACAGCTCGTCGGTGGCGCTCAGCTCCACGCTGTGCATCACCGCGAACAAGGTGTCGCCGTATTCCTCCACCTTGGGCCGCTGGTGGCCGTGGCGCGCGTCCTCGATCGCGAGGTCGTGCAGCCCGAATTCGTGCTGCATCGTCGCCAGCTCCTCATCGGTGGCGTCGCGCAGCGCGACCCACACGAAGCAGTCGGGCCGGCCGACGTAGTTGCTGATGTCCTCGACCGCAATGTCGGCGAGCTTCTTTCCATCCTGGTAGGCGACGCAGTTGATCAGCATGGTCTTTTCTCCCGCTCCATGTTCATGGCCGCCTTTTTACCAGCGCCATCCGATGATGAAATAGATATTTCACAAAGTGATGTATATACTGCATAACATGGATTGGTCGATGCTGCTCGTGACCCTGCCCACGCAGCCCAGCGCGGTGCGGCTGCGCATCTGGCGCGCGCTCAAGGGCCTGGGCTGCGCGGCCTTGCGCGACGGCGCCTACCTGCTGCCGCGCGCCGAGGCCGCCGCGCTGGAAGAGATCGCGGCCGAGGTGCTGGCCCATGGGGGCACCGCCTCGGTGATCGACCTGGCGCCGCGGGCCGAGGGCCAGCAGGCCGAGTGGATCGCGCTGTTCGACCGCGGCGCCGCCTATGCCGAATGGCAGCAGGGCGTGCAGGCGCTGCGGGCCGAGCTGCCGCAGCTGGGCGAAACTGAGGCGCGGCGCCGGCTGCGCGGCGTGGCCGAGGGCCTGTCGGCCGTGCAGCGCATCGATTACTTCCCGGGGCCCGGTACCCAGCAGGCCGAGGCAGACCTCGCCCAGCTGCGCCGCGAGCTCGACGCGCAGTTCTCGGCCGGCGAACCGCATGCGGCCGATGGCGAGATCCAGCGGCTCGACCCCGCCAGATATGTCGGCCGGCGCTGGACCACCCGGGCTCGCCCCTGGGTCGACCGGCTGGCCTGCGCCTGGTTCGTGCGCCGCTTCATCGATGCCGATGCGCGCATCGAGTGGTTCGCCGAAGGCCGCAAGCCGCCGCGCGGTGCGCTCGGCTTCGACTACGACGGCGCGGCCTTCAGCCACATCGGCTCGCGCGTGAGCTTCGAGGTCATGGCGGCGAGCTTCGGCCGCGAGGCCGATCCGCGGCTGCGCCGCGTGGCCGCGGCCGTGCACTACCTCGACGTCGGCGGCATCCCGGTGCCCGAGGCCGCGGGGCTGGAGACCATCCTCGCCGGCCTGCGCGACCTGCATGCCGATGACGATGCCTTGCTGGCCGCCGCCTGCCCGGTGTTCGATGCCCTTTACGTGGCGCCTGCCACCCGCACCTGATGAGCACTTCCACCCTCGCACTCGACCGCCCCGCGCCGCTGACGCTGGGGCAGGCTTTCTGGTTCTGGCTCAAGCTGGGTTTCATCAGCTTCGGCGGCCCGGCAGGGCAGATCGCGATCATGCACACCGAGCTGGTCGAGCGCCGCCGCTGGATCAGCGAGAAGCGTTTTCTCCATGCCTTGAACTACTGCATGGTGCTGCCCGGCCCCGAGGCCCAGCAGCTCGCCACCTACATCGGCTGGCTGATGCACCGCACCTGGGGCGGCATCGTCGCCGGCGGGCTGTTCGTGCTGCCGTCGCTGTTCATCCTCGTGGCGCTGTCGTGGATCTACGTGGCCTTCGGCCAGGTGCCGGCGGTGGCCGGCATCTTCTACGGCATCAAGCCGGCGGTTACCGCGCTGGTGGTGCATGCGGCCCATCGCATCGGCACGCGGGCGCTGAAGAACCACTGGCTGTGGGGCATTGCGGCCGCGGCCTTCGTCGCGATCTTCGCGCTCGACGTGCCGTTTCCCGCCATCGTGCTGGTGGCCGGGTTGATCGGCCACTTCGGCGGGCGATACGCGCCGCAGGTGTTCGTGGTGGGCGGCGGCCATGGCGCGGCCAAGCAGGGCTACGGCCCCGCGCTGATCGACGACGACACGCCGACGCCGCCGCATGCGCTGTTCTCGCGCGCGGGGCTGGCGCGGGTGCTGCTGGTGGGCGCAGGGCTGTGGCTGGGCGTGATGGCGCTGCTGGTGGCCCGCTCGGGGCTCGATGGCGCGCTCACGCAGATGGGCTGGTTCTTCACCAAGGCCGCGATGCTCACCTTCGGCGGCGCGTATGCGGTGCTGCCCTATGTGTACCAGGGCGCAGTGGAGCATCACCACTGGCTCAGCGGCACGCAGATGATCGACGGCCTTGCGCTCGGCGAAACCACGCCGGGCCCGCTGATCATGGTGGTGGCCTTCGTCGGCTTCGTCGGCGGCTGGTTCAGGCAGGTGCTGGGGCCGGATGCGCTGTTCCTCGGCGGGGCGCTGGCGGCCACGGTGGTCACCTTCTTCACCTTCCTGCCGAGCTTCGTGTTCATCCTTGCCGGCGGGCCGCTGGTGGAGTCGACCCACGGCAACCTCAAGTTCACCGCGCCGCTCACGGCGATCACCGCGGCGGTGGTCGGCGTGATCCTGAACCTGGCGTTGTTCTTCGCGTACCACGTGCTGTGGCCGCAGGGTTTCCATGGCCGCTTCGATGCGGTGTCCGCAGTGATCGCCATGGCGGCCGGCGTGGCGCTGTTCCGCTTCAAGGTGGGCGTGATCCCGCTGCTGACGGCTTGTGCGGCGTCGGGGCTGGCGGTGACGTTCCTTCGATAAGGCTTCTCTTCGTTCTCATCACACCCAGGAATTCCGCATGAACGTCACGCCGCATCCGCTCCCCTTCGACGCCGCCACGCTCACCGGCCTTTCCGAGAAGCTGCTGCGCAGCCACCACGAGAACAACTACACCGGCGCGGTGAAGCGGCTCAACGCGATCCGCGCCGAGCTGAAGAGCCTGCCGGCCGCCGGCTTCCAGCTCAACGGCCTGAAGCGCGAGGAGCTGGTCGCGGCCAATTCGATGCTGCTGCATGAGCTGTATTTCGACAGCCTCGGCGGCAGCGGCGCGCCGATGGCGCCGGCGATGGGCCTGGCGCTCGCGGCCAGCTTCGGCAGCGTCGAGCGCTGGCAGCAGGAGTTCGCGGCCATGGGCAAGGCGTTGGGCGGCGGCTCGGGTTGGGTGCTGCTGAGCTTTTCGCCGCGCGAAGGCCGCCTCGTCAACCAGTGGGCGGCCGACCACACGCATGCGATGGCCGGCGCCGTGCCGCTGCTGGCGCTCGACATGTACGAGCATGCCTATCACATCGATTTCGGTGCCAATGCCGGCGCGTATGTCGATGCCTTCATGGGCCTGATCGACTGGGCCAAGGTCTATGAGCGCTACCAGCATGCGGTGCATGCGGCGAGCGAAGGGCTGGCGGCCGATGCGCAGCGGCTCGACGGCGCGCGGCTGGTCGACGTGCGCCGCGCCGGCGTGTTCGAGAAAGCCGAGACGCTGATCGCCGGTGCGCACTGGCGCGACCCGGCCACGGTGGATGCATGGGCGCACGAGCTGCGCGAGGGCGCGGGCGATCTCGTGCTGTATTGCGTCTACGGGCACGAAGTCTGTCGCGCCACCGCGCTGCGCCTGCGCGCGCAGGGCATTGCGGCGCGCTTCCTCCCGGGCGGCATCGATGCCTGGCAGACGGCCGGCCGCCCGACCGTTGCGAAGGAGCAGTCCTCATGAAGTGGATCACCCGTGAGCGGCCCAAGATCGACCGCATCGCCTGCCCCTGGCTGATCGCGCGCTTCATCGACGAGGCGCCCGAGTTCCTCTACGTGCCGGCCGACCAGGTGCTGGCGCGTGCCGCCGAGACCGGCGCGGTGCCTTACGACATCCCCGGCGTGGAGATGAGCCATGTGGGCGAGCTGTGCAGCTTCGATGCCTTCCTGGCGAAATACCGGCTCGACGATCCGGCGCTGCGGCAGCTCGCGGCCATCGTGCGCGGCGCCGACACCTCGCGGCTCGAGCTCACTCCGCAGTCGGCGGGGCTGTATGCCATCTCGCTCGGCCTGTCGCGCGTGTTCGCCGACGACCACGAGATGCTGCGCCACGGCATGGTGATGTACGACGCGCTCTATGCGTGGTGCCGCGAAGGGCAGGGCGAGGCGCACAGCTGGCCGCCGGCCTGAGCCTCAGGCGGCCGGTGCGTCCTGCGCCGGCAGGTGGATCTGCCCGGTGTTGTAGTTGTAGTCGTAGACCTCGCCGTAGCGGCCCCATTCGATCGCCACGCGCAGCACGCGCTCGGCCTCCGCGCCGTCGAGGCTCTCGCGCAGCAGGTGCAGGAAAGGCTCCTCGGGCAGCTCGCGCGAAGGCTCCTGCTCCAGGCTGTGGCGGATGTGCGCCGCCAGCGGCACGCGCGCGAGCAGCTGCTGGCCGAACAGCGCCTGCCGTTCGCTGTGTTCGCCGGCGATGTAGCGCTGGCCCAGCGGCGTGAGCGTGAGGTCGCCATGCTCCAGCCGCGCGAGGTCGAGCAGCGCGAGCGCCGCGGTCACCGGCAGCAGCTCGTCGTCGGTGAGTTCGGTTTCCTCGGCCAGCTGCGGCAGGTCGGCGCGGCCGTTGAAGGGCGCTTCGAGCAGGCGCTCGAGCAGGCCTTCCATGCGGCCCACGTCGGCATCGGGCAGGCGCTCGTGCAGCGGCAGGCGCTCCGGCTCCTCGGCGGCGCGGCGCACGCGGCCGGCGGTCATCACCGCGTAGATCTCGTCGATCAGCGCGCGCACCTCGGGGCTGTCGACGTTGCGCGGCCGCGGCAGGCCGATGTTCATCTGGAAGCGCACGCGGCCCGGGTCGCTGGCGAAGATCAGCACGCGGTCGGCCATCATCACCGCCTCCTCGATGTTGTGCGACACCACGAGGATGGCCTTGGTGGGGATCTGCCGCTTCTCCCACAGCTCGAGGATGTCGTCGCGCAGGCGCTCGCCGGTGAGCACGTCGAGCGCGGAGAAGGCCTCGTCCATCAGCAGCACGTCGGGGTCGACCACCAGCGCGCGCGCGATGCCCACGCGCTGGCGCATGCCGCCCGAGAGCTCGCGCGGCAGCGCGCTCTCGAAGCCCGACAGGCCGATCAGCTCGATGGCCTGCGCGGCGCGCTTCGCGCGCTCTTCCTTGCCCATGCCGCGCGCCTCCAGCCCCAGCTCCACGTTCTGCTGCACCGTGAGCCACGGAAACAGCGCGAACGACTGGAACACCATGCTGATGCCGCGCGCCGGGCCATACAGCGGCTGGCCGCGGTAGCGCACGTCGCCGCGGTCGGCATCGACCAGGCCGGCCATGATGCGCAGCAGGGTCGACTTGCCCGAGCCCGACTGGCCGAGCAGCGCGACGATCTCGCGCTCGCGCAGGCTGAAGTCCACGTTCTCGAGCACCGCGCGCGGCGCGCCGTCGGCAGCGCGGAACGACTTGCCGACGGACTTGAGTTCGACGATCGCCTGGGCCATCTGCGGGCTCCTTCAGAAATGCATGCGGTCTTCGGCCATCCGGTAGAGCCGGCGCCAGACGAAATGGTTGAGCCCCATCACGAACACGCACATCACGCCGATCCCCAGCGCGATGCGGGGGAAATCGCCCACCGCGGTCATGTGCGCGATGTAGCTGCCGATGCCGTGGGCCTGTAGGGTGGTGTCGCCCCAGCTCACGTATTCGCTGACGATGGCCGCGTTCCATGAGCCGCCGCTGGCGGTGATGGCGCCGGTGACGAAGCTGGGAAACACCGCCGGCAGCAGGTAGCGCCGCCACTTGAGCGAGCCGCTGAGGCCGAGGTTCTGCGAGGCATAGCGCAGCTCGGTGGGCACGCCCGCGGCGCCGGCGATCACGTTGAACAGCAGGTACCACTGGGTGCCGAAGATCATCAGCGGGGAGAGCCAGATGTCGGGGTTGAGCTTGAAATGCACGATGCCCAGCACCGCGACCGGGAACATCAGGTTGGCCGGAAACGCCGCCAGGAACTGCGCCACCGCCTGCATGCGCGACGACAGGCGCGGGTTCATGCCGACCCACACGCCGATCGGCACCCACACCAGCGCCGCCAGCGCGATCAGCACCACCACGCGCACCAGCGTGCAGCCGCCGAGCAGGAACACATGGCCCACCTCGGCCCAGCCGACCTCGCTGTGGATGAAGCTGGCCAGCCGCCACATCGCGAAGAGCACCAGCGCGGCCAGCGTGGCATCCCAGGCCCGGCTGAAGCGGGAGGGCGCCGCGTTGCGCCGAGCGCGGATCGAGGTGCCGTCGGGTGGCGGCGATACCCAGGTGAACGAGCGCTCGAGCAGCCGCGCGATGGCGGCGCCGATGGTCTGCAGCCGGTCGGTGCGGCGCAGCCAGGTCAGCAGCCAGGAGCTCTGCTCGTCGCTGCCGCCGGTCTCCTCGAAGCGGAACTTGTCGGCCCAGGCCAGCAGCGGGCGGAAGAACAGCTGGTCGTACAGCAGCACGCCGACCAGCATGGCGCCGATGGCCCAGCCGATGGCGCCGAGGTTGCGCGCCTCGATCGCCAATGCGATGTACGAGCCGATGCCGGGCAGCTTGATGCTCTGGTTCGACACCGCGATGGCCTCGGAGGCCACCACGAAGAACCAGCCGCCCGACATCGACATCATCATGTTCCACAGCAGGGCCGGCATCGCGAACGGCAGCTCCAGCCGCCAGAAGCGCTGCCAGCCCGAGAGCTGGAACACCCGCGCGGCCTCCTGCAGCTCGGCAGGCACCGTCTTCAACGACTGGTAGAGGCTGAAGGCCATGTTCCAGGCCTGCGAAGTGAAGATCGCGAAGATGGCCGCGCATTCCACGCCCAGCAGGTTGCCCGGAAACAGCGCGATGAAGCCGGTGACGGTGATCGACAGGAAGCCGAGGATGGGAATGGACTGCAGGATGTCGAGCAGCGGCACCAGCACCCGCTCGGCCGCGCGGTACTTGGCGGCCAGCACCGCGAACACGCAGCTGAAGACCAGCGAGGCGCCGAGCGCGAGGAACATGCGCAGCGTGGTGCGCAGCAGGTAATAGGGCAGCACCACCGGGTCGAGCGACAGCGGCAGCGCGCTGCCCACCTGGTAGGGCCGCGTCATCTGCTGGGCGCCGTAGGCGAGCAGCACCAGCACCGCCAGCACCAGCGGCAGCAGGGCCCAGTCCCAACGGTTGCCGCCGGCCTCGATGACCTGGCGAGGGAAAAATGGTGTGTTCTTCTTCATGAGGGCCTTCGCCTGTGCGGGGCGGGCGGCACCATAGCGGCTCAACGTTGCGGGTTCGTTGCTGGCGGGCGCATCGCGAGCACCGGACGCGCCAGCTGGTCGAACATCGCTGCCAGTTCCTCCGGCGGCAGCAGGCTGCGCTGCTCGATCCACCAGCCCAGCAGCTCGACGAAGGCGCCGGCCAGCCAGCGCTGCACCGCGCTGCGCGGCAGCCCGGGCAGGTCGCCCGGCGGCAGCTCGTCGCCCACCAGACGGATCACCATCTCGCGGAAGCGCTGCTGCACCAGGTAGCCGCTGCGCCGGCCCACCAGCGCGCGGAACAGGCGGCGCTGCTCGAAGGCATGCTCGGCGAGGCCGAGCGCGAACGAGAACGCCGAATCGTCGCCCGCCAGGCGGCGCTGCCGGCCGTGGTCGCGCAGGAACTGGCGCAGGTCTTCCAGGCTGCCGAGCAGCAGGTCGTCCTTGCTGGGGTAGTGCGTGTAGAAGGTCGAGCGGCCGATGTCGGCGCGCTCGCAGATGTCCTGCACCGCCACCGCGTCCCAGCCGCGTTCGGTGATCAGCTCGAGCATCGCCTGCCGCACGGCGCGGCGGGTGCGCTGGCTGCGGCGGTCGTCGGAGGCGGGGGAGGGCATGCGGTGCTTTCCTGGACGGTTTCCGGATCCGTGTCCAGTAATGGCCAGGCGGCGCCCGCTCGTGTCTGGGCAGGCGGGGCGGCCATCGGGAACATGGACACGTGTCCACTATAGACCGTGAATCCTCCATGATCGAACTGCGAGAACTGAGCAAGCTGTACCCCGGGCCCGACGGCGGCACGCGGGCGCTCGACAAGGTGACGCTGGCCTTGCCCGACGGTGAATTCGTCGCCATCGTCGGCAAATCGGGCAGCGGCAAATCGACGCTCGTCAACCTGGTGGCGGGCATCGACCGGCCCAGCAGCGGCGAGGTCGTGGTGCAGGGCGTGTCGGTGCCCTCGCTCGGCGAGAGCCGGCTCGCCACCTGGCGCGGCCGCAACGTGGGCGTGGTGTTCCAGTTCTTCCAGCTGCTGCCGACGATGACGGTGCTCGAGAACGTGATGCTGCCGATGGACTTCTGCGGCACGCATCCGCCCGCCGCGGCACGCGAGCGGGCGCTGCGGCTGCTGGCGCAGGTGGGCATCGCCGAGCAGGCCGGCAAGCTGCCGTCGGCCCTGTCGGGCGGGCAGCAGCAGCGCGCCGCGATCGCGCGGGCACTGGCCAACGATCCGCCGCTGATCGTGGCCGACGAGCCGACCGGCAACCTCGATTCGCAGACGGCCGATGCGGTGCTGGCGCTGCTGGCTTCGCTGGCGCGCGAGGGCAAGACGGTGCTGATGGTCACGCACGAGCGCGACGTGAGCGCGATCGCCGACCGGGTGGTCACGCTGTCGGACGGGCGGGTGGTCGGCAACGAGGTGGCGCAGCGTGCGACGCCCAAGCAGGTGAGGGAGCTGCGCCATGCGTAAGACGTTCATGTTCATCGCGTTGGCGATGGCCGGTGCCTCGGCGCTGGCGGCCGACACCGGCACGCTGACCGTGCACGCCACCGGCTTCACCCATGCCCGCGGCCATGCGGTCGCCAAGCTGCTGGCCCCCGGCGACGAGCTGGCCGGCCCCGGGCGCGGCATGCTGCGGGCCGAGATCCACGAGGGCGCGGCCACGTTGTCGTGGCCGGCGCTGCCGCATGGCCGCTACGCGGTGGTGGTGTTCCATGACGAGAACGACAACGGCACGCTCGACCACAACTGGCTGCGCCTGCCGGCCGAGCCGATGGGCCTCTCCAACGGCTTCGAGCTCTCGTTCCATTCCGGCATGCCGAGCTTCGACAAGCTGCGCTTCGATTTCACGCAGCCGGAGCAGACGCTCGAAGTGAGGATCCAATGAGCGGGCGCACGTGGATGCTGCCGCGCTGGCGCAAGCTGTGGCGCGATGCGGTGGCCGAGCGCGGGCGCTTTGCGCTGATGCTCGTGGCCGTGGCGGTGAGCCTCAGCGCGCTGGGCGCGGTGCTCGGCGCCTATGCGGTGCTGACCCGCGAGATGGCCGACAACTACCTCGGCACCGCGCCGGCGCATGCCACGCTGGAGCTCGAGGGCGACGTCGATGCGGCGGTGCTGGCCAAGGCGCGGACCCAGCCCCTGGTGGCCGCCGCCGAAGCGCGCGACGTGATCCTGGCACGCGCCCGCGTCGGCGACGACTGGCGGCCGCTGCTGCTGTTCGTCGTCGACGATTTCAGCGCGCTGGCGCTCTCGCGCTTTGCGCCGCAGGAGGGCGCCTATCCGCCACCGCCGGCCAGCGCGCTGCTCGAGCGCACCGCGGTGGGCATGCTCAACGCCTCCACCGGCGGCCGGCTGCAGCTGAAGACGCCGCATGGCCCGCTGGTGAGCCTGCCGGTGGCCGGCCTGGTGCACGACCCCGGCCTGGCGCCGGCCTGGCAGGAGCGCTGCGGCTATGCCTACGTCACGCGGCAGACGCTCAAGCAGCAGCTCGGCGAGGACGGCGCGCTGCATGAGCTGCGCGTGCGCTTCCAGGGCGTGGAGGAGACCATGCCCGCGGTGCAGGCCGCGGCGCAGGCGCTGGCGGCCGCGCTGCGGGCGCAGGGCGTGCCGGTCAGCGAGATCAAGGTGCCGCCGCCGCGCCGCCATCCGCACCAGACGCAGATGACCACGGTGCTGGTCCTGCTGCTGGTGTTCAGCGCGTTGAGCCTGGCGCTCAGCGGCGTGCTGGTGGCCACCACGCTGTCGGCCCTGCTGGCGCGCCAGGTGCGCGAGATCGGCGTGATGAAGACCCTGGGCGCGCGCACGGCCCAGCTTGCGGCGCTGTACCTGGCGATGGTGGCGGGCCTCGGCCTCGTCTCGCTGCTGCTCGCCTGGCCGCTGGGCGTGCTGGGCACGCGGGGCTTTGCCACGGCGGTGTCGCAGCTGCTGAACTTCACGCTGCACGATGCCTGGCCTCCCGCCTGGGTATGGGGCGTGCAGGCCGCGGCGGCGCTGTGCGTGCCGGCGGCGGTGGCGGCGCTGCCGGTGTGGCGCGCCTGCCGGGTGACGGTGCGCGAAGCGATCGACCGCCATGGCGTGAGCAACGAGCGCCTGCGCGGGCGCATCGCGCGCTGGCCCGCGGCGCTGCGCAACCTGCTGCGGCGCCCGGCGCGCCTGGCCTTGACGCTGGGCCTGCTGGCGGCCGGCGGCGCGATGTTCATGACCGCGTTGAACGTGGCGCGCAGCTGGGAGCTGACGATCGACAAGGTCTACCAGACGCGGCACTACGACGTGGAGCTGCGGCTGCATGCCGCCCAGCCGCTGGCCTTGCGTGAGGTGCTGGCGCGCGAGCCGGCCGTGCGCCGCGTCGAGGCCTGGGGCTACAGCGAGGCAGCCTTCGCGCGGCCGGGCGAGGTCGACCTGTCGCATGCCTACCCCGACCGGGGGCATGGCAGCTTCTCGGTGATGGCGCCGCCCGCCGACACGCGCTTCGTCAGCTTTCCGGTGCTGGCGGGGCGCTGGCTGCAGCCGGGCGACACCGATGCGGTGGTGCTCAACCACGCGGCCCTGGCGCAACAGAAGCAGCTGAAGATCGGCGACACGGTGTCGCTGTCGATCGGTGGCCGCGTCAGTGCATGGCGGCTGGTGGGCGTGGTCGAGGAGATCGGCGCGGCGGGCGTGGCCTATGTGAGCGACCACGCGTTTGCGAAGGTCACCGGCAGCGAGGGCCGGGCGCGGCTGCTGCGCGTGGCCACCACGGCCTCGGATGCAGATCAGCGGCTGAAGCTGATCCGCGATTTCGAGACCCGGTTCTCGGAGGCTGGCGGCAGCGTGCAGACGGCCGCACCGCTGGCCGAGCTGCGTACCGCGATGGGCGACCACATCGTGATCCTGATCCGCGCGCTGATGGCGCTGGCCGCGGTGATGGCGGCCGTGGGCGGGCTGGGCCTGGCCTCGAGCCTGGGCATCAGCGTGCTGGAGCGCACGCGCGAGCTGGCGGTGATGAAGACGCTGGGCGCCACCGCACGGCGGCTGATCCGCGGCGTGCTCGGCGAGGCGCAGTGGATGGGGCTGGCGAGCGGCGTGCTGGCGTTCGCGCTGTCGCTGCCGCTCACGGCCTTGCTCGATGCGCTGGTGGGCGGTCTGGGCTTCGTGGCGCCGCTGCCGTTCGCGGTGGCGTGGCCGGCGGTAGCGGGATGGTTCGTGCTGGTGGCGGCGGTGTCATGCCTGGCTGCGCTGCCGCCGGCGTTGCGCGCCGCGCGGGCGCCGATCGCGCTGGCGCTGGTGGAGGTGTGAGCGCCGCTGCTCAGCCATCGACAGAACGATCGCGCAGCGTCATCCGCAGCCCCACCGGGGCCATCGCGAATGACGCATGCTCGCGCGCGGTGCCGCCATCGGGCGTGTCGACCCGTTCGACGTCGAAGCGGCCCAGCAGCATCGCGACCGCGAGCTTCATCTCTAGCAAGGCCAGGTAGCGCCCCGGGCAGATGCGCGGCCCGCCGCCGAAGGGCATCGAGACGCGCTTGGCCGAGCTGAGTCCCTGGCCTGCCGCCTGCTCGCCGAGCCAGCGTTCGGGCAGGAAGGACCGGGGCTGCGCGAAGTGCCGGTCGGAGACGCTGTCGTGCCGCATCACGGTGACGATCACCACGCCGGGCGGCACCTGGATGTCGGCCACCATGGTGTCGTGCAGCGCCTGGTAGGTGTGGAAGGGCACCACGGGCTTCAGCCGCATGGTTTCGTGGATGCAGGCCTCCACGTAATCGAGGCCGCTCATCTGCTCGGGCGTGAACGCATGCAGGTCGGGCGCCTTGCGCAGCACTTCGTTCTGCGCGCGCTTCAGCGCCTCGGGGTTGCGCGCCAGCAGGTAGATCAGCCACGACAAGGTGTTGGCGGTGGTGTCCTCGCCGGCCAGCAGCATCGTCAGCACGTTGCCGGCCACGTCGTGGTCGTTGACCCCGCTGCCGGGCAGCTCGCTGGCGACGATCATCGCCTCGAGCAGGTTGGTGGGGTGCTCGCGCAGCTCGGGCGTGCGGGCCATGCGTTCGCGTGCCTTCGCGATGAAGCCGTGCACCGCCTGGTTGACGGCGGCCACGCTGCGCTCGAGCTCGCGGTCGGCCGGCAGCTTCACATAGCGCCAGTAGGGCACCAGCGACATCGCCCGCTTGAAGATCGCGGGGTAGATCTTGTCGAGGTGCTGCTGGATCACGTCGTCGTCGGACTCCAGCGTGTTCACATCGGCGCCGAAGGCCAGGCCCGCGATCGCATCGACCGTGAAGCGGGTGAGATCGGCCTTCAGGTCGACCGAGCGCCGGCTCAGCGCCGCGCCCAGCCAGCGCCCCTGCAGCCGCTGCACCACCCGTACCAGCGCCGGGAAATAGGCCTTCACATGGGCCGGGTCGAACCCGGCCATCA
Source organism: uncultured bacterium (assembly GCA_966212505.1). Taxonomy (GTDB): domain Bacteria; phylum Pseudomonadota; class Gammaproteobacteria; order Burkholderiales; family Burkholderiaceae_C; genus CAMLIZ01. The sequence goes on from CBIHRS010000033.1 coordinate 23,638, forward strand.
CCATGCGGCGCTGGCGCTTCCAGGCTTCGCCGTTGGCGCCGAACACGCCCTGGTCGAGGCCGATCTCCTGCCAGATCTCGTCCATGCGCACCGAGCGGCGGAAGCTGTCGGGTCGCTCGCGCAGGATGGCGGTGACGGCTTCATGATCGGCCACGGCCAGGAAGCGCCGGCCGCCGAGCTCGAAGCGGAAGAAGGGCCCGTATTCGTCGGCCCAGCGCTCGATCGTCTGGTGCATGGTGCCCATGCGGATCTGGAGCAGGTTGCCAACCAGGGGCAGACCGCGCGGACCGGGCAGGTCGTCGAGGGTTCGCGGCCGGGAAACGGCCTTCGATGCAGGAGCAGCCGTCGTCATGCGGCTGATCTTAGGAGTTCCGGCTTCGATATGTTGAAAAGAAACGCTCTTTCCCCCTTCAGGGTGATTTGCCCTTCTCCGGGGCGGCCATAGCATCTGGTCACAAATGAATCTCCCCTCCCGGGAGCCACCACAGCGGGCATGCGAATCCTCATCGTCGACGACCACCCTCTCGCGCTGATTGCGTGGAGCGCGATGGTGCGCGACCACTGCGGCGATTCGGCCGAGATCGTCACGCTCGCCAGCGCTGCGGCCTTGCGCAAGCGGCTTGCGGAAGATCACACGTTCGACCTGATGCTGCTCGACTCCCAGCTGTGGGACGGCAACGGCCTGACGCTGCTCAAGGAATGCCATCGGCGATTCCCCAACATGCGGATCGTGCTGGTCTCCGAATCGGAACAGTTCTCCGACGTGATCAACGCGATCGACCTCGGCGCGGTCGGCTTCCTGCCCAAGCGTTCGAGCATTCCCACCTTGCGTCAGGCGCTGGGCCTGCTGATCGAGGGCGGCGTGTACGTCCCGCCCATCGACCTCGGCACGCCGATGCCGCCTGCCGCCCCCTGGGGTTCGACCGGACTTCGCTCTTCTGCCAGCTAGCCTCTAATGCAGACGGAACCCCTCTCGGCACCGTTGGGGGTCCGAAGGTTCCGCTTGCGTTTCGAGAGGCATTGCCATGGATAGTTCTCGATCGCTCGGCCTGGCCGACAAGGTCAATGGCCTCTTCGGCCAGACACCTGCCTCGCTGCTGGGAAACCTGCTCGGCGCACTCGTCCTCGGTGCGCTGATCTGGGACGTTGCGCCCGCGAACCGCCTGGTCGTGTTCGGCAGCGCCTTCAGCGCCGTGTGGCTGCTGCGGGCCTGGCTGCACCTTCGCTTTGCGCGCAGCAAGGAGCCGCACCGCACGCCCGATCTTTCGCGCCGATGGCTGGCCTGGTGGAACACCGCTGCGCTGATCTCCGGTGTGGTGTGGGGCGGGGCGGCCTGGGCCTTCTATCCCGAGGCCGACGCCACCACGCGGCTGATCCTGATCCTCACGGTCTACAGCTTCTGCGTCGGCTCGATCCCGGTGCTGGCCACGCAGCCGCGCGTGTTCGTCGGCTTCGCGCTGTGCTGCTTCGTGCCGCTGGTGCTGTGCGTGGGCACGCAGGGCGGGGCCGGTGGCCCGAAGCTGGCGGGCGTGCTGGTGCTGGTGTTCGTCGTGATGGCCTCGCTGGGGCATCGCTTCGGCCGTGTGTTCGACAAGCTGGTGCGGCTGAAGGCCCGTGCCGAGCAACTGAGCGAAGCGCTGGCCGCAGAGAAAGCAACGGCGCAGGCCGCGCTGGCCGATCTCAAGCGCGCGCAGCAGGAGCGGGCCGATTTCCTCGCCGCGCTCGACCGCGAGATGCGCAAGCCGCTGGCCCACGTGCTCGCGCTGGCGCTCGAGGTGCGGCTGCGCAGCAGCGATCCGGCGGTGGTGGGGCTTGCACGCGCGATCCAGTCGTCGGTCACCTCGCTCGAGGGCGTGGCCGGCCAGCTGGAAGCCTTGAGCCATGAGCTGCCCGATGCGCCGCAGGTGCATCGCGCCGAGCTGCAGATCGGCCAGCTGTGGGATGCCTTGAAGCTCGACCACGAACCGCAGGCCTTCGAGAAGCGCGTGTCCATTGCCTTCCGCGGCCACCGGCATCGCGCGTTCACCGACCCGGTGCTGATCGATCGCATCCTGCGGCAGCTGCTGGCCTGCGCGCTCGGCACCATCTCACAGGGCGGCATCATCGTCGCGGCGCGCCCGCAGGGCGATCAGCTCAGGCTGCAGGTGTGGGACACGGCGGAGAACATCGATTCCGCCGGCGCCGAGCTGCGGACCTCGAGCGAGTCGCGCTCCATGCACGACGACCTCTCGGCCTTCGAGCCGTCGGCGCGGCTGCGCCTGAACACCGTGGCCCACCAGGCCACCGTGCTCGGCGCGGCGTGGCGCGTGCATGCGGTGCCGGGCCGCGGCTGCCTGTTCGAGATCCGCGTGCCGCTGGTGCCCGAGGCCGCGGCCTCGATGCCGCAGGGCGACCTGCGCTCGGTGCGCGAGGCCGAGCGGCTGCGCGGCGTGGGCATCGCGGTGATCGACGACGATCCCGCTTCGCGCGAGGAACTTCGCGGTGCGCTGGCGGCCTGGCAGGCCAAGGTGGCGCCGTGGGCCGCGGGCGAGGTGCTGGCGTCGCCGGGGCGCATCGATGCGCACACGCGGCTCGCGGTGATCGGCATCGCCGAGCATGAGGAAGACCGGCTGCCCGCCATCGTGTCGGCAGTGCGCGAAGCGGCCGGCGAGCAGCTGCCGGTGCTGGTGGTGGCGCCCACGGCCTCGCAGGCGCTGGTCGGGCAGGCGCTGGCCGCACGCTTCCATCTGCTGGCGCGGCCGTTGCGGCTCGATGCGCTGTGGTCGCTGGTGCATTTCAAGCTCGGCCTGAGCTGGAACGACCGCGACCCCACCTTCACGCAGCGGCTCGCCAGCGACGGCGGCTACTGGGCCGATGCGCTCGGCACGCCGCGCCCCACCGAGGCGAGGCTGCGCCGCATCGCGCACCGCGGCCACCACTTCCAGCCGGCCTCGCCGATGGCGGTGGCGCAGGCGCGCGGCAAGGCATCGCACCGCGCCCATGTGGTGATGGTGCATGGCGGGCTGAGCTCGGTGCGCGCCGGCGTGAGCGGCCTGTTGTCCGATCTGCCGAAGGGGCGTGAAGGTGCCGGCGGACGGCAGCCGCTGTGGCGCCGCCTGCCGTTGCTCGACGAGCTGTGTGCGTGGCGCTTCGAGCATGACTCGTTCATGCCGGTGGCCAGCAACGTGCGTGATCTCGTGCGCAGCATCGAGCGCCAGCTGTGCCATGGGCCGCAGGACGTGATGGGCCGGTCGTTGAAGGTGGCGCTGGTGGCGCATTCGCGCGGCGGCATCGTGGCCCGGCTGGCCGCGGCCCATCTGCAGCAGCGCTGGCCGCAGGCGCGCTTCCGTGTCTTCACCTTCGGCTCGCCGCATGGCGGCACCTGGGTGTTCCGCCGCATCGGCGAGCGTTGGTCGCGCGTGTCGTCGGTGCTGGGCACGGTGCGCGGCGCGGTCGAGGGCGTGGCGAAGCCCGAGTTCGTCGACCAGCTCGACATCGTCGCGCGGGCCTTCAACTACGACATCCCGGCCGGCTTCCGCGACGTGGAGCCGGGCCAGGTGGACCGCCTCTTCGATGCGGCGCCGGCCTTCGAGCACTACACCACCTGGTCGTCGCGCTGGACGCCGGGCGCGCGCAAGGCGCCGGCGGCCGACCTGCTCGGCCAACTGGTGGAGAGCGTGTCGGGCTTCGAGCCGGAGAGCGATGGGCTGGTCTCGGCCGCTTCGGCCACCGGCGCCGGGCTGCGCAACTACGATTCGTCGCCGCTGTTCCACACCGATTACTTCGGCGACCCGCGCACGATGGCCCAGCTCGACGAATGCCTGTCGGCCTTCTTCGCCCGTCCTGCCCGCGGGCCGAGCCGGCAGCAGGGCGCCGAGCTCGACGCGATGGCGGTGGCCCACTAGGGCCTGTTCACGCTATTGGAGGGCTCACGTGACCCATGAAACGGGCGCCATCAAGGCGCAAAGCACAGCCGGGGTGACTCCCCGGCGAGCATTTGCAACGCGGAGGGCACCCGTTTCATGGGATCACCCGAAGGGCTCGAGGAACAGGGGGCGCATGCCGTTGTTGCCGGCTCGTTGTGTGCAGTGAGCACACCGCCTCGCCGACGCCTAGGCCTGCGCCTCCTGTTCCTCGAGCGTGGGCCCTCCAATAGCGTGAACAGGCCCTAATCAGGCCGGCCGCGGATCAGGCGCGATCAGCAGGTCTTCCGGCGCGAAGCGCAGGCGCAGGCTGTCGCCCTCGACCAGGTAGGTGTCGTGCATGTGGCCCAGCTCGCCGTCGGGCAGGCGCAGCGCGTCGTCGCGCCGCAGGCGGTCCTGCCGCATCCAGGCATCGAACTCCGCCAGTCCCGTGTGGCCTTCGTCGAAGTAGGCGGCCAGCCGGCGGAACAGCTTGGGCCACATCACCAGGGCCTGCAGCTCGTCGAGCGAACGGATCCGCGCGGCGTGGCGGATCGACACGCCTTCCTGCGGCCACAGGCCGTGGTGGTCGTTGCGCACCTGGTGCACCACGCTGCGCAGGTAGCGCACCAGCGCCATCGGCATCGAGTCGTAGGGCTCCACGTAGGCCAGCCCGGCGCGCACCATCTCCGCATTGATGCTGCGGCCCAGCCGCTGCTCGTCGACATACACGGTGCTGCCTTCGGGTTCGGCTGCCTGGCCTGTATAGGCAAGTGCGACCAGGCGGCCGCTGGCGTCGATGCCGTTGGCCAGCACATGGCCCGGCAGCGGATCCCGGTCGACCGTCTTCACGATGCCCGGCCACTCTGCTGAGAAGCTCACGCCGGTGTAGCCGAGCGACGCGAGGTGGAGGCCGCGCGCGGCCTGCGCGAAGTGCAGGGCCTGATGCCGGGGCCGTCCACCGCCGAAGTGCGTCTCGAGCGTGGCAATGCCTTCGTGGCGCAGTGTGATGCCGCCGTCGCGGATGACGGGCGGTGTGCCCGAGAGGCGCGGCAGCCGCTGCAGCATCGCGGGGTCGTGGGGCCTGAAGCCGATGCTGTGGCCATCGGGCCGGGGCCCGTGCTTCGGATCCCGCGGATCGTGGATCCAGTAGTCGCCGGTGACGACGGTGTAGCGCGCCTTCCTGGGATGTGTCATGCGGACTCCTTGAACTGCACCGGAGTTCATCCGGCCCCAGGATTTGGCGCTCGCGGCCCACGGCCCGCAACAAGGATCACCTCCCTCCAACGGGGGAGGGCGAAGACCGCTCAGGCCTCCTCGGCCACCGACTCTTCCTGCAGCATGCGCTGCGCGGCCGTGAGCGTCTGCCGGCTGGTCTCGTAGTCGGCCCAGGGGTCGTGGCCCCTCAGGTCTTCCAGGCGCTGCGGCAGCGTGCGGATGGTCCAGTGGTTGCCGCCGCGCAGCTCCACCAGCTCGTCCCATGCCACCGGCACCGACACGCCGAGGTGGGGGCGGGCGCGCGCCGAGAAGGCGCAGGCCGAGGTGGCGCCGCGGTTGTTGCGCAGGTAGTCGACGAAGACCTTGCCGACGCGGTTCTTCGCGCCCATCTTGGCCGCGAAGCGCTGCGGCAGCGTGCGCGCGAGGTGCAGCGTGACGGCCTGCGAGAAGCCCTTGCAGAAATCCCAGTCGTGGCGGCGCTGCAGCGGCACGACGATGTGCAGGCCCTTGCCGCCGCTGGTCTTCAGGAAGCTCTTCAGCCCCAGCTCGTCGAGCAGCGTCTTCGTGAGCTCGGCCGCCTCGACGATGCGCGCCCAGGTCACGCCTTCGCCGGGGTCGAGGTCGAACACGATGCGGTCGGGCTTGTCGATGTGGGTGTACACCGCGTTCCAGGTGTGCAGCTCCACCACGCCCATCTGCGCCGCGCCGACCAGCGCGGTGGGGTTGTCGATCACGATCAGCGAGGGATGCGGCGGATCGATCTCGGGCCCCAGCCGGCGGATCTTCGGGATCACGATCTGCGCGAGGTGCTTCTGGAAGAACAGCTCGCCGGCGATGCCCTCGGGCGCACGCACCAGCGCCACCGGGCGGGCCTTCAGGTGCGGCAGGATGTGCGGTGCCACCGCGTCGTAGTACTGCACCAGCTCCAGCTTCGTGATGCCGCTGGCCGCATCGATCACGCGGTCGGGGTTGCTGATGCGCAGGCCGTGCACCAGCGGGCCGCCGGCCTTGCCGCTGGCGGCGGCCTTCTTGCGCGCGGCGGCGCGCGGCGGTGCCACGGGCTTTTCGTGGCCGATCTCGCGCGGCGGCTTGTCGCTGCGCAGCCCCTGGAAGGTGGCATGGCGGATCGAGCCCTCATCGGTCCATTCGGCGAAGGCCACCTCGCACACCAGCTCCGGCTTCGTCCAGTGCACCTTCTCGCTGCCGACCGGCCGCGCGCGCGGATCCTGCGCGACGGCCGAAGTCTTGCTCTCGATCGCATCGAGCTTCTGCCGCAGCGATTTGAGGCCCGCGGTGTCGAAGCCGGTGCCCACGCGGCCGGCATAGTGCAGTTGTCCCTTCTCGTCGTGCACCGCGAGCAGCAGCGAGCCGAGGCCGGTGCGCGAGCCCTTGGGCTCGGTGAAGCCGACGATCACGAACTCCTGCCGCTGCTGGCACTTGAGCTTGATCCAGCTCTTCGTGCGGCCTTCGACATAGGGCGCATCGGCGCGCTTGCCGATCAGGCCTTCGAGCTGCAGGTTGCAGGCCGCATGCAGCAGCTGCTCGGGCGAGCCGGCCACCTCGTCGCTGAAGCGAAGGCGTTCACCCAGGTGCGGCTCGATCAGCTGCTTCAGCAATGCGCGCCGCTCGCGCAGCGGCGACTTGCGCAGGTCGTGGCCGTCGGCATAGGGCAGGTCGAAGGCGACGAAGCTGATCGAGCCGGCGCGCTCGTGCTCGAAGGCGTTCTGCAGCAGCTGGAAGCTTGGCCGGCCCTGCTCGTCGAGCACCACGATCTCGCCGTCGATCCACGCATTGCGGATGCCGAGCCGCTTCAGCGCGTCGCACTGCGGCTTCAGCTTGTCGGACCAGTCCTTGCCGGTGCGGGTGAAGAGCTTCACTTCGCCGCGGTCGATGCGCGCGAGCAGGCGGTAGCCGTCGAGCTTGATCTCGTAGAGCCAGTCGCCGTCACCGGCCGGCGCCTCGCTGACCAGCGTGGCGAGTTGCGGCGAGATCAGCGCGGGCAGGGCGGCCTTGCGTGCGCCTTCGACTTCAGCGGCGCGGCTCGGCGCATCAGGGGCTGCGGGCGTTGCGGTCTTCGGGGCTTTTGAGAGCGGATGCTGGATCACGCTGTCGGGCAGCACCTCGGTCACGTCGTAGTCCGACTGCGGGCGCACGAACTCGTCCTGCTCCTTGATCAGCAGCCACGATTCCTGGCGCTCGTCTTCGCGGCCGCGGGTGCGCACCAAGGCCCAGCGGCCGTGCAGCTTCTCGCCCTGCAGCGTGAACTTCAGCTTGCCGGCGTGGTAGTCGCGCTTGGGGTTGTCGGTGTCGGGGATCCAAGTGCCGCGGTCCCACACGATCACGGTGCCCGCGCCGTACTGGCCGGGCGGTATCGTGCCTTCGAAGCTCCCATAGCTCAGTGGATGGTCTTCCACATGCACCGCCAGGCGCTTTTCCTTCGGGTCGAAGCTCGGGCCCTTGGGCACGGCCCAGCTCAGCAGCACGCCGTCGAGCTCCAGGCGGAAGTCGTAGTGCAGCCGGGTGGCGTGGTGCTTCTGGATGACGAAGCTCAGCGCCTTGCCGCTGCGGCCGAGCCGCGGCCCGGGCTCGGAGGTGATCTTGAAGTCGCGCTTGGCGCGGTATTCGGCGAGCTTGTCCTTTGCGGTGCCCATGGATCAGGCCCGCTTGCGTGCCGCCGGCTTGGCGCTGCGCTTTTCAGCCGACGACGCCGCCGCGCGCTGCGTGCCGCGCTTGGCCGGCGCGCTGGTGCGGCTGCTCGCGCTGCGCTTGGCGGCGGCCGCGCGCCGTGGGGCGGCCGCTTCCTCGTCGTTGGCGGCCTTGCTGCCGCGCTCTTCCTTGCCCTTGGTGGTGCCGCCCTTCAGGCTGCGCTTGAGCAGTTCGGTCAGGTCGATGATCTCGGCGCTGGCGGCGGCCTCGCCGCCTTCGGTGTTGACCGGCTCTACCCGCTTGATCTCGCCCTTGTCCATCTTCTCCTGCACCAGGGCCATGATGTCTTCGCGGGTGTGGTCCTCGTAGTTGTCGGGCTTCCACTCGGCGGCCATGTCGTCGATCAGCTGCTCGGCCATCTGCAGCTCGCGGTCGCTGGGCGCGAGCTTGCCCTTGGCCTCGCCGGGCAGGCCCACGTCCTCGAGCGAGCGGATCTCGTCATGCCAGCGCAGCGTGTTGAGCATCAGCGCATTGCCTTCGGGGATCAGCGCGGCCAGGTGCTGCTTGGTCTGGATCACCACCTGCGCGATGCCCACCTTGCCGCTCTTCTTCAGCGCCTCGCGCAGCAGCAGGTACACCTTCTCGCCGCGTCCGGTGGGCGCCAGCACGTACGGACTGTCGAAGAACTGCGGCGCGATGTCGCCGGCATCGACGAACGCGAGGATGTCCACCGTCTGCGTCTTCTCGGGCCGGGCGGCCTTGATCTCGTCGTCGGTCAGTACCACGTAGTGGCCGTCTTCCACCTCAATGCCCTTGACGATGTCTTCCTTGGCCACCTCTTTGCCGGTGGCCTTGTTGACCCGCTTGTAGCCCACCGGCTTCATGGTCTTGCGATCGAGCCAGTCGAAGTCGATGCGGTTCTCGCGCGCCGCCGGATACAGGGCCACCGGGATGTGGACCAGTCCGAACGTGATCGCGCCTTTCCAGAGCGCGCGCGGCATGGCGGTTTCCTTGTCGGGTTGCGATGTCCTGGCTGTTGCAAACCCCGTACCGGGCACGCCAACTGCGTCACGCGTGTCGAGCGCAGCGGCGTGCTGCGCGCTTCCAGGAAAGGACTGCCATGTCGTTATCCACCATCCTCTTGATCGTGCTGCTGCTGCTCGTCGTGGGCGCTTTGCCCACGTGGCCGTACAGCAACTCCTGGGGCTACGCGCCCAGCGGTATCCTCGGTGTCGTACTGCTCGTCGTGCTGGTGCTGTTCCTGATGGGCAGGATATAGAGCCGGGGTTTGCAAGCGCACCGCGGCAGGCCCTCCGGTAAGCCTTACCCGGGGCCTGTAGCGGTTACCAGCGTGCCTCGGCATCCGATGGGAGTTGGGCGATGTTGTCGAGGCTGGTGCTGGCCTATGTGGCCGCCGGGGCGTGTCTGTGCCTGCTGGACCTGCTGTGGCTGGGCGTCATCGCCCGCAGCTGGTACCGGGCGCAGTTCGGCGCGCTGCTGCTGGAGAACCCGCGCATGGGCGCGGCCGCGGCGTTCTATGCCGTCTACCTCGTCGGCCTCGTGCTGTTCGGCGTGTGGCCGGCGCTCAAGGCGGGCAGCTGGAGCCAGGCCGCGCTCTGGGGCGGGCTCTTCGGCTTCTTCGCCTACTACACCTATGACATGACCAACCTCGCCACGCTCAAGGGCTTTCCGGGCGGCATCGTGGCCGTCGACGTGGCCTGGGGCACGGTGGTGAGCGCGTTGTCGGCCTGCGCGGGCTATGCCGTGTCGGCACGATGGGGAGCGAGCACATGACGAACACACACCGGATCGAACGCGACACCTTCGGCGAGATCGAGGTGCCCGAATGGGCACTGTGGGGCGCGCAGACGCAGCGCTCGCTGCAGAACTTCCGCATCTCGGGCGAGCGGCAGTCGAAGGAGCTGATCCATGCGCTGGCGCAGGTGAAGCGCGCGGCGGCCGAGGTCAACCGCGAGCTCGGCGAGCTGGCGCCCGACAAGGCCGACGCGATCATCGCCGCGGCCAACGAGATCCTGGCCGGCCGGCACGACAACGAGTTTCCGCTCGTCGTGTGGCAGACGGGCTCGGGCACGCAGACCAACATGAACCTCAACGAGGTGATCGCCAACCGGGCTAGCGAGCTGCTCGGCGGCGCGCGCGGCGAAGCGCGGCTGGTGCACCCCAACGACGAGGTCAACCGCGGCCAGTCGTCCAACGATGTGTTTCCCACCGCGATGCACATCGCCGCGGCCTGCGGTATTGCCGAGAACCTGGTGCCGGCGCTGCGCGAGCTGCGCGACACGCTGCAGGCCAAGGCCGAGGCCTTTGCCGACGTGGTGAAGATCGGCCGCACCCACCTGCAGGACGCCACGCCGCTCACGCTGGGCCAGGAGTTCTCCGGCTACGTGGCGCAGCTCGACCAGGGCATGCGCCATTTGCTCGGCGCGCTGCCTCACCTGTACGAGCTGGCGCTGGGCGGCACCGCGGTGGGCACCGGGCTGAATGCGCATCCCGAGTTCGCCACCCGCGTGGCCGCCGCGATCGCGCGGCTCACCGGCCTGCCGTTCGTCAGCGCGGCCAACAAGTTCGAGGTGATGGCCGCGGCCGATGCGCTGGTGCATGCGCACGGCGTGCTGAAGACGGTGGCGGCCAGCCTGATGAAGATCGCCAACGACATTCGCTGGCTGGCCAGCGGCCCGCGCAGCGGCCTCGGGGAGATCACCATCCCCGAGAACGAGCCGGGCAGTTCGATCATGCCGGGCAAGGTGAACCCCACGCAGTGCGAGGCGCTCACCATGGCCTGCTGCCAGGTCTTCGGCAACGACGTGGCGGTGAACATGGGCGGTGCCTCGGGCAACTTCGAGCTCAACGTGTACCGGCCGATGATCGCCCACAACGTGCAGCAGTCGATCCGGCTGCTGGCCGATGGCGTGCGCAGCTTCGACGAACACTGCGCGGTGGGCATCGAGCCCAACCGCGAGCGCATCGCGCAGCTGCTCGAGCAATCGCTGATGCTGGTGACGGCGCTCAACCCGCACATCGGCTACGACAAGGCCGCGCAGATCGCGAAGAAGGCGCACAAGGAGGGCACCACGCTGAAGGCCGCCGCACTCGCGCTGGGCTACGTCACGGCCGAGGAGTTCGACCAGTGGGTGCGGCCGGAGGCGATGGTGGGCCGGCGCCACTGATCGAGGGCATCAACCCGGCCAACGCTCGTATTCGCGTTCCAGCGCCTTCGCGGTGCCGTCGCGGTTCATCGCCGCCAGGGCGGCGTTCAGGCGTTCGATCAGGGCGTCGGGCACCGAGCGGTTGCAGGCCAGGTAGAGATCGGCCTTGTTGAAGGCCAGCACCGGCACGACCTTGTCCTCCCAGCCGTTCTGCTTGAGGATGGCGCGGCCTTCGAACTTGCCGGAGGCCCACAGGTCGATGCGGTTGACCAGCAGCTTTCTCGGGTTGGTGGCGTCGACGGTGGCGGTATCCACCGCGAACCCGCGCGAGCGCAGGTAGGCATCGCGCACGTCGCCGTTGTAGGTGCCGATGCGCAGCGCGCGTGCGTCTTCCAGCGTCTTCAGGTTGAACTCGCGGTCGGCGCGGCCGAACATCACCCATTCGCTGGCCGCCACCGGCCCCACCCACTTGAACAGGCCCTCGCGCTCGGGCGTGCGGGTGGTGGAGTACACGCAGGTGTGGTCCTGCCGCAGCGCCGATTCGTAGGCCCGCTTCCAGGGCAGCAGGTCGATCTTGTAGGCCACCTCGGCGCGCGCCATGATCTCGCGGATCTTGTCGGTGCTGATGCCGATCACCTTGCCCTCGGCCAGCATGTTGTAGGGCGGCGAATCCTCGGTGGTGATGGTGAGCGTCGCGGCGGGCGAGGCGGCGGCCACGAGCGTGGCCGCGAGAGCGAGGCAGCGGGTCAGGCGCGTCAGGGCTTCCATGCGAACTTCTCCTCGTTTCGCAGCCGGACCTCCCCGACCAAATCATCGTAGCACCGGGGTGCCGGGGCGTCACCCGCGCGGCCTCAGGCCTCGGCAAACCGCGCCAGCGCGTCTCCGGCCATCCGGTAGCGCACCCATTCGGGCTGAGCGGCCGCGCCGATGCTTTCGTAGAAGCGGATGGCCGGCGCGTTCCAGTCGATCACGCTCCATTCGAAGCGGCCACATTGCCGCTCGCACGCCATCTGCGCCAGGTGCTTCAGCATGGCCCTGCCGGCGCCGGACCCTCGGTGATCGGGCGAGACATAGAGGTCTTCGAGATACAGCCCCGGCTTGCCCAGCCAGGTGGAATAGTTGAAGAAGTACACCGCGAAGCCCACCGGCTGCCCGTCGAGGCAGCAGATCAGGCCTTGGGCGACCGCGCCGTCGGCGAACAGCGTGCGCTCGATGTCGGCTACCGTGGCGACGACCTCGTGTTCGGCACGTTCGTAGATGGCCAGCTCGGTGATGAAGTGGTGGATCAGGGCCGCGTCGGCGCGGCGGGCGGGGCGAAGGGTGATGTCAGGCATGCGGTCATGCTAGGGGCCTGCCTAGAATGAAGGAAGTGCATTCTCTTCAAGTCCGCCTGCAGGAAATTCAGCGTGAACCTCAAGCGCCTCGATCTCAACCTGCTGGTGCTGTTCGATGCGCTGTATCGCCTGCGCACCGTGCAGGCCGCATCGGGCGAGGTGGCGATGAGCCCCTCTGCCTTCAGCCACGCGCTCACCCGCCTGCGCGAGAGCCTCAAGGACGAGCTCTTCATCCGCGTCGGCAACGCGATGACGCCCACCGCGGTGGCCGACGAGATCGCGCCTGCGGTCGCCCAGGCGCTGAAGCTGCTCGATGACGGGCTGCGCGGCGCGGGCGGCTTCGATCCCGCCACCAGCGAGCGCAGCTTCGTGTTCTCGGCCACCGACTACACCGCACTGGTGCTGCTGCCCGCGCTCACGGCCCATCTGCGCGAGGTCGCTCCCGGGCTGCGCCTGCAGGTGCGACAGGGCAGCCGCAAGGTGCCGTTCGAATCGCTGGCCTCGGGCGAGATCGACTTCGCGCTCGGCTACACCGAAGAGGGCAGCCCGGTGCCGGCCGGCGTGCGTGATTTCGACTGGTTCACCGACCGCTACGTGGTGATCGCGCGGCGCGACCATCCCGGTGTCGGCGAGCCGCTCACGCTGGCGCAGTACCTGGCGGCGCGCCACGTCATCGTCACGCCCTGGGGCGAGGCCAGGGGCGCGATGGACCATGAGCTCGACAAGCTGGGCCTCGCCCGGCAGGTGGCGGTGCAGCTGCCTTCGGTGCTGGCGGCGCCCTTCATCGTCGCGAGCACCGACATGCTGATGGTGGCGCCGCTGCGCGCCGCGCGGCTGCTGCAGGGCCTGGTGCCGATCACGATCCACGAGCCGCCGTTCGGCATGCTGCCCTACACGCTGAAGGCCTACTGCCACGCCAAGCGCTTCAACGAGCCGGCGCATCGGTGGATGCGCGAGGCGATGCTGCGGGTGATGAACGGGGCGACGGAGCCTTGACGGAGAATGCCGGCGTCCTTCTCCGGTGGAGTCGCCATGGCTGGCCGATGCGTTCTTCTTCTGCTGCTCCTGCTCGGGCTGGCCGGCCCTGCGGCCGCGCAGTCGAGGGTTCAGCGCTACTTCGATGCGGCGCAGGCCTTCGAGGCGCTGGCCGCCCGCGCGGCCAGCGAAGGGACGGTGCCCCGCCTGTCGACGCGGGAAGTGGCGGAAGCCCTGGCAGTGCTGTCCGACGACAGCATCCTGCGCGACCCGCCGTTCCAGGTCGCGGACCTTCCGCTGGTGGTCGAGCTGTGCGGCAAGGCGCATGCGGCCGACATGGCCTACATGCTCTTCGATCTCAAGAACCACGTCGATGCGAAGAAGGACGATGCGGTCCAGGCCGCGGCCAAGATCAGAAAGCTGATGGAGGCCAACAGCGTGGCCTTCCAGGACGAGATATTCCTGCTCCTGCCGTTTTCCGTCCGCTGCCTGGCTGCCGAGATGCCGCTGGTCACCGCGTTCTACGAAGCCCTGCCGGAATCGGAAAAGACCGAGGTGCGCAAGCAAGGAGCACGGCAGGCCCGCGACGGCGCCTTCAGCATGTATGGGGGCGGTATCTCCGCCGCCGTCGACGAGCGGATCAGCCCGGCCCATCGCATGCGGCTGCTCGCAGCTCTGGCCGATACGGCCGACCTGTACGCCACGATGCTGGCGCCCGAGCGCAGGGCCGATCTCATGCGGCTGGCGGATGCGGCGCTGTCGCGGGTGTCCGAGCCGTTCAAGCCACCGCTGGTTCGCATCCGGGCAGCGCTGCGTGACGCTGAGTGCGGAATGCTCTGCCGGCTGTGACGGCTTGTGCAGTTCGGTTCGCTACGTCGGCCGCACCATCCTCAGCTGCGCCCCATAGCTGTGATACCGCTGGCGCAGCGCTTCGATGCGCTGCTTCAGCGGCTGCGTGTCGCGGATGGCCGAGTGGTGGCGCTGCAGCGTGTGTTCGGCCAGGTCGAGCAGGCGGCAGTTGAGGGTTTCCTCCGCGCGCAGCAGCAGTTCTTCCACGGCCGCCTGCGGCTTGCCGGCGACCGAGAGCGACACGCCCGCTTCGGCATAGGCGCCGATCTGCGCATAGCCCTGGCGGATGGTGCCGGTGAGGGCTTCTTCGCGGCGCGCAGCGCTCACCAGCAGCTCGCAGGTGGCCTTCGACACGGCGAAGCGCTGCGCCAGCTGCACCAGCGCCACCTCGATGTGGTCGACCGCGGCGTCTTCGCGCTCCAGGCGCGCGGCCAGCATCAGCGCATTGCAGGCCGCCTCGAAGTCGAACTGCGGCTCGCGCACCGACTGCAGCATGTGCTTCACCTGGTCGATCGCATCGGGCATGCGGCCCATCGCCACGAGGCGCAGCGTGTCGATCACCAGCGAGAAGCGGTTCAGCCGCACGCTGCTGGGCACCAGGCTCAGCAGCCGGCCCATCGAAGACTGCGACTGCGCCAGTTCCTTGGTCATGCGGCGGTCGAACTGCAGCGTGGCCAGCAGCACCAGGCCCTGCAGGTCGTAGGCCCTGGCTGTGAGGCCGATGTCGGTGGCCTGCTGCAGCGCCTGCAGCGCTTCGCCGGCATCGCCGTAGTAGAAGGCCAGCACGCCGTATTTCTGCAGGCGCGGCACGCTGGCCGGGTTGAGCGCCGAGGCACGCCGCATCGCGGCCAGCGCGCCGGCTGCGTCGCCCTGCTCGAGCATCGTGCGGCACATCACGTCGTAGGCGTCCGACAGGCCGGGCTGTTCGGCCAGCAGGCTCTCGAGCGTGCGGCGCGGGGCATTGAGGCTGCCGGGCGGCGCATCGGCCTGCGTGATGCCGGTGCGCGCCCAGGGCAGGGCCTTGGTGGCCAGCACCGCCTCCTGCAGGCGCAGCGCGCCCTGGGCATCGCCCAGCTTCAGCATCAGCTCGGCGCCGATGCGCGCGGCCTGCACCCAGCCCGCGCCGCGGGCCTCGAAGAGCTGGTTGCACAGCTCGGCCGCCTCGGCATAGGCCTTGGCATCCACCTTCTCGAGGATGGGCTGCAGCTGCCGCTTGCGGGCGCGCGCGTCGGCCAGCTTCTGGCGCAGCCCTTCGCGGGTGTGCGGCTTGATCAGGTAGGCATCCACCGCCGATTCGGCCGCCTCGGCCACGTGCGAGTAGCTGGCGTCGCCGGTGACCAGGATCACCACGGTGGACAGCGGCAGCTTCTGCGCCAGGCGCAACTCGTCGATCAGCTCCTGGCCGGTGATGGCCTCGCCGGGGAAGTGGTACTCGCAGACGACGATGTCGAACTGCAGCGCCGGCAGCACCCGGCGCGCGTCGCCCACGCGCGAGAGCTGGTCGATGTGGCCGACACCGAAGGTCTTGAGCATCGACATCAGTGCCGAGCGCGAGTTGGGGTCGGCATCGACCACCACCGCGCGTGCATTCGGGATCTCGGGGTCGAGCAGCCTCATGAGCGGCCAATATGCCCGCCCGCGCCGCATTAGGCAATCGAGGGTGAGCCCCGTTGTGGCGCTGGCGTGACGTGTCACACTGGGCGCGGAACGAAGCGACGCAGAGGAGCAGCGCCATGCAGCCTCCGACTGGTGATTCCGCGGCGAAAACCATCCTGGTCGTCGACGACACGCCGGCCAACCTGGCCGTGCTCTCCAGCCAGCTGGAGCGCCACGGCTATTGCCCGCTGGTGGCGCTGGGCGGCGAGGAGGCGGTGGAGCGCGCCGAGTTCGTGCGCCCCGACCTGATCCTGCTCGACGTGGTGATGCCCGGCATCGACGGCTTCGAGACCTGCCGGCGTCTGAAGGCACGCGAAGGCACGCGCGACATCCCGGTGATCTTCATGACGGCGCTCGGCGACACCGGCGACAAGCTCGCTGGCTTTGCCGCCGGCGCGGTCGACTACATGACCAAGCCGTTCGACGGCGCCGAGGCGCTGGCGCGCATCGAGACCCACCTCACGCTCTACACGCTCAGGCGCCAGCTGGCCGCGCGCAACACGCAGCTGCAGCAGGAGATCGCCGCGCGCGAGCAGATGCAGGCGGCGCTGGAGCGCTCGAACGCCGAGCTCGAGCAGCTGGCCTACGTGGCCTCGCACGACATGCAGGAGCCGCTGCGCATGGTGGCCAGCTACCTGCAGCTGGTGGCACAGCGCTACCAGGGCCGGCTCGACGCGGAGGCCGACGAGTTCATCGGCTATGCGGTCGACGGCGCCAAGCGCATGCAGGCGCTGATCAACGACCTGCTGGCCTATTCGCGCGTCAGCACCAAGGCGCGGCCCTTCGAGCGCACCGACTGCAGCGAGATCGCCGCGGTGGCGCAGGCCAACCTGCGCATGGCCATCGCCGACAGCGGTGCGCGCGTGCACGTGTCGGCGCTGCCGGTGGTGATGGGCGATGCGATGCAGCTCACGCAGCTGTTCCAGAACCTGATCGGCAATGCGATCAAGTTCCACGGCACCGATCCGCCCGAGGTGTGGGTGGAGGCCGAGCGCGGCGAGGCAGGCTGGCGCTTCACGGTGCGCGACAACGGCATCGGCATCGCGCCCGAGTATTTCGAGCGCATCTTCGTGCTGTTCCAGCGGCTGCATGGGCGGCGCGAGTATCCGGGCACCGGCATCGGCCTGGCGCTGTGCAAGAAGATCGTCGAGCGCCATGGCGGCAGCATCGGCGTGGCCTCCGAGCCGGGCAGCGGATCGAGCTTCTTCTTCACGCTGCCGGCCCCGTGATTCCAGGGGCGACAAAGCGCGGCCGCAGGCGCAAGATAGGCATTGACGATTCAGGGGGCCGGAAGTCAGCGCGCGAGGCACCATGGAAATCCGCAGGTGGCTGAGGTGGGGTTGGCTGGGGCTGTTGGCGGGCCTGTGTGGGCCGGCGCAGGCGCAGGAGGCGCCGCCCAAGCCGGGCGGCAGCGATACCTTCGTCGTCAAGCTCGGCGACCTGGTGCCGCCGCGCGTGGCGCCGCCCTGCCGGCCCGGCGCCTGTCCCTTCGCCGGCCAGCGCGTGACCGTGCTGGTGCCCACCAGCGTGCCGATCGGCAAGCCCTTCGTCGAGATCAAGGACGAATTCGAGGCCGCCACCGGCGCCACGCTCGAGCTGGTGCGGCTGCCCAACGAAGAGCTCTTCACCAACCTGATCTCCGACCTGACCAGCAAGGCCGGGCGCTACGACGCCGCAGTGGCCGGCGCCTGGTGGCTCGGCGAGTTGGTCGACGGCGGCTACATCCTGCCGTACGACGACTTCTACAAGGATCCGCGCTTTCCGCGCTGGAACATGGAAGACGTGCTGCCGGCGCCGCGCAGCCTGCTCAGCTATGCCGGCCAGAAGTACATGGTGGCCAACGACCACGACGGCCAGGTGATGTACTACCGGCGCGACCTGCTGGCCGACCCGCAGCACCGCGCGGCGTTCCAGCGGCAGTACGGCTATCCGCTGGGCGTGCCGGCCACCTGGGCGCAGTTCCGCGACGTGGCCGAATACTTCGACGGCAAGGACCTCAACGGCGACGGCGTGCCCGACAACGGCCTGGTGCTGCCGCTGAAGGTGGGCGCGCAGGGCATGTTCCATTTCATGTCGCTGTCGGCGTCCTTCGTCATCGGGCCCCGCAACCCGAATGGCTACTGGTTCGACCCCCGCACGATGAAGCCGCTGATCGACAGCCCGGGGCATGTGCGGGCGCTGGCCACGCTGGTCGGCCTGGTGCGCTTCGGCCCGCGCGAGATGATCGGCTGGGATCTCGGACGCGGCTGGGACTATTTTCTGGCGGGCCGCGCCGCGCTCGCGATGACCTGGGGCGATCTCGGCGCGCTGGCGCAGCAGCAGGGCAGCAAGGTGCGCGGCCGCATCGGCGCGGCGCCATTGCCCGGCACCGATGCGTACTACGACACCGCGCAGACGCGCTGGGTCGCCGTGCCCGGCGTCAACCGCGTCGGCAACACCACCGGGGGCTCCTGGGGCGGCGTGATCTCGCGCTACGCGAAGGCGCCGGCGGCCGCCTACTACCTGCTGGCGCTGATGGCGACGCGGGAGAAATCGCTGGTCTACGCCGCCCGAGGCTGGGACGGCATCGATCCTGGCCGCCGCTTCCATTTCCCGCCGCCCGAAGGCAGCGGCGATCTGTCCACCTACCTGAAGACCGGCTGGGACGAGGCCGACGTGCGCGACTACCTGCACGCCTACCACCAGACCTTCTCCAACCGGCTGCAGTTCCCGTACCTCCGCATCCCCGGCGCCTACAGCTACTGGCAGGCGCTCGACCTGCACCTGGCCGAGGCGACGGCCGGCCACCTGAGCCCGGAGGCGGCGCTGCAGGCGGCCGCCGTCGACTTCGAGGAGATCACCATCCGCCTCGGCCGCGAACGCCAGAAGCGGGCCTATCTCAGCTCGCTGGGCCGGTGAGGGCGCCATGCGCAAGGGCCGCGCCAGATTGCTGAACCTGATGCCGCAGCGCATCGGGTCCCGGCTGATGCTGGCCTTCGGCACGATGGCGCTGCTGACGCTGCTGGTGGTGGGCCTGGCGCTGCTCGCGGGGCACCGGGCCACCGAGAGCATCGACCTCACCGAAGGCGTGCGCGCGCCGGCCTCGCTGGCCTCGGCCCAGGCCCAGGCCGACCTGCTGCGCATGCAGCTGCACCTGCGCGGCTACCTGGTGCTGGGCGACCCGCAGGACACCGAGCAGTTCCAGGGCGCGAAGGCGGCCTTCGAGAAAGACCTCGCCGAGCTGCAGGCCATGGCCGGCCGCTGGGCCGAGGAGGATGCGCGCTCGATCGCCGAGCTCACGCTGCGCTATGCCCGCTGGGCGGAGCTGCCGCGGCAGTTGTTCGAGCTGCACGACAACCCGCTGAAGAACCGCCCGGCGCTGCGGCTCGCCCGCATGGATGTGCAGGCCCGGCGCGTGCGCATCCTCGCCGACAGCGACGCCCTCATCCGCATGCAGAAGGCCCGCGAGCCCTCGCCTGAGAATCGCGAGCTGCTGGCCGACCTGCTGGGTTTCCAGACCTCGTTCGATGCGATGTCCACCAACCTGATGGCTTACGGCGCCTCGGGCGAGCTGAACTTCAAGCTCGCCTACGGGCCGCAGCTCGCGACCAACGCCTCGATCTGGAACACCCTGTCGGCCAAGCGCCATCTGCTGGGCGCCGAGCAGCGTGCGCTGCTCGACGGCATCGCCCGCGAGCGGGCCGAGGTGGCCGGGCTGGCGCTGCGCATCGTGGCGCTGCTCAACGGCGACCATGCCTATGAAGACCTGTTTCTCTACCGCACCCAGGTCCGGCCGCAGGCCGAGGCGATGCTGAGCCTGCTCGCGGCCGTGACCGCGCGCCAGCAGCAGGAACTGCGGGGCGGCCTGGCGCGGGCGCGGCTGAGCCTGTCGGATGCCCGGCTGCAGACGGCCGTCGGCGGCCTGCTGGCCGTGCTGGCGGCGGTGGCGCTGGTGTTCGCCTTCCGCCGCAACATCGTCGCGCCGGTGCAGCGGCTCACCACGGTGGCCGAACGCGTGGCCGCCGGCGACCTGTCGGCGCGTGCGGCGGTGGAGTCGCGCGACGAGATCGGCGTGCTGGCGCGCAGCATCACCACGATGACCGAGCGGCTGGTCGCCACCATCGCCCACCTCGAGAGCGTGTTCGCCGATGCGCAGCGCGCCCGCGAGGCGGCCGAGGTGGCCAACCGGGCCAAGAGCGTGTTCCTCGCCAACATGAGCCACGAGCTGCGCACGCCGCTGAACGCCGTGCTCGGCTATGCGCAGATCCTGCAGCGCGAGCCCGGGCTCGGGCGGCGCGAGGCCACCGCGCTCGACACCATCCGGCGCAGCGGCGAACACCTGCTGACGCTGATCAACGGCGTGCTCGACCTGGCGCGCATCGAGGCCGGCAAGGTCGAGCTCTTTCCCGAGGTGATCAGCCTCGCGGTGCTGCTGCACACGGTGAACGACATCATCCGGCTGCAGGCCGAGGAAAAGGGCCTGCGCTACGCCTGCGAGGCCGGTCCCGACCTGCCGCAGCTGGTGCATGCCGACGGCAAGCGGCTCGACCAGGTGCTGCTCAACCTGCTGAGCAATGCGGTGAAGTTCACCGAGCGCGGCCGCGTCACGCTGCGCGTGCAGCGCCTGGCCGACCGGCACGACGGCGTGGGCGAGGCGCGGGCGGTGCTGCGCTTCGTCGTCGAGGACACCGGCATCGGCATGGCCGACGACCAGCTGGTCAACATCTTCCGCCCGTTCGAGCAGGGCGTGGACGTGCAGCGGCGCTATGGCGGCACCGGGCTCGGCCTGGCCATCAGCCAGCAGCTGCTCGGGCTGATGGGCAGCGAGATCCACGTCGAGAGCCGGCGCGGGCAGGGCAGCCGCTTCTGGTTCGACCTGGAGCTGCCGCTGGCCGAAGCGGCCGAGCCGGTGGAGGCCGCGCGCCGCGCCCGCGGCATCACCGGCTACTGCGGCGAGCGGCGCCGCCTTCTGGTGATCGACGACGTGGCCGGCAACCGCCGCACGCTGGTCGACTACCTCACGCCGCTGGGCTTCGCGATGCAGGAGGCCGCCAGCGGCGAAGAAGGCCTGGCGGCGGCGTCGGCGCTGATGCCCGACCTGGTCCTGGTCGACAACATCATGCCCGGCATGGACGGGCTGGAGGCGATACGCCGGCTGCGGCAACTGCCCGGCCTGTCGGCGGTGCCGGTCATCATGATCTCGGCCAGCGCCTCCAGCGCCGACCAGCAGCGCAGCATCTCGGTGGGGGCCGACAGCTTCCTGCCCAAGCCGGTGGACTTCGACCTGCTGCTGGCCGAGATCGGCCGGCTGCTCGGTCTGCACTGGCTGCCGGAGGCCACTGCGCCTGCGCTGCCGGCTGCCGCAACGGCGCCACAGGCACCGGCCGCGGCGCCGCTGGTGCCGCCGCCCGCCGCCGAGATCGAGCGGCTGTTCGAGCTGGCGCAGGCGGGCAACATGGGCGGCATCCGCAGCCTGGCCGAGCGGATCGAGACCCTGGGCGAGGCCTACCGCCCGTTTGCGCAGCACCTGCACGGCCTGGCCGAGCACTTCCAGTCGGCGGCCATCCTTCAACTGGTGAGGAGCCTGCGCGAAGGCGCAGTGCATCAAGGAGACTGACATGCCCGAACGATCCAGCCCCAGGGCCATCGAGATCCTGATGGTCGAGGACAACCCGGGCGACGTGCGCCTGACGCGCGAGGCGCTGAAGGACCACAAGGTCTGGAACGAGCTGCACGTGGTGGAAGACGGCGTGGCCGCGCTCGACTTCCTGTTCCGCCGGCCGCCGCACGAGCACGCGCCGCGGCCCGACCTGGTGCTGCTGGACCTCAACCTGCCGAAGAAGGACGGCCGCGAGGTGCTGGCGGCGATCAAGGGCGACGAGCAGCTCAAGACCATCCCGGTGGTCATCCTCACCACCTCGCAGGCCGAGGAGGACGTGATCCGCGCCTACCAGCTCAGCGCCAACTGCTACGTGACCAAGCCGGTCGACTTCGACCAGTTCACGCGCATCGTCCGGGCGATCGAGCATTTCTGGCTCACCGTCGTCACCCTGCCGCCG
Organism: uncultured bacterium; assembly: GCA_966212505.1. Taxonomy (GTDB): domain Bacteria; phylum Pseudomonadota; class Gammaproteobacteria; order Burkholderiales; family Burkholderiaceae_C; genus CAMLIZ01. The sequence continues at coordinate 45,402 of CBIHRS010000033.1, forward strand.
AGGCAGCCATGAACAGGCCCATCCACGTGCTGCTGGTCGAGGACAGCCCCGGCGACGCACGCCTGATCCAGCTGATGCTGTCCGAAGCCCGAGGCCTGCGCTTCGACCTCACGTGGGTCGACAACCTGCCCGACGGGCTGGCGCGGCTGCGCGCCGGCCGCATCGACGTGGTGCTGCTCGACCTCGGCCTGCCCGGCAGCACCGGGCTCGATACGCTGCAGCGCCTGTTCGTCGAGGGCTCGACCCAGGTGCCGACCCTGGTGGTGCTGAGCGGCCTCACCGACGAGGAGATCGCGGTGCAGGCGCTGCAATCGGGCGCGCAGGACTACCTCGTGAAAGGCCAGGTCGACAGCGCGCTGCTGGTGCGGGCGATCCGCTATGCCATCGGCCGCAGCCAGGCCGACGAGGCGCTGCGCCATGCGCATGCGGCGCTGCAGGAGCGCACCGCCGAGCTGATCGCGGCCAAGGAACGCGCCGAACTAGCCAACCGGGCCAAGAGCGCCTTCCTGGCCCACATGAGCCACGACCTGCGCACGCCGCTGAACGGCATCCTCGGCTTCGCGCAGCTGCTGCAGGCCGACCGCGAGCTCGGCGAGCGCCAGCGCACCGCCAGCACCGCGATCCGCCAGTGCGGCGAGCACCTGCTGACGCTGATCAACGACATCCTCGACCTCGCGAAGATCGAGGCCGGCAAGATCGACATCGTGCCAGCCGATGTCGACCTGCGGCGCTTCCTGCAGGCGGTGGAAGACATCATCCGCGTGCGGGTGGCGCAGAAGCCCGGGCTGGCCTTCACCTGCGAGTTCGCGCCCGACCTGCCGGCCGGCCTGCGCATCGACGAACGCCGGCTGCGCCAGGTGGCGCTCAACCTGCTGGACAACGCGGTGAAGTTCTCCGACCTTGGCAGCGTGCACTGGCGCGTGGCGTGGCACGCGCCGGGCCGGCTGCGCATGGAGGTGCAGGACACCGGCGTGGGCATGGGCGAGCCGCAGCTGAAGCGGCTGTTCCAGCCCTTCGAGCAGGTGAGCGATCCGCAGCGGCGCAGCAGCGGCACCGGGCTGGGGCTGGTGATCAGCCGGCAGTTCGTGCGGCTGATGGGCGGCGACATCGAGGTGAGCAGCCGGCCCGGCGAGGGCAGCCGCTTCGCCTTCGAGATCGATGCGCCCGCCGCCAGCCTGCAGGCCGCGCCCCCGGCGGCGCAATCGGTAGGCGGCTACCAGGGGCCGCGGCGCCGCGTGCTGGTCGTCGACGACAGGGCCGAGCACCGTGCGCTGCTGGTCGGCATGCTGCAGCCGCTGGGTTTCGAGATGGTGGAGGCGGCCGGCGGTGCCCAGGGGCTGGCGCTGGCCCAGGCGCTGCGGCCGGACCTGCTGCTGCTCGACCTCGTGATGCCCGACCTGGGCGGCATCGAGGTGATCCGCCGGTTGCGCGGCACGCCCGGCTTCGGTGCGCTGCCCATCGTCACCGTGTCGGCCAGCGCCGGCGCCGAGGACCAGCGCCTGGCGCTGGCCGCGGGCGCCAGCGCCTTCCTGCCCAAGCCGGTCGACCGGGCCGACCTGCTGCAGCAGGCCGGCAGCCTGCTGGCGTTGCGCTGGACCGATGCGTGCGGACGCTGCATCGAACCGGGCGTATCCCAGGCTTTGGCGCAGTGAGATGACGTACGATCCGCGTCCGGTGGCCGGGGCCACCGGCCAGATCCTGCAGCGAATCCCAACGTGCCCGCACAACGCCCTTCGCCTTCCTCCATCGTCTCGACACGCGCCCGCCAATCGTTCGGCGAGCAGACGCCACGCCATGCGCCGCCCGGCATCTCGTGCGTGATCCCGTGCTTCAACGAGGCGGCCAACCTGCGCCAGCTGCTGCCGCGGCTGACCCGCTTCCTGGCCGAGCGCTTCGAGCAGTGGGAGATCGTGCTGGTCGACGACGGCAGCCGCGACGACACCACCGCGGTGATCGACGAATGGACAGCCTCCACCCCGCAGGTGGTCGCGCTGCAGCTCTCGCGCAACTTCGGCAAGGAGGCCGCGCTGTCGGCCGGCCTCGACGTGGCCGACGGCGACGTGGTGGTGCTGCTCGATGCCGACCTGCAGCATCCGCCCGAGATGATCGACACCATGCTCGAGCGCTGGCGCGCCGGGGCCGACGTGGTCTATGCGGTGCGGGTCGACCGCAGCGCCGAGAGCCCGGTCAAGCGCGTGGGCGTCAAGTGGTTCTACCGGCTGATCAACGGCGCCGACCGCTTCGAGGTACCGCCCGGCGCCGGCGATTTCCGGCTGATGGACCGGCAGGTGGTGCAGGCGCTGATGCTGCTGCCCGAGCGCAACCGCTTCATGAAGGGCCTGTACGCCTGGGTCGGCTTCAAGGCCGAGGGCGTGCCCTACGTGCCGGCGGAGCGGGCGAGCGGCGAGACGAGCTTCAACCTGTGGCGGCTGGTGCGCATGTCGGTCGACGGCATCACCGGGTTCACCACCTGGCCGCTGCGCGCGGTCAGCTTCATCGGCGGGGTGCTGGCGGTGCTGGCCTTCCTGTACGGTGCCTTCCTCATCGTCACCTACCTGCTCTACGGCAACGAAGTGCCGGGCTGGACGACGGTGGTCGTGTGCCTGCTGCTCTTCGCGGGGATCCAGATGGTGTCGATCGGCGTGCTCGGTGAATACGTGGCCCGGATCTTCGAGGAAGTGAAGGCCCGTCCGCTCTACCTGGTGCGCCGCCGCGCGGGCCGCCGCTTCCAGCGCGAGGCCGAATGAAGCCGCTGCAACGGCGCGAAGCGTCGCTGGCCGCGCTCGCCCTGTTCGCCTGGCTGGCCTTCACCGCCTGGGCGCGTCCGCTGACGCTGCCCGACGAAGGCCGCTACATCGGCGTGGCCTGGGAGATGCTGCAGTCGGGCCACTGGGCGGTGCCCACGCTGGACGGCATGCCGTTCTTCCACAAGCCGCCGCTGTTCTACTGGATCAGCGCGGCGGCGATGGCCATCTTCGGGCCGCACGCCTGGGCGGCACGCATGCCCTCGGTGCTGGGCGCGGCGCTGGCCGCCTGGTCGCTGTGGCTCTTCATGCGGCGCTGGGACGGCGAGCGCGAGGCGCGCCGCGCCGCGCTGATCCTGGCCACGCAGCCCTTCTTCTTCATCGGCGGGCAGTTCGCCAACCTCGACATGCTGGTGGCCGGCTGCATCAGCGCCACCGTGCTGCTCGGCGCGCACGCGGTGCTGCTGTCGGAGGCCGGGCTGCCATACCGGCGGGCGCTGCTCGGCGCCTACGCGATGGCCGGCTTGGGCGTGCTGGCCAAGGGCCTGATCGGCGGCGTGCTGCCGGCGGGCGTGTTCATCGTGTGGCTGCTGGCCTCGCGCCGGCCGGCGCTGATCCTGCGGCTCGTCTCGCTGCCGGGGCTGGGCCTGTTCCTGCTGATCGCGCTGCCGTGGTTCGTGGCGATGCAGCTGCGCTACCCCGGCTTCTACGACTACTTCGTCATCTACCACCACTTCCAGCGCTTCGCGCAGAGCGGCTTCAACAACGAGCATCCGTTCTGGTTCTACGTGCCGGTGATCCTGCTGCTGATTTTCCCGTGGACGCTGGCGGTGGTGGCGGTGCCGCGCCAGGGCGAGGGCGACGCGCGGCCTTCGGTCACCGCGCTGATGTGGAGCTGGCTGGCGGTGATCGTGGTGTTCTTCTCGCTGCCGCGCTCCAAGCTGGTGGGCTACGTGCTGCCCGCGCTGCCGCCGCTGGCCGCGCTGATCGCCGCGGGCCTGTGCGCGCAGCAGGGCCGGCTGGCCCGCATGGTGCGGCCGCTGGCGGTGGCCGCGGGCGTGCTGTGCGTGGGTGGCGTGGTAGCGGCGGTGTTCTACACGCCGCATTCGGCACGACCGCTGGGCAAGGCGCTGCGCGAGCTGCATGCGGCCGGGGAGCCGGTGGTGTTTCTCGACCGCTATCCGTACGACCTGCCGTTCTATGCCCGTCTGGCCGAGCCGCCGCTGGTGCTCAACGCCGACTGGCACAGCCCGGAGATCGTGAAGCACGACGACTGGCACAAGGAGCTGTACGACGCCGGCCTGTTCGAGCCGGCCGTGGCCGCGCGCCAGCTCGTCGGCCGCGAGGCACTGCTGCAGCGCCTGTGCGCCCAGCCCACCAGCTGGATCGTCGGCAGCAAGGCCGAGGTGGCGGTCGATCCCTGGTTCAAGGGCGCCGCCGAGGTCAAGGCGGTGAAGGAGGCCTCGCTGTGGAAGCTGTCGCGCAGCAGTCTCAGCTGCCCCGGAACGCCCAGCGACGGCTCAGCAGGTAAGTGACGATGGCCACGCCCACCAGCACCAGCGCCAGCAGCAGGTCGTAGCGCCATGGGCTCCAGCGCAGCAGCACCGCATAGGCGGCTTCGTTGAGCATGAAGCCGCCGAACGACAGCACGAAGAAGCGCCGCGCCGCCTGGGCCAGCGGCGCGCCCTGGTCGCGGAACGTGAGGCTGAACTGGCCGGCGAACGACACGCTGAACGCCACCGCCCATCCCGCCACGTTGGCCGCCAGCGGCGGCAGCGCGAGCAGCCGCACCAGCGCGACCACGGTCGCCCAGTGGACGAAGGCGGCGGTGCTGCCGACGAGGATGAACAGCAGGACGCGGCGGGGAAAGTGCATCGGCGGTGTCGGGGAAAGGGCAGGGCGGTGAACGCGGCTGCGCAGGATACCCGCACGCCGGCCGGCACTTCCGGCGCCCTGAAGCGGCTGATCGTCTGCGTCGACGATTTCGGGCTCAACTCGCGGGTCGACGATTCGATCATCGCGCTGGCGAAGCAGGGCCGCGTCTCGGCCACGGGTTGCCTGGTCGACGCGCCGGCGTGGAAGGCCGATGCGCCGCGGCTGGCGCGCGAATGCGGCGATCGCATCGACATCGGGTTGCACCTCAATCTGAGCGAGGCGTTTCCGGGTGCGCCGCAGCCTTTGCCGTGGAGCCGGCTGGTGCTGATGGCCTATGCCGGGTTGCTTGAGGGAAATGCGTTGCGCACTGAGGTGAACCGGCAGCTCAATGGCTTCGAGGCGGCGATGGGCCGCGCGCCGGATTTCGTCGATGGCCATCGCCATGTGCATCAGTTGCCGGTGGTGAGGCAGGCGCTGGTCGAGGTGCTGGCCGAACGTTATCGGGGCGCGAAGCCCTGGGTGCGCCACTGCGGCGCACCGGCGCGTTCGGAAGGCATCGGTCTCGGTGATCGTTTCAAGGCCCAGGTGATCGCC
>CBIHRS010000034.1:0-50414 GCA_966212505.1 uncultured bacterium
GCTCGCCCACCAGCAGGTGGTTCAGCGTGCCGTGGATGCTCTTGAAGAACAGGCCTGCATCGCGCCGGTACGGCTCGTCGGGCAACGGCGCGACGTGCTGCTCGAGCAGCACGCGCGTGGCCCAGATGTTGTAGCGGGCGAGCGTGAGGAAATGGTCCTTCAGCGCAGACATCGGCAACTCCCTTTCGGTCACATGCGGAAGACGCCGAATTTTGTCTCCGGGATCCGGGCGTTGAGGCTGGCCGACAGGCCCAGCGCGAGCACGCGGCGCGTGTCGGTGGGGTCGATCACGCCGTCGTCCCACAGGCGGGCCGAGGCGTAGTACGGATGACCTTGGCTCTCATACTGCTTGCGGATCGGCGCCTTGAAGGCCTCTTCTTCATCAGCGCTCCACTGGCCGCCCTTGGCCTCGATGCCATCGCGCCGCACGGTGGCCAGCACGCTCGCGGCCTGCTCGCCGCCCATCACGCTGATGCGCGCGTTCGGCCACATCCACAGGAAGCGCGGCGAATAGGCGCGGCCGCACATGCCGTAGTTGCCGGCGCCGAAGCTGCCGCCGATGATCACCGTGAACTTGGGCACCTGGGCGCAGGCCACCGCGGTGACCATCTTGGCGCCGGCGCGGGCGATGCCTTCGTTCTCGACCTTGCGGCCCACCATGAAGCCGGTGATGTTCTGCAGGAACACCAGCGGGATCTTGCGCTGGCAGCACAGCTCGATGAAGTGCGCGCCCTTGTTGGCGCTTTCGGTGAACAGGATGCCGTTGTTGGCGACGATGCCCACCGGCATGCCCTCGATATGCGCGAAGCCGCACACCAGCGTGCTGCCGTAGCGCGCCTTGAATTCATCGAACTCCGAGCCGTCGACGATGCGGGCGATGATCTCGCGCACGTCGAAAGGTTTGCGCGTATCGGTCGGGATCACGCCCAGCAGTTCCTCGGCCGCGTACTTCGGTGCGCGCGGCTCGGTGCAGGCCAGCGGGTGGGTCTTGCGCCAGTTGAGGTTGGCCACGCTGTGGCGCGCCAGCGCCAGCGCATGGGTGTCGTTCTCGGCCAGGTGGTCGGCCACGCCCGAGAGCCGCGTGTGCACGTCGCCGCCGCCCAGGTCTTCGGCGCTCACCACCTCGCCGGTGGCGGCCTTCACCAGCGGCGGGCCGCCGAGGAAGATGGTGCCCTGGTTCTTCACGATGATGGTCTCGTCGCTCATCGCCGGCACGTAGGCGCCGCCGGCGGTGCACGAGCCCATCACCACCGCGATCTGCGGAATGCCCTCGGCGCTGAGGTTGGCCTGGTTGAAGAAGATGCGGCCGAAATGGTCGCGGTCGGGGAACACCTCGTCCTGGTTGGGCAGGTTGGCGCCGCCGGAGTCGACGAGATACAGGCAGGGCAGCCGGTTCTGCTGCGCGATCTCCTGCGCACGCAGGTGCTTCTTCACCGTCATCGGGTAGTAGGTGCCGCCCTTCACGGTGGCGTCGTTGCAGACGATCAGGCACTCGACACCCGAGACGCGGCCGATGCCGGCGATCATGCCGGCGCCGGGCGCGTCGTTGTCGTACATGTTCAGCGCGGCCAGCGGCGCGATCTCGAGGAAGGGCGTGTCGGGGTCGAGCAGCATCTCGACGCGCTCGCGCGGCAGCAGCTTGCCGCGCGCCAGGTGCTTGGCCCGTGCCGCCTCGCCGCCGCCCTGGGCAATGCGCGCGAGCTGGGCATTGAGGTCGTGCACCAGCGTCTGCATCGCATCGGCGTTGCGCTTGAAGTCTTCGCTGCGCGGGTTGAGCTTGGTGGCGAGCGTCGGCATCGGGGCGTCTCCTGGCGGATGGGGATTCCAGGGCGCGAGCTTACGCGCTGCCGCGCCAGCCCTGTTGCGCCGATGGTTGCAAATGCTGCCAAACTACTCCCATGCACCGACAGCCGGCCGCCGCCACGCCCATCGCCTTCGTCAAGGCGATGCTGCTGGCCTACGAGCGTTACGGCGCGAGTCCGTCGGAAGCACTGAAGCAGGCACAAATCACGCCAGCGATGCTGCGGCGCGACGGCACCCGCATCACCGCCGCGCAGCTCGAGGCCTTTGCACGCGCCGCGATGCAGCAGCTCGACGACGAGGCGTTGGGCTGGTTCTCGCGCCGGCTGCCCTGGGGCAGCTACGGCATGCTGAGCCGCGCCTCGCTCACCGCGCCCGATCTCGGCACCGCGCTCAAGCGCTGGTGCCGGCACCACCGGCTGCTGACCGACGACATCGTGTTCCGGCTCGAGGTGCAAGGCCCGCTCGCGCGCGTGACGGTGGACGAGCATCGGGCGCTCGGCGCGATGCGCGAGTTCTGCCTGCTGACCAGCCTCCGCAACCTGCACGGCGTGGCCTGCTGGCTGATCGACTCGCGCATGCCGCTGGCCGAGGCCCGCTTCCCGTTCGCGGCGCCGCCGCATGCCGACGTGTACCCGCTGCTGTTCCCGGGCCCGGTGATCTTCGGCACGCCGCAGGCCGGCTTCAGCTTCGATGCGCAATACCTGAAGCTGCCGCTGCGCCGCGACGAACGCGCACTGCAGGCGATGCTGCAGCGCGCGCTGCAGCTGATCGTGCTGCCCTACCGCCGCGACCGGCTGCTGGTGCAGCGCGTGCGCGAGCTGCTGCGCACCCGGGCCGGCGAGCTGCGCAGCGCCGAGGCGCTGGCCGCCGCGCTGCACACCTCGGTGCGCACGCTGCACCGCCAGCTGCAGGACGAAGGTGCTTCGCTGCAGGCGTTGAAAGACGAGGTGCGGCGCGAGCAGGCGATCGAGCTGCTGCGGCGCACGCGCCAGCCGGTGAAGCAGATCGCGCTGGCAGTCGGCTTTTCCAACGAGAAAAGCTTCGCGCGTGCGTTCAAACTGTGGACCGGCCAGGCCCCCGGCGCCTTCAGGCAGGCCGCGCTTGGTGGAATACTTTCCGCATGACTTCGACCGCGCCGTACAAGGTGGCGCTCCAGGGATTCAGCGAATTCGAGCGCCAGACGCTGGACTTCTGCTTCCGCCATGCGGCGCAGCGGTCGCCCGGCTATGCACTGGTGGCGACGCCGCGCGACGCCGACGTGCTGGTGGCCGATGGCGATTCGGCCGCAGCGGTGGCTGCAGCCGCCGGCTTCGACCCGGTGGTGCTGTTCATCGGCCGCACCGCCCCTGCCGGTGCGCGCTGGCACCTGCCGCGCCCGATCGACCCAGTGCGCCTGCTGCGCCGGCTCGACGAGCTGGTGGCCGAACACCGCGGCCTGATCGAACAGCGCCGGTCGGCACCGCCCCCGTCGGACGACGACAAGGCGCACGCCGCCAAAGCCGCGGCCCGCGCCGCCAGCCGGCGCCTGCGCCTGGCTGCCACGGCTGCAGCGCAGGCCGATGATGGGCTGCCGCCCGACGTGCTGGTGCTGGAATCGGACCCGGCCGCGAGCGCGGCGCTGGGCGCGCTGCTCGAGCGCTTCGGCTTCCGCGTCCATCACGGCACGCATGCCCTGCAGGCGCAGGAGCAGCTTTCGCAGCGGCCCTATGCCGCGGTCTTTCTCGACCTGGGGCTCGATGGCACCGCCGGCGGCGTGGGGCTGGAGCTGTGCCGCCGCGTGAAGCGCAGCACCCGCACCCAGCCGCACACGCCGGTGCTCGCGATCACCGCGGCCAAGGCCCAGCCCTCCGACCGCGTGCGGGCCACGCTGGCCGGCGCCGATGCCTTCCTGCTCAAGCCGCTGGGCCGCGGCGACGTGGCGCGCACGCTGGAAGACCACGGCGTGGCGCTGCCGTCCGACGCGCGCCGGCTCTGATCCGCCTCACGGCACGCTCACCTGCTTGCGCACCGGGCTCGAGAGCACCAGCGAGGTCGCCACCGAGCCATGGGCCGCGAGCGCATCCACCACGCGCTCCAGGTCGGCCGGCTCGGCGAAGGCGCAGCGCACGATGAAGCAGTCTTCGCCGGTCACCCGGTCGGCCTCGATCACCTCGGGCATCGACTGGAACAGCTGCACGTAGTGCTGGATGTGGGCATGCGTGGTCCGCACGCGGATCATCGCCTGCAACCCGAGGCCGACCGCGCGCAGGTTCACGCGCGCACCGTAGCCTTCGATCACGCCGGCCTCCTCGAGCTTGCGCACGCGCTCGCTCATCGCCGGCTGCGACAGCCCGATGCGCTTGCCCAGCGCGGCCAGGCTCTGCCGTGCATCGGCTTGCAGCGCATCGAGGATCTGTCGGTCTTTCTTGTCGAGCTCCATGCATCCCTCTTCAAAACCGATGAGGCATCGGCCGCACCGGGGTGTTTTCCGATGCCCGCCCCTTCGGCCAAACGCCGGTGCTGACTATCGTGGCGGCCATGGAAACTTCACCCCCCATCCTCATCCTTCCCGGCATCCACGATTCTGGCCCCGAGCATTGGCAATCGTTGTGGCTGCGCCAACATCCCAGCATGCGGCGCGTGGTGCAGCGCGACTGGAACCATCCGGTGTGCAGCGAGTGGGCCGCCGTGCTGGACGACGCGGTGCGCGAGGCCGGCCCGCAGACGGTGCTGGTGGCGCACAGCCTGGCCTGCTTGCAACTGGCGCATTGGGCCGCCAACACGCGCCATCGCATCCGCGCAGCGATGCTGGTCGCGGTGCCGGATCCCGAGGGGCCGGCGTTTCCGAAGGAGGCAATTGGCTTCTCCGGCGTGCCGCTGCAGCGCTTCGCGTTCCGCAGCCTGGTGATCGGCAGCAGCGACGATCCGTACGGCGGGCTGCCGCAGGCCCAGCGTTGCGCCGCGGCGTGGGGCAGCGAATTGATCGAGCTGGAGGGCCTGGGCCACATCAACGCGGCGAGCGGGCTGGGCGAATGGGGCTGGGGGCTGGCGCAGCTGCAGCGGTTGATCTCCTGACAAAACGCTGTCAGCAGCCCGCGCCTACAGTCGGTGTCTTGCCAACGCACACGGGAGACACCGCGATGATGAAGACCTACCACGGCAGCTGCCATTGCGGCGCCGTCAAGCTCGCCGCCGACATCGACCTGGCCGCCGGCACCGGCCGCTGCAACTGCAGCTTCTGCACCAAGGCGCGCTGGTGGAGCGCGATCATCAAGCCCGACGCCTTCCGGCTGATCGAGGGCGAAGACGCGCTCAGCGACTACGGCTTCAACACCAAACAGGGCCACCACTACTTCTGCAGGCACTGCGGCGTGCGGCCCTTCGGCCGCGGCGACGTGCCGGAGATCGGCGGCGCCTATGTCTCGGTCAACCTCGCCTGCCTCGACGATGCCGATCCCGCTGAACTGGCCGAGGCGCCGGTGCGCTACATGGATGGCCGGCACGACAACTGGTGGAACCCGCCGGCCGAGACGCGGCACCTCTGACCGCGCTATCGGTCGAGCAAAGCGGCCAGCGTGCGCACCGCCTCGCGGTCGCCGCCATCGTGCCGGCCATCGCGGTCGAGCAGCAGCGCGCGCAGGCCAGCCCGCATCGCGCCGTCGTAGTCGAGCTCCGGCGAATCGCCCACCATCAGCGCTTCGGCCGGATCACACGCAAAGCGCTCGACCACGCCGTGGTAGGCCTGCGCCAGCGGTTTGCTGAAGCCCAGCTCCTCGCCGATGGCCACATGGTCGACCGCCGCGTCGAGCGCGGTGGCCTTGAGCTTGCGGCGCTGCCCGTCGGACGGCCCGTTGGTCAGGATCGCGGTGCGGATGCCGCGCTCGCGCAGCGCGGCCAGCACCGGCTTCGCATCGTCGTAGAGCTGCGGGCTGTCGTTCACGCAGTCCATGAAGATCTTGTTGAGCGCCTCCACCATGCCGTCGCGTGGCAGCAGGCCCAGCAGCTCGAACGGATCGCTGAAGCGGCGCAACCGGTATTGCTGCCGCGTGAGCCGGCCCTGCTCGAACTGCACGAACAACGGCCGGTCGACCTGGATGCAGGCGCGGATGTAGGCCGGCGCGTCGATGCCCTCACGCACGAGGAACTCGCTCATGCAGGCATGCGCAGCGATGCGCGTGGCGGCAAAGTTCACCAGCGTGTCGTCGAGGTCGAAGATCACCAAGCGTGGATGCTTCATGGTCAGTCGTCCCACACAGGGCGGAAGCCGATGGTCGTGGTGCCCAGCCGTTCCCACTTGCCGCGGCTGGAGCGGATGCGCAGGTAGCGCGCGTCCTTGCTCCAGGCGCCGCCCTTGACCACGCGCTCCATCGGCCGGTGATGCGGCAGCGCTTCGGCCGGCGCATAGGCATCGGCGCACCACTCGCAGAGGTTGCCGGCCAGGTCGTAGAGGCCGATCTCCGATGGCGGAAAACGGCCGACCTCGCTGGTGCCGCCCAAGAACTCGTCGTAGTTGGCGCGATCGTGCGTCGGCGCGTCGTTGCCCCAGGGATAGAGCCGTTGCGGATCGTTGTTCGACGCGAAGGCCTCCCATTCGCCCGCATGCGGCAAGCGGCCGCCGATGTGGCGGCACATCAGCAGCGCGCCCGCCCAGTTGATGCCGAAGACCGGATGCGTCTCCATGCCCGGCGGGCAGACCCAGGCCTGCCGCCCGCGATCGAACAGCAACGGGCAGCGCGGGTTGTGGACGTTGACGTGGCGATAGGCGGTGTCGGCCTCGGCGGGCATCTTCATGCGGTTGAGGATCTCCACCGCGGCGCGGCAGGTCAGCAGCGTGGCCCCCACGCGGACCGCACGGCCACCCGCCGGACGGAACCGCACCGCCTCGGCCCGATAGCGCTCGATCGCAGCGTCGTTCATTCGTGCACCAGCTCCCCGATCTCGCAGCGGGCGGCGAGCATCACGTCCTCGATCGCCTGCAGCTGCCGCGGCGTCAGGTGGCGGCGCCATCCGTTTTGCACTTCGTCGCGCGCGCGGAACGACGAGAACAGCCCGCCGCGGGTTTCGCCCTGCCGGCCATTCAGGAACTGCAGCGGCCCCGCATCCTCGGGCACGCCGAGAAAGGCCGCCACCTCGGCCAGGCTGGCGGCTGGGTCGCGCATCAGCTGCTCGAACTGCAGCGTCCGGTGCTCGAACAGCCCGAGCTCGCGGTGCGCGAGCTCGTAGCGCAGCACCACACTCATCGCCGCCAGCTCGGCACCCGCCACCGCCTCGTTGGTCATGGCATGGCGCTGGTAGCCGGGATGCAGCGCCGCAAACGCCGGCGGCACCCGCTGCTCGTACTGCCACAGTTCGTCCATCAACCCGCTGCGCAGCACCGAGGACACCACCGCGCGGATGTCGCGCTGCAGGAACAGGACCTTCAGGCCGGGCATGAAGGCGCTGAGCCAGCCCAGCTTGCCGAACAGCACCGTCTCCTTGAAGCCCATCATCCGCCGGTCGCTCGACTGCAGCAGGAAGGCGCGCAGATCCATCAGGAAGTCGCGCAGGCCCGGGTCGGCGGCCAGCGCGGGATGCAGCACCTCCCCATCGAAATCCGCGGCGCCCCACGGCACGAGGTCGCAGTCGCGGAAGTAGCGGGTGTGCATGGACAGCGGCTCGTTGAGGCACTCGATGCCGGGATGCGCCTGCAGCAGGTCGTTGACGAGGTTGGAGCCCGAGCGGTGGTGGGCCAACAGCAGGAAGGGCGCGCATCGCATGGCGGCGTCTGAGAAGCTCCGGTGGAGTGGGGTCAGGCATGCAGTCTGCTCCTGCCGGCGCCTTCGTGGCTTCACGCCTTTGGGGGATTGCCGCCGCCGTGGCACGACCGTACGCTCCGACAGCTTGGACGAACATGCACCTCGGTGTCAGCAGATGCATGCAGCCCTCCTGGCGTCCCAAGAAGAACACGCGCCGGGCAGGCCCCGCCCGAGGGAGAACACGATGAGCTCTCCGACCGACACCGCCCCGGCCAGAAACCCCCTTGGCCGCAGGGTCTGGGTGATGGCAGCGATGACGCTGGTGCTGGCCTGCACGGTGCTGCTCGGCCTGTTCCACGGCAGCGCCCCCGCGCCCGGCCCGCGCGACACGCTGCGCATCGCACTGTCGTCGACGCCGCATGCCTCGCTGCTGCATCTGGCGGCGGCACGCGGCTATTTCGCAGAGGAAGGGCTCGACGTCTCGCTGCTGCCGGTGAGCCACGGCAAGGCCGCGCTCGAGCTGCTGGGGCAAGGCAAGGCCGATGTCGCCGCCGCCGCCGAGGTGCCGTTCGTGATCGCGGTGCTGAAGGGCGAGCCGCTCGGCATCGCCGCCAGCATCGCCAGCACCTCCACCGAGATGGCGGTGGTCGGCCGCCGCGACCGGGCCATCGGCGCGCCGCGCGACCTGGCCGGCAAGACCATCGGCATCACCCAGGGCACCAGCGGCGACTATTTCCTCTGGGCCTTCCTGATCCGCAACAAGCTCGCACCCGAGCTCGTCACGATGGTCGACGTGCCGCCCGGCCGCATCGTGCAATCGCTGGCCGATGGCCAGCTCGATGCGGTCGCCGCCTGGGAGCCGCTGAGGCACAACGCGCAGGCCATCCTGCAGGCCAATGCGGTGTCTCTCGCCGCGCCCGACGCCTACATGGTCACGCACGTGGTCGTCGGCCGCACCGATTTCCTCCGCAACCACGGCGCGGCCATGCAGAAGCTGATGCGCGCGACGCTGAAAGCGGAGCAATTCGTGCACAGCCACCCGCAGCAGGCGCAGGCCTTGATCGCGGAGCGGCTGCGCATCGCGCCGCAGGCGCTGCAGCCCAACTGGAATGACCTCGACCTGCGCGTGGAGTTGCACCAGTCGCAGCTCGTCACGCTGGAAGACGAGGCACGCTGGGCGATGACGCGCGGCTATGCCGGGCAGCGCGAGGTGCCCGATTTCCTGCCGCACCTGTACCTCGATGCGCTGCTGTCGGTGCGGCCCGATCGGGTGACGGTGGTGCACTGAAGGCGATCATGAAGATCAGCACCAAAGGCCAGCTCGCGACGATGACGGCGCTCGCCACCCTGGGGCTGATCGCCGCGATGATCTGGTGGGCCAACACCGAGGTGCACGAGGCCGACCGCCAGCGCCGCCAGACCGCCGAGATCGCGCGCGCGCTCAACGACCTGCGGCTGGTGAGCTTCGAATACGTGCTGCATCGCACCGAGCGCGCGCGCATGCAGGAGCAGCAGGTGGCCGAGCGGCTGAAACGGCTGCTCGCCGAACACCCCGGCGCGGCGCCGGCGCAGGCCGAGGTGCTGGACGACCTGCGCACGCACGTCGAGGCCACGCACCGCATCTTCGGCGAGTTCGAGGCCGGCGCCTCGCCGGTGCCGGCGGGCCAGACGGCCGACGAAGCCACGCGGCGCTTCGAAGCGCAGCTGTCGAGCCGGCTGCTGATCCTGCAGCAGGAGAGCCTGGCGGCCGCGCTGCAGCTGGCCGACTTTGCGACCGCGCGCATCAATGCCGCGCAGCAGCGCGTGGTGGCCGTCATCGCGGCCGGCCTGGTGCTGATGGCGCTCACCACGATCGGCGGCGCGCTGCTGATCAACCGCGGCGTGCTCCGCCCGATCGCGCGGCTGGAGCAGGCCACGCGCGAGGTGGCCGCCGGCAACTGGAACTTCAAGCTCGACATCGCCAGCGACGACGAGATCGGCCAGATGGCGCGCCACTTCGACGCGATGACGCAGGCGCTGCGCGATTCCTTCGCGCAGATCGAGCACAGCAACCGCGAGCTCGCCGCGCTCAACAAGGAGATCGAAGCCTTCAGCTACTCGGTCTCGCACGACCTGCGCGGGCCGCTGCGCAGCATGGACGGCTTCTCGCTCGCGCTGCTCGAAGACTACGGCGACAAGCTCGACGACGAGGCCCGCGACTCGCTGCAGCGCATCCGCAACGCGAGCCAGCGCATGGGCCGGCTGATCGACGAGCTGCTCGGCCTGTCGCGCGTCACGCGGGCCGAGCTGTCGGTGCGCAGCGTGAACCTGAGCGAAATGGTGCGCGAGATCGCCGAAGGCCTCGACAAGCAGCAGCCGGAGCGCCATGTGCAGTGGGAGATTGCCGACGGCATCACCGTGCAGGCCGACAAGTCGCTGCTGCAGATCGCGATGCAGAACCTGCTCGAGAACGCCTTCAAGTTCACCGGCAAGACCGCGCAGCCGGTCATCCGCATCGGCCAGCAGCGCCACGACGGCGAGACCGAATGCTTCGTGGCCGACAACGGCGTGGGCTTCGACATGGCCCATGCCGGCCGGCTGTTCGGCGCCTTCCAGCGCCTGCACCACGAAAGCGAGTTCGCCGGCACCGGCATCGGCCTGGCCACCGTGCAGCGCATCTTCCGCCGCCATGGCGGCAACATCCGCGTGCAGGCCCGGCCCGGCGAAGGCGCCACCTTCTACTTCAGCCTCAAGGAGCATCCCGATGAGCGAGCCGAACAAAGTCATCCTGCTGGTTGAAGACAGCCCGGACGACGTGACGCTGACGCTGCGCGCGTTCAAGCGCAGCCACCTGATGAACCCGATCTGCGTGGTGCGCGACGGCATCGAGGCGCTCGACTTCCTGTTCGGCCGCGAGGCCTATGCCGACCGCGCCACGCAGCCGCTGCCCGAGCTGATCATCCTGGACCTCAAGCTGCCCAAGCTCGACGGGCTGGGCGTGCTGAAGGCCATCCGCGCCGACGAGCGCACGCAGCTGCTGCCGGTGGTGATCCTCACCTCGTCGAAGGAGGAGCAGGACCTGATCAGCGGCTATGCGCTGGGCGCCAACAGCTATGTGCGCAAGCCGGTCGACTTTGCCGAATTCCTCGAGGCGGTGAAGGTGCTCGGCCTGTACTGGCTGATGATCAACCAGCCTGCGCCGCAAAGGACCACGCAGTGAACAAGGCGATCAAGGTCCTCGTCGTCGAGGATTCGGAAGACGACGCCAAGCTCGAGATGCGCATGCTGCGCCGGGGCGGCTTCGATCCGAGCTATCGCCGCGTGCAGGACCTGGGCTCGGTCGCCGCGGCCATCAGCCAGGAGCGCTGGGACGCGGTGCTGTCGGATTTCAGCCTGCCGGGCTTCACCGGCGTCGATGCGCTCGAGGTGTTCCGCGCCTCGGGGCTGGACATTCCGTTCATCTTCGTCTCCGGCACCATCGGCGAAGAGACCGCGGTGGCCGCGATGAAGGCCGGCGCCAGCGACTACGTGATGAAGCAGAACCTCGCACGGCTGGCGCCGGTGCTGGAGCGCGAGCTGCAGCAGGCGGTGATCCGCGCGCAGCATCGCCAGGCGCAGATCGAGCTCGAGCACACGCGCGACCGCTATGTCGACCTGTACGACTTCGCGCCGGTGGGCTACCTGACGCTGTCGGACGACGGCGAGATCGCGCAGCTGAACTTCACCGGCGCCGAGATGCTGGGCGATGCGCGCGAGCGGCTGCTGCGCCGGCGCTTCTCGGGCTTCGTCGCGCCCGAGGCGCTCGACCGCTGGTACCAGCACTTCCTGCAGACACTGCATCACGGCCGCAAGCAGCGGCTGGAGCTGGTGCTGCTGCGCAACGGCACCCAGCGCTTCGAGGCGCAGCTCGACTGCGTGCGCGTGGCCGCCGCCAATGCCGCCGCGATGGTGCGCGTGGCCATCGCCGACATCAGCGACCGCAAGGCCGCCGAGGCCGACCGCCGCAAGTTCGAGGCGCAGCTGCGCCATGTGCAGAAGATGGAATCCATCGGCACGCTGGCCGGCGGCATCGCGCACGACTTCAACAACATCCTCGGCGCCATCCTCGGCAACGTGGCGCTGGCGCGCGAGGAGCTGAGCGAGGGCCATGCCGCGCTGTCCAGCCTCGACGAGATCCAGCGGGCCAGCCTGCGCGCGCGCAACCTCGTGCGGCAGATCCTCACCTTCAGCCGCCGCGAACCGCAGGAGCTGCTGGTGCAGCCGCTGGGCCCGATCGTCGACGAGACGCACAAGCTGCTGCGCGCGACGATGCCCGCGCGCGTGGACCTCGAGATGCTGCTGCCCGGCGAAACGCTGCACGTGTACGCCGACGCCACGCAGATCCAGCAGGTGCTGATGAACCTGTGCACCAACGCCTGGCATGCGCTGCACGAAGGCACCGGCCGCATCTCGATCGGCCTGGAGCCGGTGTCGCTGGACGAAGGCGCCTGCCAGCGCCTCGGCGGCCTGCCCTGCGGGCCGTATGCGCACCTGTGGGTCAGCGACACCGGCCACGGCATGGACGCCGCCACCCGCGAGCGCATCTTCGAGCCCTTCTTCACCACCAAGCCGGTGGGCCAGGGCACCGGCCTCGGCCTGTCGGTGGTGCACGGCATCCTCAGCGCCCACCACGGCGCCATCTCGGTCGAGAGCGAGCCGGGACAGGGCAGCACCTTCCACCTCTACTTCCCGCTGGCCGAGCATGCGGTGACCACCGACGCTGCCGAGCAGCCCGAGCCGGCGCCGCTGCGCGGCCACGGCGAGCGCGTGCTCTATGTCGACGACGACGAGACCATGGTGGTGATGGTGGCGCGCCTGCTCGAGCGCTCCGGCTACCAGGTGAGCAGCTTCCACGATGCGCAGGCCGCGATCGCCGCGGTGCGCACCAACCCCGATGGCTTCGACTTCGTGGTCACCGACTTCAACATGCCCGAATGCTCCGGCCTCGACGTGGCCCATGAGCTGGCCGGCATCAAGCCCGACCTGCCGGTGGTGATCAGCTCGGGCTACATCACCGACGAGCTGCGCAACGAGGCGCGCGAGGCCGGTGTGCGCGGCCTGCTCGAGAAGCAGAACACCTTCCAGGAACTCAGCCGCCTCGTGGGGCGCATCCTGTCGCAGGAAATGGCCAAGGGCCGATAGGATCCCCCGATGCCCTCACCCTCCCATCCGACGCTGCGCGTCACGCGGCAGCAGCGCGAAGCGCTGAACGGCCACCGCGGCGGCGTGGTCTACCTCACCGGCCTGTCGGGCTCCGGCAAGTCGACGCTGGCCACCGCGCTCGAGCAGCAGCTGCACGGCCAGGGCCTGCGCACCTTCCTGCTCGACGGCGACGAGCTGCGCCGCGGCATCACGCGCGACCTCGGCTTCTCCGATGCCGACCGCATCGAGAACATGCGCCGCGTGACCGAGATCGCGCGGTTGATGGTCGATGCCGGCCTGCTGGTGATCACCGCGCTGATCTCGCCCTTCCGGGCCGAGCGCGAGGCGGCGCGCGTGCGCTTCGCGCCGGGCGAGTTCATCGAGGTCTTCGTCGATGCGCCGCTGGCGGTGTGCGAGGCACGCGACCCCAAGGGCATGTACCGGCGCGCCCGCCTTGGCGAGATTCCCGGCTTCACCGGCATCGATTCGCCCTACGAGCCACCGCTGTCGCCCGAGCTGCGCGTCGAGTCGTCGCGCGTGACGCCGCACGAGGCGACGATGGCGCTGCTCGACTGCCTGGCCAGCCGCGGCCTCTGCCGCAGAACTTGAGGGCCTCGTTCAGGCGCCGTAGACCGAGCTCTCGTTCCAGCCCAGCTCGCGCATGTCTTCCACCCGGTAGGGCGCATCGCTGGGCATCAAGAACTCGTCGAGCTGCGGCGGCTTGATGTGCGTGCCGGCCAGCATCGCATGCACCTGGCCGCGATGGTGCGTCTGGTGCATGAACAGGTGGGCCAGCACATGGCCGGCGCGGTCACGCTGGAAGCGGCCTTCGCCGCGGTCCATCGCGATCACCGGATCGATGCCTTCGCTGTCGAGCCGGTCGCACACCGCGATCAGCCGCTCGTCCGACAGGCGCTGCCGGTAGGCCAGCTCCTGCAGCGTGTCGGCGGCCACGAAGGCCTCGTAGCGCTGCACCATCTCCTGCACACCCTCGAGCGCATCGAGGTAGTAGATGTCGACCGCGAGGATGTGGTTCATCGTCTCGGCCAGGCTGGGAAAGAAGCCGGTGCGCGGCGCGTGGAACTCGTCGCGCGTGAGCTTCGCCATCGCCAGGTGCAGCCGTCGGTTGGCCATGCGGTTGGCGCGGGCGGAGATGCGGTGGTGTTCGAGCAGGTCCATCGCGCCACCTTGCCTCGTCAGGCCTTCTTCGTTTTCTCTTGCACCGGCGCGCCGGCATCCTTCCAGGCACCGAAGCCGCCGTCAATGTGGCCCACGCGTTGCAGGCCCATGTCCTGCAGCGTCTTGGTGGCCAGCGCAGAGCGCCAGCCGGCGGCGCAGAACAGCACCAGCTGCTTGCCCGACGCGAACACCGGCTTGTGATACGGGCTCTCGGGATCGGCCCAGAACTCGAGCATGCCGCGCGGCGCATGGAAGGCGCCGGGGATCACGCCTTCGCGCTCGAGCTCGCGCACGTCGCGCACGTCGATGAACTGCACGTCGTCGCGGCCGTGCAGGTCCTGCGCTTCCTCGACGCTGTAGGTGCGGATCACGTCCATCGCTTCCTGCACCATCGACTTCACGGTCTTGTGCATGGTGGGGGTCTCCTCGTCAGAAGGGTCCGTTCGCGAGCCAGCGTTCGATCTGCGGCTTGCGGTCGTTGCCCCAGAACGGCTCGCCGTCGATGATGAAGAACGGCGCGCCGAAAACACCGGCGGCGATCGCCGCTTCGTTGACCTGCTTCAAACGATCCTTCCATCGTGGATCGTTCCACACGGCTTCGGCCTCGCCGGCATCGAGGCCGCTCTCGGCCGCCAGCGCCTTCAGCTGCGCCGCATCGTTCAGCGCGACGCCGCGGGCGAAGAACGCACGGAAGCACGACCGGGCCCAGGCCATAGCCTGCTGGGGATCATGCGCATCGTGCAGCCACCAGAACACGCGGGCGGCGTTCTGCGTGGGGATCGGAAACGGCTGTGGCTGCTGGTAGGGCACGCCCTCGAAGCGCGCGGAGCGGGCGAAGTCGCGGTAGGCGTAGTCGCGCTTGATGGGGTGGGAGACCGGGCTCTTCAGCTCGGCGGCCTGGAAGGTCACGCCGAGCAGGATGGCATGCCAGCGCACCGTGCGGCCATGCCGCGCAGCCAGCGCGGCTATCCATTCGGACGCGACGTAGGAATACGGCGACGAGAAGTCGAAATAGAAGTCGATCGGCGTGGGGGAGGACATGCCCCGACGCTAGCGCAAATCGGGCCGGTGCGCCTGCGGGCCGATACCGAGAACGCGGGCTTCGCGTCCTCAGGCCAGCGCCCGCCCGATCAGGATCTTCTGCACGTCCGACGTGCCCTCGTAGATCTGCGTCACCCGCACGTCGCGATAGATGCGCTCCACCGGAAAGTCGCTCACGTAGCCGTAGCCGCCGTGGATCTGGATCGCGGCGCTGCACACGCGCTCGGCCATCTCGCTGGCGAAGAGCTTCGCCATCGCGGCCTCCTTCAGGCAAGGCTGGCCCGCGTCCTTGAGGCTGGCCGCATGCCAGATCAGCTGGCGCGCGGCCTCGATCTGCGTGGCCATCTCACCCAAGCGGAACTGCACCGCCTGGTGCTCGAAGATCGGCTGGCCGAAGGCCACGCGCTCCTTCGCATACCTGAGCGCCGCCTCGAAGGCTGCGCGCGCCATGCCCACGCTCTGCGACGCGATGCCGATGCGGCCGCCCTCCAGGCCGGAAAGCGCGATCTTCAGGCCCA
Organism: uncultured bacterium; assembly: GCA_966212505.1. Classification (GTDB taxonomy): domain Bacteria; phylum Pseudomonadota; class Gammaproteobacteria; order Burkholderiales; family Burkholderiaceae_C; genus CAMLIZ01. Next base: position 15,416 of record CBIHRS010000034.1, read on the forward strand.
TGCCTTCGTCGGCCAGCAGGTTGGCCGCCGGCACGCGGCAGTTCTCGAACAGGATCTGCGCGGTGTCGCTGGCATGCTGGCCCATCTTGTCTTCCACGCGCGCCACCGTGTAGCCCGGCGTGCGGGTCGGCACGATGAAGGCGCTGATGCCCTTCTTGCCGGCGGCCTTGTCGGTCACCGCCATCACGATGGCCACGTCGCCGGTCTTGCCGCTGGTGATGAACTGCTTCACGCCGTTGAGCACATAGTGGTCGCCGTCACGCGTGGCCGTGGTCTTCAGGCCCGCGGCCTCGGAGCCCACGTGCGGTTCGGTGAGGCAGAAGGCGCCCAGCATCTCGCCGCGCGCCAGCGGCTTCAGCCACTGCTGCTTCTGCTGCTCGTTCGCCCAGGCCATCAGGATCGAGCAGACGGGGCAGTTGTTGACGCTGATGATGGTCGATGTAGCGCCGTCGCCCGCCGCGATCTCCTCGAGGATGATGGCCAGCGCCAGGTAGTCGAGCCCGGCGCCGTCGTAGTCGGTGGGCACCGCCACGCCATAGCAGCCCAGCTCGGCCAGGCCCTTCAGTTCATCCTTGGGGAAATGGTGGGTCTTGTCCCACTCGGCCGCCTTGGGGGCGATCTGGTCCTGCACGAAGGCGCGCACGGCGTCCTGGACCGCGCGATGGTCGTCACTGAGCAGCATGCTCGTCGTCTCCTGGGAATCAGCCCGCGGTGGCGGGCGTGGTCACCACGGCAGCGGTTGGCCGTCGTGGTTGAGAAAACTTCCGTTGTCCGCCGGGGTCAGGCGGTCGAAGGTGCGGCGCATGTCGGCCACCGCGAAATCGACCTCGAGCTCGGCGCCGACGCCGCCCATGTCGGTCTTCACCCAGCCGGGGTGCATGCAGACGCAGATCGCGCGGCCGGCATGCACCAGCGACACGTCCTTCCACACCGAATTGACCGCCGCCTTCGAGGCCCGGTAGAGCCAGGCGCGCGACACGGTGCGCGCACCGATCGAACCCATGATCGACGACAGCACGATGAGCCTGGCATTCGGTGCCAGCGCATCGCTCACCTGCGCGGCGATGCGCATCGGGCCGAGCACGTTGGTGCGCATCACCGCATCGAAGTCGGCCTCGGAGGGCGGCTCCAGGCCTTCGGTGTGCGGGCCGTGCAGGCCGGCGTTGACGATGACCACGTCGAACGCGAGGCCGTCGATGCGCCAGGCCAGGCCCGAGACGCTGGCCGCATCGGCCACGTCGAGCGCAAACGCGTTGGCGCCCAGCGCTTCGAGGGTCGCCACGTCTTCCGGCTTGCGCGCGGTGGCCATCACCTGGTGGCCGTCGGCGCGGTACTGGCGCGCGAACTCGAGGCCGATGCCGCGCGAGGCGCCAATGATCAGGACGTGCATGTCAGGCTGTCTTTCGATCGAAGGCCAGCCGCCAGGCCAGCAGGAGGAACAGGGCGCCGCCCAGGCCGTTGAGCCAGCGGGTGGCGGCGCCGGAGACGCTGCCGCGCAGCCGCACGGTGAGCGCGGCAACGAGCAGCAGCCACAGCACGCCGGTGCTGGTGAACACGAAGCCCAGCGTCACGAAGGTGGCCGTGGGCGAGGCCGCGTCGGCGCGGATGAACTGCGGCACGAACGCAAGGAAGAACAGGCCCACCTTCGCGTTGAGCAGGTTGGTCAGCAGGCCCTGCATGAACGAGCGGCGCAGCATGCCCTGCGCCGGCTCGGCGGCAGTGGCGGCCTTCAGCGCACCATCGGCAGCACGCCGCACACCCTGTCGGAGCATCTGCACGCCCAGATAGGCGAGGTAGGCCGCGCCCACCCAGGTGAGCACCTGGAACGCGAGCTGCGAGGCGGCCAGCAGCGCCGCCACGCCGAGCGCCGCCGCGGTGGCATGCACCATGCAGCCGAGCGCGGTGCCCATGGTGGCCACCGCGCCAGCACGCCAGCCGCCCGCCGCGCTGCGGCTCACCACCAGCAGCGTGTCGGCGCCGGGCGTCAAGTTCAGCACCGTGCCGGTGAGCATGAAGAGCCAGAAATCATGGACACCGAGCTGGCTGAGCATGAGGCGTTCCTTCTTTCAGTCGATGTGCTTGACGAGGATGGTGGCGCGCGCCACCACGCTGGGCGCATCGTCGCCGACACGCGTGGCGCCGCCGTCGAGGTGGGCCAGCATGCCGCCGAGCTTGCTGTTCCACTCGGCCGACGACACCGTCCAGACGAGTTCGAGGTCCTGCCCGGCGAACACCGGCTGCTTGAAGGCGAAGTTGACGTTGAGCGCCAGCATCTCGCGCGCCACACCGTCGTCATTGCGGGAGAAGTGCGAGGCCAGCAGGCCCATCATCATCGACGTGGTCTGCTGGCCGCAGGCGATCACCTCGTTGAAGCCCACGCGCCGGGCCACCGCCGCATCGCGGTGCAGCGGGTTGCTGTCGTGCGTGAGCGTCGCGAAGCGTGCGATCTCTTCCTGGGTGTAGCGCACCGTGTGGCTGACGCGTTCGCCGACGCTGACCAGCCTCTCCCTGATGGGTGTGTCCATGATGTCTCGGTTCAAACCAGTTCGACCGCCATCGCGGTGGCCTCGCCGCCGCCGATGCACAGCGCGGCGACGCCCTTCTTCAGGCCGCGCTTCTTCAGCGCGCCCAGCAGCGTGACGACGATCCGCGCGCCCGAGGCGCCGATCGGGTGGCCCAGCGCGCAGGCGCCGCCGTTGACGTTGACGATCTCGTGCGGCAGCTTGAACTCGGCCATCGCGGCCATCGTGACCGCGGCGAAGGCCTCGTTCACTTCCCACAGGTCGACGTTCTTCGCGTCCCAGCCCACCTTCTTCAGCACCTTGTCGATCGCACCGACCGGCGCGGTGGTGAACCAGTTGGGCGCCTGCGCATGCACGCTGTGGCCGAGGATGCGGGCGAGCGGCGTGACGCCGATCTTGCGGGCGGTGGATTCGCGCATCAGCACCAGCGCGGCCGCGCCGTCGGAGATGCTCGACGAGGTGGCGGCAGTGATCGCGCCATCCTTCTTGAACGCGGGCTTCAGGCCGGGGATCTTGTCGAGCTTCGCCTTGAAGGGCTGCTCGTCGAACTTGATCACCGTGTCGCCGGCCTTGCCGGGCAGCGTGACCGGCGCGATCTCCCAATCGAAGCTGCCGTCTTCGTTGGCCTTCTTCGAACGCTCCGTGGAGGCGATCGCGAACTGGTCCATCGCCTCGCGGCTGAACTGGTACTTGGCCACGCACTCCTCGGCGAACACACCCATCGCCTTGCCGCGCTCGTAGGCGTCTTCCAGGCCATCGAGCGCCATGTGGTCGTAGAACGCGGTGGCGCCGTACTTCACGCCCTTGCGCACGAAGCTCAGGTGCGGGGCGTTGGTCATGCTCTCCATGCCGCCGGCCACCATCACGTCGGCCGACTCGGCCTTCAGCATGTCGTGGGCGAACATCATCGTGCGCATGCCGGAGCCGCACATCTTGCTGAGCGTGACCGCGCCGGCCGAATCGGGCAGGCCGGCCTTGCGCACGGCCTGGCGCGCCGGGGCCTGGCCCTGGCCGGCCATCAGGCAGTTGCCCATCAGCACTTCGTTGACGGCATCGCCGGGCACGCCGGCGCGCTCGACCGCGGCCTTGATCGCGACGGCGCCCAGCTCCCAGGCCGAGAGGGACGAGAAATCACCCAGCAGGCCGCCGATGGGCGTGCGGGCGGCGGAAACGATGACGATGGGGTCGGACATGGTTCACTCCTTCACAGGTCAGGGGTGGCCAGCAGCGGTGCCTCGGGCACCGGCACGCTGGCGGGGGTGGGGTCGGGATGGGCATGGCGCAGCCGGCGCTGCACCACGAAACGCTTGTTGGTGTCGTAGGGGAACACGTCGTGCACGTGGCCCTGCAGGATGCGATCCTTGTGGCCTTGCCAGAAAGCGGGGTCGAGCAGGTCGGCATGGTGCTTCATGAACACCTCGCGCACCGCATCGTTGCCGAGCAGGAAGGGGCCGAAGGTCTCGGGGAACACGTCCTTCGGGCCCACGCTGTACCAGACCTCGCCCGACATCTCCTCTTCCTCGTTGCGCGGCGCGGGCACCTTGCGGAAGTTCATGTCGGTGAGGTATTCGATCTCGTCGTAGTCGTAGAACACCACCTTGCCGTTGCGGGTGACGCCGAAGTTCTTCCACAGCATGTCGCCGGGGAAGATGTTGGCGCGCACCATGTCCTTGATGGCGTTGCCGTATTCGATGACGGCATGCTCGATCTTGTCGCGCGGGGCTTCCTGCAGGTAGATGTTCAGCGGCACCATGCGCCGCTCGATGTAGAGGTGGCTGAGGATGATGGTGTCTTCCTCTTCCTCGACCAGGCTGGGGCAGAACTCCTTCAGCTCGGCGATCAGTTCCTCGTCGAAGCGGTGGCGCGGGAAGGCCACGTTCGAATACTCCAGCGTGTCGGCCATGCGGCCCACGCGGTCGTGGCTCTTGACCAGCAGGTACTTGCCCTTGATCTGCTCGCGCGTGGTGTCCTTCTGCGGCGGGAAGTAGTCCTTGATGACCTTGAACACGTAGGGGAACGACGGCAGGTCGAACACCAGCATCACCATGCCCTTGATGCCGGGTGCGATGCGGAAGCGGTCGCTCGAATGGCGCAGGTGGTAGAGGAAGTCGCGGTAGAAGAGGTTCTTGCCCTGCTTCTGCAGGCCGATGGTGGTGTAGATCTCGGAGCGCGGCTTGTGCGGCATCAGGCTGCGCAGGAACTGCACGTAGGCCGCCGGGATCTCCATCTCGACCATGAAGTAGGCCCGCGCGAAGCTGAACAGCATCTGCAGCTCGTCTTCGCCGAACAGCGCCGCGTCGATGAACAGCTGGCCACGCGAGGTGTGCAGGATCGGGATCGCGAACGGCGTCTCATGGAAGCCGTTGACGATCTTGCCGATGATGTAGGCGCCCTTGTTGCGGAAGAAGAGCGAGCTGAGTGTCTGGATCTGGAAGTTGGTGCGCAGCCGCACGCCGCCGAACTGCTCGCGCATCGCGTTGAGCACGTGGTCGATGTCGCGGCCCAGGTCTTCGAACTCGCGCTGCAGCTGGTAGTTGGTGACGATGCGCAGCAGCGTGTCGTGCAGCGTGTCGCGCGTGGGGTAGTAGGCGCGGTAGGTCGGCTTGGCGGCCGGCTCGTCGTTCTCGATGTATTCGGTGCTGACCGCCGGCCGCACGAAGATGAAATCGTTGCGGAAGTAGCTGCGGTGCAGGATCTTCGTGGTCACCGAGTTGAAGAAGGTCTCGGCGCACTCGGGCTGGTGGTGCTCGATCAGCAGGCCGATGTAGTGCAGCTTGACCTGGTGCCACACCTCCATCGGCAGCTCGCTGGCGCCGAACTCGGTCTGCAGCCGCTCGGCGCCTTCATCCACGCGGCGGTCGTAGAACTCGATGCGCTCCCGCTGCGCCCGCTGCTGGCCATGCCAGTCGGCCGCCTCGAAGCGCCGCTTGGCCTCCACGCTGGCCTCGCGGAACAGCGTGTAGTGGCGGTTGAAGCCTTCGAGCATCGCCTGGGCGATGGCGAAGGCCCGCGGGTCGGTCAGCTGGTGAGGAAACACCTCAGGCTCCGATGCTCTCGTAGCGCCGCTTCACGGCCTCCAGCGCCTCGCTGTATGCCGCCTGCACCGATTCGACGCTGGTGGCGATCATCTTCAAGTCATTGAGCAGGCCGTTGTGCAGGCCGTAGACCCAGCCGTGCACCACCACCTCCTGGCCGCGCGACCAGGCGTCCTGCACCACGGTGGTCTGGCAGACGTTGAGCGCCTGCTCCAGCACGTTGAGCTCCACCAGCGCATCGACGCGCTTGGCCACGGGCACGGTGTCGAGCCAGGCCTGGTGCCGGTTGCGCACGTCCTGCACGTGGCGGATCCAGTTGTCGGCCAGGCCGACGCGGGTGTCGTTGAGCGCCGCCGCCACGCCACCGCAGCCGCTGTGGCCGACGACGATGATGTGCTGCACCTTCAGCATGTCGACCGCGAACTGGATGACCGACAGGCAGTTGAGGTCGGAGTGCACCACCACGTTGGCCACGTTGCGGTGCACGAACAGCTCGCCGGGCAGCAGCCCCACCAGCTCGTTGGCGGGCACGCGGCTGTCGGCGCAGCCGATCCACAGGTATTGCGGGGCCTGCTGCTTGAGCAGGCGCGAGAAGAAGCCGGGGGAACGCTGCTCCGTTTCGGCGGCCCAGCGGCGGTTGCTGTCGAACAGTTCTTCCAGTTGGATCGTCATGGTGTCGGTGTTGCGGAATGCTGCAGTGCACAGTTTACGCAGCCAGCCCAAATCCCTTCAGCCCAGCAAGCGAGTCGATACCGGCAGCGGACGGCCGCCGGGCTGCGCCCGCTGCACCGCCACCCGCTCGGGCCGGCTGCTCACCGCCTCGGCCAGCCGGCCGCCGTCGAAGCGCAGCATCACGCCGTCGGGCGCGCCGTAGGCGGGCAGCACGGGCACCGCATCCAGCACCGGCTGGCGCCACGCTTCGCTGTCGAGGTGCGGACAAAAGGTGCCGGCGATCCAGCCCAGGCCGGCGCGCACGCCGCCGCCGGGCACGCTGTCGGTCACGTACTGCTCGAACCAGCAGTTGGCGCCGGCGCTGATGCCGGCCAGCACGGTGCCGCCCTCCCAGGCCGCGCGCAGCGCCTGGTCGAAGCCGAACTCGCGCCACACCGCCAGCATCGCCACGGTGTTGCCGCCGCCCACGTAGACGAGGTCGGCCGCCCGCACCGAGGCGGCGTAGTCGCGCGCCATGTCATAGGGAAAGAACGGCAGCGTCTCCAGCTCGCAGCCCAGCCGCGAGAAGGCCTGCATGAACTTGAGCTGCCCGCGCTCGCTGTCGCCGCCCGCCGTGCCCACGTAGAGCACCCGCGGCCGCGCCCGGCCCTGCACGAACGACAACAGGTAGCGCTCCTGCAGCAGCCGGCCGTCGTCCATCAGGAAGCCGCCGCCACCGATCGCGATGATGGGCGCGGCGTTCATCGGGCGCTCCCGCGGTAGGCGGCGTATTGCACCCGGTCGATCACCTCGCCGGCCTTGATCGCGCTCATCGGCATGTCTGCCTCCTTCACGTAGCCGCACCTGCGGGCCACCGCCTGCGAGGCCTCATTGCGCGCGAAGATCGGCGCATACAACCGCGTCAGCTCGGGCAGCGAATCAAACGCCCAGGCCGTGACCAGCGACAGCGCCTCGGAGGCGATGCCGCGCCCCCAGAACGCCCGCCCGATCCAGTAGCCCACCTCGGCATTGCAGCGCAACCAGCCCGCCTGCGGCACGACGGCGATGCAGCCGATCACCTCGCCATCCACCTCGATGCCCCACACATGCCCGAACATCGGCTCGCGGCTGCCGCCGCTGCACCAGGCCTCGGCATGCGCCAGCGTGTAGGGATGCGGAAACCCATCGAACAGGTTGCGCCACACCGCCTCGTCGTCGGCATGGCGCTGCAGCGACGGCGCATCGGCCGGCCGCAGCTCGCGCAGCCGGCAGCGCTCGCCCTGCAGCAGCGGCAACGGCAGGCGGGTGTCGGCCATCACATGGTCTCGGCGAACAGCTCGCGGCCGATCAGCATGCGGCGGATCTCGCTGGTGCCGGCGCCGATTTCGTAGAGCTTGGCGTCACGCCACAGCCGGCCCAACGGGTATTCGTTGATGTAGCCGTTGCCGCCGAACACCTGGATGCCCTCGCCGGCCATCCAGGTGGCCTTCTCGGCACACCACAGGATCACGCTCGCGCAATCCTTGCGAACCTGGCGCACATGGTCGGTGCCCAACTTGTCGAGGTTCTTGCCCACCGTGTAGCAGAAGCTGCGCGCCGCCTGCAGCACCGTGTACATGTCGGCCACCTTGCCCTGGATCAGCTGGAACTCGCCGATGCTCTGGCCGAACTGCTTGCGGTCGTGGATGTAGGGCACCACGTTGTCCATCACCGCCTGCATGATGCCGATCGGGCCGGCGGCCAGCACCGCGCGCTCGTAGTCGAGGCCGCTCATCAGCACCTTGGCGCCGCCGTTGAGCGAACCGAGGATGTTCTCGGCCGGCACCTCGACGTTGTTGAACACCAGCTCGCCGGTGTGGCTGCCGCGCATGCCGAGCTTGTCGAGCTTCTGCGCGATGGAAAAGCCCTTCATGCCCTTCTCGATCAGGAAGGCGGTGACGCCGCGCGCGCCCAGCTCCGGCTCGGTCTTGGCGTAGACCACCAGCGTGTCGGCATCGGGGCCGTTGGTGATCCACATCTTGCTGCCGTTGAGCAGGTAGTAGCCGCCCTTGTCCTCGGCCTTCAGCTTCATGCTGATCACGTCGGAGCCGGCGCCGGGCTCGCTCATCGCCAGCGCGCCCACGTGCTCGCCGCTGATCAGCTTGGGCAGGTACTTGCGGCGCTGCGCGTCGTTGCCGTTGCGCTTGATCTGGTTCACGCACAGGTTGCTGTGCGCGCCGTAGCTCAGGCCCACCGAGGCGCTGGCGCGGCTGATCTCCTCCATGGCCACCATGTGCGCGAGGTAGCCCATGTTGGCGCCGCCGTATTCCTCCGGCACGGTGATGCCCAGCACGCCGAGCTCGCCCATCTTGCGCCACAGGTCCATCGGGAACTGGTCGCTGCGGTCGATCTCGGCGGCGCGCGGCGCGATCTCGGCCTCGGCGAAGGCGCGCACGGCGTCGCGCAGCGCATCGATGTCGTCGCCCAGCATGAAGTCGAGGCCGGGAAGGTTCATGGAAGTCTCCTGTGGGAAAGCGGGGTTTCAGTGGCGGAGGTCGCTGCGGCCCAGCACCGTCATCACGGTGGCGGACATCGTCGCGACCAGGGTTTGTTTCGTGCCGTCGTCCTGCCAGGCCCGTCCCTCGACCACGCTGATCGTGCGGCCGGCCTTCACGACCTCGCCGACGAAGCAGAAGCCGGGACCGCGCGCCGGCGCCAGCAGGTTGACCTTGAACTCGATGGTCAGCACCGCGGCGTCGGCCGGCATCAGGGAAAACGCCGCATAGCCGCAGGCCGAGTCGAGCGCTGTGGAGACGATGCCGGCATGCAGGAAGCCGTGCTGCTGCGTCAGCTCGGGCCGGTGCGCCATCTCGACGACGACGCGCCCGGCCTCCACCTCGGCCAGCACGGCGCCGAGCGTGCGCATCACCGCCTGGCGCTCGAACGAGGCGCGCACGCGGGCGGCGAAATCGGCATCGGCGGGCACGCGGTCCATCGGCTGGGGCTCCGGTTGACGTTTACGTAAACGTAAATGTGAATTCTAGCCAAGGTCGGCGCCGCCCCGGCCCCTAAACTTTCCGCACCCGCTGTACCCCCGTGATGTTTCCCATGAACCTCCGGCGCCTGTTCCTGGCCGCGATGGCTGCCCTCCCCTTCTCAGCCGCGCTGCCCGCCGGCGCCGCCGACCTGCACGGCTACACCGAGCCGTTGCCGCCGCTGAACTACGAAGAGAACGGCGAGGCCCGCGGCTTCAGCGCCGAGCTGCTGCGCGCGGTCGCGGCGCGGGCCGCGCTGTCGGTCGACATCCAGGTGCTGCCCTGGCCGCGCGCGGTGCTGATGGCCGAGGAAGACAGGCAGTCGGTGCTCTTCACGCTGACCCGCACGGCGGCGCGCGAAGGCCAGTACCGCTGGGTGGGCCCGATCGCGAAGCGGCGCATCCTGCTGTTCCGCCTCGCCGAGCGCAAGGACATCCAGGTGCAGGGCCCGCAGGACATCAAGCGCCTGCGCGTCGCGGTGGCGCGCGAATCGGCCACCGCCAAGCTGCTGCAGGAGCAAGGCTTCGGCGAGTGGCTGGAGCCGGCGCTGAACGACGAGTCGTCGATGCGCATGCTGATCGCCGGCCGGGTCGATGCGGTGGCGATGCTCGATTTCGCCGCCGCCTGGCAATCGGCCCGGCAGGGGCCCGGCTTCAAGGCGCTGCAACCGCTGATCGCACTCGACGAGCGCCACGAGTACTACTTCGGGCTGAACAAGAACGCGCCGGACGAGCTCGTCAACAAGCTGCAGAAGGCGCTCGACAGCCTGCGGCGCGATGGTCAGCTCGAGCAACTGACCCGACGTTACCTGCCCTAGGCACTCAGGCCGCCTTGGTCCGCTTGCCGCGCGCCGGCTCCGGCCGTGCCTCGGCCAGCAGGCGCCGGCAGCGGTCTTCGTGCTGGGTGATCTCGGCCAGCGTGACCTGGATGTCGTCGAGCTGCTGCTCGAGCTGCTGCCGGTGGTCCTGCAGCACCTGCAGAAAGGCCTGCAGCTGCTGCGTGGTGTCGGACGGCGACTCGTACATGTCGACCAGCTGCTTCACCTCCTGCAGGCTCAGGCCCAGGCGCTTGCCGCGCAGCGTGAGCTTGAGCCGCGTGCGGTCGCGGTGGGTGTAGACGCGGTTGCGGCCGGCGCGCGCCGGCGTCAGCAGCCCCACGTCTTCATAGAAGCGGATCGCCCGCGGCGTGATGTCGAACTCCTGCGCCAGCTCGGTGATCGTGAAGGTGCGGGCATCGCGCGCAACGGAAGGGCTGGTCGAGCGGGAAGGAGCGGCCATGGGTAGACTGACGTTGACGTAAACGTAACTCTGCCACTGTAAGGCCTTTTGATGGCGAACCCGAACGAGAGCCGACTCCACTATCCGCTGGGCGACCAGTTGCCGGCCGCCGGCCGCGCGCTGGAGATCGCGCCCGGCGTGCGCTGGGTGCGCATGGCCCTGCCCTTCGCGCTGGACCACATCAACCTCTGGCTGCTGCGCGACACGCTCGACGGCCGCGAGGGCTGGACCATCGTCGACTGCGGCATCACCAACGACGCGACGCGCAGCCAGTGGGAAGAGGTGTTCGCGAACGACCTCGACGGCCTGCCGGTGCTGCGCGTGATGGTCACGCACATGCACCCCGACCACATCGGCCTGGCGCACTGGCTCACCGAGCGCTGGAGCACCCCTGAGCATCCCTGCCGGCTGTGGATCAGCGCGACCGACTTCAACGCGGCGCGCATGGCCAGCCAGAGCACCACCGGCTTCGGCGGCGATGCGGCCGCGGCCTTCTTCGGCAGCCACGGTCTCACCGATCCGGATTCATTGGCCAAGGTGCGGGCGCGCTCGAACTACTACGCCGGCATGGTGCCGCAGGTGCCCAAGCAATACCGCCGGTTGATGGACGGCCAGGTGGTGCGCATCGGCACGCACGACTGGCACTGCATCGCGGGGTACGGCCACGCACCGGAGCACATCTCGCTGCACTGCCCCGATCTCGGGATCCTGATCTCCGGCGACATGCTGCTGCCGCGCATCTCCACCAACGTGAGCGTGTACGACCTCGAGCCCGAGGCCGATCCGCTGCCGCTGTACCTGGCCTCGATCGCGCGGCTGGAGGCGCTGCCGGCCGAGACGCTGGTGCTGCCATCGCACGGCAAGCCCTTCACCGGCCTGCACGAGCGCGTGCGCCAGCTGGCCGAGCACCACGACGAGCGCTTCGCCGAGGTGCTGCAGGCCTGCGAGCGGCATCCGCAGAGCGCGGCCGACGTGCTGCCGGTGCTGTTCAAGCGCCAGCTCGACCTGCACCAGACCACCTTCGCAATGGGCGAGGCGATCGCCCACCTGCATGCACTGTGGATGAAGGGCGAGCTGACGCGCCGCCGCGATGCCGACGGCGTCTACCGCTTCAGCCGCACGCAGCCGGCGGGCCGCTGAAAAACTTACCCGCCGCGCGCTGCGTCTTTACTTGCTGGCCGCGCTGGCAGCGGCGCTCGCCGACTTGGCGTGCTTGCGGTGGTGCTTCTTGTGATGCATCGGCTTGCTGGCGCCGCTGTCGGCCGCGGAGGCACCGGCAGAAGGCGCATTGCTGCCTTCCATCGTGATCGGGCCAGCGCCGCCCATCGTGTTGGAGCGCATCGACGACGAGGTCGATCCATTGCTCATCGAATCGGTGCTGTTCGACGAGGTGCCCGGGCCGGGGGCGCTGGCGCTGCCCGACGGCGCGGCCGTCGACGAGCCGGTGCTGCTGCTTTGAGCCATGGCAAGGGCAGACGCCGCGGCCAGCACGGCGCTCAGCGTCCAACGAAGATACGAGGGCTGGTTCATCGATCGCTCCTGTCGGTCTGGATCACCCAAGAGGCGATGGCAAGCGACGTGCCGGCTGCACGAAAACATCCATCGAGCAGACGAAAAAAAGCCCGTGGCGTGAGCCACGGGCTTGATGTGCGGCAGCGTCTTCAGCAATACCGCTCGACGTGAATGACAGCAGGCGTTCAGTGTCTGCGGATCGCACGTTTTTGGCGATCCCCCAAAAGGGTGAAGTCCGTCATCAAGTCAATCGAAAGCCGGCAATACGTCATCTTTCAGCGCGCCGCGGGCCTGTTCGTAGTCGGGCATCACCGAACGCACCACGTCCCAGAACGCGGGGCTGTGGTTCATCTCGCGCAGGTGCGCGAGCTCATGCGCGACCACGTAATCGATCACCGGCATCGCGAAGTGGATCAGGCGCCAGTGCAGGCGGATCGAGCCATCGGCGCTCGCGCTGCCCCAGCGCGTCTGCGCGGAGCTCAAGGCGAGCCGCGTGACGCGCACGCCGAGCCGCTGCGCGAACTCGCGGCAGCGCTCTTCGAACACGCGGCGCGCCTGGCGCTGCAGCCAGCTCTGCACCGCATCGCGGATCTGCTCGGGCTCGGCGTTCTGCGGCAGGCCCACGTGCAGCGTGAGCCGCGGCACGCCGGGTAGCGCCTCGGCATCGGTGTTGAGAATGGCGCCGCCCAGCGCTGTGCCGGCACGCGGGTCGAGCACGAGGATCACGTCCTCGCCGAGAAACGGAATGGTGGCACCGTCGCGCCAATCGATGCGCTTGGCCTCGAGCCGCTGCATGCGCTCGCGCTGCTCCTGCAGCTTGCGCACGATCCAGCGCGACTTGGCCTGCAGCGCGGCATCCACATCGGCCAGCGTGACCCAGCGCGGCGCGCTGACTGCGAGGCCCTCGGCGCTCACGGTGAAGCCGATGCTGCGGCGGCGCGCGCGCCGGAACGCATAGGCCACCACATGCTCGCCCAGTCGCAGCTCGCGCTCGGCACGCGGATGGCGGAACACCGCCGCGCTCGGCGGTTGCAGCGATGGGGTGGCAGGAGAGGCTTCGACCACCGGTGCGGCATTCGGCGCCGCCGGGGGCACCGGCTTGCTGCGCGGCGCCTCATGCTCTGCCGGCGGCGAATCGTCGAACAGCGAGAGCTGCGGAGATTCAGGGCCGGCAGGCGTGTACGACATGGAGCGCGATTCTACGAAGAGCGCGCCTGCCCCGCATAGGCCTCGGGATCGAGCCGCCGCATCTCGGCCTCGACCCAGGCCTCGACCTCGCGCATCAGTTCTTCAGGCTCGCGGCCCACCGACGGAATCGGGCGGCCGACCGACACATCGATCACGCCGGGCTTCTTGATGAAGGCATTGCGCGGCCAGCAGCGGGCCGAGGTCACCGCGATCGGCACCAGCGGCGCGCCGGTGGCCACGGCCAGCCGCGATGCGCCGGCCTTGTACGCGCCCTGGCTGCCGCGCGCGGTGCGCGTGCCCTCGGGAAACATGATCACCCAGTTGCCCTGGCGCATGAAGCGGCCGCCCTGCTCGGCCACCTTGTTCCAGGCCTCGGCGCGGCGGCTGCGGTCGATGTGGACCATGTCGAGCCGGCCCAGCGCCCAGCCGAAGAACGGCACCCACAGCAGCTCGCGCTTGAACACGTAGCACAGCGGCCGCGGCATCAGCATGGTGAAGGCCAGCGTCTCCCAGGCCGACTGGTGCTTGGGCGCGAGGATGGCCGGGCCATCGGGCAGGTTCTCCATGCCCTGCAGCCGACAGTGGATGCCGCAGATCCAGCGCGAGCCCCACATCGCCAGCCGCACCCAGCCGACGCACAGCCAGTACAGCGGCGTGCCGCGCACGAAGATCGAGACCACCAGCACCATCAGGGCCCACGGCGCCACGGTCACGCTGAGCCACACCGCATACACCAGCGAGCGCAGGAACCACACCAACCGCATCATTTCGGGCTGAGCTTACCGGGCGAGGAGTCGTCGCCTTCACCGCGGCGCTGGCGCTCGCGGTGAAGCAGGAAATCGGCAAAGGCCGCGAGGTCGGCATGCACCGTGGTGTCGGGCAGCGGCGCCAGCAGGTGCGCCAGCTGCGCGTCATCCAGCCCCGCGGCCTTGCCGGTGCACACCAGGTGCGGCTCGCAACCCACCGCGGTGCCGGCCTGCAGGTCGCGCAGCGTGTCGCCGACCACCGGCACGTCTTCCATGTCGAGGCCGTAGCGGTCGGCGATCTGCTCGAACAGGCCGGGCAGCGGCTTGCGGCAGTCGCAGCCGTCGTCGGGCGTGTGCGGGCAGAAGAAGACCGCATCCACACGGCCGCCATGGCGCGCCAGCATCTGGTTCATCTTGGCGTGCATCGCATTCAGCGCCGCCATGTCGAACAGGCCGCGGCCCAGGCCGCTCTGGTTGGTGACGAGCACCACGTGCCAGCCGGCATGGTTGAGCCGCGCGATCGCCTCGAGCGCGCCGGGCAGCGGCACCCACTCGTCCGCCGACTTGACGAAGTCGTCGCGGTCCTCGTTGATCGTGCCATCACGATCGAGGACCACCAGCTTCATCTGGGCATCCCGGCTGCGGCTCGCGGAGTTCACGCGGCCAGCCTCGAGAGATCAGCCACGCGGTTCATCGCGGCATGCAGCCTGGCCAGCAGCGCGAGGCGGTTGTTGCGCAGCTGCGCATCCTCGGCATTGACCATCACATGGTCGAAGAAGGCATCGACGGGCGCCTTCAGCGCAGCCAGCACCTGCAGCGAGGCGGTGTAGTCGCCGGCGGCGAAGGCGGCCTCGGCCTTGGGCGCCACGGCCTGCAGCGCCTCGTACAGCGCGGCCTCGGCCGGCTCCTTCAGCAGCGCGGTGTTCACGCTGGAGATGTCGGCGGTGGCGCCCTCGGACTTCTTCAGGATGTTGCCCACGCGCTTGTTGGCCGCGGCCAGCGATGCGGCCTCGGGCAGCGCGGCGAAGGCACGCACCGCCGCCAGCCGCTTCGGAATCTCGGCCCAGCGCTCGGGCCGCGCCTCGACCACCGCTTCGACCTCCTGCGCGCTGTAGCCGGCTTCGCGCAGGTAGCCGGTCAGGCGCTCGCGCAGGAACAGGCCCACCTCGGCCTGCGCCTGGCCGTGGCCCGCCGGGAAGGCATGGAAGGCCTGCGAGACCAGCGCATGCACATCGAGCGGCAGCTCGCGCTCGATCAGCATGCGGATCACGCCCAGCGCATGGCGGCGCAGCGCGAACGGATCCTTGTCGCCGCTGGGCTGCTGGCCGATGCCGAACAGGCCGGCCAGCGTCTCGAGCTTGTCGGCCAGCGCCACCGCGATGCCCGCGTTGTTGCGCGGCAGCGCATCGCCGGCGAAGCGCGGCTTGTAATGGTCTTCGATCGCATCGGCGATCTCGGGCCCCAGGCCGTCGTGGCGCGCGTAGTAGCCGCCCATGATGCCCTGCAGCTCGGGGAACTCGCCGACCATGTCGGTCAGCAGGTCGGCCTTGGCGAGCAGCGCCGCCTGGTCGGCCTGCGCGGCCACGCCGAGCGATTCGCCGATGGCCTTGGCAATAGCGCGCACGCGCTCGACGCGCTCGCCCTGCGTGCCCAGCTTGCCGTGGTAGACCACCTTGGCCAGGCCCGGCACGCGCGAGGCCAGCGTCTTCTTGCGGTCCTGGTCGAAGAAGAACTTCGCATCGGCCAGGCGCGGGCGCACCACGCGCTCGTTGCCCTCGATCACGCGGCTGGCGTCGTCGGGGCGGATGTTGCTCACGACGAGGAACTTGCTGGTCAGCTTGCCCGCAGCGTCGAGCAGCGGGAAGTACTTCTGGTTGGCCTTCATCGTGAGGATGAGGCATTCCTGCGGTACTTCGAGGAACTCGGGCTCGAACTGGCACAGCAGCACGTTGGGCCGCTCGACCAGCGCGGTCACCTCGTCGAGCAGAGCCTCGTCGTCGATCGGCTGCAGGCCCTGCTGCTGCGCCGCCTGCTGCAGCTGGCGCACGATCTCGGCCCGGCGTTCGGCAAAGCCGGCGATCACCGCGCCCTCGTCGCGCAGCTGCGCGGCATAGCTGTCGGCATCGCGCAGCGCGATCGGGCTGTGCTTGGCCTCGAAGCGATGGCCCTGCGTCTCGCGGCCGGCCGTGAGGCCGAGCGCGTAGAGCTTGACCACGGCGTCGCCATGCAGCGCGACCAGGCCATGGGCCGGACGCACGAAGTTGACGCTGCTCCAGCCGTCGTCGAGCTGGTAGCTCATCACCTTGGGGATCGGCAGCTTCGCCAGCGTTTCATCGAGCGCCTTCTGCAGGCCTTCGTCGAGCGCCACGCCGGCGGCCACGGTGTCGAGGAACAGCGCCTCGGCCTTGCCGTCGGGCTGGCGCTTGAGCTGCGGCACGACCTCGGCACCCAGGCCGAGGCCGGCGAGCTTCTTCAGCAGCGCGGGCGCGGGCTGGCCGTCGGGCGAGAGCGCCACGCTCACCGGCATCAGCTTGTGCTGCACCGCCTTGTCGGCCGCCTTGGCCGCGACACCGGTCACGTGCACCGCCAACCGGCGCGGCGAGGCATACGCCGTGGCCACGCTGTCGGCGCCGGCCAGCCCCTGGCTCTTCAGGCTCTCGGCCAGCACGCCGGCAAAGGACTCGCCGAGCTTCTTCAGCGCCTTGGGCGGCAGTTCCTCGACGAACAGTTCGACGAGCAGGTTCTTCGTGGTCATGTCGGTGTGCCGGAATAAACGGAGCGGTAGTGCTCGACGGTCGGAAACGGATCGTAGAAATGGTGCAGCAGCGCCTTCCACTGCTGGTATTCGGGCGAACCTCGGAAGCCCACGGTGTGGTCTTCGAGCGCGGCCCAGCGCACCAGCAGGAGGTAGCGCTGCTCGTCTTCGAGGCAGCGCTGCAGCTCATGGCCGAGGTAGCCGGGCATGCCGGCGATGATGGCCTGCGCCTGGGCGAACGCCGCCTCGAAGCCGGCGCACTGCCCCGGCTTGATCGTGAGCGGCGCGACCTCGAGGATCATCAGGCGGCCTTCTTGGCCTCGAGCTGCTGCAGCACCTCGTCGGCCCACTCGCGCTTGGCCATCGGGAAGCCGAGGCGGGCGCGGCTGTCGAGGTAGCTCTGCGCCACGGCGCGCGCCAGGTTGCGGATACGGCCGATGTAGGCAGCGCGCTCGGTCACGCTGATCGCGCCGCGGGCATCGAGCAGGTTGAAGGTGTGCGCGGCCTTCAGCACCTGCTCGTAGGCGGGCAGCGCCAGTTGCTCGGTCATCAGGTGCTGAGCCTGGCGCTCGTGCGCCGAGAACGCGTGCAGCAGGAACTCGACGTCGCTGTGCTCGAAGTTGTAGGTGCTCTGCTCGACCTCGTTCTGGTGGAACACGTCGCCATAGGTCAGGCCGGGCGCGTAGACCAGGTCGTACAGGCTTTCCTTGCCCTGCAGGTACATCGCCAGCCGCTCGAGGCCGTAGGTGATCTCGCCGGTGATCGGCTTGCAGGGAATGCCGCCCACTTGCTGGAAGTAGGTGAACTGCGTGACTTCCATGCCGTTGAGCCAGACCTCCCAGCCCAGGCCCCAGCAGCCCAGCGTGGGGTTCTCCCAGTCGTCCTCGACGAAGCGGACGTCGTTCTTCTTGAGATCGAAGCCCAGCGCTTCGAGCGAGCCGAGGTAGAGCTCGAGGATGTTGGCCGGCGCGGGCTTCAGCACCACCTGGTACTGGTAGTAGTGCTGCAGGCGGTTGGGGTTCTCGCCGTAGCGGCCGTCCTTGGGGCGGCGGCTGGGCTGCACATAGGCTGCCTTCCACGGCTCGGGCCCGATGGCGCGCAGGAAGGTGGCGGTGTGGCTGGTGCCGGCGCCGACCTCCATGTCGTAGGGCTGCAGCAGCGCGCAGCCCTGGGCGTCCCAGTAGTCCTGCAGGCGAAGAATCAGTTGCTGGAAGGTGAGCATGATGGTCCTCGGGGCCTGCGTCTGGGCCCCGGACGGGAGCACGAATGGAAGGCGCCGATTCTAAGGTCGGGGGCTGCCTGCGCATGTTTACTCATGCATAGGGCCGAGCGGGCAGGGGGACGGGGGAACCTGCCCCGAGCGCCAAATCTACGCAGGAGAGCGAACGAGCCGACGCCGCACCAGCGCTGCTACCCCCGGCGACACCCCAATCAGCCACCACGGCCACAGCCACAGCACCGACAGCCAGCGGGCATAAGGCGTCTCGCCGACGCGCCCCTGCACCGTCACGTCCAGCGCCCCCTCCACCTCCGGCGCCATCCGGGCGGTGACGCGGCCCAGGTGGTCCACCGCCGCCGTGGAGCCGGTGTTGGTCGAGCGCACCAGCGGACGCTGGAATTCCAGCGATCGCATGCGGGAGAACTGCAGGTCCTGGTCCTGGATCATCGGCGTGCCGAACCAAGCCAGGTTGCTGACGTTGACCAGCACCGTCGCCGCGTCAGCGCCCGCCATGCTGTCGACCATGTTCTCGCCGAACAGGTCTTCGTAGCAGATCAGCGGCCGTACCCGCTGCCCGCCCACCACGAACGGCGCATGGCTGGTGCCCCGGGCCTGGTCGCCCAGCGGGATGTTGAGCATCGCGACGAACCAATGGAGCCCCGGCGGGATGAACTCGCCGAAGGGCAGCAGGTGGCGCTTGCCGTAGACATAAGGCCGGCCCTCGCCCGGCACGCCGGTGGCCGCCGACAGCCCGACCACCGAGTTGGTGTAGCCATGCTCGTCGTCGCCGGTGAACACGCCCAGCAGCACGCCGCGGTTGCCGCCGCGGAACGGGGCCGCATACGCCTCCCAGAACGATGCCGGCACCTGGCTGGCGATCAGCGGCAGCGAGGACTCGGGCGACACCACCAGCGTGCCGCGCGCAGTGGCCAGCCGGTCGGCGTGCCAGCGCAGCGCGCGCTCGATGAAGGCCTCCTCGAACTTGACGTCCTGCGCCACGTTGGTCTGCAGCAGCGTCACGCTCAGGTCGCCGCTGGCGCGGGTGAAATCCTGCGGCAGCACCCAACCGGCCAGCGCCAGCAGCAGCGGCGGCGCGACGGCCTTCAGGCGCTGGGCTGCGCCCCCGGCTCGGGCCGCGAAAGCCAGCCCGGCAGCGAGCCAGGCGGCCAGCAGCCCGATGCCGTAGACGCCGATCCATGCCGCCCAGCCGGCCAGCGGCCCGCCGGTGTGGGCATAGCCGCCGGCGATCCACGGAAAGCCGGTGAGCAGCGTGCCGCGCGCGATCTCGCCCAGCGACCAGGCCGCCGCCCAGGTGAAGGCATCGGCCAGCGGATGCCCGGTGCGCCAGCGGCTCCAGAGCCAGCCGGCGGCGGCGTAATAGAGCGCCAGCAGCGCGGCCAGGACCGCCACCGCCAGCACCGACATCCAGGCCGGCAGGTGGCCATACAGATAGAGGCTGTTGAACAGCCACCACAGGCCGCTGCCCAGCCAGGCGGTGCCGAAGGCCCAGCCGAGCGCCGCTGCCCGCCGCGGCGAGGCATCGCGCATCAGCGCCGCCAGGCCGGCCAGCGCCAGGATCTGGAGCCACCACCATTCGAGCGGCGCGAACGACGCGGTGTGCAGCACGCCGGCGCAGGCAGCCAGCAGCAGGGCGGAGCGCCGCCCCGGCATTCGGAAAGACACGCTCACGCCTGCTGCCGCGCCGGCGCCGGCTCGTCGCCGGCCAGCCGCGAGACCTTGAACCAGCGCACGGCGCCGCCGCGGGTCAGCATCACGGTGAAGCGCAGTTCGTCGAGGTCGACCGCCTCGCCGCGGCGCGGCACCCGGCCCATCTCGTGGGCGACCAGGCCGCCGATGGTGTCGAAGGTGTCGCTCGGCAGCGCGACGCCAAAGGCCTCGTTGACCGCGGCGATCTCGGTGTCGCCGGCCACCCGGTGGGTGCCGTCGGCCAGCGTGTAGATGCCGGATTCGCCGTCTTTCTCGTCGAATTCGTCCTCGATCTCGCCGACGATCTCTTCCAGCACGTCTTCGATGGTGATCAGGCCCGCGGTGCTGCCGAATTCGTCGACCACCAGCGCCAGGTGGTTGCGGTTGGAGCGGAAATCGCGCAGCAGCTCGTTCAGCCGCTTGGATTCGGGCACGAACACCGCCGGCCGCAGCAGCGTGCGCAGGTTCAGCTCGGGCGCGCGCTGCAGCTTCAGCAGGTCTTTCGCGAGCAGGATGCCGATCACGTTGTCGCGCTGGCCCTCGTAGACCGGGAAGCGCGAGTGGCCGGTGTCGATCACCACCCACAGCAGCTCGTCGTAGGGCGCGTCGATGTCGAGCATGTCCATCCGCGGGGCGGCGACCATCACGTCGCCGGCCGTCAGGTCGGCCATGCGCAGCACGCCTTCCAGCATCACGCGGGATTCGGGCTCGATCAGCTCGCGCTGCTCGGCGCTGGCCAGCGCCTGCAGCAGCTCGTCCTTGGAATCGGGGCCGGGCGACAGGAAGTCGACCAGGCGTTCGAACAGGCCGCGGCCGCCGGGGACCGGGTGCTTGTCGCCCGCCTTGTGGTGGCGGGCTGAATGGGGCTCGGACATCGCGCCGGGCGAAGGGAGTTTCGGAACGGCTAAGAATACCCCATCGGCTTGACAGGGCACGTCCCTTGCAACACAGTCTGCCGCCCCCATCTGGTCGGCTTGCAAAAGCTAGGCCCTGTTGCTGTCTGGAAACCGCCATGTCCGAAGGTCTGATCCCCGCCACCATCCTCACCGGCTTCCTCGGAAGCGGCAAGACCACCCTGCTGAAGCGGGTGCTCAGCGAAGCCCACGGCCAGAAGATCGCCGTGGTCGAGAACGAGTTCGGCGAGGAGAACATCGACAACGACATCCTGGTGGCCGATACCAAGGAGCAGATCATCCAGCTGTCCAACGGCTGCGTCTGCTGCACGATCCGCGAAGACCTGCGCACCACGCTGTCCGACCTGGCCGAGAAGCGCCGCAAGGGCGAGCTCGATTTCGACCGGGTGGTGATCGAGACCACCGGCCTGGCCGACCCCGGCCCGGTGGCCCAGACCTTCTTCATGGACGACGAGGTGGCCGAGAGCTACCTGCTCGACTCCATCCTGACGCTGGTCGACGCCAAGCACGCCCAGCAGCAACTGAATGACAGACAGGAAGCGCGCCGGCAGGTAGGCTTTGCCGATCAGATCTTCATCAGCAAGACCGACCTGGTCGACGAGACCGAGGTCGACGACCTGGTGCACCGGCTCAAGCACATGAATCCTCGTGCACCGCAGCAACGGGTGAATTTCGGCGACGTGGCGATCTCGAAGGTGTTCGACCTGCGCGGCTTCAACCTGAACGCCAAGCTCGACATCGACCCCGACTTCCTCAAGGCCGACGACGACCACGACCACCATCACCACCATGATCATGACCACGATCACGAACATGGTGAGCATTGCGACCACCCGCACCACCATCATCACGACGATGATGTGAAGTCCTTCGTGTTCCGCTCGGAGCGCCCGTTCAACCCGGCCAAGCTCGAGGAATTCCTCGGCGCGATCGTCCAGGTGTACGGGCCGAAGATGCTGCGCTACAAGGGCGTGCTGTGGATGAAGGGCACCGACAAGAAGGTCGTGTTCCAGGGTGTCCACCAATTGATGGGCAGCGACCTGGGGCCAAAGTGGGCGCCTGGAGAAAAGAAGATCAGCAAGATGGTGTTCATCGGCCTCGACCTGCCGAAGGACGTATTCCTGCAAGGACTCGAGCAATGCTTGGCATGAGGCGATGTGGGCTGGATCCGTGCGTGACACATTCCGCACGCATGTCAGCCTCGCGCCAAAACAACGTGGCTACAATCCGCGCGCCTCGAAACCGTCGAGGCGATCCGGAGCCCGTTGCGCCTGAGCAGGTATAACACTGCACTGCGAGGAGAGCGAAGTGAGCAAGACACCGGCCAAGAGCGCGACCCCGCCGACCAAGACGGCGGCCAAGAAACCGACGCCCAAGGCCGCCGCGCCATCACCCGCCGCCCCCGCGAAGAAGGCGGCCCCGGTCGCCGCGAAGTCGAGTTCCAAGCCCGAAGCCAAGGCGCCCGCCAAGCCGGCGAGCGCTGCGCCCAAGCCCTCTCCGAAGTCCGGTGCCGCCACCGCGGCGCCCAAACCGCAGGCCCCCGAGCACGCCACGGACACCGCCGTGGCCACGGCAGAAATGCCAGCCCCCCACGCCAGCGCCAACGTCAGCCGGTTCGCCGACCGATTCGCGCCCCCGAAGCCTGCCGCCAGAATGTTTGCCGACACATCGATGGATACCCAGAAGCCCGCCGCCAAAGCGGACCCCAAGCTCGCCAACGCCTGGAAAACCAAGGCCGGCCGCGAGCTCACCGAAGCCGAACTGCTCGCCATGCCCGAGAGCGAGTACATGAACGACAAGCAGCTCGATTTCTTCCGCGCCCGCCTGCAGGCGCTGAAGGACGACCTGCTGTCGAACGCCGGCGAGACCACCGAGCACCTGCGCGAGGACACCTCGATCGTGCCCGATCCCGCCGACCGCGCGACGATCGAGGAAGAGCACGCGCTCGAGCTGCGCACCCGCGACCGCGAGCGCAAGCTGCTGAAGAAGATCTCGCAGTCGCTCGCGCGCATCGACGCCGGCGACTACGGCTTCTGCGACGAGACCGGCGAGCCGATCGGCCTGGGCCGGCTGATCGCCCGCCCCACCGCCACGCTGTCGCTGGAAGCCCAGCAGCGGCGCGAAATGAAGCAAAAGATGTTCGGAGACTGACGGGCCGCCCGCCCGACGGTATTGGCCGCGCCCATGTCCGATCCGAAGCCCGATCCCAAAGACGGCGAGAGTTTTTTCCGCAAGGTCGTCCGCTTCGTGGCCAATCCGGCCACCGACTGGACCGAGCTGAACTCGCGCCAGGATGCCGACGCGCGCGACCTCGAGTTCCAGAAATCGGAACTCAAGGCGATGATCGAGCGCAAGCGGCGCAACGACTTCGTGCGCAAGCGCGAGTTCGACATGCTGCGCAAGGTGCGCCGCGAGGGCCTGTCGGGCGACCAGCTGGCCTCGCTGGCCGGCTCGTCGCGCATCGACGACTCCGAGGTGCGCCTGCCGCCCGACCCCAACTCGCGGGTCGACGTGCAGGTCAAGGCCAAGATCGACGAGATCGAGCAGCAGATGGTGGGCGACGGCGGGTTCTCGCAGCGCCGCAACCCCGCCTTCTTCGAGGCCCAGACGCAGCCCTCGCCGCTCGGCCCGCCCGCTTCCGCCCCGGTGCCGCCGACGTTGACGCACGGCACTAAGCCGCCCGCTACGGCACCGCTGCCCACGCTGACCGAGCCCACCGCGGTGCAGGTGCCGCCGGCGATCGCGCCGCCCGTGCCTGCTGCCGTCTCCGCCCCGCTGCCGCCCCCGCCGCCGCTGGCCGCGATGGAGGTCAGCGAAGTCGCGCACGACCCTGAGCTCGACGAGGCGGTGATCGCCTTCGCCAATGCCGACTTCACGCAATGCGAGGAGTCGCTGCAGGCGCTCACGATGGCCGGCGGTGCCCGCCATGAGCATGCCGAGACCTGGCTGGTGCTGTTCGACCTGTACCGCGCCACCGGCCAGCAGCACAAGTTCGAATCGCTGGCGGTCGAATACGCTCACCAGTTCGGCTGGTCGTCGCCGCAGTGGTTCTCGATGCCGCGCCTGGTGGCCGAGGCCGCCGCGGAAGAGCGGCCCAAGGCTGCACGCCCGGTCGGCGAAATCGGCTGGGTCTGCCCGGCCGTGCTCGATACCGATGCGGTGGCGCACCTGAGCTCGCAAAGCTTGCAGATGCCGCTGCCCTGGGTGTTCGACTGGAGCGGCCTGGAGCGGGTGGATGCCGAGGCCGCCGGCCAATTGAGCCAGCTGTTCCGCCAGTGGGGCAAGGAAGCGCTCGAGATGCGCTGGCTCTCGGGCGACCGCTTCTTCCAGGTGTTGCAGGAAGCCGCGCCCACCGGCGTGCGCGATGCCGACCCGATCTACTGGACCGTGCGGCTCGATGCGCTGCAGCTGGCCAACCGGCCCGACCAGTTCGACGAACTGGCGATCGACTACTGCGTGACCTACGAGGTCTCGCCGCCCCAATGGGAGCGCGCGAAGGCCAAGGTCACCATCGGCGACGGCGGCAACAGCACGCAGGGCGCCAATGCCTCACTGGTCAGCGAGGCCTCCACCGGCTTCCTGGAATCGACGCTCACCGAAGACGAAGCGGGCGTCGTGCGCTCCGCCGACGTGGAGCTGTCGGGCCAGTTGGTCGGCGACATCGGGCCCACGCTGGCCAAGCTCGATGCCGAGCTCGGCACGGCGCCGGTGGTCAACGTGTCGTGCGCGCTGCTGATCCGGGTGGATTTCATCGCCGCCGGCGACCTGCTGAACTGGGTGCTGTCCAAGCGTGGCGAGAACCGCACCGTCGGGTTCACCGACGCGCACCGGCTGGTGGCGCTGTTCTTCGGCGCGATGGGCATCAACGAGCACGCAAGGGTCCGGGTCCGGGTCGTGTAGTGTGGAGAATGCGGGCAGCAGTTGAAGCAGCCCGCTTCACCCCCACCTCCCGCTCCCTATGGAACCCTTTCACGGCACCACCATCGTCAGCGTGCGCCGGGGCCAGCAAGTCGCCATCGGCGGCGATGGCCAGGTCACGCTCGGCAACACCGTCGTCAAGTCATCGGCCCGCAAGGTGCGCAAGCTCTACCGCGACCAGGTGCTCGCGGGCTTTGCCGGCGCCACGGCCGATGCCTTCACCCTCTTCGAACGCTTCGAGGCCAAGCTCGAGAAGCACCAGGGCCACCTCGTGCGCGCCGCGATCGAGCTCACGAAAGATTGGCGCACCGACCGCGTGCTGCGCCGGCTCGAGGCCATGCTGGCTGTGGCCGACAAGGAAGCCTCGCTGATCATCACCGGCAACGGCGACGTGCTCGAGCCCGAGCAGGGCATCGTCGCCATCGGCTCCGGCGGCCCCTATGCGCAAGCCGCGGCGCGCGCGCTGCTCAAGCACTCCGAACTCGGCGCGGCCGAGATCGTCAAGCAGTCGCTCGAGATCGCCGGCGAGATCTGCATCTACACCAACATGAACCACACGATCGAGATCCTGGGAGAGCCGAAATGAGCACGATGACGCCCCAGGAAATCGTCTCCGAGCTCGACCGCCACATCGTCGGCCAGAACGATGCCAAGCGCGCGGTGGCCATCGCGCTGCGCAACCGCTGGCGCCGGCAGCAGGTCGACGACAAGCTGCGCCACGAGATCACGCCGAAGAACATCCTGATGATCGGGCCCACCGGCGTGGGCAAGACCGAGATCGCGCGCCGCCTCGCTCGGTTGGCCGATGCGCCCTTCGTGAAGGTCGAGGCCACCAAGTTCACCGAGGTGGGCTACGTGGGCAAGGACGTGGACACCATCGTGCGCGACCTCGTCGACGTGGCGGTGAAGCAGGAGCGCGAGACGCAGATGCGCCGCCAGCGCGCCCGCGCCGAAGATGCGGCCGAAGAGCGCGTGCTCGACATCCTGGTGCCGCCGCCGCGCTCCGAATTCGGGCTCACGCCTTCGTCGGCGTCGACGCCCGACAACGCCGCGCGCCAGGGCATGCGCAAGCGCCTGCGCGAAGGCCAGCTGAACGACAAGGAAATCGAGATCGAGGTGGCCGACCCCAAGCCGGCGCTCGAGATCATGGGCCCGGCCGGCATGGAAGAGATGGCCGAGCAGCTGAAGGGCCTGTTCTCGCAGATGGGCGGCGGCAAGCGCAAGGTGCGCAAGCTGAAGATCGCCGAGGCGCTGAAGCTGCTGGTCGAGGAAGAGGCCGCCAAGCTCGTCAACGAGGACGAGATCCGCACCGCGGCGCTGCACAACGCCGAGCAGAACGGCATCGTGTTCATCGACGAGATCGACAAGGTGGCCTCGCGCGCCGAGCATGGCGGCGCCGACGTGTCGCGCCAGGGCGTGCAGCGCGACCTGCTACCGCTGGTCGAGGGCACCAGCGTCAACACCAAGTACGGCATCGTCAAGACCGACCACATCCTGTTCATCGCCTCGGGCGCCTTCCACCTCAGCAAGCCCAGCGACCTGATTCCCGAGCTGCAGGGCCGTTTCCCGATCCGCGTGGAGCTGGGCTCGCTGAGCGTCGACGATTTCGAGGCCATCCTCACGTCGACCCATGCCAGCCTCGTCAAGCAGTACCAGGCGCTGCTGGCCACCGAGGGCGTCACGCTGGAGCTCACCGCCGACGGCATCCGCCGGCTGGCGCAGATCGCCTACGACGTGAACGAGCGCACCGAGAACATCGGCGCACGCCGCCTGTCCACGGTGATGGAGCGGCTGCTCGACGAGGTGAGCTTCGATGCACCCAACCTCTCGGGCCAGACGGTCACGCTGGATGCCGCCGCGGTCGACGCCAAGCTCGGCGTGCTCGCGAAGAACGAGGACTTGTCACGCTACATCCTTTGATGCAGCCCGGGCCGGCGCGTGCGTTGACTCGCGTCAAGACCTTGCCGGCCCACCGCCTCTAGTCTGCGCGGGATGTCCTCCCGCCACGCTGCCGACACGCCACGCCACGAGCACTCCGGCCTCGTCGAGGAGCGCTGGCGCTGGCCGGCGCTGCTGGTGCTGGCCGCCACGGTGCCGGCCTTCTACCTCGACCTGCTGAAGACCACGCCGAGTTGGATTGCCGACGCGGTCTACCTCGCTGCCGCGCTCGTCATGCTTGGCTCGCTGCTGCATTGGCGAATCCACCGTACCACGCCGTGGCGCTGGCGCAGCCGGCAGGCTTTCGACCTGCTGCTCGCCGTCGGGCTGCTGCTGGCGGCGGCGATGCCGCCGAGCGCCGAGTTCTCGGGCCCGCTGCTGGTGCGCATCGGTGTCTCCGGGCTGACGCTGCTGCGCATGATGCGTTCGCTGCGCCACTGGTTCGTGCGCGGCGGCCTCAGCTACCTGCTGGTGCTGGCCGTGGGCGTGCTGTTCCTGTGCGGCCTCGGCTTCTGGTGGCTGGAGCCGCGCGTCGCCTCGCTGGGCGATGGGCTGTGGCTGGCCTTCACCACCGCGGCCACCGTGGGCTATGGCGACATCGTGCCCAGCACCACCGCGTCGAAGATCTTCGCGGTGTTCGTCGTGCTGCTGGGCTATGGCGTGCTGTCGCTGGTGACGGCCGCCATCGCGGCGGTGTTCGTCGAATCGCAGGAGCGGCGCATCGAGCGCGAGATCCTGCAGGAGATGCATGCCGAACTGCGGCAGCTGCGCGCTGAGGTGGCGTCGCTGAAGCACCGCCCCGAGTGATGGGACACCCGGCCGCCGGGTACGGCGGCCACCCTCCGAGAGGGTCCGAACTCGCCTTGGGGCGGCCCGGCGGCGAGTTCGGATCAGCCGTGTGCCGCTGCGGCGCGCGATTCGGCGATGCGCAGCAGCCCGTCGAACAGCAGCGTGTCGATCAGCTCGTAGGGCACGCTGAGGTAGGGCGCCACCTTCCAGCCGGCGCCGCCGGTCACCACCACCGGCGCCGAGATGCCGGTGCGCTGCATCAGGTGGCGGTGCATGCGCTCGATCGCGCCGGTGATCGCGTAGGTGCCGCCGCTGGTGAGCGCATCGCTGGTGTTGGTGGGAAAGTGCACCACCTCGCCGGTGGGCACGTGCAGGCCGGCGGTGCCGCTCTCGAGCGCGCGCAGCATGATGCCGTGGCCCGGCAGGATGCAGCCGCCGAGGAAGCGGCCGTCG
Organism: uncultured bacterium; assembly: GCA_966212505.1. Taxonomy (GTDB): domain Bacteria; phylum Pseudomonadota; class Gammaproteobacteria; order Burkholderiales; family Burkholderiaceae_C; genus CAMLIZ01. The sequence continues at coordinate 43,054 of CBIHRS010000034.1, forward strand.
CCGTCGAGCGCATCGACCGTGACCGCGGTGCCCACCATCACCACCAGTGCCGGGCCGCCATGGCCCTTGCGCAGCAGGTGCGAGCGGGCGCCGATCAAAGCCACCCAGCGGTCGGCGCCCAGGCGCGCCGGATGGTCGTAGCCGTTGGTGACGCCGGCCTCACCGCTGTCGGCCACCACCCAGCGGGGCGTGCGTTCCCACAGCTCGTGCAACTGGTCTTCGACGCGGTGACGCACCGCATCGCCGGCCACGCAGGCGCCCAGCACCGTGGTCGGCGGCTGCAGCCCGGCCCAGTCGCCCTCGGCCAGCTGCTCAATGGTCTCGAGAAACACCGCGCCATGGGCCAGGGGTTCGCTGCCAGGGCGCGGCTCCGCGTACAACGCCCACTTCAGGCGGGTGTTGCCGATGTCGATGGCCAGGAAGGTCATGGCGCCGAAGCGTAGCAGCTCCGGGTATCACGTGGTTTCAAGGCGGCGGCAGCGACAACAGATGCCGCACATGCCGCATCGTCTGCGACGCGATGATCTGCTTGCGTGGCTTGCGGATGCGCTGCTCCACCTCTTCGAGCAGGTCCTGCAGCGCCTCGCGCGTGGTGGCGCGGCGCAGCTTCATCAGCGTGAGCGAGCCGGTGACCGGTGCCTCGTTGCGCACCGCGCGGATCAGCATCTCGCGGGCCTCGTCGAGGTTGGGATCGCTGAGCGGCGCGAGGCCCTCCTCCTCGAGAAAGCCCGCCGCCGACTCCACCTGGCCGCCCTCGCCCTGCGCCGATTCGGCCATCAGCGCGCCAGCGGGCGGCAGCTCGGATTCCTCGGTCGCGATCGGCAGGTCGACATGGTCGACCTCGAGGGGCACGCCAACATCCAGCCCTTCGACGGCGATCAGGCCCAGTGCCAGCAGCTCGTCGAAGATCTCGCGCGGCACGCCGGCCGCGGCTGCCAGCTGCAGCACTTCGGCAACGCTGCGCCGGCCATCGACCAGCAGCAGCAAGGTACGGTGACGCTGGCTCAGCCGGCGCACGCGATGCGTCAGCTCGGCCTGGCCTTCGGGGGTCTTGACGGGTGCAAGACTGGTCGACATGGCAACGGAACTCCCTTTGGCGGCAGGCCTTGTGGACCATGCCGCACCCCAACGAGTCGTGCGATTGTCTGATATTCGATCTACGGGAAAACCATGAGATCGCCGACGAGTCCCGCTTGAGCCCGGGCAAAGATGGCATCATTCGGTTGACGTTTACGTTAACGTCAATTGCCACCACTTTGCCGCCCCTGCCATGACCGACCTGTCCGCTGAGTTCAAGGCGCTTGCCGAATACCGTCCGACGAACAAGGTGCGCTTCGTCACCGCCGCCAGCCTGTTCGACGGGCACGACGCGGCGATCAACATCATGCGGCGCATCCTGATGAGCATGGGCGCCGAGGTGATCCACCTGGGCCACAACCGCTCGGTCGACGAAGTGGTCACCGCCGCGCTGCAGGAGGATGCGCAGGGCATCGCGGTGAGCTCGTATCAGGGCGGCCACGTCGAGTACTTCAAGTACATGGTCGACCTGCTCAAGGCCCGCGGCGGCGCGCACATCCAGGTCTTCGGCGGCGGCGGCGGCGTGATCGTGCCGAGCGAGATCCGCGAACTGCAGGGCTACGGCGTCACCCGCATCTACAGCCCCGAAGACGGCCAGCGCATGGGACTGCAGGGGATGATCGGCGAGATGGTGATGCGCTGCGACCAGGATCTGTCGCCGCATGCGCCAAAGGACCTGCGCGCGATCCAGGGCGGCACCGAGGCCGCGTGGCGCGCGCTGGCCCAGCTGATCACCGCGCTTGAGAACGGCAAGGCCGATGCCGCGCTGCTGAAGGCGCTGCACGAAGCCGCGAAGCAGACCAAGGTGCCGGTGCTCGGCATCACCGGCACTGGCGGCGCCGGCAAGTCCAGCCTCACCGATGAGCTGATCCGCCGCCTGCGGCTGGACCAGGACGATGCGCTGAAGATCGGCGTGATCTCGATCGACCCGTCGCGCCGCAAGAGCGGCGGCGCACTGCTGGGCGACCGCATCCGCATGAACGCCATCGCGCCCTGGCGCCAGGGGCATCGCGTGTACATGCGCTCGCTCGCCACGCGCGACACCGGCAGCGAGATCAGCGCCGCACTCCCTGATGTGCTGGCCGCGGCCAAGGTCGCGGGCTTCGACCTGATCATCGTCGAGACCTCGGGCATCGGCCAGGGCGATGCCGCCATCGTGCCGCATGTCGACATCCCGATGTACGTGATGACGCCGGAGTTCGGCGCCGCCAGCCAGCTCGAGAAGATCGACATGCTCGACTTCGCCGAGTTCGTGGCGATCAACAAGTTCGACCGCAAGGGCGCCGCCGATGCACTGCGCGACGTGGCCAAGCAGGTGCAGCGCAACCGCGAGGCCTGGAACAGGAAGCCCGACCAGATGCCGGTGTTCGGCACCATGGCCAGCCGCTTCAACGACGACGGCGTCACCGCGCTGTACCAGGGCCTGAAGGATCGCCTGCGCGAGCTGGGCCTGCCGCTGGCCGACGGTCGGCTGCCGCGCGTGGCCACTCGCCACAGCACCAACGAGACGCCCATCGTGCCGCCCGCGCGCACCCGCTACCTCGCCGAGATTGCCGACACGGTGCGCGCCTACAAGCGCCGCGCGAAGGCCCAGGCCAGGCTGGCCCGCGAGGTGCAGCAGCTGCGCGAATCGGCCCGCATGCTGAAGGAAGCGGATGCAGAGAAGGTCAACGCGGTGAATGCATTGGGTGAGCTTGCCGCGAAGCGTGAAGCCGAGCTCGATGCCCACGCCCGCAAGCTGCTGGCCCAGTGGCCCGACATGCAGAAGGCCTACGCCGGCGACGAATACGTGGTGAAGATCCGCGACAAGGAGATCCGCACCGCGCTGACACACACCACCCTGTCGGGCAACAAGGTCCGCAAGGTCGCGCTGCCGCAGTACGAATGCCAGGGCGAGCAGCTGAAGTGGCTGATGCTGGAGAACGTGCCCGGCTCCTTTCCCTACACCGCCGGCACCTTCGCATTCAAGCGAGAGGGCGAGGACCCGACCCGCATGTTCGCCGGCGAAGGCGATGCCTTCCGCACCAACCGCCGCTTCAAGCTGGTGAGCGAAGGCATGCCGGCCAAGCGCCTCTCCACCGCCTTCGACTCCGTCACACTCTACGGCAACGACCCCGATCTCAGGCCCGACATCTACGGCAAGGTGGGCAACTCCGGCGTCAGCATCGCGACGCTGGACGACATGAAGGTGCTGTACTCGGGCTTCGACCTCTGCAACCCCAGCACCTCGGTCAGCATGACGATCAACGGCCCGGCGCCGACGATCCTGGCGATGTTCATGAACACCGCCATCGACCAGCAGCTCGAGAAGTTCGCCGCCGACAACGGCCGCGAGCCCACCGACACCGAGGCCGCGAAGATCCGCGAATGGGCGCTGAGCAACGTGCGCGGCACGGTGCAGGCCGACATCCTGAAGGAAGACCAGGGCCAGAACACCTGCATCTTCTCGACCGAGTTCTCGCTGAAGGTGATGGGCGACATCGCCGAATACTTCGTGCACCACCAGGTGCGCAACTTCTATTCAGTGAGCATCAGCGGCTATCACATCGCCGAGGCCGGGGCCAACCCGATCAGCCAGCTCGCGTTCACGCTGAGCAACGGCTTCACCTTCGTGGAGGCCTACCTCGCGCGCGGCATGCACATCGACGACTTCGCGCCCAACCTGAGCTTCTTCTTCAGCAACGGCATGGACCCGGAATACACCGTGCTGGGCCGCGTGGCGCGCCGCATCTGGGCGGTGGCGATGCGCGACAAGTACGGTGCCAACGAGCGCAGCCAGAAGCTGAAGTACCACGTGCAGACCAGCGGCCGCAGCCTGCATGCGCAGGAGATCGCGTTCAACGACATCCGCACCACGCTCCAGGCCCTGATCGCGATCTACGACAACTGCAATTCGCTGCACACCAACGCTTACGACGAGGCCATCACCACGCCCACCGAGGAGAGCGTGCGCCGCGCGATGGCGATCCAGCTGATCATCAACCGCGAATGGGGCCCGGCGAAGAACGAGAACCCCAACCAGGGCGCCTTCATCATCGATGAACTCACCGAGCTGGTGGAAGAAGCGGTGCTCAGCGAGTTCGAGAAGATCGCCGAACGCGGCGGCGTGCTGGGCGCGATGGAAACCGGCTACCAGCGCGGCAAGATCCAGGAAGAGAGCATGCACTACGAGATGCTCAAGCACACCGGCGAGTACCCGATCATCGGCGTCAACACCTTCCGCAACCCGCACGGCGACCCGGTGCCCGAGCACATCGAGCTGGCACGCTCCACCGAAGAAGAGAAGCAGAGCCAGCTGAAGCGCCTGCAGGACTTCCACACCCGCCATGCCGACGAGGCGCCGGCGATGCTGCAGCGGCTGAAGCAGGCGGTGATCGACAACCGCAACGTGTTCGACGTGTTGATGGACGCGGTGCGCGTGTGCTCGCTGGGCCAGATCACCAGCGCGCTGTTCGAGGTGGGCGGGCAGTACCGGCGGAGCATGTAGCCGCCCTCCTCCCTAATTCGATGGACGGCCGGTTGAAAGGCCGCGGTGAGGCTGCCGACGAAGTGATCGCGAGAGGAATCGGCCTCTCGCCATCACCTCAACCAGGGAGTCTTCACCATGGCACTCAACGCCCTTTCGCGCATCGCGCTCGGCACCATCGTTGCACTGTCGGCCGGCCACGCAGCCCTTGCCGCCACGATCACCTTCGACGGCCTGCCCGGCAACACCGCCGATCCTTTCAGCAGCTACACCGAAGCCGGCTTCACGGTCTCTGCCCGGTTTGGTGACTGGAAGGAGGCGCATGTCTACGGCGCGCCGCTGCCCAGCATCTATGTCCAGGACCTGCGGTCGTCGCCCTTCGGCTCGATCGAGGTGGGCAACGGTGCGCTGTTCACCTTCACCTCGCTCGATCTCGACGGCTACCTGTCGCCGCTGGGCTATGAGATCACCGGCTGGCGCGGAGGCAGCGCGTTGTTCGACATCGCGGCCAACCAGGCCGCTGGCGGCTTCGCGACGGTGGGCAACGCAGCATCGTCGCTCTTGATTGACCGCTTGACCATTGATGTCTCCAGCGGTGGCCCAGGTTCGTTCAACATCGACAACATCCGGGTCTCCCCCGTGCCCGAGCCCGGCACCTACGGTTTGATGCTGGGAGGGCTCGGCATGATCGGTTGGCTGCTGCGCCGCAGGCAGCAGGGCTGAGCATCGCGCACATGGCACGGTGAGGGCCGGCACACGGTTTGCCATGCAGTGGGCGGCAACCATTGCCGTTCACTTTCACTACTGCAAGGGAAACCATGAAAAAAGCTCTCACCTCCATGCTCGCCGTCACCGCTGCCTGCTATGGCCTCGCGCTGCAGGCCCACGCCGCCGACACCGCGGCTTCGGCTCCGCTGACCAAGCAGGAAGCCAAGGACCTGAAGACGGAGTCCGACGCCGCCTACAAGGCGCGCAAGAAGGTCGCCGACGCCAACGAGGCGCTGAACAAGGGCGACTGCGAAGTCGCGGCCGATGGCAGCACCGAGCGCGCCTGCAAGAAGGACGCTCGCGCCGCTGCCAAGCACGAGAAGGCCGAGGCCAAGCTGAAGCACGAAGCCGAAAAGGACGCGATCAAGTCGCAGTCCAAGTGAGGCTCTGACCGCGGCACGCACCTCCCGCCGAGGATTGTGTTGTCCGAGGGGTCGTAAACCGAGAAACACGCCAGGCCTGCTGCCCATAATGGATCGGCAGCGGCTTGGCGTTTGCGTTCATCGGCGCACACCGGCCTTGATCCCGGCGCCCACGAGGCGCGACACACACCCGACTGGAGACAAGCATGCTGATCGGCGTACCCAAGGAGATCAAGAACCACGAGTACCGCGTCGGGCTCACGCCCTCGTCGGTGCGCGAGCTGGTGGCGCACGGCCATCAGGTGCTGGTGCAGCGCAATGCGGGCGTGGGCATCGGCGCTGCGGATGAAGACTACCAACGGGCCGGCGCCACGCTGGCCGACGATGCGGCGAGCGTGTTCGCCCGCGCCGAGATGGTGGTCAAGGTCAAGGAGCCGCTGGCCGCCGAGCGCAAGATGCTGCGCGAGGGGCAGATCCTCTTCACCTACCTTCACCTGGCACCCGATCCCGAGCAGTGCAGGGACCTGATCGCCAGCGGCGCGATCTGCATCGCCTACGAAACCGTCACGCAGCCCGGTGGCGGACTGCCGCTGCTGGCGCCGATGTCGGAAGTGGCCGGCCGCATGGCGGTGCAGGCCGGTGCGCATCACCTCGAGAAGGCCCATGGCGGGTTGGGCGTGCTGCTGGGCGGCGTGCCCGGCGTGGCACCGGCCAAGATCGTGATCCTCGGCGCCGGCGTCGTGGGCACCAATGCCGCGCAGATCGCGGTGGGCACCGGCGCGCAGGTGGTCGTGATCGACCGCTCGCTCGATGCGCTGCGCCGCATCGACCATGTGCTGGGCGCACGCGCGATCACGATGTTCTCGAACCGCGACAACGTCGAGCAGCAGGTGCTGTCGGCCGACCTCGTGATCGGCGGCGTGCTGATCCCCGGCGCCGCGGCGCCCAAGCTGGTGACGCGCCAGATGGTGTCGCAGATGAAGAAGGGCTCGGTGGTGGTCGACGTGGCCATCGACCAGGGCGGCTGCTTCGAGACCTCGCATGCCACCACGCATGCGGAGCCGACCTACCTGGTCGACGACGTGGTGCACTACTGCGTGGCCAACATGCCGGGCGCGGTGCCGCGCACCTCGACGTATGCGCTGAACAACGCGACGCTGCCGTTTGCCTTGCAGATCGCTGACCTCGGTTGGCGTGCGGCGTTGAAGCGCAATCAACACCTGATGGCGGGGCTGAACGTCGCTGCGGGGCAGGTGACCAACAAAGAAGTGGCCCACGCGTTGGGGCATAACTTCACGCCGGCTGAGGCGCTGCTTTGATCTTGTTGTTTGTTTGAGGTTGGAGCGGCAAGGCTGCGAGCGGGCGGCGCTGCCGCAGGGCGCTGCAGACTCGGCCTTGGCCCTGAGGCCAAGGCTTCCCTCCGGTGCTCGAAGGCATGGCCCCGTGGGGAAACTCGCTGCGAGCGCCTTGCGCTCTCCGCTCAGACAGTCCCCACGAATCAGTGCTTGAGGCGCGCTGCGCGCGCGGCCAGGCCTTCTGCGCTCCTCGGCGTCGTCTGATGCGCCCTGCGGCAGCGCCGCCCGCTCGCAGCCTTGCAACATCGCTCGTGGTGGGGCACGGATGGATTCTTCTCTGCCTGCCACCACTGGTTCGGCAAGGCCCTGGGCTGCCCGGCGGCTGGGCGTATC
>CBIHRS010000035.1:0-49570 GCA_966212505.1 uncultured bacterium
GGCAGCGCGCGCGAATCGGTACGCGGATAGGTCAGCACCTTGTGCTTCTCGTACAAGGCCTGCGCGAGCGACAGCGTGGTCTTGGCCGAAAAGCCGAAGCGGCCATTGGCCTCGCGCTGCAGGCTTGTCAGGTCGTAGAGCAGCGGGCTCGACTGCGAGCTGGGCTTGGACTCTTCGGTGACCGTGCCCACCTTGCCGCGCACTGCGTCGGCGATGGCCTGCGCATCGCGCTCGACCCAGACGCGGTCGGCCCGCCGCTCGGGGTCGTTCTCGTCCTTCTTGAACTTCGGGTCGAACCACTTGCCGTCGTAGCTGCCGGCGGCCACGCCGAAGGTGGCACGCACCTCCCAGTAGTCGCGGGCCACGTGCTTGCGGATCTTCTCCTCGCGCTCGACCACGATCGAGAGCGTGGGCGTCTGCACCCGGCCTACGGTGGTGAGGAAGAAGCCGCCGTCGCGCGAGTTGAAGGCCGTCATCGCGCGCGTGCCGTTGATGCCCACCAGCCAGTCGGCCTCCGAGCGGCTGCGCGCCGCATCGGCCAGGCCCTGCATCTGCTGGTCGGTGCGCAGCTTCTCGAAGCCGTCGCGGATGGCCTGCGGCGTCATGCTCTGCAGCCACAGCCGGCGCACCGGCTTGGGTGCCTTCTTGTCGATGCCGGCGTACTGCACGATCAGCCGGAAGATCAGCTCGCCCTCGCGCCCCGCGTCGCAGGCGTTGATCAGCTCGGTGATGTCCTTGCGCTTGACCAGCTTGACCACGGCATTGAGCCGCGTCTTGGCCTTCTCGATCGGCGCGAGGTCGAAGTGCGGCGGGATCACCGGCAGGTTGGCGAAGCTCCACTTGCCGCGCTTGACGTCGAACTCTTCCGGCGCCTTGATCTCGACCAAGTGACCTACCGCCGAGGTGACGACGTAACGTTCGTTCTCGAAGTACTCGGCGTGCTTCTCGAACTTGCCGGCGGCGGGTGTCAGCGCGCGCACGATGTCCTGCGCGACGCTGGGCTTCTCGGCAATGATCAGTGACTTGCTCATCGGCTTTGGTGTTCTCAACGGCCTCGCGTGCGAAGCCTACAATCGTCCGTTCTCGCGCGCACGCACACATACACGCGCGCGCACCCATGAATTCAATGTACCGAATGAAGTCGAACGCGCAAGCAGTCAGCCGCAAGACCACAACCGCCGCCGCCCGCGAGGCCGCTCCCGCCAACGGCCGCCGCATCCAGGTGCGCAAGAGCGGCATCCATGGCAAGGGCGTGTTCGCGCTGCAGCCGATCAAGGCCGGCGAGGTCGTCATCGAATACAAGGGCGAGATCATCACCTGGCCGGAGGCGCTGCGCCGTCACCCGCACGACCCGAGCGACCCCAACCACACCTTCTACTTCCACATCGATGACGATCGTGTGATCGACGGCAAGGTCAAGGGCAACGCGGCACGCTGGATCAACCATGCCTGCGAACCCAACTGCGAGGCCGACGAGATCGACGGCCGGGTGTTCGTGAAGGCGCTGCGCAGGATCAAGCCGGGCGAGGAGCTGTTCTACGACTACGGCCTGATCATCGACGAGCGCTACACGCCCAAGCTGAAGAAGCAGTTCGCCTGCCATTGCGGTGCCAAGACCTGCCGTGGCACGATGCTCGCCAAGAAGCGCTAGCGCTGCCCCTCGCCGCCCGCCATGCCCGACACCTCCGATCTGCAGCCCGATCCCCTGCAAGCCGGTCATCTGCAATGGGGCGCCGAGAACCTGTGGCTCGACCTCGAGCCGCTGCTGCCGGGCCTGAGCATCGAGGTGGTGGCGCGCTGCGACTCCACCAACACCCAGCTGCTCGAGCGCGCGCGCCGCTCCGGCGGCCGGCGTGACACCCCCATCACCGGCCCCGGCGAGTTCGATGGCGGCCCGGCCATGCCGCCCGCGGGCGCGGCACCCATGCCCTACGGCCGGCGCAGCGACGACACCCAGCCCTGCCTGCTGGTGGCCGAGCACCAGTCGCGCGGCCGCGGCCGCATGGGCCGGCCCTGGCAGGCCAGCGCCGGCGCCTCGCTCACCTTCTCGCTGAGCCTGTCGCTGGAGCCGGTCGACTGGTCGGGCATGTCGCTCGCGGTCGGCGTGGCGCTGGCCGATGCGCTCGATCCGGCGGCGCTCGGCGCAGCCGAGCCCCGCATCGGGCTCAAGTGGCCCAACGACCTGTGGCTGGTCGAAGGGCCGGGGCGCGGGCGCAAGCTCGGCGGCATCCTGATCGAGACCGTGGCCGTCGGCCAGCGCCGCATGGCGGTCATCGGCGTCGGCCTCAACGTGCTGCCGCAGCCCACGCGCGAGCTCAGCTCCGGCTATGCCTGCCTGCAGGAGCTCGACCCCGCGGCCAGTGCGCCCGAGGCGCTGCGCCTCGTCGCCAAGCCGCTGGTGCTGGCGATGCAGCGCTTCGAGCGCGAAGGCTTCGCCGGCTTTGCCGCACGCTTCGCCGCGCGCGACCTGCTCGCCGGCCATCCGGTCGCCACCACCTCGCCCGAGGTGCCCGACGGCGTGGCCGAGGGCGTGGCCAGCGACGGCTCGCTGCGGGTACGGCGCGACGGGCAGCTGCACCACGTGGCCAGCGCCGAGGTCAGCGTCCGCCTGCAGGGCGACGACATCCCTCCTCCCCCCACTTCGCTTTCGTGATCAGGAGCCGCTGATGCTGAGATGGGCGGTGCTGCTGCTGCTCGTGGCCAACCTCGGGTTCTATGCCTGGACGCAGGGCTGGCTCGACCATGTACCCGGCCTCAATTCGCAGGGCGACCGCGAGCCCGAGCGCCTGAAGCGCCAGGAGCATCCCGATGCGGTGAAGCTGCTGAGCCCCAGGGCCGCGAGCGCCGCGCTGGCTTCGGCCACCGCCGCCAGCGCCGCCGGAACGGACACCGCCTGCCTGGAGGCCGGCCCCTTCGACGAGCCGGGCAACGCGGCCGCCGAGAAGGCGCTGGCCCAGGCCGGCATCGCGAGCGCGCACTGGAGCCGCGTCACGCTCGAGAAGCCGGGCACGTGGCTGGTCTACATGGGGAAGTACCCGACGCGTGAGCTGCTGCAGAAGAAGGAAGACGAGCTGCGCCGCATCCACGTCAACTTCGAGGAAGCGCCCAACACGCCGGAGCTGCAGTCGGGCCTGGTGCTCGGCCGCTACGACGACAAGGCCGCTGCCGACGCTGCGCTCAACCAGGTGGCGCAGCGCGGCGTGCGCACGGCGCGCGTGGTGGCGCTCACGCCGCCATCACGGCTGCATCTGCTGCGCGCCGAGCATGCGGATGCCGCGCTGCAGACGCAGCTTCAGGGCCTGAAGGCGCCTGCGCTGGGCAGCGGCTTCCGCGCCTGCACCGCGGCAGGCTGACGCAGCGCCGTCAGCCGCGGGCAGGTGTGCGGCGCAGGGCCCAGGCCGCGCAGGCCAGGCCGAGCAGCCACAGGGCCGACAGTGCGCCGCCGCCACCGCCGCTGCTGGGCGCCGGCGCCGCGCCGGTGCCGACCTGCACGGCCTGATCCACGGTGGACGTGGCGCCGTTGCTGTCGGTGACCGTCAAGCGGACCGTGAAGCTGCCGTTGCCGCTGGGCGTGGCGGTCACGCTCGCGCCGCTGGTCGCGCTGAGCGCGGTGACGATGCCGCCGCCATCGACCAGGCTCCACGCGTAAGACGCGACGGTGGTGCCGGGTGTGAGCACGGTGCTGGCGCTGCCGAGCTGAACCACCTGTGAAGGCTGCGGGCTCGCGGGGCTGACATCCACATACGCCTCCAGCTTGGCGACCGCAGCCACCGCCGCGGCCGCGTCGAGCATTCCGGCGCCGCAGGTGCTGGTGGTGCAGTAGCACTCGAGCTGGTCGGCAGTGGTCGGTGCCTGGCACTGCGGGACCGGGCCGGTGGTTGCATCGGCCGGTGCACCCGACTGCGGGAACGCGCGCGCCGTATTCTTCAGCGCGGCGATCACCTGCGCCGGCGTGAGCCCCCGGTGGGCCGCCATCATCAGGGCGGCCGTGCCCGAGACCAGCGGCGCCGAGAAGCTGGTGCCGACGCTGATGTCGAAGCTGTCGGTGTAGCGCGCCGAGCCGGGTGTTGTCGTGCCCGTGTTGGCGGTGGTGAGGATCGGATAGAGGCAGGGCTCGCCGGCATTGATGTTGACGCAGTTGCCGGCGGGCGCCGAGACAGTGAGTTCGGGACCGACGTCAGAGAAGCCGACCTTGGTGCCGATGTGCCGCAGGCCACCGACGCCAATCACGCCTGAACAGTTGGCCGGCGTACCCACCGCATGACCCGAGCTGTTGCCGGCCGACGCCACGATGACGGCACCGGCCGCCGTGATCTCGTTGACCGCCTGGGCATACGCCGAAGAGCAGGCGCCATCGCCACCCAGGCTCAGGTTCAGCACCTTGGCTGGATGGGCATTGGCCGGCACGCCCGGCACGCTGAGGCCCGCGCCCCAGCGCATGCCCGCGATGATGTCGGAGTCGTAGCCGAAGCATTTGCCGAGCACGCGCACCGGCACGATCTTCACGCCCCAGCCCACGCCGGCCATGCCGACGCCGTTGTTCGTGCTGGCGCCGATCAGGCCGGCGGTCATCGTGCCGTGCCAGGAGCTGTCGGAGATGTCGCAGGTGCTGAAAGTGCTGGTCGCCTTGTCGGAGTCATTGATCCAGTCACCGGGGTCCGACGGGTCGGCGTCGCGGCCATCGCCATCGTTAGCCACGGTCGCGTTGCTGACCATGTCGTAGCCCGGCAGCAGCTTGCCCGTGAGATCAGGATGATCGGAACGAATGCCGGTGTCGAGCACCGCGACCACCACGCTGGGATGGCCGGTCGTGATGTCCCAGGCGCCCTGTGCGTTGATGCTGGACGTGATCTCGTCGCCGTTGGTCAGCGTCGACGCCTGCGGCGGCCGCAGGTACCACTGGCCGGCCACCGGCCCGCCGCTGGCGCCCACGATGGCCGGCCCCTGCAGGTACAGCGGATCGTTCGGAACCCGCTGCGCGCGGCGCCGGCCGTCTTCCACCGCGTATTCGACCTCATCATCGGCCGCGAGTCGCGCGGCCAGGGCCCGCGAACCGATGCCTTCGCTGGTGACCACCTGGGTGCGCTCGTCGATCGCATGGCCGGCGTGCAGCGCCAGCCCCAGCCGGTTGCCCAGGTTGGTCGCACGCGTCTGCAGGATCTGCGCGACCTCGGCGGCCGACTGCGTGCCGGCAGCGGCGCTTTTCACCGCCATGATGCGTTTGCCCAGCGTGGCGGCGCCGCTCTTGAACTTGACGATCACGCGGCCCGAATCGGCCTGCGCGGGCAGCGGTGCGGCAGGCTTGGGCGCGTATTCGGCCTGGGACGGTGCCCACATGGTGGTGAGCGCCAGGGCCACCAGGGGCAGCCAGCGGGAGGCGGATCGCAGAGCATTCATTGCGCGGAGGGGGCGAGTGGGCGGGAAGGTGTCGAGCGCTGCTCGTCGCGGCGCAGTTCGACGAACAACTGCGGTTGTGCGGCGAGCTTCATCGTGGCGCGCTTGCACGCGCTGCGGTCTTCGCACTGGAGCGTGAGGGCATACCAGCGCGGTGCGATCGGGTTCACGTCGGAGCTGACCGGCACGCCGGCCACCTGGGCCGCGCGGTCGGTCAGCGCCGCGAGGTCGGGCCATTCGGCCGCCGTGCGGACCTGCAGCCGCCATTCCACCGGCCCGCGCCCGGAATGGGCACAGCCGGCCAGCAGGGCCAGCACGATGCTCAAGGGCAGCAGGATCTTGGTCATTGATGCAGTGTAGGCCGGCGCGGCGGCTGGTGAATCAGGCGGATGTGCGCTGCGCACAGGGCAAACAGCATTCCCGAAACGCTGCCGACCCGCCGTTCGCCGACGCGCGTGTGCAACAAAAAGCCGCCCCGGGGGGCGGCTTCGTCTGCAGTGCAGTGAGGACCGGCTTACTTGTCGGCGACCACGCGCGCCATCTCCAGCACCTTGTTGGAGTAGCCCCACTCGTTGTCGTACCAGGCCACGACCTTGACGAAGGTCTTGTCCAGCGCGATGCCGGCCTCGGCATCGAACACCGAGGTGCAGGGCTCGCCGCGGAAGTCGGTGGCCACGACCTTGTCTTCGGTGTAGCCCAGCACGCCCTTCAGCGCGCCCTGGCTCTGGGCCTTCATCTCGGCGCAGATCTCTTCGTAGCTGGCCTCCTTGGTCAGCTCGACGGTCAGGTCGACCACCGACACGTCGGAAGTGGGCACGCGGAAGGCCATGCCGGTCAGCTTCTTGTTCAGCTCGGGGATCACCACGCCCACGGCCTTGGCGGCGCCGGTGGAGCTGGGGATGATGTTCTCGAGGATGCCGCGGCCGCCGCGCCAGTCCTTGTTGGACGGGCCGTCGACGGTCTTCTGGGTGGCGGTGGCGGCGTGCACGGTGGTCATCAGGCCGCGCTTGATGCCCCACTTGTCGTTCAGCACCTTGGCCACGGGCGCCAGGCAGTTGGTGGTGCACGAGGCGTTGGAGACGATGGCCTGGCCGGCGTAGGTCTTGTCGTTGACGCCGTAGACGAACATCGGCGTGTCGTCCTTCGACGGGGCCGACATGATCACCTTCTTGGCGCCGGCCTTCAGGTGCTTCTCGGCGGTTTCCTTGGTCAGGAACAGGCCGGTGGACTCGACCACCACGTCGGCGCCGACTTCGTCCCACTTCAGCTCGGCGGGATCCTTCACCGCGGTGAGGCGGATCTTCTTGCCGTTGACGATCAGCGTGTTGCCGTCGACCGAGACCTCGCCCTTGAAGCGGCCGTGCACGCTGTCGTAGGTGAGCATGTAGGCCAGGTAGTCGGGCTCGAGCAGGTCGTTGATGCCGACGACCTCGATGTCGTTGAAGTTCTGCACCGCGGCGCGGAACACCATGCGGCCGATGCGGCCGAACCCGTTGATACCGATCTTGATGGTCATGTCTGTCTCTCCAGCGTGAATGATGAAACCTGTGCGGTGCCGAGCCCGTTAGTGTGCCGGCAGCCTGTTACTTGCCGAGTACTTTCTGCACCGTCGCGGCGACGTTCTCTGCGGTAAATCCAAAATGCTTGAAAAGAACGTTGGCCGGGGCCGACTCGCCGTAGGTGTCGATGCCCACCACCGCGGCGCAGCCGTACTTCCACCAGAAGTCGGTGACGCCGGCCTCGACCGCGATGCGCGGCAGCCCCTGCGGCAGCACGCTGGCCTTGTAGGCCACGGTCTGGCGGTCGAACACGGTGGTCGACGGCATCGAGACCACCCGCACCGCGATGCCGTGCTGGGCCAGCAGCTGCTGCGCATGCAGCGCCAGCTGCACCTCGGAGCCGGTGGCGATGATCACGGCCTGGGCCTTCTTCTTCAGGCCCACCTCGGCCGGCTCGGCCAGCACGTAGGCGCCCTTGCTGATCTCGTCGAGGCCGGCCTTCGGCGCGTAGGGCAGGTTCTGGCGCGACAGCAGCAGCGCGCTCGGGCGCGCGGCGTTGCCCAGCGCCATGGTCCAGGCGATCGCGGTCTCGGCGGTGTCGGCCGGGCGCCAAACATCCAGGCCCGGGATCAGGCGCAGCGAGGCGGCGTGCTCCACGCTCTGGTGCGTGGGGCCGTCTTCGCCCAGGCCGATGGAGTCGTGCGTGAACACGTGGATCACGCGCTGCTTCATCAGCGCGGCCATGCGGATGGCGTTGCGGCTGTAGTCGCTGAAGGTCAGGAAGGTGCCGCCGTAGGGGATGTAGCCGCCGTGCAGCGCCACGCCGTTCATGATGGCGGCCATGCCGAACTCGCGCACGCCGTAGTTGATGTGGCGGCCGTTGTTGGGCACGCCCTGCTCGTCGAAGCGCAGCGCGGGGGTCGACGAGGTGTTGGTCAGGTTGGAGCCGGTCAGGTCGGCCGAGCCGCCCAGCATCTCGGGCAGCTGGCGGGTGAAGGCCTCGAGCGCGATCTGGCTGGCCTTGCGGGTGGCCACCGTCTCGGCCTTGGTGTGCGCGGCGATCGCGGCATCGACCGCGGCCTGCGCAAAGCCCTCGGGCAGCTCGCCGCGCATGCGGCGCACCAGCTCGGCCGCCTCGTGCGGGAACTCGGCCTTGTAGGCGGCGAAGCGCTCGCTCCACTGCTGCTCGGCGGCGGTGCCGGCGGCCTTGGCATCCCAGGCCTCGTAGGCGGCCTCGGGGATCACGAAGGGCTCGTGCGGCCAGGCCAGCGCCTCGCGGGTGAGCTTGATTTCATCGGCGCCCAGCGCCTCGCCGTGGGCCTTGGCGGTGCCGCCGCGGTTGGGCGAGCCCTTGCCGATGGTGGTCTTGCAGATGACGAGCGTGGGCTTGTCGGCGCTCTGCTTCGCCTTGGCGATGGCGGCATCCACCGCATCGGCATCATGGCCGTCGACCGGGCCGACCACGTTCCACTGGTAGGCCTCGAAGCGCTTGGCCACGTCGTCGACATACCAGGGGGCGACCTGGCCGTCGATCGAGATGCCGTTGTCGTCGTACAGCGCGACCAGCTTGTTCAGCTTCCAGGCGCCGGCCAGCGCGCAGGCTTCGTGGCTGATGCCTTCCATCAGGCAGCCGTCGCCCATGAACACGTAGGTGTGGTGGTCGACGACGGTGTGGCCGGGCCGGTTGAACTCGGCCGCCAGCAGCTTCTCGGCCAGCGCCATGCCCACCGCGTTGGTGATGCCCTGGCCCAGCGGGCCGGTGGTGGTCTCGACGCCGGGGGTGATGTGCACCTCGGGGTGGCCCGGGGTCTTGCTGTGCATCTGGCGGAACTGGCGCAGGTCGCTCACCGCGAGGTCGTAGCCGGTGAGGTGCAGCAGCGCGTAGATCAGCATCGAGCCGTGGCCGTTGCTGAGCACGAAGCGGTCGCGGTCGAACCACTGCGGGTTGGTCGGGCTGTGCTTCAGGTGCCGGCCCCACAGCGCCACCGCGATCTCCGCCATGCCCATCGGGGCGCCCGGGTGGCCTGAGTTGGCCTGCTGGACGGCGTCCATCGCCAGGGCACGGATGGCATTGGCCATCAGGGAGGTGTCGCGGGGGGAGGTCGAAGACATGGGGCGAGGCGGGAGGGAGGGGAAACCCGGGATTTTAAGCGGCGCCCCGGCCGGTTGTTTTTGACGGGATCCCCATGCCGGCGGGCGTTTTCGTGCGCCAGCGCATGAATCGGCGGTTTCCCCGCTTCGATAATCGGCCGCATGCATGGCCTGCACCTCACCGCCGACCTCCACCGCTGCCCGCCCGGGCTGCCGCTGATGACCGACCCGCAGGCGCTGCGCACGCTGTGCCTGCACGAGGTCAAGGCCGCCGGGCTGCAGGCGGTGAACGAGCTGTTCCACCGCTTCGAGCCGGCGGGCATCGGGCCGGCCGGCATCACCGGCGTGGTGCTGCTGGCCGAATCGCACCTGGCGATCCACACCTGGCCCGAGATGAACGCGGTGACGCTCGACATCTACGTCTGCAACTTCAGCGGCGACAACCGGCGTGCCGCCGAGGCGCTGATGCAGGCGCTGCTGGCCGCCTTCGGGCCCGGGCACGTCGAACGCCACAGCCTGCAGCGCGGCGACGCCGCGGCTTGATCCGGCGCAAGACGGGCAGCCTGCAGCCCTGCGAGGCTGCAGGCATGCGCCACGCTGCCCTTTCCATCATCCACGACGAACACCGCGTGCTGGCCGCGATGCTGGTGACCATGGGCCGGCTGCTCGAGCAGGGCCGCCGGCTCGGCGTGGCACCCGACTTCCCGGTGCTGCGCGCGATGCTGTTCTACATCGACGAGTTTCCCGAGCGGCTGCACCACACCAAGGAAGACGAGCTGCTGTTCCCGCGCGTGCGGCAGCGCTGCCCGGAGCTCGGGCCGGCACTGGACCAGCTGGCACGCGACCATGAACAGGGCGAGCACGCGATCCGCGAGGTGGAGCATGCGCTGCTGGCCTACGAGCAGATGGGCGAGCCGCGGCGCCAGGCCTTCGAGCAGGCGCTGGAGCGCTACACGCAGTTCTACCTGCGCCACATGGCGCTGGAGGAAAAGCAGATCCTCCCTGCCGCCGAGCAGCACTTCAGCGAGGCCGACTGGACCGCACTGCACGAGGCCTTCGCCGCCAACCGCGACCCGTTCACCGGCCACGAACCCGAAGCCGCCTACCGGCCGCTGTACGAGAAGATCCTCAGCGTGCTGCCCGCGCCCCTGGGCTACGGCCCCGCGATGTAGCCCCTTCTAAACTCGGGGCATGAAAGCCCTGATTTTGGCGGCGGGCCGCGGCGAACGCATGCGGCCGCTGACCGACCACACGCCCAAGCCGCTGCTGCCGATCCAAGGCAAGCCGATGATCGAATGGCACCTGGAGGCGCTGGCGCGCGGCGGCGTGCGCGAGGTGGTGGTCAACACCGCATGGCTGGAAGAGCAGTTCCCTGCCACGCTGGGCGACGGCTCGCGCTGGGGCCTGCGGATCCACTACTCGATGGAAGGCCGCGACCATGGCGGCGCGCTCGACATCGCGGGCGGCGTGGCCAAGGCGCTGCCGCTGCTGGGCGACGCGTTCTGGGTCGTCTCGGGCGACATCTTCGCGCCGGATTTCGTCTTCGATGCCGAGGCGGCGCATCGCTTCGCCGCGAGCGACCGGCTGGCCCACCTGTGGCTGGTGCCCAACCCGCCGTTCCATCCAAAGGGCGACTTCGGCATCGATGCGCAGGGCTTGGCCGTGCGCGACGTGCCCGATCGCCTCACCTGGGCCAGCTTCGGCCTGTACCGCGCCGCGCTGTTCGAGCACATCGCACCCGGCACGGTGGTGGCGCTGTTGCCGCAGCTGCTGCGCGGCATCGAGCAGCGCCGCGTCGGTGCCGAGCGCTACACCGGCCGGTGGGAGAACGTCGGCACGCCGGCCCAGTTGGAAGCGCTGAACACCGCACACTGACGCTGAGGCGCGTGTCGCCTGGGTGATTGCCGCCCTCGCGCGGCTCGGGCGATGCTCGCCGCCATGGGACAGATCTACCTCGTGCGCCACGGCCAGGCCTCGTTCAACGCCGACGACTACGACCACCTCTCGCCATTGGGCGCCCAGCAGGCGCGCCGGCTGGGCGACTGGTTCGCGCGCTGCGATCGCCGTGTCGATGCGGTGCACCTCGGCACGCTGCGGCGGCACCGGCAGACGGCCGATCACTTCATCGAGACGCTGCGGGCCGACCTGCGCGCCCCGGCCGAGCCGGCGGTGGATGCCGGCTTCGACGAATACGACCATGAGGCGATCCTGCTCGCTGCGCGGCCCGAGCTCGCCGGCCCGGCGGAGCTGCGCGCCTGGACCGCACGGCAGCCGCATCCGCGGCGCGCGTTCCAGCAGCTGTTCGCCGAAGCGCTGCTGCGCTGGGTCTCGGGCCGGCACGATGCCGACTATGCCGAGAGCTGGACGCAATTCCGTGCGCGCTGCGTGGCGGCGCTGCAGGCCTGCATCGAACGCGGCGGCGCCTCGAAGACGCTGGTCGTCGTGACCTCGGGCGGCCCGATCAGCGCGATCTGCCAGGCGCTGATGGAGCTGTCGGACCGCGGCGCCTGCGAGCTCTGCTTCAACCTCGCCAACAGCGGCGTCACGCAGTTGCTCTATGGCGCCGGGCGCATCAGCGTGGCGCAGGTCAACAGCCTCGCGCACCTGGAGGCGGCGGGCGATCCGGCGCTGGTGAGTTACCGCTGAGCGCGCGGCTACTGCGCCAGCGGCTTCGTGATCGCGTCGATGCGCGCCATCACCTCGGGCGTGAGCTTCTCGGCCACCTGCGCGGCGCCCAGGTTGCTCTGCAGCTGCGAGAGCTTCGACGCCCCCGTGATCACGGTGCTGACACGCGGGTTCTTCGTGCACCACGCGATCGCCAGCTGGGCCAGCGTGGCGCCGAGCTCCTGCGCGATCGGCTCCAGCTGTGCCACCGCCTCGTTCTTCGCACGGTCGGTGATCTCGTTGCGCAGGAAGGCCATGTTCTCCATGGATGCCCGGCTGCCGGCGGGGATGCCATCGCGGTACTTGCCGGTCAGCAGGCCCGAGGCCAGCGGGCTCCAGGTCGTCAGGCCCAGGCCGATGTCTTCATAGAGCCGCGCGTATTCCTGCTCGACCCGCTGGCGGTGGAACAGGTGGTACTGCGGCTGCTCCATCAGCGGCTTGTGCAGGTGGTGCCGATCGGCGATGTCGTAGGCCGCGCGGATGTCGGCGGCCGACCATTCGCTGGTGCCCCAGTACAGCGCCTTGCCCTGCGTGATCATGTCGCTCATCGCCCACACGGTCTCCTCGATCGGCGTGTGCGGATCGGGGCGGTGGCAGTAGACGAGGTCGATGTGCTCCAGCTGCATGCGCCTGAGCGAGCCGTCGATCGCCTGCATCAGGTACTTGCGGTTCAGCGTGTCGCGGCGGTTCACGGTGTTGCCATCGCGCTCCAGGCCCCAGAAGAACTTGGTCGAGACGATGTAGTTGAGACGCGGCCACTTCAGCGCCTTGAAGGCCTCGCCCATCACCACCTCGCTCTGGCCCAGCGCATAGGCCTCGGCGTTGTCGAAGAAGTTGACGCCGGCATCCATGGCCGCGGCCAGCATCTCGACGGCCGACTTCGTGTCGACCTGGTTGTGGTACGTGACCCAGGAACCCAGCGACAGCTCGCTGACGCGCAGGCCGCTGCGGCCGAGACGGCGGTAGTTCATGCTCGTTCTCCGGTGCTTCTCGTGAGGAGGAAGCGGCGCATGTTAGCCAGCATCGATGCCACTGGAGCGAGTGCGAGAATGACCCGCAGCACAGCTTCCCCGGAGGGCGCCTTGGCCGATTCGTACGCCGACATGTTCGAGCTCGCACCGGTGTCGCTCTGGCTCGAGGACTACAGTGAGCTGAAGGCGCTGTTCGAGCGCTGGCGGGCCGATGGCGTGCGCGATCTGCGCACGTGGCTGCGCGCCGAGCCGGCCCGCGTGGCCGAGTGCTCACGCTGCCTGAAGGTGCTGCGCGTCAACCGCCGCACGCTGGCGCTCTACGGCGCGCAAGACCAGGCCGAGCTCACGGCCAACCTGCACCGCGTGTTCCGCGACGACATGTTCGACCAGCACATCGAGGAGCTGGCCCAGTTGTGGCATGGCCAGCGCCACTTCTCGAGCCAGACGGTCAACTACACGCTGCAGGGCAAGCGCCTCGCGATCCTGCTGAAGGCCGACATCCTGCCCGGCCATGAAGACGACTGGAGCCGCGTGCTGCTGGCGATCGAGGACATCACCGAGCGTGCGCGCACCGAACGCGCGCTGCGCGCCAGCGAGCAGTACGCCAAGGGCCTGTTCGAGCATTCGCCGGTGTCGCTGTGGGTCGAAGATTTCAGCAGCATCAAGCGCCTGCTCGACGAGGTGCGCGCCAGCGGCGTCGACGACTTCCGCGTGTTCACCGACGTGCATCCCGAGTTCGTCTCGCGCTGCATGCAGGAGATCCGCGTGATCGACGTCAACCGGCAGACGCTGCAGATGTTCCGCGCGCCCGACAAGCCCACGCTGCTGGCCAACCTGCACCAGGTGTTCCGCGACGACATGCGGCCGCATTTCACCGAGCAACTGGCCGACCTGTGGAAAGGCGAGCTGTTCCAGCAGCGCGAGGTCGTCAACTACGCGCTCGATGGCGAGAAGGTGCATGTGTACCTGCAGTTCTCGGTGCTGCCCGGCCACGAGGAGCGCTGGGACGAGGTGCTGGTGTCACTGACCGACATCACCGCCCGCAAGAAGGCCGAGGCCTACCTCGAATACCTGGGCAAGCACGACGTGCTGACCGGCCTGCGCAACCGGGCCTTCTTCAGTGAGGAGCTCAACCGGCTGGAGCGCAAGGGGCCCTGGCCGGTGACCCTGGTGGTGGCCGACCTCAACGGGCTGAAGGCCACCAACGACGAGTTCGGCCATGCGGCCGGCGATGCGCTGCTGCGCCGCGTGGGCGAGGTCCTGGGCAAGGCGGTCGAAGGCCGTATGACCGCCTCGCGCATCGGCGGCGACGAGTTCGCGCTGGTGATGCCGGGCGCCGACGAACGCCATGGCGAGCAGGTGGTCGAGCAGCTGCACGAACTGCTCGCAATGAACAACCAGTTCCATGGCGGCACGCCGATGAGCCTCGCGATCGGCACAGCCACCGGCGTCGAGGGCGAGCGGATGGAAGCGGTGATGAACCGCGCCGACGCGCAGATGTATGCCGCCAAGCGCGCCTACTACGCATTGCACGCGCACGACCGGCGCGCGGGCTGACGACGCGCCTCAGCCCAGCGCCCGCGCCACCTGGTCGCCTGCCCGCAGGCCCTGCGTGAAGGCTTCTTCGAACACCGAGTAGGCCGAGAGGTCGGCGTGCGCGAAGCGGACCCGGCCCTGCACCTGCTGCAGGGCCTGCAGCGCCGCGCTGCCGCGCAGGCCGGGCACCGGGATGCTCATCGCATGGCCGTAGCGCATCAGGTCGGCCCGCTTCACCTTGCGCGGCAGGTCGGGATGTGCGCGCGCCAGGTCGGTGATCACCGCCTGCGCCCAATGCGTCCACGGGCGATCGAGCAGCTCGGTGCGCTGTGCCATCGGCAATGACCAGTAGGCGGTGAGCACCGTCGGCCCTGGATAGGGGCGCGTGCTCTGGTGCATGGCATCGACATAGCCGAGCGAGCGCGGATCGGCGGCGTAGAGCACGTTGTCCCACGAGGGCGGCGCACCGACCGGGCGATCGAGCAGCGGCTCGTCGAGCTGCAGGTTGGCCACCAGCCATGGCGCATGGCGCTGCAGCGCGGTGGCCGCGCGCAAGGCTTCCGGCGGCGATTCGAGCAGGCGCTGGGCGATGAACAGCGGCAGCGCGAGCACCACCTGTCGCGCGGCCCAGGCCTCGGCACGCTGCGCGGATTCGTCCCACACCAGCACGCTGACCTCGTGCCGCCCTTCGGCCACACGCAGCACGGTGCGGCCGGTGTGGAGCCGGCCGGCAAACGGTGCGGCGAGGCGCTGCGACAGCCAGGCGTTGCCCTCCGGCCAGGTCAGCACCGGCTCGCGCTCGGCGTCTTCGTCGCCGGGTGCATGGAAGCCGTGGCGGCTCGCGAAGTAGTGCAGCCCGGCCCAGGCGGACACCACCGCGCTGCCGGCGCCGTAGTCGTCGCGGCAGCAGTAGTCGAGGTACCAGCGCAGTCGGGCGTCGACGAGGCCCTGTGTGGCGAGCCAGGCGTCGAAGGTCTGCGCATCGAGCGCCGCATGCGCCGGGGTCCAGGGGGCGCGAACCGTCGGCATCGCGAAGCCGAGCTCGCGCTGCATCTGCGACACCAGCGCCGAGAAGCGGCGGTATTGCGCCAAGGTCTGCGAGCCCGGTGCGGCCGGCGGCAGCAGGCCGTCGACCCAGGCGCCGTCGATGAACAGCCGCTCCTGCGGGCTGTGGCAGAGATGCCGCTCGTCGTAGACCACACGGCCCGCCACCGTGCGCGCGAGCTTCAGCTCATGCAGCAGCGCCAGCACCTCGGGCGCCTGCGGCCCCGGCACCGGCAGGTAGTGCGCGCCGAGCGGGCAGCCCATGCCCGCCATCTGGTGGCCGCGGCTGTTGCCGCCGGCCACGTCTTCGAGCTCGAGCAGTTGCAGGTCGTCGATGCCGCGCTGCGCGAGGGCGCGCGCGCAGGCGAGGCCGGCGATGCCGGCGCCAATGATCAGCACGCCGGTACGCCGCTGCACAGCCGGCGCGGGCCACGCGCCGGACTTCACAAGATCGCGCAGCCGGTGGCCGCGCGAGGCAGAGGCACCGACCCAGCCGCCTGCAAGCTCACGCGCCGGCTCGCCACACCCAGCAAGGCCCACCGCGACACCCAGCAACCACTCCCTCCGACGCACACCCGGCAGCCCAGCAGCCGCCGCGGAGCCAGCTTCGCTGGTCCGCTGGCGGCGCCCCCTTGAGGGGGAAGCGCCGCAGGCGCTGCGGGGGTGGGTCACTGATGCACCTTGCCCCATTCCGCTTCGAAGGTTGTCACCAGCACTTGGTTCGACAGCCGGTTGGGCTCGGCGGGCACGCGCGCCATGTCAGGGGGAAAGTCCAGCAGCGACGGCAAGCCCTGCAGCGTGAGGAACTTCAAACCCGGCGGCAGCGCCTTCGGCACATGCCAGGGCCGATGGCCCGCGAGGATGAAGCCCCACTCGCCGAAGCTGGGAACGTGCGCGTGGTACGGCGTGGTCGAGAAGCCCACCGCCTCCAGCGTGGCCGCCACCGTCCAGAAGCTGCGCGGCGCCACCAGTGGCGAGGTCGTCTGCACCACCGCATAGCCGCCCGCGGCCAGATGCTGGTCGACGCGCTCGTAGAAGCTCGTGGTGTACAGCTTGCCGATCGAGAAGTTCGACGGATCGGGAAAGTCGATCACGATCGCGTCGAACACCTGCTCGTGCTGCTCCAGCCACAGGAAGGCATCGGCATTGATCACCTGCACCTTCGGCGAACCGAGCGAGCCTCGGTTCAGCGCGGTGAGCATCGGCTGCTCGCGGAACAGCTGCGTCACATGCGCATCGAGGTCGACCAGCGTCACATGCTCGACGCTCGGGTACTTGAGGATCTCGCGCACCGCCAGCCCGTCGCCCCCGCCCAGCACCAGCACATTCTTGGCAGCGCCCTGCGCGGCCATGGCCGGATGCACCAGCGCCTCGTGGTAGCGGTATTCGTCGCGCGAATGGAACTGCAGGTTGCCGTTGAGGAAGAGGCGGATGCCGGCCGGCCCCGAGGTGACGACCAGGCGCTGATAGGGGCTGTCTTCGCGCAGGATCACGCGGTCGCCGTAGAAGCGGTCTTCGGCCCAGCTGGTCAGAGGCTCGCCGCCGACCATCGCCGCGCCCAGCGCCAGCACCACCGCCGCGCAGGCCGTCGCATGCGCGCGCCAGCGCCGCAGCTCAGAACGGAACAGCCACAGCGCCCACACCGCCACGGCCGCATTCAGCAGCCCGAAGAACACGCCGGTGCGGATCAGGCCGAGGTGCGGCACCAGCAGCAGCGGAAACGCCAGCGCCACCACCAGCGCGCCGAGGTAGTCGAAGGTGAGCACCTGCGACACCAGCTCCTTCAGCGCATAGCGCTCGTGGAAATGGCGCTTCAGGATGCGCATCACCAGCGGAATCTCCAGCCCCACCAGCGCACCCACCAGCAGCACCAGCGCATAGAGCAGGAAGCGGAACGGCGCCAGCGCCGAAGCCGGCAGCAGGCTGTGCGACACGAACAGCGCCGCCGGCATCAGCCCGCCGACCAGCCCCACCAGCAGCTCGATGCGCAGGAACTGCGCCACCAGCTGCCGCTCGACGAAACGCGAGAGCCACGAGCCCAGCCCCATCGCGAACAGGTAGGTGCCGATCACGGTGGAGAACTGCAGCACCGAGTCGCCAAGTAGATAGCTCGCGAGCGCACCCGCGGCCAGCTCGTAGACCAGGCCGCAGGCGGCGATGACGAAGACGGAGGCCAGTAGCGCGAGCTCGGCGGGGGAGATGCGCGCGCGCTGCTCAGCGGCGGGAACGGAAGACATGGGGCGCGAGCGTAACAGGCGACCCGAGATGACTTTCAACGGCCGGCGGGCGAGATGCCCCTGCACGTCGGATGGGCAAGATCTCCATCGGTAGATATATCGTACGATACATCTACCGATAGCCAAGGAGCCATTCATGTTCGGTTTCCATCACTTCCATCCCATGGGCCGCCGCGGGTGCGGATTCGGCCACCCTCACCATCGTGCCCATCCCTTCCATGCGATGGGCCGCCACTCGCACCGCCCCGGCGGTTTCGGGTTCGACCCGCGCGGTTGGGGCGACAGCGGCGATTTCGGCGGCGGCCGTGGCCGCAAGCTCAGCAGCGGCGATCTGCAGCTGCTGATCCTGGCACTGCTGGCCGAGCAGCCCCGCCACGGCTACGAGCTGATCAAGGCGCTCGACGAGCGTTCCGGCGGCTTCTACGTGCCCAGCCCGGGCGTCATCTATCCCGCGCTGAGCTACCTCGAGGAAATCGGCCACGCGGCCGTCGAGCAGGAAGGCACGAAGAAGCGCTACAGCCTCACCGATGCCGGCCGGCAGCACCTGGAGGCGAACCGCACAGTGGTGGACATGCTGCTGCAGCAACTGCAGCGGGTGAACGAGCGCGCCGCGCGGATGCGCGAAGCGCTGCAAGGCGACGACTGGATGGCGGGCGGACCGTCACGGCATGAGCCCCAACGGCACGCCTTGCATGCCGCGATGCATGAGCTGAGGGCCGCGCTGCGCGAAGGCTTGGGCCGCGGCGAGGCCGACGAGGCGGAGCTGCAGCGCGTGCTGGCGATCCTGCGCCAGGCGGCCGACGCGATCCGGCAGCGCTGACGCTGCGGCCGCAGCCCGGCGGCGATTCATCCGTGGATCGCCGCCGACACGATCATCGCGATGCCCAGGCACATCGCGGCGACGACGACGGCGAGCGCGAGGTTCTTCTTCTCGACGATCTCGGCCCACAGGTCATAGGGCGTGATCTTGTCGATGATCACGAAGCTGACCCAGAACACGACCACGCCGATCAGTGCGTAGAGGATCGAGCCGAAGAAGACCTCCGGCTTCAGCCATTCGATGCCCATCATGGTGAGAGCTCCTTCATGTCAGTTTGTTCACTTGTGGCCGCCGCCGCCGCTGCTGAAGCCGCCGTAGGAGCCGCCGCTGCTGCGCGAGCTGCCACCGCTGCCGCTGTGCCCCGAGCTGCGGCATTGCTGGTATTCGGTGCTGGCGGCGCCGTAGGTGTCGCGCACCGCAGTGCAATCGTCGCTGCTGCAGCGCGAGATCAGCAACAGCAGCACGATGATGATGATCACCGCCACCGCGACCAGCACGATGCGGTCCTTCAGCACGCCGCCCGACAGCGGCGATACGTCGCGCTGCAGCGCCGCGCGCTTGTCGGCCGGGATGCGGAAGGCCGCGGCCACGGTGTGGGCATCGATCGTCGCGCCGGCCGACCACGTCACTTCACTGCCGGCCATCTCGCGGTTGAGCCGCTTGTCGCTGTTGCCGCCGCTGCCTTCGTAGTCGGTGTTGAAGCCGCGCTGGTCGCGCTGCACGCGCCAGTAGAACTCGCCGAGCACGTAGGTGGTCTTGGCGTTGTAGCTGTAGCGCTTGCGGTAGTCGATGCCCTGGTAGCTGGCCTTGTCGCCGCGCACCTGCGGCGCACCGGTGATCGGCACCACCCAGCTCCAGCCGTCTTCGGCATCGACCAGGAAGGCGAAGCCGGCCTTTCGGTTGTAGAGCAGGTATTCGCGCCAGAAGGTCTGCTCGTCGTCGGCGCTGTCGGGCACGTCGCAGCGTTCCATGTAGCCGACGACCTGCCACGACAGGCCTTCGCCGCCGAGCGCGAGCATGCCGGTGCTGCCCAGCGGCAGCAGCGGTTCCATGCCGCTGTCGCCGGCGTTGTTCTGCTGGTAGTGGGCAAGGTCGGCACCCACGCCCTTGGAGATGTCGACCACCGCATGGCATTGCGGGCAGACGATGGATTGCGTGGTCGATAGCTTGGCCTCGAGCGCGTTGCCGCAGCTGGGGCATTCGATGCCGCGCGATTTGAGCGTCTTCTCGGCGGCCTCGGCCAGGCCGCTCATCTTCAGCTCGCTCAGGGCGACCGAGCGGCCCACCGACCATTGCGGCTGCGCAGGATCGGCGTAGTCGAGCGTGCCGACCTCGCCCTTCTCGTTGCGCAGGTCGGACACGGTGAACTCGCCCTGCAGCTTCGGCGGCCTCGGCAGCTCGCCTTCGGCCGCGAGCAGCTTCGCGCGCGTGACCGAGGCCACGCTCCAGGCCCGGCCGTCGACCAATCGGCGCTCGCCGGCCGTGAGTTCATCGGCCGCGGGCAGCTCGCCCTGCGCCGGCGCATCGAAGGCGAAGACGTAGCGGCCGTTGTCCTCGCTCAGCCAACCGGAGCGGCCGGAGTCGAACAGCGCATGCCATTCGTTCCAGGTGCCTTCGGCATAGCCGTATTGCAGGCGGCCCACCAGCGTGAAGGCCAGCCCCTGGTACTGCCCGCCGGCGCCCAGGCGCAGCGGACTGTGGTCGTCGAACAGCTCGGCGCTCTGGCCGATGCGGCGCAGCGCCTCGCCGTCGCGCACCAGCGTGCTGCGGCAATAGCTGCAGACGGCACTGGCCGAGGCCGCCGAGCGAAATTCGACCGGCGCGCCGCAGTTGGGGCAGAGCGCGCGGTAGGCGCGCTGGGGTGGGTTGTCGGTGGTGGCCAAGCGCGGGCCTCTCCTCCTCGGGATCCGTCCGGTGCGCGCGGCCGTCTTCAGCGGCCGCGGCGCACCGCCCTCTCGTGGATCAGACCAGCTTCTTCAGCAGCTCGGCCTTCTTGCTGGCGAACTCTTCCTCGGTGAGGATGCCCTTGGCCTTCAGCTCGCCGAGCTTCTCGAGCGTGGCCATCACCTGCTCGGGCTTGATGCTCTCGGGCGACGGGCCGCCGGGCTGGCTCTGCGCCTGCGCCGGCGCGTGCTGCAGGCCCTGGTTGAGCTGCTGCGCCATCACCTGGCCGAGCGCCACGCCGGCGCCCAGGCCCATCGCATCGCCGGCGATGCCGCTGCCGCCGGCGTTCTGCGCCATCGCGGGAATCGCCTGGGCCGTCTGGTACTGCATGAACTTGCCCATGTCGCCGCCGACCATGCCCATGCCGATCTTCTGGTCGAGGATCTTCTGCAGCTCCTCGGGCAGCGACACGTTCTGCACGGTCACGCCCTCGAGCTTGAGGCCCAGCGCATCGAACGACGGGCCGTTCACTTCGCGCAGCTGCTTCGCGAACTCGACCTGGTTGGCCGCGAGGTCGAGGAACGGAATGCCGCTGCCGGCCACCGCATCGGAGATGTGCTGCAGCATCAGCCCGCGCAGTTGGCCATCGAGGTCGTCGACGGTGTAGATGTCGCGCGTGCCGGAGATCTCGGTGTGGAATTTCTTCGGGTCGGCGATGCGGAAGGCATAGTTGCCGAAGGCCCGCAGCCGCACCGCGCCGAAGTCCTTGTCGCGGATGGTCACCGGCTGGGTGGTGCCCCAGCGGCGGTCGACCTGCTGGCGCGTGCTGAAGAAGTACACGTCGCTCTTGAACGGCGATTCGAAGAGCTTGTCCCAGTTCTTCAGGTAGGTGAGCACCGGCAGCGTCTGCGTGGTGAGCTTGTGCAGGCCGGGGCCGAACACGTCGGCCACCTGGCCTTCGTTGACGAACACCGCCATCTGCGATTCGCGCACCGTGAGCTGGGCGCCGTACTGGATTTCGCGGTCGGCAATGGGGAAGCGCCAGGCCAGGACCCCATCGCCCTGCTCGGTCCATTCGATGATGTCGATGAACTGCTTCTTGATGAAACTCATCAATCCCATGACGCTTGCTCCTCGTTGCCGGGCACGATCCCGGTGCGGCGAATAATACGCGGGGCGGGGCCGCTTCCGGCTCCCTAGAAGGGCGATGTCATGGCGGTTTCCACACTGAACCTCGCGGTCGTCGGCGCCGGTCCGGTGGGGCTGGCGCTGGCGCTGCACGCGGCGCGCAGCTTCCCGCAGATGAACGTGACGCTGTTCGACGCCCGCCCGGCCGACCAGGACGTGTCGGCCGATCCGCGCACGCTGGCGCTGTCGCTCGGTAGCGTGCAGCTGCTCAAGCGGCTGGGCGCCTGGGAGGCCGAGCGCGCGCAGCCCATCCTCGAGGTGCATGTGTCGCAGGCGCCGCCCTCGCTGATCACCCCGTTCGGCGACCCCGAGGTGCGCATCCGCGCGCTCGACGAGGCGGTGCCGATGCTGGGCGCCGTGCTGAGCTACGGCGCGGTGGTGGCGCCGCTGCAGCGTGCCTGGGAGGCCGAGGTGCAGCGCGAGCCGCTGCGGCTGCGCTCGCGCTTCGGCACGGCCGTGAAGGCATTGAAGGACGAGGCCCAGGGCGTCGAAGTGGATGCCGGCATCGCCGAGACCTTCGAACTGGTGGTCGTGGCCGAAGGCGGCGTGTTCTCCGAGCAGGCCCGCAAGGCGGTGGCCTCGCCCTATGGCCAGACGGCCTGGGTCGGCACGCTGACGCTCGAGGGCGGCACGCCAGGCGTGGCTTTCGAGCGCTTCACGCGCCACGGCCCGGCCGCGCTGCTGCCGCTGAAGTCGGCCGATGGCGCCCAGCGCTCGGCGCTGGTGTGGTGCGTGCCGACCGACGACGATCCGGTGCGCGAGCTCAACGACCACCAGCGGCTCGCGGTGCTGAACACGATCTTTCCGCCGCAGGCGGGCAAGCTGGTCGGCATCTCGCCGCTCAAGGCGTTTCCGCTCGGGCTCAACGCCGAGCGCACGCTGGTGGCGGGCCGCAAGGTGCGCATCGGCAATGCAGCGCAGACGCTGCACCCGGTAGCCGGCCAGGGGCTGAACCTGGGGCTGCGCGATGCCTACGAGCTGGTGCAGGCGCTGAAAGGGGCCGACACGCTGGAGGCCGCGCTGCGCCGCCTCGAATGGCGCCGCGCGCCGGACCGCTGGAGCATGATCGCCGCCACCGATTTCCTGGCGCGCAGCTTCACGTGGAAGGCGCCGGGGCTCGCAACGGCGCGCGGCCTGGGGTTGGCTGCGCTGCAGCTCGCCGGGCCGATCAAATCGGCACTGGCCAAGCAGATGATGTTCGGCCGCCGTTGAGGGAGCACCGGGCTTCCCGCTACCGTTCGAGCTTCAGGAACAGATCGCGGTCGGGCGCGAAGTTGTCGTACAGCGGCAGCAGCGCGCCGCCCAGCGCCCGCGCGTCGGAGCCGATGGTGCCGGGCCGCAGCGCCGGCCGTGCGACGCCTTCCCAGTCGTAGCGGTCCATCGCCTCGTGCAGCTTCGCGAGCAGCGCGTCGAGCAGCGCGCGACCGAAGGAGCCGTCGATGATCACGCCGTCGAGATCGAGCAGGCAGGCCGCGGTGTTGATCGTCAGCGCGATCGCCGGGCAGGCCTCCTTCAGCCAGGCGTCGGTGTGGCCGCGCCACGGCGCCTCGAGAGCACGGTCGTCGACCACCGCCCCGATGTCGAGGCCGGCCTTGTCGTACAGCGTCTCGAGGTTCAGCAGCGAGGCCACGCTGAGCAGCTGCGCCGGTTCCTTGCGGCCTTCGGCCAGGCCCAGCGGCAGCGAGCCCACCGCACCGGCATTGCCGTTGAGGCCGCTGCGCAGGTGGCTGTCGATCACCAGGCCGCCGCCGATGAAGGTGTCGACGAAGATGTAGAGGAAGCTGCGCACGCTGCGCCCGCCGCCGGCCACCAGCTCGGCGACGCAGGCCGCCGCCGTGTCCTTCACGAAGCTCACCGGCAGGCCGCTCAGTTTCTCGACCCGCGCCGACAGGTCCACGTGGTTCCACTTGTCGGCGACCTTCGGGTCGACGCCCAGCAGCTTCTGCCAGCCGCCGAGCGACAAAGGCGCCGCGATGCCGATGCCCTGCAGACGCTCGCGCCGCGCCGGCCCCAGCGTCTTGCGGAAGGCACGCAGCCGCTGCTCGATCTCGACCAGCAGCGCGTCGGGGTCGGGGAAGGCATAGGCCAGCGACGAACGCTCGCAGACCTGGCCGGTGAAGTCGAGCAGCAGCATGTCCATGCTGCGCCGCCCGACCTTGATGCCGATGGAATACGCGCCCTCGGGGTTGAGTGCCAACGGCACCGAGGGCTGGCCCACCTTGCCGCGCACCGGCTCGCCCTTGACCAGCAGGCCGTCGTCGAGCAGCCGCTTGGTGATCAGCGAGACCGTCTGCGCGGTGAGCCGCGTCAGCCGCGCGATCTCGGCACCCGGCAGCGCGCCGTGCTGGCGGATGGCCTGCAGCACCACCCGCTCGTTGTACTGGCGCACGCCGCCCTGGCTGGAGCCGTGCGGCCGCAGGTGGGCGTGCGCTTCGCCGTTCATCCGCTCTTCAGGCCGCAAGCGCCTCTCCGATCACGCCCTTCTTCAGCAGGAAGTTGGCGTATGGCTGCAGCTCGCCGGTCAGCACGATCGCGTGTGCCCTCTTCACCCGCTCGTAGAAGCTGAAGCGTTCCATCGCTTCGCACTGTGAGTCGCGTGCCCAGCCGGCTTCGGCCAGGCGCCCGATCACGCGGCGCTGCAGCGCGCTGCGATAGCCCTCGGGCGTGTCGCTCACCTGCATGTAGGCCACCGGCTGCGCCACGCCTTCATCGAGCGGCAGCACCGACAGCACCGCCTCGCAGGTGCGCTGCACGCCCACGCCGGGCAGGTGCACCACCGGCTTGCCGGCCGCCAGCGTGGTCGCGGTGAAGTTGGCGTCGGCGATCACGATCTCGTCGCCATGCCCCATCTCGGCCAGCAGCTTCAGCAGCTCCGGCGTCAGCAGGGGATCGATTCCCTTCAGCATCGTCTTCGTCCGTTGTCGTCAGGCCAGGCATTCGGACGGAATGTCCTCGGGCCGCATCGCGCCGGTCATCACCGCCACCGTGTCGCTCATCGTGATCTTCTTCGGGTTGACCACGGCGGCGCGCTTGCCGAGCCGCGCGATGTGGATGCGGTCGGCGATCTCGAACACGTGCGGCATGTTGTGGCTGATCAGGATCACCGGCAGGCCCTTGTCGCGCACGCGGCGGATCAGCTCCAGCACCATGTTGCCTTCCTTGACGCCCAGCGCCGCAGTCGGCTCGTCCATGATGACCACGTGGCGCGCGAAGGCCGCGGCGCGGGCCACCGCCACGCACTGGCGCTGGCCGCCCGACAGCGTCTCGACTGCCTGCATCATCGAGCGGATGCCGACCTTGAGGTCGTTCATGCGCGCGATGCTCTCCTGCAGCATGCGCTTCTTGTCGAGGATGCGCAGCAGCCTGCCCACCGCGCCGAAGCGGGTGAGCTCGCGGCCGAGGAAGAGGTTCTCGGCGATCGTCATCGCGGGCGCCACCGCCAGCTCCTGGTACACCGTCTCGATGCCTTCGCGACGCGCATCGATCGGGCTCTTGAAGTGCACCGGCTGGCCGTCGAGCCGGATCTCGCCGGCATCGGGCACCACCGCGCCCGACAGCGCCTTGATCAGCGACGACTTGCCGGCGCCGTTGTCGCCGATCACCGCGAGGATCTCGCCGGCGCGCAGCTCGAAGTCGGCGCCGTCGAGCGCCGTCACCTGGCCGTAGCGCTTGACCAGGCCTTTGGCTTCCATCACGACATCGGGCTTCATCAGCGGCCTCCCTTGCGCGAGAGTTGATCGGTGGCCACGGCCAGGATCACCAGGATGCCGGTGATCAGGATCTGGTAGACCGACGACACGCCCATCAGCGTGAGGCCGTTGCGGAACACGCCGACGATCAGCGCGCCGATCAGCGAGCCCAGCAGCACGCCGCGGCCGCCGAACAGGCTGGTGCCGCCCAGCACCACCGCGGTGATGCTGTCGAGGTTCTCGGTCTGGCCGGCATTGGGGTCGCCCACCCCGGTGCGCGCCACGCTGAGCATCGACGCCACCCCATACAGCAGCCCGGCCAGCGCATACACACACAGCAGCACGCGCTGCGTCGAGATGCCGGTGAGCCGCGCCGCCTCGGCGTTGTTGCCCACCGCATAGACGTGCCGCCCCGGCGCGGTGTCGCGCAGCGCCAGCCACACCACGAGGTACAGCCCCAGCATCAGCAGCACGCCCCAGCTGATCTGCGTGTCGCCGATACCGAAGGTGTTGCCCAGCACGGTGAGCGAATCCGGCAGGCCGGTGATGGTCTGCGACTCGGAATACAGCTGCGTGATCGCGAACGCGATGTTCATCGTGCCCAGCGTCACGATGAAGGCCGGCAGCTTGATGCGCGTGACCAACAGGCCGTTGAGCACGCCGAAGCCGGTGGTCACCGCCAGCCCCGCCAGCACGGCCGCGAACGGCGGCAGGCCCAGCTGCATCGTGAACTTGGTCATCACGATGCCGCCCAGCGCCATCACCATGCCGCACGACAGGTCGATGCCGGCGGTGAGGATGATCAGCGTCTGGCCAATGGCGATGACACCGACGACCATCACCTGTTGTGCGATCAGCGAAAAGTTCTGCAGCGACCAGAAGTGGTCGGCCTGGGTGCCGAAGAACGCGCAGGCCAGCAGCAGCGCGATGAACGGGCCCAGTTGCACCAGCGACGGCAGGCGGAAGGCATGAGCATTCATGGCTTGGGTCGCACCGGACGGCGCGAGCGTCGGGGAGGCGGAAGAGGACATGGGTGTACCCGAAAAAGGCGGCGGTGCCGGTCCGGTAAGACCCGACGACCGCCGAACACAGGCAAACAACGGTGCGGCGCCTGGCGGCGCCGCGCGGGGCTTACTTGCCCCAGCAAAGGTCGAGGCCGACCTTCGTGTCCTTGCTCTCGACGCCGGCGATCGCCTTGTCTGCGATCAAGGTCACGCCGGTGTCGGTGTAGCCGCTGGGCTTGGTGCCGGTCTTCGCGTATTCGACGCCGGCCCGCACGCCCATCCCGGCCATCTTCATGGGGTACTGCTGCGAGGTGGCCGCGATGATACCGGCCTTCACGTTGCGCACGCCAGCGCAGCCGCCGTCGACCGAGACGATCATCACGCCTTTTTCCTTGCCGGCCTTCTTCAGCGCCTGGTAGGCACCGGCCGCGGCGGGCTCGTTGATCGTGTAGACGAGGTTGACGTCGGGGTTCTTCTGCAGGCAGTTTTCCATCGCGGTCTGGCCCTTGGCCTGGTCGCCGTAGCTGTCGGCCATGCAGACCACCTCGGCCGTCTTGCCCAGCTCGTTGCTCTTGGCATCGGGCGCCGCGAGGCCGAAGCCCTTGAGGAAGCCGTTGTGGCGCTGCGCGCCTACCGGGTGGCCGGGGAACAGGTCGAGCGTGACGATCTTGGCGGGCTTGCCGGCGAACGCCGCCTTGGCGTATTCGCCGATCAGCTCGCCGGCCTTGTAGTTGTCGGTGGCAAACAGCGCGTCGGTGGCATCGGCCGGATCGGCCGGGCTGTCGAGCGCGATCACCAGCACGCCCTTGTCGCGCGCCTTCTTGATGCTGGGCACGATGGCCTTCGAATCGCTCGGCGTGATCAGGATGGTCTTGGCACCGGCGGCGATCATGTTCTCCATCGCCGTCACCTGGCCGGCGTTGTCGCCATCGGCCTTGCCTGCGCCGGTGAGCAGCTTGGCGCCGCGCGACTTGGCCATCTCGAGCGCGCCTTCCTTCATCTTCACGAAGAAGGGGTTGGTCTCGGTCTTGGTGATCAGGCCGATCACCGGCTGGTCGGCCGCAACGGTCGAGCCGGCGGACAGCGCCGCCACGGCGGCCAAGGTCAGGATGCTGCAGCCCTTCAGGGTCTTTGCGCGCATGGAGGTCTCCTCACAGGGGGAAAGGGGTGGACGAAACATCCGCCGCCGGACAGGCGCCATCGGATGCTGCGAATTCTGGTCGTCGATCTTTAATAAATCAAGTTGATTGATTAATGGTTAACCCTGGTGGCAGAATGCGGCCGAACCGCGATGCTCGGGCGGCGCGGCATGAGAGTTCTGTGTGAGGAGACGAAGATGTTCGTGGTCTGCGGCGAAGCGCTGATGGACGTGTTTGCGGCCGGTGACACCCCTACCGGCATGGCGCTGGATGCGCGCATCGGCGGTTCGCCGTTCAACGTGGCGGTGGGGCTGGCGCGCATGGGCCAGCGGGCGGGCTTCCTGGGCGGCGTGTCGCAGGGCTTTCTTGGCGAGCGCCTGCTGCAGGCGCTGAAACACGAGGGCGTGGACCTGCGCTGCGTGCACAGGCTCGATGCGCCGACGACGCTGAGCCTCGTCGGCCTGGATGCGCAGGGCGTGCCCTCGTATGCCTTCTACGGCGAAGGCGCCGCCGACCGGCTGCTGCCGCTGGCAGCGCTGGAGAACGTGCCGCCGGAGGCGCGCGTGTTCCAGTTCGGCTCGTACGCGATGGTGGTCGAGCCCGTGGCCGCGACGCAGCGTGCGCTGGTCGAGCGCGAACACGGCCGCAGCCTGATCGCCTACGACCCCAACATCCGCCTCAACGTCGAGCCCGACATCCAGCGCTGGCGCGACACGCTGGCCTGGATGCTGCCGCGCACGCACCTGCTGAAGGTGAGCGAGGAAGACGTGGGGCTGCTGTTCCCCGGCGCCGAACTCGATGTGCTGGCACGCGAGTGGTTGTCGCAGGGCGTGGCGCTGGTGGTGATCACGCGCGGCGGCGAGGGCGCGCTGGCGTGGACGGCTTCTGCACAGGCGCGCAGCGAGGCGGTGCGCATCGAGCTGGTCGATACCGTGGGCGCCGGCGACACCTTCCAGGCCGCGCTGCTCACATGGCTGGCGGAGCACGATGCGCTGAGCGCTACGAGCCTGCGCGGCCTGAGCGAAACGCAGCTCGGTAAGGCACTGGCCTTTGCGGCACGGGCTGCTGCGATCACGTGTTCACGTCGGGGAGCTGACTTGCCTCGACGGGGCGAACTGCCGGCTGCGTAAGGCTTGGGCAGCTTCGCTCAACATGCTGAGAGCGGAGCGACAGGGGACGGGGGAACCTGCGGCACTACCGCGGCATGCCTCCTCGTGCACTGCCACCGTCGTGTCGGGGGCAGGTAGCCCGGGCCTCCGGGCGCAGGCCCCATTCGCGGTGTCATGGCTTTCGGTCCACTTGGCTCGTGTTGACGAGGCCACGACTGAGCACCGCGGTCGTGGCCCGCGAGGTGGAGCCGGAGAACGGAGGTCCGGGCTACCTGCCCCAGGCCCCCTCCTCCGCATGAAAGCCTCACTCCACGGTCACCGCATACCCCGTCAGCACCGTCTGTCCCTTGCCGGCCACGATCTCGTTGCCAAGCTCCACCGAGGTCAACCACTCCTGGCCAGTGATGTCGCCCCGCTGCTTCAGGTGATCGAGGAAGGCACGCACGTTGAGGCTCATCGGAGACGACACCTTGGTGCGCGGCAGGTAGGCGAGATAGACCCAGGGCTCGGGTGTCCACGTGGTGGCATCGAGGCGATAGAGATCCCAGGTGACGCCACCGATCGTCACCGTGGCCACGATGGCGCCGGCCGGCACCATGCCGCCATAGGCATCGAGCCAGATCATCAACTCATGCGTGATCGGCAGGTGGTCGCTGCCCACCGGCCGCTGATTGGAGCTGGCCAGCCAGATGTCGAAGGCGAAGTTGCCGTTGGCGCCGGCGTCGCGCGTGAGGCTGAAGGCCGTGTCGACGCGCAACGTCTGCAGGGTGTCGACGACGCGCGGCAGCTGGGTGGTGGTGCTGGCATACCAGGGCTTCTGGCCGAAGATCAGCTCGGGATAGGCCCGCACACCGACGGGCGCCACCGGCCAGTTCCAGTCGAGCGTGGTGTTCACCTTGCCCGAGCCCGCATCCACCACCTGCACGCACTGCCGGTACCCGCTGGCGCCCGAGGCATTCCATGCATTGTTCTCGGCCATGTAGGCGCCGCTGGTCACCGTGGTGCCGGTGGTGCAGCTCTGGTTCGACAGTGGCGGCTGAACCTCGCCGCCACCCGCGTCGGTGCCGCCACCGCCGCAGGCTTGCAGCATCGCCAAGGTCAGCGCCGATGCGGCGCATTGCCATCCCCTCTTCACCGTGTGTCTCCCATCTGTCGTTGGCATGAAGCCGCGCAGGATAAGCCGGCCCATGCTCGCGCGGGGAACAAGCCGATTACCGCGCCGAGGCCGGCCGCGATCAGAAGCGCCGGTGCTGCAGCGCCGGCAGCTGCGTGCGCACGGTCTGGATGCGCTGCGCATCCATCTCGGCGATGACCACGCCCTCGCCTTCGTCCTGCTCGGCGACCACGATGCCCCAGGGGTCGACGATCATGCTATGGCCCCAGGTGCGGCGGCCGTTCTCGTGCGTGCCGCCCTGGGCGGGCGCGATCACGTAGCACTGGTTCTCCACCGCGCGGGCACGCAGCAGCAGCTCCCAGTGCGCGCGGCCGGTGGTGTAGGTGAAAGCGGCCGGCACGCTGAGCAGGTCGCAGGGCGGCTTCATCATCGCGCGGTACAGCTCGGGAAAGCGCAGGTCGTAGCAGACGCTGAAGCCCACGCGCCAGTCGCCCAGCTGCGCCGCCACCGGCTGCTTGCCGGCCTTGAGCACGCGGCCTTCGTCGAACTTCTCGCTGCCGTTGTCGAACGCGAACAGGTGCAGCTTGTCGTAGTGCGCCACCTGCGTGCCGTCGGGCGCGTAGACGCAGCAGCGGTTGCGCGCGCGGCGCGAATCCTCCATGCGGATCGGCAGCGTGCCGCCGATGATCCAGAGCTGGTGCATGCGCGCCTGCATCGCGAGGAAGCTCTGGATCGGCCCTTCGCCGGGCGCTTCGGCGATCTTCAGCTTGTCGGAATCCTTGTGGCCCATGAAGCAGAAGTACTCCGGCAGCGCCACCAGCTGCGCGCCCTGCGCGGCGGCCTCGGTGATCAGGCGGTCGGCGGCGACGAGGTTGCGCTCGACGTCGGGCGTGGACACCATCTGCAGCGCGGCGATCTTCATGCAAGGGCTCTCATGGC
This sequence comes from uncultured bacterium, assembly GCA_966212505.1. Lineage (GTDB taxonomy): Bacteria > Pseudomonadota > Gammaproteobacteria > Burkholderiales > Burkholderiaceae_C > CAMLIZ01. The sequence continues at coordinate 30,323 of CBIHRS010000035.1, forward strand.
TTGTCACCCACCGGCGATGATGCCCCAGCGGTGGGCTGCGCGGCGGCTTCGATGTCGGGCACCGTCACCGGGCCCTTGTGCTGCACGCGGTCGACCTTGGGATCGTCCCAGCTGCCGCTCACGTGGAATTCGCGCGTGCTCGCCTCCATCAGCGGCTTGCGCAGGAACAGCTGCGCCAGGAAGGTGCCCAATCCCACGGCGGGGTTGATCGCCGCATAGGCGAGCGAGGCAGTGCCGGCATTGATCTCGGGCACCACGATCACACGCAGGTCCTGCGTCTCGCGGCCGATGTCGGCCTGACCCTCCATCAGCACCGCGGCCTGCACGCCGCGCATGCGCAGGTTGTTGGTGCTGGCCACGCCGTCGTGGATCTGCACGTCGCCGGCGGCATGGTCGAACGCGAAGCCCTCCTGGAACACGTCGCGGAAGTCGAGCGCGAGCCGGCGCGGCAGCGACTGCAGGCTCAGCACGCCCAGCAGGCGCGCCGCGCCCGCGCCGGCCTTCAGGAAGCGGCCGTTGTCGAGCGCGAGGTTGAGCTGGCCGTTGAGGCTGGGATAGTCGAGCGAGAACGGCGAGCCGGCCCACGACACCTGGCCCTGCAGCCGGCCCTTGCCGCCGCGCAAGGCGCCTTCGGTGCCCAGCCGCGTGAGCAGCGCGCCGCCGTCGTTCACATCGAGGGTGAAGTTCATCACCATGTGGCGCCGGCCCTCGCTGACCGGGCTCCATTGCCCGGTGGCCTGCAGCTGGGCCTCCGGCATGTCGAGGTTGAACTTCGTCAGCCGCCACTCGCGCGGGCTGCCGCGGCCTTCGATGCTGCGGTTCTGCGCCTCGATCTCGAGCTTGCCCAGGCGCTTGCCGCGCAGGTCGAAGTCGTCGACCACGATGTCGAGCGCCGGCACGCTGGTGGGCGCCTGCTCGAGCAGACTCTCCACCGAGGCCACCTCGGCCGGCGGCAGCGACAGGCGCGACAGCCGCGCGAACACGCGGCCGGCGCCGCTGCCGCGCGGCAGCCGGTATTCGATGACACCGGCCAACTGCTCGGCCACGATGTCGGCATGCCAGCGGTTCTCGGCGCCGGCGACGGTCGACAGGCTGGCCACCACCTTGCTCAGGCGCCGCCCGCCGATGCGCAGCTCCTGCGCGCGCACGGCCAGCTGGCGCGGCAGGTAGCCGTCGTCGGACGTGCTGCCTTCGGCGGCGGGCACCGCCGGGCCGGCCCCGGAGGCAGCGCTGCCGAACCAGCGCGTGGCCACCTGCTGCCACGCATCGGCATCGAACACGCCGAGGTTCACGTTGGCCGCCACCGGGCTGGCCGGCGCGGGCATGGTCTCGAGCACGCCCATCGCGCCCGACAGCACCTGCGGCGTGTCGTGCGACAGGTCGCGCTGGTACTGCGCCTGCAGCACGCTGCCGAGCTCCAGGCGCAAGGTGTCGCGCGGGGCCGGCCCGTTGAGCGTGTCGGTGGCCAGCTGCGTCACCAGCCGCAGCGGCAGCGCGGCCTCGGCGCTCTTGCGCAGCGGCGCGGGCAGGTCGAGCGCCAGGCCGGTGAGCGGGCTGGTGAGGGCGATCTCGGTCTGGCCCTTCACGATGCCGAGGTTGAAACGATAGGGCGTCTGCCCGCTGAACGAGCCCGCCATGCGCGCCACCACCGGCAGCTCGGTGGCACGCCGCAGGCCGTCGGCGGTGGCCGCGCCCTGCGCGGTGAAGCGCAGCGAGCCATCCGGCTGCGTGCCGCCTTCGATGCTCGCGTCGCCACCCAGCACGCGCGCGCTGCCGCCGCGGATCGCGAAGCCCTTGTGCGTGAACTCCACGCGCGCCTTGGCATTGCCCAGCTGCGGCGTGTCGGGCCGGATGCGCAAATCGTTGCCGAGCAGCGTGACGCTGCCCTTCACGGTGGACTGCCCGGCGTCGTGCAGCGGGATGCTGAGCGCCAGCTTCAGCTCGCTCAGGCCGTTGCCGCTGGCCTGGCCCAGCGCATGCGAAGTCCATCCGGCGATCGGCGAACCGGCCACGTAGCGCAGCGCATCGGCCAGCGGGCCGCGGCCCTGGCCCTCGATCACCAGCGTGGATTTGTCGGCGAGGTTGCGGATGCCGCCCTGCACGCCCGAGAGCTCATAGCCGTAGACCCTGGCCTTGGCCTGGCGGATCTCCATCGAATTGCGGTCGAACACCAGCTCGCCGCCTACATGGTCGAAGGCCGGCCACGGCGGCGCCTCGCCAGGCTCGCCGGGCACGTAGGCCAGCGTCACGTCGGACACGTTGCCGGCGATGCGGAACTCGCCTTCCTTGGCGTTCGAGAACGGAAACTGCCACAGGTCGCCCTTGACCTTGAAGGTGGCCGCATCCACCTGGCCGCCGAGTACCGAGCGCGCCACGTAGTCGCGCGTCTCGGCCGGGATGCCCAGCGGCAGGTAGCGCGCGACGCTGGTGGCCAGGCCACGCGTGAGGCGGCCGCTCATGTCGAGCAGACCGGGGTAGCGCGCACCGCGGCCGGTGCCGGTGCCCGGGCCGGTGCGCCAGGTGGCATTGACCTCGCCTTCCGCATCCTGGTTGGCGAAGCGGGCATTGGCCACCTTGAGCTCGACGGCCGGCGGCTGGCCCGCCGCTTTGGCCGGTGTGATGCGCCATGCCAGCTCGGCATCGAAGCGATCGAGCGCAACCACCGGCTGCTCGAACACGCCCGGAAACTCGAGCGCGCCGCCGTCAAGGTTGAGCCGGGCCTCGCCACCGGCCTCCGTGGCATGCAGGTCGATCTGCGCCTTCTGCCAGCCCGGCCGGCCCACGGCAGGCGCCTGCGGCACCGGCCCCGCCGCGATCGACAGCCCGGCCAGCCGCGCCTTCACGGTGTAGCGCTGCGGCGCATCGAGCGGGCCTTCCCAGTGGGCGGCCAGGTTCTGCACCTCACCGCGGGGGGCCGTCTCGGCCAGCAGCTTGCGCAACGCGGAGCCCAGCGGCAGCCGCTCGGCCACGTCGGCCATCAGGCCCAGGTCGAGCAGGTCGGCACTGGCCTCGCCACCGGTGATCGGCTGGTCGGGCTTGTCCTGGCGCTGCAGCCAGCCGAGCTGCAGGCGACTGCGCGGCCAGCGCTGGCCCTCGCCGGTGACGAAGGTGAAGTCCTGCGCCGCGAGGGTCACGCCCTTGTCGTCGCGCCGCATGCTGAAGCGGCCCTGCAGCTCTGCCAGGCTCAGGGGCTCGAGGTCGCGCTGCAGCCGGAGGTTGACGGCATTCAGCGCCACGTCGACGGTGGCTGCGCGCGGTTCGCCGGCATCGATGTCGAGCCAGGCGCGCAGCGCGCCCTCGCCCTGGCTCAGCTCGAAGGGCAATGCGACGTGGCGGCGCAGCTGGCTCACGTCGGCGCGCGGCAGTTGCGCATGCAGCGTGCCGCGCCAGCGCCGCCAGTCGCCGTGCCGTGCCAGCAGCGGCTGCGTGAAACGGCCCTGCAGAGTGAAGCGATCGCCCCAGTCGGCCGGCGGCGTGGCATCGATGCGCATCGCGTGGCTGCGCAGGCCGTTGCGGACCACCAGGTCGACCTCGGCCAGGTCGAGCGGTGGCGCGTTGCCGCGCTCGTCGATCCAGCGCACGCTGCCGTGCCGGATCACGAACTCGTGCTGCTCGAAAAACCAGTCGGCCGCCGCCTCGCCGCCCTCGCCCGCCCCGCCCTGCATTTGCAGGCCGGCCACGAAGATGCGGCCCTGCGCATCGCGCCGCACCTCGAGCCGGGCGTTCTCGATCAGCAACTGTTCGAAACGCAGGCTGAACGCCAGCAGCGAGCGGGCAGACACCGCCGCCGCCACGCGCGGCAGGCGCAGCGCCTCGTGCTGCGCGGCGTCGTACAGCACCACGTCGTCCAGCCGCAGCGCCGGCACCCAGCCGCTCGATTGCACCTGGATACGTCCGATGCGCACCGGTACCCCCAAGGCGCGGGAGGCCTGGGCCTCGATCTGCGGCCGCCATTCGTTGACGTGGGGCAAAATCCCCCAGTGGAGAGTCAGCCAAGCCAGGAGCAATAAGCTCCAGGCGACCCCGACCAGTCCGAGCCCGAAGCGCGCCAGGGCACGCCAATCGATACCGCGGCGTGACTTATGCCGCGACTCGAAGCGCTCGATGCGAAGGGGGTCCGTGTCGGGCGAGGATGGAGGCATCAGGATGTTGGGACGCCGGCCGAAACCAGGCATCACGAGGCACTGCCTTGGCGCCGTGGTGTCGTGCTGCGGCGCGGATGATGTTCAGGACACGGAAGGCGGAATTATCTAGCGAAAGACCCGCCACTTGACCATGGGTTCCATCAGCAGCAACGCACTGCCCCTTCCCGGCGCCGACCCGAGCGCGCCGCCCGCGATTCCGCAAGCCGACCACAGCCGCTTCGTGCAGCGGGTGCGGCGCCGCTACGCCGCCGAGCTGCCGCTGCTGGCGCCGGGCGCGCCCGACCCTGCCGCGATCCAGGCCCTGGTCGCACGCCTGCAGGCCGATGGGCGGCCGCTGGCCTCGGCGTTGCGCGTGGCGCGCCAGATCGTGCTCGAACGCCTGGCCGTGCTCGACGTGGAGCAGGCCGCCCCGCTGGAGGCCATCACCTCGGCGATGACCGCGCTGGCCGAGGTCTCGCTCGAGCTCGCCCTGGCCGCGGCCCAGGCCGAGGAAGACGAACGCCACGGCGCGCCGGTCGACGCTGAGGGCCGACGCATCGACTTCTGGATCGTCGGCATGGGCAAGCTCGGCGCGCGCGAGCTCAACGTGTCGTCCGACATCGACCTGATCTACGTCTACGAGGAAGACGGCCAGACGGCCGGGCCCCTGAAGATCAGCGCCCACGAATACTTCGGCAAGGTGGCCCGCCGGCTCTATGCGCTGATCGGCGACACCACCGACGACGGCTTCGTCTTCCGCGTCGACCTCGCGCTGCGGCCGAATGGCAACTCCGGCCCGCCGGTGGTGAGCCTGGCGATGCTGGAGGAGTACTTCCAGGTGCAGGGCCGCGAGTGGGAGCGCTTCGCGTGGCTGAAGAGCCGCGTGGTGGCGCCGCGCGCCGCGGTGACCAGCGGCCGTGCGCTGGCGCTGCGCTCGCTGGTCACGCCTTTCGTCTACCGGCGCTACCTCGACTACGGCGTGTTCGAGGGCCTGCGCCAGCTGCACCGCAAGATCCGCGAGGAGGCGCAGCGCCGCGCCGCCGGCCGGCCCGAGCGCGCCAACGACGTGAAGCTCTCGCGCGGCGGCATCCGCGAGATCGAGTTCATCGTGCAGCTTCTGCTGGTGGTGCGCGGCGGGCAGTTCCCCGAGATCCGCACGCGCTCGACGCTCAAGGGCCTGGAGCGGCTCACGGCCCACGGGCTGATGAAGGCGGCCACGGCCAAGCGCCTGGCCGATGCCTACAGCTTCCTGCGCCGGGTGGAGCACCGCATCCAGTACCTCGACGACCAGCAGACCCACCTGCTGCCCACCGCCGACGGCGACCTGGGCTGGATCGCCGGCACGCTGGGCCTGTCGTGCAGCGCCGATGCCTGCGAGCTGCTCGACCGGCTGTGCGACATCCGCGAGTTCGTCGCCACCGAGTTCGATGCGCTGCTGCATGACGGCCAGTCGCCCGCGCCGGGCGCGGCCAAGGGCGGCTGCCGCAGCTGCGGCGGGCCGCCGCTTCCGATCGACAGCGAGACCTTCCTCGAGCGCCTGCCGGCCGAGCTGGGCCAGCGCGTGCGCGCCTGGTGCCAGCAGCCGCGGGTGCAGAACCTGCGCGACGAAAGCAAGATCCGTCTGGCCAAGCTGATGCGCCGCGTGGCCGAATGCGTGGCCACCGGCGGCTGCACGATGGATGCCGCGCTGCGCTTCGTCGACTGGGTCGAGCCGCTGCTGCGACGCGAGAGCTACCTCGCGCTGCTGGTCGAGCGCAACGAGGTGCTGATGCGCCTGCTCAGGCTGCTGGGCCTGGCCCGCTGGCCGGTGCGCTACCTGATGCTGCACCCCGGCGTGATCGACGAGCTGGCCGACGAGCGCCTGGTGCACAGCCGCTTCGAGCGCGACGGCTTCATCGACGACCTCGAAGCCCGCCATGCCGCCTGGCAGCGCTCGGGCGAGGCCGATGAAGAGGCGCTGCTCGACACGCTGCGCCGCGCCCACCATGCCGAGGTCTTCCGCACCCTGGTGCGCGACCTCGAAGGCCACATCACGGTGGAGCAGGTGGCCGACGACCTCTCGGCACTGGCCGACGCGGTGCTCGACTGCACGCTGCGCTGGAGCTGGCAGCGGCTGAAGCAGCGCCACCTCGATGCACCGCGCTTCGCGGTCATCGCCTACGGCAAGCTCGGCGGCAAGGAGCTGGGCTACGGCAGCGACCTCGACGTGGTGTTCCTCTACGACGACGACGACGAACGCGCGCCCGAGGTCTACGGCGCCTTCGTGCGCAAGCTGATCCCCTGGCTCACGCTGCGCACCGCCGCGGGCGAGCTGTTCGACATCGATACCGCGCTGCGGCCCAACGGCAACTCCGGCCTGCTGGTGACCTCGCTCGAGTCGTTCGAGAAATACCAGAAGGGCCGCGGCAGCAACACCGCCTGGACCTGGGAACACCAGGCCATCACGCGGGCGCGCTTCTGCGCCGGCGACACCGCGCTGGCCGGCCGCTTCGAGGCAGTGCGCCGCGCGGTGCTCTGTGCCGAACGCGACGCCGAGGCGCTGCGCAGCGAGATCCATGCGATGCGCGACAAGGTGCGCACGGCTCATCCCGTCAAGGAGGGTATGTTCGACGTCAAGCACAGCCCCGGCGGCATGATGGACGCCGAGTTTGCGGTGCAGTACCTGGTGCTGTCGCAATCGGCCGCGCATCCGGAGCTGCTCGACAACGTGGGCAACATCGCGCTGCTGCACCGGGCCGAGGCCGCGGGCCTGCTGCCTGCCGGCATCGGCCACGCTGCCGCTGACGCCTACCGCGAACTGCGCCGCGCGCAGCACCGCGCGCGGCTCGACGAACAGCCGACACAGTTCGCGCCCGAAACGCTGGCAACGCAGCGCGATGCCGTGCTCGCGCTGTGGCGCGCAGTGTTCGACTGACATGTTGGCCCCCACGTCGCTTCGCTCCTGCCCCCCAAGGGGGCGCTCAGCCGGCTTGAGGCGGCTCGGCGCCGGCTGAGGTGACTCACCCCGCAGACCTCGGCCTGCGGGCCTGGACCGGCCTGTCGCTGCTGCTGGCGCTGGGCGCCATCGTCGGGGCTGCGTTGAGCCCCGGCACCGCCACGCTGGACTGGCAGCCCGCCCACGCGTTCGACGCACCGTGGCGCTGGTGGAGCGCGGCCTTCGTGCACTTCAGCGTGCTGCACCTGGTGGGCAACCTGCTCGGCGTCGCATTGCTGGCTGCGCTGGGCAGCGCGGCCCAGCTGCCCTGGCGAGCCGCACTCGCCTGGTTCATCGCCTGGCCGCTGACCCACCTCGCGCTGCTGGTGCGGCCCGACCTGGCCCACTACGGCGGGCTCTCGGGCGTGCTGCACGCCGGCATCATGGTCGCGGCCTGGCACCTGGTGCATGCGGCCCGGCGGCGCCCGCGCATCGTCGGCGGCGCGCTGATGCTGGGCATGGCGGTCAAGCTGCTGACCGAGACGCCCTGGGGCCCGGCGCTGCGCCACCCGCCCGACTGGGACATCGCGATTGCGCCGATCGCCCACGCCACCGGCGCGATCGGCGGGCTGCTGTGCGCGGTGCTGATCGACCGCCGCCCGTCGCGCCATGGGCCCGTAGACTCCGGGCACCCCTTCACCGAGACCCAACGATGAGCGTCATCCTCTGCGGCTTCCCGCTGTCCAACTACTACAACAAGGTCAAGCTCGCACTGCTCGAGAAGGGCCTGCCGTTCAGCGAGGAACCGGTGGGCATCGGCCGCACCGACGAAGCGGTGCTGTCGGCCTCGCCGCTGGGCAAGATCCCGTTCATCCGCACGCCGCAGGGCACGCTGTGCGAGAGCCAGGCCATCCTCGACTACATCGAGGCGCTGCAGCCCGAGCCGCACCTGCTGCCGGCCGACCCATGGGCCGCGGCCAAGGTGCGCGAGATCACGATCTTCTGCGAGCTGCACCTGGAGCTGGTCGCGCGCGAGCTGTATCCGCAGGCCTTCTTCGGCGGCACGGTGAGCGAGTCCACACAGGCCCGCGTGCGCAAGCAGCTCGACCGCAACATCCCCGCCTTCAAGCGCCTGGCGAAGTTCGCGCCCTACATCGCCGGCGACAGCTTCACGCAGGCCGACTGCGCAGCCTTCGCCCACCTGCCGCTGGTCGGCATGGCCAGCAAGCTGGTGCTGGGCGACGACCTGCTGCTCGCGCACGGCATCGACTGGAAGGCCTACACCCGCTTCGTCGGCGAGCGGCCGGCGGCGCAGAAGGTCGTGGCCGACCGCAAGGCCGCGCCCGCGATGCCCAAGCCCTGAACGCCCGTCCGGGCCGTGCTGCAGTTCATCGGCCCGAACTGCAGTTCGTCGGCCGGCGCTTGGGGAAGCCATCCCCCGGCGGATAAGGTGTGCTGCCTCACCAACACAGCGCCTCCGCCATGCACCCCACCTGGAGCGACACCGCGCCGATCTACCGCCAGCTGGCCGACCGGCTCGCCGGCCAGTTGCTCGACGGCGAGCCACCCGAGGGCGAAGCCATGCCCTCGGTCCGCACGCTCGCGAGCCGCTACCTGATCAATCCGCTGACCGTCAGCCGCGCACTGCAGTCGCTGGTCGACGAAGGCCTGCTCGAAAGCCGCCGCGGCCTCGGCATGTATGTGCAGCCCGGCGCGCGGCAGCGGCTGCGCCTCAGCGAGCGCGAGCGCTTCCTGGCCCACGAATGGCCGGCGCTGGTCGCACGGCTGCGCCGCCTCGGCCTCGGGCCGCACGATCTCGACTGGGAGGACACACGATGACACCGCTGATCGACGCCAGCGACCTGACGCTGCGCTATGGCCGCAAGACCGCGGTCGACCACCTGAGCTTCACGGTCGCCCCTGGCCGCGTCGTCGGCCTGCTGGGCCACAACGGCGCCGGCAAGACCTCGCTGATGAAGGCACTGGTCGGCCTGCGCCCAGCCGATGAAGGCCGGCTCAGCGTGCTGGGGCTGGACCCGGTGCGGCAACGCGAGCAGCTGCTGCAGTCGCTGTGCTACATCCCCGACGTGGCCACTCTGCCGCGCTGGGCGCGCGTGGGCCAGCTCATCACGCTGATGGCCGGGCTGCATCCGCGCTTCTCCGCCAAGCGTGCGCGCACGCTGCTCGCCCGCACCAGCGTCTCGCTCAGCGACAAGGTCGGCAGCCTCTCGAAGGGCATGACGGTGCAGACCCACCTCGCGCTGGTGGCCGCGATCGACGCGAAGCTGATGGTGCTCGACGAGCCGACGCTCGGCCTCGACGTGCTGTCGCGCCAGGCTTTCTACGAGATGCTGATCGGCGAGTGGTGCGACGGCGAGCGCAGCGTGCTGATCTCCACCCACCAGGTCGAGGAGATCGAGACGCTGCTGAGCGACGTGATGATGCTCAACGAAGGCCGGTTGGTGCTGGACATCAGCCTCGAGGAGATCGACCGCCGCTACCAGCAGGGCGGCACCGCCGCACTGACCGGCCATGCGCCGGCACAACCCGCCGAGGCCGCGGGCTCGCAGTCGCGCCCTCGCCTGGTCGACCTGTTCGTCGCGCTGACGCGCGCCCCCGAGCTCAACCGCACGCAGGCCTGAAGCGCCCGATGGAGAACCCCATGTCCACCTTCACCACCCTGCTCCAGCGCGAGTGGATGCAGCACCGTTTCGCCTGGCTGCTGCTGTGCACGCTGCCACCGCTGCTGATCTTCGGCGCCGTGCTGCTCACGCCGGGAGCCAACATCCAACCCCATGAGCCGCTGGCGGTGCAGAGCCTGTCGACGGCATTGGTCACCGGCGTGCTGATGGCGCTGGCCTGGCTGGTGCTGCTGTTCCAGGCCCCCGGGTTGGCGCGCCGCGACCTGCAGGACCGGTCGATCGAGTTCTGGCTGTCCTTGCCGGTGTCGCATGCAGCCAGCCTCGGCGCGATGCTGCTGATGCACTGGATCGTGATGCCCTGGCTGGCGTTGGCGGCCGGTTTCGTCGCGAGCCAGTTGGTCGGCTTGGCCGCTGTGGCGATCACCAGCGGCGCGGGCGCCTGGTTCGACCTGCCCTGGGGACTGCTGCTGCAGGCCGAGCTGGCGGGCCTGCTGCGCCTGGCGCTGGGCTCGGTGCTGGCGGTGCTGTGGCTGTCACCGCTGCTGTTGTTGCTGATGGCGGCCTCGGCGCGGCTCAAGCGCTGGGGCGTGCCGGCCGTCGCGGGGATGCTGGTGGGCAGCGGGCTGGTGTTGCAGCAGTTCTACGGCGTCACCTGGGTCCGCGATACGCTCGCCATGCTGGCCTCCAACGCGGCCACCAGCCTCGTCTACGCAGTGAGCGGTCGCCACCTGCTGAAGATCGAAGGCGGCCGCGATGCCCTGGCCGCGCTGCAGGCCCTGCCGCATTGGCTGGCACGCGACGCCGGGTTGGCGCTGCACGACCTGGCAAGCGCGCCGTTCGCCGGTGCGATGGTGTTCAGCGCCGCGTGCTTCGTGCTGCTGGTGCAGCTGCGCCGCCGCGCGGCGGGCTGAACGAACCGGCTCAGGCAGGCTGCGCGCCCGGCGTCCCGCCGGTGGCAGCCGACGCTGCCGCGGCCAGCTTCTGCGTCAGTTCCTTGCGGAAGCGGTTGAGCTCCTGGACGCTGACGAAGCTGCGCTCCATCAGCAGGCTCATGTTGTGCAGGATGCGCTCGACGACCTTGCTCTCCCACACGGCGTCGAACTGGATCTGCTTGTCGAGCCATTGCTCCAGCCAGCTGGGATCGGGCAGGCGGCTCTGGATGGTGTCGCGCGGGAACAGCTTCTCGTTCACGTGCAGGTTGGTCGGGTGCAGCGCCTGGGCGGTGCGGCGGGCGCTGGCCATCAGCACGCCGACCTTGGCGAACGCCGCCTTGGCCTCGTCGCCGAACTTCGTGAGCGCGCGCTTCATGTAGCGCAGGTAGGCGCCGCCGTGGCGGGCTTCGTCGCGGGCCAGCGTCTCGTAGATGGCCTTGATCACCGGCTCGGTGTGCCATTCGGCCGCACGGCGGTACCAGTGGTTCAGGCGGATCTCGCCGCAGAAGTGCAGCATCAGCGTCTCGAGTGCCGGGGCGGGGTCGAACTCGAAGCGGATCTCGTGCAGTTCCTGCTCGGTGGGCACCATGTCGGGCCGGAAGCGGCGCAGGTACTCCATCAGCACCAGCGAATGCTTCTGCTCCTCGAAGAACCACACGCTCATGAACGCGGAGAAGTCGCTGTCGTCCTTGTTGTCACGCAGGAACATCTCGGTGGCCGGCAGCGCCGCCCACTCGGTGATCGCGTTCATCTTGATGGTCTGGGCCTGCTCTTCGGTGAGCTTGCTGGCGTCGAACTGGTCCCAAGGAATGTCCTTGTCCATGTTCCAACGCACGGCCTCGAGTTGTTTGAAGAGTTCAGGGTAAAGCATCACGGTTCCTTGCAGGCGCAACCCGATATTCTAGGGGGCAGCGCCTAACCGTGGATGACAGGCGTGTGGCACACCACCGCGCATCCATTCGCGGCAAGGCCGCGTATCAAGAAAAATCGGTGTGGAGGACTGAGCGGATGCGAGTAATATTTGCCGATACGGAATCGATCAAGACGCAGGGTATTCGTTCCGACAGTTGCAATTCAACGGAACTCGCCGGGGGCCGTCGGATCACATCCGGGTGCGGCACGTGTCTTGCCTATGTAAGACCAAGAGGGAGACTGACCGATTGCCTGCTGCGCAGCCTTCCAGTTCTTCTGGATGAAATCCTAGAGCGCTTCTCCTCCTCCTCCCTCCCTCCCTCCTTCGCTCTGGGGCGCTGCGTAGCGTTCTTTATGACCAGGGGTACCGCCCACCGCGGTACCCCTTTCCTTTTGGCGCGCGGGGGCTGACATGGGCCGCCGCATCGCCGTCGTCGGATCGGGAATCTCGGGGCTGTCGGTGGCGCATGCACTGGCTGCGGAAGCCCGCGTCACGCTGTTCGAAGCAGGCTCGCATTTCGGCGGCCACACCCACACGGTAGACGTCTCCCTCGAGGGAAAGACGCAGGGCGTGGACACCGGATTCCTCGTGTTCAACGAGCGCACCTACCCCCGACTGATCCAGTTGTTCGCCGAGCTCGAGGTGAGCACCGTGCCGTCGGACATGTCGTTCTCGGTACAGGTACCAGACACCGGCCTGGAGTGGAGCGGCAGCGATCTCAACACCGTGTTCGCGCAGCGCGCCAACCTGCTCAAGCCCGGCTTCTGGGGGATGCTGGCCGACATCCTGCGCTTCAACCGGCTCACCACTTCGCTGGTCTTGAACGGTTCAGAGCGCGCTGCCTCCATGCCGGTGGGCGAGTTCCTGAAGGCCCATCGCTTCGGCAAAGAATTCCGCGATTGGTATTTCTTACCGATGATCGGTTGCATCTGGTCCTGCCCCACGGACCAGATGCTGCGCTTCCCGGTGGCCACTCTGATCCGGTTTTGTCACAACCATGGATTGCTGCAAATTCGCCAAAGGCCGCGCTGGCATACCGTGCGCGGCGGCGCCCGGCACTACGTGCAGAAGATGCTGCGCGCGATTCCGGATGCACGCCTGAACTCGGCGGTCCTCGGGGTCAGGCGGCTTGGCGGTGACATCGCCTCGGTCGAAGTGCAGACCGCTGGCAGCGCCGAACGCTTCGACGAGGTCGTGCTGGCCTGCCACAGCGACCAGAGCCTGGCCCTGCTGGGCGACGGCGCATCGGCGGCTGAGCGCACGCTGCTGGGCGCCATCCGCTACCACGACAACCGCGCGCTGCTGCACACCGACGTTTCGCTGCTGCCGCGCCGCCCGCTGGCCTGGGCAGCATGGAACTACGAGCGCGCCAGCGACGACGACCGCGAGCGCGGCGCCGTCTGCCTGCACTACCTGCTCAACCGGCTGCAGCCGCTGCCCTGGATGCAGCCGCTGATCGTCTCGCTCAATCCGGCACGGCCGCCCCACCCCGACACGGTGCTCGGCGACTACTGCTACGCGCACCCCGTGTTCGACGCAAGTGCGATCGCCGCACAACAGCGCCTGGGCGAGATCCAGGGGCGCGAGCACGTGTGGTTCTGCGGCGCCTGGACCGGCTACGGCTTCCATGAAGACGGGCTGCGCTCAGGCTTGGCGGTGGTCGACGAACTGCGGGCCCGCTGGGCGCTCGCGCCGCGCCGGGCGGAGGCGGCGGCATGAGCAGCCCGGCCCCTCTCATCGGCCTTGGCACCGTGCGCCATGCGCGCCTGCGGCCGACGCCACACCGCTTCGCCTACCCGACCTACTTTCTGCTGCTGCCGCTGCGCCGCCTGCGCGAGCAGCCGGAAACCGCGCTGCGGCGCAACCGCTTCGGGCTGATCAGCTTCCACGACCGGGACCACGGCGACGGCGGCCCCGACTGCCTGGCGTGGCTCGAGACCCTGCTCGCCGGCGAGGGCATCGCCGACGCCGATGGCGAGATCTGGCTGCACTGCTACCCCCGGGTGCTCGGCTATGCCTTCAAGCCGGTGAGCTTCTGGTACTGCCATCGGGCCGACGGCTCGCTGGCGGCGATCGTCGTCGAGGTCAACAACACCTTCGGCGAGCGCCATTGCTACCTGCTGGCCGGGCCCCGGCTGCGCTACGGCATGGAGCTGCAGGCGAGCAAGGTCTTCCATGTCTCGCCGTTCTGCCAGGTGGAGGGCCTCTATCGTTTCCGCTTCCTGCGCACGGCCGACCGCACCGTGGTGCGCATCGAGCACGACGACGCGCAGGGGCCGCTGCTGGTCACCAGCGTCAGTGGCGAGCTGCAGGCGTTCACCGCCGCCAGCGCCCGCTCGGCGTTCTGGACGATGCCGCTGATGAGCTTCGGCGTGATCGCACGCATCCACTGGCAGGCGCTGCGGCTGTGGCTCAAGCGCGTGCCGTGGTTCGGCAAGCCGCGCGCCCCCGAAGCCTTCACCTCCCGTTGAGCCCGTTCCCCGCGACGAATGAGCACGACCACCGCTGCCTTCCAACTGCCGGCCTCCGCGCCCGCCGCCGCCCGCGCCGTGCTGCGGCTGATGACCGATCTGCCGCACGGCACGCTCGACGTGCAGGCGCCCGACGGCAGCCAGCTTCGCCTCGGCAACCCTGCATCGCCGCAACCACAGGCTGCGATCCGGCTGCGCAACTGGAACGTCTGCAGCGCGGCGCTGAAGTCCGGCGACATCGGCTTTGCCGAGAGCTACATCGCCGGCGACTGGAGCACGCCCGACCTGCCCGCGTTGCTGCGCCTGTTCATCGCCAACCGCGAGGCGGTCGAGGCCATCATCTACGGCAGCTGGTGGGGCTCGCTGCTGTATCGCGCCAGGCATCTGCTGAACCGCAACTCGCGCCGCGGCAGCCGCAAGAACATCCACGCCCACTACGACATCGGCAACGCGTTCTACCGGCTCTGGCTCGACGGCACGATGAGCTATTCGAGCGCGTGGTTCGCCGAAGACCCTGCGCAGCCGATCGAAGCGGCCCAGCAGGCCAAGCTGCGGCGTGCGCTGCGCGAGAGCGGCATCGCACCCGGCGGCCGGCTGCTCGAGATCGGCTGCGGGTGGGGAGGGCTGGCCGAATGCGCGGCGCGCGAATTCGGCGCACAGGTCACCGGCATCACGCTGTCGCAGGAGCAGCTCGCGTATGCGCAGCAGCGGCTGCAGCATGCCGGCCTGCAGGCGCAATTGCGGCTGCAGGACTACCGCGAACTGCGCGACGAGCCTTTCGATGCCGTGGTGTCGATCGAGATGTTCGAGGCGGTGGGTCGCGAGTACTGGCCGGGCTTCTTCGAAACGCTGCGTCGGCAGCTCAAGCCGAGCGGGCGCGCCTGCCTCCAGACAATCACGATCCGCGACGACCTGTTCGAGCGCTATGTCCGCTCGACCGACTTCATCCAGCAGTACATCTTCCCTGGCGGACTGCTGCCCAGCCCCAGCGCCTTCCGAGAACAAGCGCAGCGCGCCGGCTTCCGGGTTGTGAAGGAGCTGGCCTTCGGGACCGACTACGCCGAGACACTGCGGCGCTGGCGCGCGGCTTTCCTCGCACAGGAGCCGGCGCTGCGGCAGCAGGGTTTCGACACCCGCTTCCTGCGCATCTGGGAGTTCTACCTCGCCTACTGCGAAGCGGCCTTCGACACCGGCAACACCGACGTCATGCAGTTCACCTTGCAGCACCGCGGCTGAGCCGCCGCGGCTGCGGCTACTGTTGACCTTCGCTCAGTGTGTCGAGCTGGAAGCGGCCGGTCCTGTCGACCAGCCACACGTCGGTGTACTTCACGCGGCCGAGCCGGCTCGGCCGGGGGAAGGGCCCGGCCTGGCGGATCATCGCGACCACCCAGGGCGCGACCTCCTTGGCTGCGGCCGGCTCGCGCGTGACCACCGCGCTGACCACCTCGCCGTTCTCGTCGATCTCGGTCTCGGTGATCGCGATCGCATACATCAGCGGCGGCAGCTTGCCCTTGTGGATGTGCGCCGGATAGCGGCTGTAGAGATGCCGGGCGCCATCGGCCCGGTAGCCATGTGGGGTCTCGGCTGCCGACACCTTGTCGGTGGCGGCAGCCACCGGCGACGGCACCATCGAAAACTGCGCATGAGCCCCCTGCCAGGCCATCAGCGCAGATGCGCCGATGGCCAGCAGGAGCATCGAGGATCGCATCGGCAGCGCAGACAGCCGGTGCCCTGTGGTGACGTCTCGATGATGCATGAGCGCCTCTCCGCGAAACAACTTCCTCCGCTGAGATTCACTCTAGGCGCCACTGCGCCGATGTGCATCCTCCTGCGCCTGAGAAGCACGGCCGCATTGCCAACAAGCACACGCGGCCGGCACGTTCAATTGCTTACAGGTGACTCAGGCAGTTGAGACCAGCCGGTCCACGAGTTCTCCGAGGTGCCGGATCACCCACACCACCTCGGCCTCGGGCGGCGCCGGTTCCGCGGCGGCGGCATGGTCGGGCCGGCGCAGCCAGGCAGCATGCAGGCCTGCAGCACGGGCGCCGACGATGTCGAGCGCCCAGTCGTCGCCCACGTGCAGCACTTCGGCCGGCTCGCAGCCGAGCCGCCGGCAGGCTTCGGCAAAGATCGTCGGATGCGGTTTGCCGATGCCGAATTCGCGCGCCGAGACGATGCCGCGGAAATGCGCGCCGACACCGGTGCGCTGCAGGTCGGCATTGCCGTTGGTCACAGCCAGCAGCGGGTAGCGCACCGACAGCGCGCCCAGCGCATCGATCACGTCTTCATAGAGGTCGACACGGTTGCGCTCAGCCATGAAACGCTCGAAAGCCTCGTCGGCCAGCGTGGGGTCGGCGCCGCACTGCTGCAGCGCCAGCGCGATGCTGTGATGCCGCACGCGGGTGAAGTCGTGCGCCCATTCGGGGTACTTGCGCGCCACTGCATCGCGCAGCGTGCGCAGCCCCGCGATGTCGAAGCGCTCGGCCAGCAGCGGCACCTGTGCGCACAGATGCGCATGCAATACCGCCTCGGCCCGCTGGATCGCGGGCCACACCGGCCAAAGCGTGTCGTCGAGGTCCAGCGTGATCGCCCGCACGCGCTGCAGGCCGCTCACCTCAGCCAGCCCTTGCGGCGGAAATACAGGAACGGCGCCGCGACCGATAGCACCATCACGCCGATCGCGAACGGATAGCCGTAGCTCCAGTCGAGCTCGGGCATCGCCTTGAAGTTCATGCCGTAGATGCTCGCAATCAGCGTCGGCGGCAGCAGCGCGACCGAGGCCACCGAGAAGATCTTGATGATCTTGTTCTGGTTGATGTTGATGAAACCGACGGTGGCATCCATCAGGAAGTTGATCTTGTCGAACAGGAACGCGGTGTGCGAATCGAGCGAGTCGATGTCGCGCAGGATCTGGCGCGCCTCCTCGAACTGCTCGGCGGTGAGCATGCGGCTGCGCATCATGAAGCTCAGCGCGCGCCGCGTGTCCATCACGTTGCGGCGGATGCGGCCGTTCAAGTCTTCTTCCTTCGCCACGGCCGACAGCACCTCGCCGGCCTCCTGGTCAGTCACCTGCTGCTTCAGCACGCGCGCGCTGACCTTCTCGAGCGCGTCGTAGATGCCCTCGAGCGCATCGGCCGAATATTCGGCGTCGGCATCGTAGAGCTTCAGCAGCACGTCCTTCGAATCCTCGATCAGCGCCGGGATGCGGCGCGCGCGCAGGCGCAGCAGGCGGAACACCGGCAGGTCCTCGTCATGGATCGAGAACAGCACCTTGTTGTGCAGGATGAAGGCCACGCGCACGTTGCGCGCAGTCACGTCGTCGTCGATCAGGAAGTCGGAGCGGATGTGCAGCTCGCCGTTGTCTTCCTCGTAGAAGCGCGCCGACTCTTCCAGGTCTTCGTCGACGATGTCGTCGGGAATCGCGAGGCCGAAACGCTCGGTGACCCAGCGCTTCTCCTGCGCGGTGGGGGCTTCGAGGTCGACCCATACCGGCTGCACGTCGGACAGTGCGTCGGGGTTGTCGATCTCGTCGTCCTGGAGCAGGCGCCCGCTCAGGCGGCCGTTTTCCAGCGTGAACACGTTCAGCATGCTGCTGTCTCCAACGCCGGATCGCCTGGGCCAGTGGCGGCATGGCGATCTCGTGGTCTGGGGGATGGTGTGTCGATGGAACCGCCTCACCCAGACCGACCTCGCTGCCCACGTTCAAAGGGGAGCGTGCCCGCCGGAGTGGACGGTCACCGAGGGTGACTCTGGTCCAAGAGGATCTCCAGAAATGGAATGGGCAAATTATGTCTCATTGCGCCCGTCTATCGAGCGATCGCCGCCTCGCGGAGGCCGCCAAATAGGAACGGAACCGCCCGGCTTCAAGCCCCTCGCATGCAGATGTTGCGCCCTGTCAGGAAAGAACCCAATTCGTCGCACAAGCACACGGACTATCTCGCTGACACCGGGTTGTCACATCCGTCGGATACGTGCACACTGGGCTCAACGACCTCTCGTCGACCTGCTACCCGAAGTTCCTTCCGATCGCTCTCCCCTCTTGTCCCACATCTCCCGTCTCCCTCAACCGTCCGAAAGGAGGACCTGATGAACCTGACGATCAGCGGACACCATCTCGATGTGACCCCCGCACTGCGTGAGTACGTCGTTTCGAAGCTGGACCGGGTCACACGCCACTTCGACCAAGTGGTGGATATCAACGTGCTGCTGACTGTGGAGAAGCTGAAGGAGAAGGAACGAAGGCAGAAGGCCGAAGTGAGCGTGCATGTGAAGGGCCGCGACATCTTCGTCGAGCAGTCGCATGAAGACCTCTATGCCGCGATCGATCAACTGATGGACAAGCTGGACCGCCAGGTCTGCCGTCACAAGGACCGGGTGCAGGACCACCACCACGCGAGCGCCAAGCGCATCGATGCCAGCGCATCGTGAGGAATTGGCACCCGCCAACGGAAAGCGGCCTTCGGGCCGCTTTTTTGTCGCCGAAAACCAGGATAGAACCGTTTTCTGCAGTGCAGCAATCTCGCAACACCCCCACGCCTGCAGGATCGGTCTGGCTTCCCCCAAAAGGGGGGCTTCCTATAATCGGTCCCTTAACACACTGGTCCCGTCTTCGCCGCAGCGGGGTTGTCGCGATACACGGGGGGAACACGATCCATGAACCGTCTCGCAGCCATTTTGCCCGCCAGCAACGTACTGGTGAACGTGGACGCCACCAGCAAGAAGCGGGCCTTCGAACAGGCGGGGCTGCTGTTCGAGAACCAGCATGCGATCGCCCGCGCCACGGTCACCGACAACCTCTTCGCCCGCGAGCGGCTGGGGTCTACCGGCCTGGGCCATGGCGTGGCCATTCCCCATGGCCGCATCAAGGGTTTGAAGAACCCGCTGGCCGCCGTGCTGCGCGTGCAGCAGCCCATTCCGTTCGATGCACCCGACGACGAGCCGGTCAGCCTGCTGATCTTCCTGCTGGTGCCCGAAGCCGCCACGCAGCGCCACCTCGAAATCCTGTCGGAGATCGCCGAACTGCTGAGCGACCGCGAGCTGCGCGAGCGCCTGAAGACCGAATCCGACGCGGCCACGCTGCACAAGCTGATCTCCGATTGGGAACCGCTGAAGTCCGTCGCGTGAGGCCCAGGAGGCCTCTGCAGGCATGAAGCCCACTTCGATCAGCGCTGAAGCGCTCTTCGAGGCGCACCGCCCCGCGCTGCGCTGGGAATGGATCGCGGGCCACGCCCATCCGGAGCGCCGCTTCGACG
>CBIHRS010000036.1:0-49104 GCA_966212505.1 uncultured bacterium
TCCTGCGGCTCCACCAGCAGCAGCTTCTGGTCGTTGGGGATGTTGATCGCCTTGGCCGTCTCGACCACGCGCGCCACGTCGACCGGCGTCACTTCCTTGTCGCGCACGATCACCATGCCGGTGCTGTTCTGCCCGCGGATGTGGCTGCCGGTGATGCCGGTGTACACGCGCGTGATCTTGCAGTCGGCCATCATCTCGGCCTCTTTCAGCGCCTGCTGGATCGATTGCACGGTGGCATCGATGTTGACCACCACGCCGCGCTTCAAGCCATGCGACGAGGCCGTGCCGATGCCGGCCACGCGCAGGTCGCCGGTGGGCAGCACCTCGGCCACCACAGCCATCACCTTGGCGGTGCCGATGTCGAGCCCGACGACCAGATCCTTGTATTCCTTCGCCATTGCGATCCTCAGTTCCTTCTTGCCTTTGCGCCGCCGGCCGATGCGGCGGCAGGCAATGTCGTCGTGATCCCTTTGAGCTTCACCGCATAGCCATCGGTGTGCCTCAGGTCTGCATAGGCCAGCGGGCGCTGGAAGCGGTCGGTCACCTGCGCCAGCGTGCGCAGGAAGCGGTCGGTGCGCGCCAGCACCTCGGCTTCGTCGCCGCGGCCGAGTTCGATCTCGGCGCCGGTGTCCAGGTCCACATGCCAGGAGCCGCGGCTCGAGAGCGTGAGCGTGTCGACGTTGGCATCGAGCTTCTGGCTGAGCAGCGGCTGCAGGCGCTGGTACATCGCCAGCACGCGCGCCGAGCTGCCCTCGGGGCCGGCCAGCGTGGGCAGGCCGTCGTCTTCCACGTCGCCGATGTTGGCCTCGAACACGTCGCCCTCGGTGTCGACCAGCTTCTCGTTGCCGTCGTCTTCCTGCCAGATGGCGGCCGGCTTGTGCTCCAGCAGCTGCACGCGCAAGGCACCCGGCCACACGCGGTGCACCACCGCGCGCCGCACCCACGGCACCGACTCGAAGGCCGCGCGCGTGCGGGCCAGGTCCATTGTGAAGAAGTTGCCGGCCAGCTTGGGTGCCGCGTTCGCGCGGATCGTGCTCACGCTGTTGCGGCTCAGGTCACCTTCGAGCTTGATCGCGCGGATGGCGAACACCGGCAAGCGCGCCAGCCACATCAGCCCCGCGACGAGCAGCGCCACGCCCACCAGCGCGAACAACGCGTTGGCGAGCGCATTCATCAGCCGGATGTCGACCGGCAATGAAGGCGGGGCGCTGGCGGCGTAGGCGCTCATGGCCTCAGGCGTTTTCCTTCTTCACAGGGGTATCCAGCGCGGCATCGGCCAGCAGCATCACGCACAGCTGCTCGTAGCTGATGCCGATGGACCGCGCCGACTTCGGCACCAGCGAATGGCTGGTCATGCCGGGCGAGGTGTTCATCTCCAGCAGGAAAGGCTTGCGGTCCTTCGCGCGGATCATCAGGTCGGCACGGCCCCAGCCGCGGCAGCCGAGCGCGCGGTAGGCCTGCACCACCAGGCGCTGGATCTCGCGCTCCTCGGCCTCGGGCAGGCCGCTGGGCACCAGGTATTGCGTGACGTCGGTGAAGTACTTGTTCTGGTAGTCGTACTGGCCTTCGGGCGCGACGATGCGGATGACCGGCAGCGCGCGGGCATTGGCGCCCTCGCCCAGCACCGGGCAGGTGACCTCCTCGCCCTCGATGAACTCCTCGCAGAGCACGTCGGGGTCGTACTGCACCGAGAGCTTCACCGCATCCGCCATCTCCGAATAGCCGCGCACCTTGGTGATGCCGATCGACGAACCCTCGCGCGGCGGCTTCACGATCAGCGGCAGGCCGAGGTCGTCGGGCACCGTGCGGATGCGCTCGCGCGACTGGTTGTCGGGCGACAGCCAGGCATAGCGTGGCGTCGGCAGGCCCTCGGCGAGCCAGATGCGCTTGGTCATCACCTTGTCCATCGCCAGCGCCGACGCGAGCACGCCCGAGCCGGTGTACGGAATGCCCAGCAGCTCCAGCGCGCCCTGCACCGAGCCGTCTTCGCCGTGGCGGCCATGCAGCGCGATGAAGCAGCGCTGGAAGCCTTCGCGCTTGAGGTCGTCGAGCGGGCGCTCGGCCGGATCGAAGGCATGCGCATCCACGCCCTGCGACTGCAGCGCGGCCAGCACGCCGCCGCCCGACATCAGCGAGACCTCGCGCTCGGCCGAGCTGCCGCCCATCAGCACCGCCACCTTCCCCAGCGCCTTCACATCGATGTTCGTGCTCATGACTGAGCTCCCTTCAACAATTCGACGACCTTGGCCGGCACGCCGCCGATCGAACCGGCGCCCATCGAGATCACCACGTCGCCATCGCGCACCTGCTGCGCGATGGTCTGCGGCAGCTGCGCCACGTCGTCGACGAACACCGGGTCGACCTTGCCGGCCACCCGCAGCGCGCGCGCGAGGCTGCGGCCATCGGCCGCGACGATCGGTGCCTCGCCGGCCGCATACACCTCGGTGAGCAGCACCGCATCGGCGCTGCCCATCACCTTGACGAAATCCTCGAAGCAGTCGCGCGTGCGGGTGTAGCGGTGCGGCTGGAAGGCCAGCACCAGGCGCTTGCCGGGGAAGGCACCGCGCGCGGCCGCGATCACCGCGGCCATCTCGACCGGGTGATGGCCGTAGTCGTCGATCAGCGTGAACGTGCCACCACCTTGCGCGGGCAGCTCGCCATAGCGCTGGAAGCGGCGGCCCACGCCGGTGAACTCGGCCAGCGCCTTGATCACCGGCGCATCGGGCAGCTCGAGCTCGGTGGCCACCGCAATGGCCGCCAGCGCGTTGCGCACGTTGTGCTCGCCGGGCAGGTTGAGCGTGATCTCCATGTCGGGCAGCACCACGCCGTTGCGGCGCTGCGCGGTGAAGCGCATCTGCCCGCCGGGCAGCGCCTGCACGTTGACCGCCCTCACCTGCACGTCGTCGCCCAGGCCATAGGTGATGACCGGCCGCGACACCAGCGGCACGATGGACTTCACGCCCGGATCGTCGCCGCAGAGGATGGCCGCGCCATAGAACGGCATGCGGTGCAGGAAATCGACGAACGCGTGCTTCAGTTTCGCGAAGTCGTGCCCGTAGGTGTCCATGTGGTCGGCGTCGATGTTGGTGACGACCGAGAGCACCGGGTTCAGGTTCAGGAACGAGGCATCCGACTCATCGGCCTCGACCACGATGTAGTCGCCCGAGCCGAGGCGCGAGTTGGCGCCGGCGCTGTTGAGCTTGCCGCCGATCACGAAGGTGGGGTCGACGCCGGCCTCGGCCAGCACGCAGGTGACCAGCGAGGTGGTCGTGGTCTTGCCGTGCGTGCCGGCGATCGCGATGCCGGACTTCAGCCGCATCAGCTCGGCCAGCATCACCGCGCGCGGCACCACCGGCACGCGCCGGGCGCGCGCGGCGATCACCTCGGGGTTGTCGCCCTTCACCGCGGTGGAGGTGACGACCGCCTGCGCATCGGCGATGTTGGCGGCGTCATGGCCGATCTGTACCTGAATGCCCAGATCTGCGAGGCGGCGCGTCGTGGCGCTGTCGGCCTGGTCGGAGCCCGAGACCGCATAGCCCAGGTTGTGCAGGATCTCGGCGATGCCGCTCATGCCGGCACCGCCGATGCCCACGAAGTGAATCTTCTTGACTGCGTGCTTCATGTGTTCTGCTTCCTCTGCACCAGCCCCTCGATCTCGTCGGCCACGCGGGCCGCGGCGCGGGGGCGGCCCAGGTGGCGCGCCTTCTCGGCGATGCCTTGCAGCGTCGCGCGGTCCAGCGTCTTCAGCAGCTCGGCCAGGCGCTGCGGCGACAGCTCCTCCTGCGGCAGGTGGATGGCCGCGCCGTGCTGCGCCATGAACTTCGCGTTGTCGCGCTGGTGCCCGGTGGTGCTGACGACCAGCGGCACCAGGATGCTGGCAACGCCGCCGGCGCACAGTTCGCTGACCGTCACCGCGCCCGCGCGGCAAAGAATCACGTCGCACTCGGCCAGCCGCTTCGGCATGTCGTCGATGAAGGGCAGGATCTCGGCCGGCATGCCGACCATCTCGTAGCTCTTCTTCACCGCCTCGTAGTTGGCTTGGCCGGTCTGGTGCGTGACGATCGGGCGCTCGGCCAGGTCGATCTGCGCCAGCGCGTTGGGCAGCGCTTCGTTGAGCGCCTTCGCGCCCAGGCTGCCGCCCACCACCAGCAGGCGCAGCGGACCGGTGCGGCCGGCGAAACGCTCGGCCGGTTCGGGCATCGCCTCGATCTCGGCGCGCACCGGGTTGCCGGTGACCACCGCGCGGCGCACGCGCGCCGCGGCCTCGCCATCGAAGCCGAAGCCCACCTTGCTGGCCAGCGGCAGCAGCGCCTTGGTGCTCAGCAGCAGCGAGGCATCGGCATTCACCAGCATCAGCGGCTTGCGCAGCAGCGTGGCCACCACGCCGCCCGGGAAGCAGACGTAGCCGCCCATGCCCAGCACCGCATCGGCGCCGCGCTGGCGCAGGAAGGTCAGGCTCTCGCCGAAGGCGCGCAGCATCTTGAACAGGCCGGTGATCGTGTGCTTGAGGCCCTTGCCGCGCAGGCCGCTGAAGCCCACCGTGTCCATCGGGATGCCCGAGGGCGGCACCAGCTTGTTCTCCATGCCGGTGGGCGTGCCGAGCCAGCTCACGGTCCAGCCGCGCTGCTGCATTTCATGCGCGACGGCCAGGCCGGGGATCACGTGCCCGCCCGTGCCGGCCGCCATGATCACGAGGTGCTTGCCTTGGTTCATGCTCATGCCCGGCCTCCGCGCATGAGCTGCCGGTTCTCGATGTCCACGCGCAGCACGATCGCGAGCGCCACCAGGTTCAGCAGCACGGCCGAGCCGCCGTAGCTCATCAGCGGCAGGGTCAGGCCCTTGGTGGGCAGCACGCCGAGGTTCACGCCGATGTTGATGAAGGCCTGGCCGCCCATCCAGATGCCGACGCCCTGCGTCATCAACCCCGCGAACACGCGGTCGAGCGCGATCGCCTGGCGGCCGATGTGGAAGATGCGGCGCGTGAGCCAGAAGAACGCGATGATCACCGCCGCCACGCCGACGAAGCCCAGCTCCTCGCCGATCACGGCGAGCAGGAAGTCGGTGTGCGCCTCGGGCAGGTAGTGCAGCTTCTCGAGCGACGAGCCCAGGCCCTGGCCGAAGATCTCGCCGCGGCCGAAGGCGATCAGCGAGTGCGTGAGCTGGTAGGCCTTGCCCTGCGCATAGGCCGGGTTCCACGGATCGAGGTACGCGAAGATCCGCTGCCGGCGGAACTCGCTGAACACGATCATCAGCACGAAGGCGCCCACCAGCACCGCGACGCTGAGGAAGAACATGCGGCCGTTGACGCCGCCGAGGAACAGGATGCCCAGCGCGATGGCCGCGATGACCATGAACGCGCCCATGTCGGGCTCGGCCAGCAGCAGCAGGCCCACCACGGCCAGTGCCACCGCCATCGGCGTGACGGCACGGAAGAAGTTCTCCTTCACGTCCATCTTGCGCACCATGTAGCTGGCGGCATACATCGCCATCGCGAGCTTGGCCCACTCGCTCGGCTGGAAGTTCATGATGCCCAGCGGGATCCAGCGCCTGGCGCCGTTGACGCCCTTGCCCACGTGAGGGATCAGCACCATTACCAGCGACAGCAGCGCGGTGACGAACAGCCACGGCGCCCACTTCTCCCACAGGCTGATCGGCATCTGCACCGTGACCACCGCGGCGATCGCGCCGATCGCGATGAACATCAGCTGCCGGGTGAGGAAGTGCGTCGGTGCATAGCGCGCGAAGCGCGGGCTGTCGGGCAGCGCCACCGAGGCCGAATACACCATCACGAGCCCGAAGGCGAGCAGGCCCACGGTGACCCAGATCAGCGCCTGGTCGAAGCCGAGCAGGCGCGCCGGCTGGCCCGCCGACACGTTGACCCAGTCGCGCACCGGCACCGCATCGCCCTGGTCGGCCTTGCGGCTAGGCCACAGCGCCACCAGGCGCTGCAGCCACGCGCCGGGTGCGACGAGGGCGAAGGCCTTGTTCACGCGAGCGCCTCCCCACGGTCGGCCGCCAGCGCCTGCACCTCGGCCACGAACACCTCGGCGCGATGCTTGTAGTTGCGGAACATGTCGAGGCTGGCGCAGGCGGGGCTCAGCAGCACCGCATCGCCGGCCTGCGCCTGCTCGAAGCACCAGCGCGTGGCGGCCTGCAGCGTCTCGTGGCGCTGCATCGGCACACCGGTGTTGTGCAGCGCGGCCGCGATGGGCTCGGCATCGCGGCCGATCAGTGCCACCGCGCGCACGTGGCGCGACACGCCTTCGGCCAGCGGCGAGAAGTCCTGCCCCTTGCCGTCGCCGCCCAGGATCACGACCAGCTTGTTCGGCGCCTTGTCGGCGCCCAGGCCGCTCAGCGCCGCCACGGTGGCACCCACGTTGGTGCCCTTGCTGTCGTCGAAGGCTTCGACGCTGTCGATGGTGCCGACGTATTCCACGCGATGCGGCTCGCCGCGGTATTCGCGCAGGCCGTGCAGCATCGGCGCCAGCGGGCAGTCGATCGCGGTGGCCAGCGCCAGCGCCGCCAGCGCGTTGGCCGCGTTGTGGCGACCGCGGATGCGCAGCGCGTCGGCCGGCATCAGGCGCTGAAGAATGATTTCCTCTTCCTCGCCTTTCTTGCGTTTGATGGTCTCGTCGGTCTCGCGCGCGCGCACCAGCCAGGCCATGCCGGCCTCGACCACCAGGCCGAAGTCGCCCGGATGCTGGGGCGCCTCGAGGCCGAAGCGCACTGCCTTGCGGCTCACGGTCTTGCCCGGCTTGCCGCGCGTGCCCTTGATGAACACCGGCGCCGGCACCATGGCCTCGACCTTGGGATCGTCGCGGTTGATCACCATCACCGCGTGGTGGCCGAAGATGCGCGCCTTGGCCGCCGCATACGAGGCCATGTCGCCATGCCAGTCGAGGTGATCCTGCGTGACGTTGAGCACCGCGGCCGCGCTGGGCTCGAAGCCCTTGACCTCGTCGAGCTGGAAGCTCGACAGCTCGAGCACCCACACCTCGGGCAGGTGCTCGAACACCGGCGCGGCAGGCGGCGGCGGGGCCAGCTGCAGCGGCGCGTCCTCTTCGGTCGACTCCACCGGCGCGATGGCAAAGGCATCGGTGTCGGCCACGTGCGGCGCGTCTTCGGCCGGGGCCAGCGCCTCGGGCTCGTTCTCGTCGCGGTCGGTGCTCAGCACCTCGGCTTCGGCGAAGGCATCGGAGTCGGCAATGTCGGCATCGTCGGCCGGCGTCTCGGCGCCCTGCGCGGCTTCGCTGTCCGCCACCACCGGGTCCTGGGGCAGCGCATCGAGCTCGGCCTCGGTCAGCACTTCAGCCGGCGCCTCGGCCACCGCGTCCAGCTTCTCGAGGTCGAGCGCGGCCGACAGCGTGTCGAGCATGGTCGGGCCGATGTTGCCGGCGGTCGCAACGCGGCGGCCGCAGCGCTCGACCAGCAGCGCCGTCAGTGCAGTGGTGGTGGTCTTGCCGTTGGTGCCGGTGATCGCCAGCACCTGCGGTGCATAGCCATGCTCGGTCTTCAGGTCGGCCAGTGCGCGGTTGAACAGGTCGAGCTCGCCCTGCACCAGCAGGCCGGTGTCGAGCGCCTGGTTCAGCAGCGGCGCAATGCGTTCGTCGCGCGGCGACAGGCCCGGGCTCTTGAGCACCAGCTGCACGCCCTGCAGCATCGCGTGCACGTCGATCGCGCCGGTGCTGAAACCGGCCGACGGCACACCCTCGCGCAGCGCCAGCAGCTGCGGCGGGTTCTCGCGCGAATCCCACACGCGGATGTCGTTCGAGCCGCAGCGGGCGCACCAGCGTGCCATCGCCAGCCCGGAATCGCCGAGGCCGAGGATGAGGACGGTGATGCCTTTCAGGTACTTCATGGCGTCAGCGCAGCTTCAGGCTGGCCAGGCCCACCAGGCACAGCAGCATCGTGATGATCCAGAAGCGCACGACCACCTGCGTCTCGGTCCAGCCGGACTTCTCGAAGTGGTGGTGCAGCGGCGCCATCTTGAAGATGCGCCGGCCTTCGCCGTACTTCTTCTTCGTGTACTTGAAGAAGCTGACCTGCAGCATGATCGAGAGCGTCTCGACCACGAAGATGCCGCCCATGATGGCGAGCACGATCTCCTGGCGCACGATCACCGCGATGGTGCCGAGCGCGCCGCCCAGTGCCAGCGCGCCGACGTCGCCCATGAAGATTTGCGCGGGGTGGGTGTTGTACCAGAGGAAGGCCAGGCCCGCGCCCGCCATCGCCGAGCAGAAGATCAACAGCTCGCCGGCGCCCGGGATGTAGGGGAACAGCAGGTACTTGCTGTACACCGAGCTGCCCACCACGTAGGCGAACACGCCCAGCGCCGAGCCCACCATCACCACCGGCATGATCGCGAGGCCGTCGAGCCCGTCGGTGAAGTTCACCGCATTGCTCGAACCGACGATCACGATGTAGGTGAGGATGATGAAGCCGAACACCCCCAGCGGATAACTGATGGTCTTGAAGAACGGCACGATCAGGTCAGCCTTGGGCGGCAGCTCGTTGCTGAAGCCGCTCTGCACCCAGCGGATGAAGAGCTCGAGCACGCGCAGGTTCGAGGTTTCGGACACGCTGAACGCGAGGTAGAGCGCGGCCACCAGCCCGATCAGCGACTGCCAGAAGTACTTCTCCTTCGACGACATGCCCTCGGGGTTCTTCTGCACGACCTTGCGCCAGTCGTCGACCCAGCCCACGGCGCCGAAGCCGAAGGTCACGATCATCACGATCCAGACGAAGCGGTTGCTCCAGTCGAACCACAGCAAGGTGGCGATGCCGATCGCGATCAGCACCAGCACGCCGCCCATCGTCGGCGTGCCGGCCTTGGCGAGGTGAGCCTTCACGCCGTACTCGCGGATCGGCTGGCCGAACTTGAGCTCGGTGAGGCGGTTGATCACCCAGGGCCCGAAGGCCAGGCCGATGAGCAGCGCGGTCAGCGCGGCCATCACCGCGCGGAAGGTCAGGTATTGGAAGATGCGCAGGAAACCCAGCTGGTCCGGATAGGCCAGCTGCAGCCATTGCGACAGCGTCAGCAGCATCAGGCAGCTCCGGTGGAAGAGGGTTGACCGATCAGGGCCTGCACCACGCGCTCCATCTGCATGAAGCGCGAGCCCTTGACCAGCACGGCATTCGTCTCGGGCGCCTGCGGCAGCGCGGCGACCAGCCCGGGCACGGTGTCGAAATGCCGGGCGCCTGCGCCATAGGCCTGTGCCGCATGCACGCACAGCGCGCCCGCGGTCCACAGCGCCGCGAGGCCGCGCTCGCGCGCATAGGCGCCGACCTCGGCATGGAACTGCGGGCCCTGCGCCCCCACCTCGCCCATGTCGCCCAGCACCAGCCACTGCGGGCCCGGCATCTCGGCCAGCACGTCGATCGCGGCGCGCACCGAGTCGGGGTTGGCGTTGTAGCTGTCGTCCACCAGCGTGACCGTACGGCCGCCTTGCGTGAACGACTTCAGTTGCGAGCGGCCCTTGACCGGCTCGAAGGCCTCGAGCCCGCGCGCGATGGCTTCCAGCGGCGCGCCGGCGGCCAGTGCGCAGGTGGTGGCGGCCAGCGCGTTCTTCAGGTTGTGGCGGCCGGCCACGCGCAGGCGGGCGAGCGTGGTGCCGGCCGGCGTGTGGATGGTGAGCGCCCAGGCGCCGTTCTCCCAGGCCTCGGTGCCGGTGACGTCGGCCGCGCCATGCATCGCGAACGTGAGGTGCGGGCGCTGGCCGGCGAGCGTGTGCCACAGCGGCGCATGCGCATCGTCGGCCGGGAACACGGCCACGCCGGTCGGGCCCAGGGCCTCGATCACGCTGCCGTTCTCGCGCGCCACCGCCTCCACGCTGGCCATGAATTCCTGGTGCTCGCGCTGCGCGTTGTTGACCAGCGCCACGGTGGGCAGCACCAGCGCCGACAGCTCGGCGATCTCGCCCACGTGGTTCATGCCGAGCTCGACGACACCGGCGCGGTGCCACGCGGTCTCATCCTGGCGCAGGCGCAACAGCGTCAGCGGCACGCCGATGTGGTTGTTGAGGTTGCCCTGGGTGGAGAACGCACCATCGCCCAGCCACGCCCGCAGGATGCTCGCGATCATCTGCGTGACCGTGGTCTTGCCGTTGCTGCCGGTCACCGCGATCAGCGGCAGCTCGAAGCGGCGGCGCCAGTTGCGGCCCAGCTGCTGCAGCCCGGCCAGCGAATCGTCCACCTGCAGGCCCGGCAGGCCGGCCTCGGCGAGGCCGCGTTCGGCCAGCGCGGCCACGGCGCCTGCGGCCTTGGCCTGCGCGAGGAAATCGTGTGCGTCGAAGCGCTCGCCCTTCAGCGCGGCGAACAGGTCGCCGGGCTGCAGGCTGCGCGTGTCGCTGTGCACGCGCGCGATCGCCGTCGCCCCGTCGCCCACCAGCGTGGACCCGGGCAGCAGCGCGTGCGCGTCAGCCAGCGTCATCATCATGGTTCAGTTCCTTCGTTGGCCCAGGGCCTTCTCGGCCTCGGCCACATCGGAGAACGGGTGCTTCACGCCCGCGATCTCCTGGTAGTCCTCATGGCCCTTGCCGGCGATCAGCACGACATCGCGTGCGTCGGCTTCGGCAATGGCCCGTGCAATCGCCTCGCGGCGGTCTTCGATCACCTGCACGCCATCGGCACGTGCGATGCCCGCGCGCACCTGCTTCAGGATCTCGGCTGGCGGCTCATGGCGCGGGTTGTCGCTGGTGACGACCACCCGGTCGGCCAGCGTGGCGGCGATGCCGCCCATCAGCGGCCGCTTGCCCGGATCGCGGTTGCCGCCGCAGCCGAACACGCAGACCAACGCGCCACCGCGCGCAGCCGCCAGCGGGCGCAGCGCCTTCACCGCCTTCTCGAGCGCATCGGGCGTGTGGGCGTAGTCGACCACCACCTCCGGGATGTCGGTGCGGCCCGGTGCCACGCGCTGCATGCGGCCGGGCACCGGCGTCATTTGCGGCACGACGTTGCAGGCATCGGCCAGCGCGATGCCTCGCGCTCGCAGCCCACCGAGCACCGCCAGCAGGTTGCTCGCGTTGTAGTCGCCGATCAGCGTGCTGCGCACCGGCATGCTGTGTTCGCCCTCGCGCAACTCGAAGGCCAGGCCGCCATCGACATAGCGCAGGTTCTCGGCCTGCAGCCGCGCGGCGCCCTTGGTGGAATAGGTCCACAGGTCGAGCGACGTGCCCTGCAGCTCCAGCGCCAGCTGGGCGCCGCGGTCGTCGTCGATGTTGACCACCGCCGCCTTCAGCCCCGGCCAGCCGAACAGCATGCGCTTGGCGGCCCAGTAGGCGTCCATGCTGCCGTGGTAGTCGAGGTGGTCCTGCGTGAAGTTGGTGAACAGCGCCACCTCGATGCGCGTGCCGGCCAGGCGCTGCTCGACGATGCCGATCGACGAGGCCTCGATCGCACAGGCGCTGAAGCCCGCATCGGCGAAGCGGCGGAAGCCGGCCTGCAGCAGCACCGGGTCGGGCGTGGTCAGGCCGGTGAACTGCACCTCGGCGTTCGGGTTCACGGCCGTGGGCGGCTCGCCGATGCCCAGCGTGCCGACCACGCCGCAGCGCTGGCCGAGCAGCGTGTGGGCCTGCGCGGTCCACCACGCGGTGGAGGTCTTGCCGTTGGTGCCGGTGGTGGCGATCACCTTCAGCGTATCGCTGGGGTGGCCGAAATAGGCATCGGCGATCGGGCCGGTCGCGGCCTTCAGCTGCGGCAGCGAGGCGACGCGCGCATCCTTGAACGCAAACGCCTCGGCGCCCTCGCGCTCCACCAGCGCGGTGGTGGCGCCGGCATCGAGCGCGGCCTGCACGAAGCGGCGGCCATCCTGCGCATAGCCGGGCCAGGCGATGAAGGCATCGCCCGGCTGGACCTGGCGGCTGTCGGTGCGCAGCGTGCCGGTGACCCATTCCTTGAGCCAGCGTGCAGCCGCTTCGGGCGATTTGAGCAGGACGGTAGGCATGGTCTAGAAACTTTCCGGCTCGGCGTCCTGGTCAGCCAGGATCTGGGGTTTGACGTCGAGATCGGGCGGGACGTTCATCATCCGCAGCGTCTGCTGCGCGACCTGGCTGAACACCGGCGCGGCCACGTCGCCGCCGAAATACTTGCCGTTGCTCGGCTCGTCGACCATCACGCCGATGATCACGCGCGGGTGGTCGATCGGCGCCAGGCCCACGAACCACGAGCGGTACTTGTGCAGCGCATAGCCCTTGCCTTCCTGCTTGTGCGCGGTGCCGCTCTTGCCGCCCACCGAGTAGCCCAGCGTCTGCGCCTTGGGGCCGGTGCCGCCCGGGCCGGCAGCGGCCTGCAGCATCTTGCGCACCTCGCGCGCGGTCTCGGCCGACATCACACGCACCCCAGCCGGCGGCTGGGCCTGCTTCATCATGCTGACCGGAATGACCTCGCCGTCACGCGAGAACGCGGTGTACGCATGCGCGATCTGCAGCAGCGAGGCCGACAGGCCGTAGCCGTAGGCCATGGTCGCCTGCTCGATCGGGCGCCAGGTCTTGTACGGGCGCAGCCGGCCGGTGACCGCGCCGGGGAAATTGATCTGCGGCTTCTGGCCGAAGCCGACGCTCGAATACAGATCCCACATCTCGCGCGCCGGCATCTGCATCGCCAGGCGCGCGGCGCCGATGTTGCTGGACTTCTGGATCACCTCGCGCACGGTAAGCACCGGGTGCGGGTGCGCATCCTTGATCGCGGTGCCGGTCACCACCAGGCTGCCCGGTGCGGTGACCACCGGCGTGTCGGGCTTCACCCGGCCGGTGTCGAGCGCATGCGCGACGATGAACGGCTTCATCGTCGAGCCGGGCTCGAAGGTGTCGGTCAGCGCGCGGTTGCGCAGCTGGCCGCCGTTGAGGTTGCGGCGGTCGCCCGGGTCGTAGCTGGGGTAGTTGGCGAGTGCGAGGATCTCGCCGGTCTGCGCATCGAGCACGACCACGCTGCCGGCCTTGGCGTTGTGCTCGGCCACCGCATCGCGGATGCGCTGGTAGGCGAAGAACTGCACCTTCGAATCGACCGACAACTCGATGTCGCGGCCGTCTTCCGGCTCCACCTGCTCGCCGATGTCTTCGACCACGCGGCCGAGCCGGTCCTTCACGACGCCGCGCGAGCCGTCGCGGCCCTGCAGGTCTTTCTGGAACGCGAGCTCGATGCCTTCCTGGCCCTTGTCCTCGATGTTGGTGAAGCCCACCACGTGCGCGGCGGCCTCGCCCTCGGGATAGCGGCGGCGGTACTCGCGCACCTGGTACACGCCCTTGATGCCGAGCGCCTTGACGCTCTCCCACAGCGCATCATCGACCTGGCGCTTCAGCCACACGAAGTTGGGGCTGTCGTCGAGTTTGTTGGCCAGCTCGGTCTGGCTCATGCCCAGCAGCTTGGCGAGTTGCCTGCGCTGCTCAGCCGTGGCCTCGAAATCCTTGGGGATGGCCCAGACCGACGGCGCCGGGACGCTGGCCGCGAGGATCTGACCATTGCGGTCGACGATGCGGCCGCGGCTGGCCGGCATCTCGAGCGTGTGCACATAGCGCTTCTCGCCCTCTTTCTGGAAGAAGGCGGTGCCGACGATCTGGATGTAGCCGGCGCGGCCCACCAGCACGCAGAAGCCGGTGGCGATCAGCGCGACGAGGAACTTCGAACGCCACGGCGGCGTCTTCGAGGCCAGCAGCGGGCTGGTCGCGTAGTTGACGCTGCGCACGCTGGTCAGCGCGCCGGCGGCTTTCTTCGCGCGGCCGATCACTTGGCGCCTCCGTCGGTCACGTATTGCGTCACCGCGGGCGTGGCCGCGCGCATCTGCAGCTTCTCGCGCGCGACGCGCTCGACGCGCACGTTGGTGGCCGCGGCCTGGCGCTCGGTCTGCAGGCGCTGGAAGTCGCTGTCCAGCCGCCGCTGCTCGCCCTGCAGGCGATCGAGCTCGGCGAACAGGCGCCGCGCATCGTGCGAGGTCTTCACGAGGTACAGGCCGCTCGCGACCACGGCCAGCAGCAGCAGGACGTTGAGCTTCGTCATCACGCAGCCTCCGTCCGTTCGGCCACGCGCAGGATCGCCGAGCGCGCTCGCGGGTTCGCGCGCACCTCGGTCTCGCCCGGCTTGATGCGCGCCAGCGCCCGCAGCCGCGTGGGCTTGGGCTCGGCGAAGGGCGCGCGCCGGTCGACCTCGCTCCTGCTCTCGCGGGCGATGAAGGTCTTGACGATGCGGTCTTCCAGCGAATGGAAGCTGATCACGGCGAGTCGTCCTTGCGGCATCAGCAGGCCCAGCGAAGCACTCAGGGCCTGTTCGAGCTCCTCAAGCTCGGCGTTGACTTGAATCCGAAGAGCCTGAAATGTGCGCGTTGCAGGGTCCTGGCCCGGCTCGCGGGTTTTGACCGCACGAGCCACGACTTCGGAAAGCTCCCCTGTGCTTCGAACAGGATTCCCGCCTTCCCGGCGAGCCACAAGCGCCTTTGCAATCGGCACAGCAAACCGTTCTTCCCCATAGTCGCGTATCACCTGTGCAATAAGGCGCTCATCGGCGCGGGCCAGGAAATCCGCGGCGCTCTCGCCGCGGGTCGGATCCATGCGCATGTCCAGCGGGCCGTCGAAACGGAAGCTGAAGCCGCGCGCCGGGTTGTCGATCTGCGGCGACGACACGCCCAGGTCGAGCAGCACGCCGTGCACCTGTGGGATGCCGCGCTGCTCGAGCTGTTCGCGCATCTCCGCGAAAGAGCTGTGGCAGATGGAAAAACGCGGGTCGTCGACCCGCGATGTTTCGCCGTGAGTCGCCGCCGCAATCGCGTCCGGATCCTTGTCGAAGGCGATCAGCCTCCCGCGTGGGGACAGCAGGCCGAGGATCGCGCGCGAATGCCCGCCGCGGCCGAAGGTGCCGTCGACGTAGATGCCGTCCGGATCCCAGACGAGCGCATCGACCGCCTCGTCGAGGAGCACGGTGCGGTGTTGCCATGCGGTGGCTTCGCTCATCAGAAGACGAAGTCCTTGAGGGCGTCGGGCAGGCCGGAGGCCATGACCTTGGCCTCGTGCTCGGCGTAGCGGGCGGCATCCCAGAGCTCGAGGCGCTGGCCCATGCCGAGCAGCATCACGTCCTTGGTGAGGCCGGCAGCAGCGCGCAGCTCGGGCGAGATGAGCACGCGCGAGGAGCCGTCGATCTCCACGTCGACCGCGTTGCCGAGAAAGATGCGGCGCCAGCCGTCGGCGGCCATGGGGAGGGTGGCCAGGCGATCACGGAAGCTCTCCCAGGCGGGGCGGGGAAACACGAGGAGGCAGCCGTCCGGATGCTTGGTGAGCGTGAGTTGTCCCTGGGCGGTCGCCATCAGCACGTCGCGATGGCGGACCGGGACGGTGATACGCCCCTTTCCATCCAACGCGAGCGCCGAAGCACCCTGGAAAACAAAACCCGCCACGCAAACCCCACGAGGGGCCACAGAGCCCCACTAAATTGCACTTTCCGACACTTTAGCCGACGGTCTGGGGGTGGTCAATGAAATGCGTAAGAAAAATTTCAATGAAATCAAGCACTTAGAGCTGATTATTCAGACAGCTGACAAGCAAAAATCATTGAAAAATAAGGACTTGCGCTCGCCTTTGAAAGCATTAGGTGAAATGAACGGCTTCCCTAGCTTGCAGGAAGGGATCTGCAGGCAACAGCGCCGAATCGTCCGCCGCCGCGGCCTTCCAGACCGCTTTTCGCCCCGGGTGAGCGGCGATCAGGAGGCGGTCATGAGTCGGTCATGTCTTCCGCGTTGCTCCCATCGATGATCGGGACGATGGAATCTCTCGCTCCCCTTGCGGCCCGGCTCGCCATGAAGCATTTGGTTGCCGCCACCCGCGCGCCCGAAGGATCCGCCCGGCATCCGACGCTGCCTATGCCGGTGATGCCGCTGGCCTGAGGTGAGTCCGATGCGTTTGCACCCCGCCATCCAGGCCATGCCGCAGAAGCTGCTGCAGCGTCTGCGCCAGCAACTCAACCGCAGGGTCCGGCTGAAGCGCCAGGGCCTGTCGCTGCACGTGGTGCTCGATCCCGTCGCGCCGCCGGTACGCCGCGACACCACCCGGCGCCCCAGCCCCCGCGAGCGCGGGCGCCAGCAGATGCGGCAGGAGCTGGCCCAGGCGCTGGACCGTCATCCGTGTGCACGCCAGCTGTTCCCGGCGCTCACGCTGGTGGAGCGCGCCCTGGCCCGGCGCGATGGCGACCTGCAGCGCCTGCCCGAGCGCGCGGTCGCCGATGCGCTGCGGCTGCTGGATCAGCTGGTCGGCGACTGGACCGGCGAAGGGCTGGTGCGCCTGCGCGCCGAGCTCGCATCGCTGGCGCCGGCCGCGGAGGACGCCGGCAGCCCCAGCTTCGAAGTGCAGGAAGCGACGCTGAGCGCGTTCATGGAGATCGATGGCGAGTGGCAGCGCCGGGCCGCGAGCCCGGCCTCGGCCTGAGGATTCGGCGATTCATGCTCAGACACTGGCGGCGGATTCCACGCCGGCCTCGCCCGCGCAGCGCGCCGCGCGTTGATTTCAACCACCCCGTCTGACAGGATCGGGCCACCGTGCCGTTGTCATTCCTGCCCGCTCCCTGGCGCCGGCGCATTGCCGCCTGCCTGCTGCTCCTGCTGTGGGCCGTGTCCGGCGCTGCGGCGCCGGCGCGCTGGCACGACCTCGCCGACCCGGTGTTCCAGCGCGCCGACCTGCCGGAGCCGGTCTTCCTGACCGCGATGGTGCAGGACGACCAGGGCTTCCTGTGGCTGGGCACGCAGAACGGGCTGTTCCGTTGGGACGGCTACGGCTTCCGCAGCATCCCGGTCGATCCTTCGCAGCACGGCGCCCTGCCCGATGGGTTCGTCAACGTGCTGCACAAGGATCGCGAAGGCCGCCTGTGGGTGGGCATGGCCGCCGGCGGCCTCGCGCGGCTGAGCCCCGCCACCGGCCAGGTCGCGACCCTCGCCACCGGCCCCGCGGGGCTCAGCCATGTGAGCGTGCTGTCGGCCTGCGACGACGGCCAGGGCGGGCTGTGGATCGGCACGGCTGCGGGGCTGGACCATGTGGATCCGCGCGCGTTCGCAGTCGACCGCCGCGCCGCCCCCGGTCTTCCCGAAGGGCGCGTCAACGCCGTCCTGCAGGACCGCCACGGCACGCTCTGGGCCGGCACCGCCAAGGGCCTGTTCGCCCTGCCGCGGCAGGCCCGGGCCTTCGTGCAGGTCGCACTGCCCGGCCGCGGCGACGATGCGCCCACGGTGGCACGGCTGATGGAAGACTCGGCAGGCAGGCTGTGGATCGGCACCCGCTCGCGCGGCGTCTTCACCGTGGCGCCCGGCTCGCAGACGGCCGCGCCGGTGCACGACACCGAGGCCGCCGACCGCGGGCTGGAGGGCGACACGGTCAGGGCGCTGCTCGACCTCGGCGATGGCCGGGTGTGGGTGGGCACGCTGGGCGGCGGCATCGTCGAGGTCCGCACTGGCGACTGGACCACGCGCCGCATGCGCCACCACCAGGAGGTGGAGGCCAGCCTGCCGAAGAACGAGGTCTACACGCTGCTGCGCGACGACAGCGGGCGGGTCTGGGTGGGCACCGGCGAGGCGCTGAGCTCGCACGACCCGATGCAACGCAGCATCGTCACCTGGTTCGGCGTCGGAGGCCGCGAGCGCCGGCTCGCCCACCCGAACGTCGATGTGGTGCTGGCCCTGCCCGACGGCACGGTGTGGCTCGGCATCGGCGAGGGCGTCGAGATCCTGGATCCGGTGCGCGGGCGCATTGGGCAGCTCGAGCCCGACCCGGCCCAGCCGCGTGCAGCGCTGCCGAAGGGCCGCGTGCTCGCGATGGCCCGCGCCAATGACGGCTCGGTGTACATCGGCACCCAGCAGGGCCTGTACCGCGCCGAGGCCGGTGGCCGCGCGGTCCGGCGCGTGGAGATGGCGGGCCGCAAGGAGACGGCGCCGGCCTGGGCGCTGTGCGCGGCCGGAGACCGGCTGTGGCTGGGCGATCTCGAAGGCCTGTGGGAGATCCGGCTCAGGCCGGATGGCCAGGCCGAGCTGCTTGCGCACGAGCAGCTGGCGCTCGGGCGTTCGCATGTCAGCACCATCGCCTGCAGCGATCCGCGCACGCTGTGGGTGGGCACGCATGCCGGCGTCGCCCGCTACGACCGCATGCAGGGCCGGATCGACTGGCCCGATGCCGATGCGCCGGGGCAGCAGGGCATGCCGCGCGGCTTCATCACCGCGGTGCGCACCGATGCCCGCGGCCGCCTGTGGGTCGCGTCGTACGGCGGCGGCCTGCGCGTGCTCGAGCCCGGCCCGTCGGGCGCGCTGCATCGCATCGGCGCCGCCGAGGGCCTGCCGCACAACGCCGCGAACGCGATGCTGATCGATGCCCGCGGCGACGCCTGGGTGAGCACCGACGACGGCCTGGCGCGCGTGGCCGGCGACACGCTGGCGGTGACGATGCTGCACGCCGCCGAGGGCCTGGGCCTGCGCTCCTACTGGACCGGCGCCGCGGCCGTGAGCCCGCAGGGCGAGCTGGTATTCGGGGGCGTCGGCGGCCTCACGATCGTGCGGCCGCAGGACATGGCCCCCGCCGGCGCGCCGCGCTTCAAGGCGCCGATCATCCTGACCACCGACCACGACCTGCTGGTGCCCGCGGCCGGCATCACGCTGGCGCCGGCGCAGCGCGCACTGCAGGTCAGCTTCTCGGTGCTCGACTATGCGGCGCCCGAGCGGGCGCGCTATGCCTATCGGCTGCAGGGGCTGGAGCTGGGCTGGACCGAGTCGTCCCCCGAATCGCGCACGGCCCGCTACACCAACCTGCCGCCAGGCGACTACACGCTGGAGGTGCGGGCCGCCGACCATGGCGGCCACTGGCTCGGCGCGCGCTGGCCGCTGCACGTGGCACCGGCATGGCACGAAACGGGCTGGGCGCGCACCGCGATGGCGATCGCGATCCTGACGCTGGCAGGCCTGCTGGTGCGCCTGCGCACGCGCATGCTCGAGCGCCAGGCCGCGGCGCTCGGCGCGCTGGTGGCTAGCCGCACGCAGGAGCTGGAGCAACGCACGCAACAGCTCGAGGCCTCGCGCGAAGCGCTGCGCGAGCTCGGCGCGCACAACGCCCGCTCGCTGGAAGAGGAACGCAAGCGGCTGGCGCGCGAGCTGCATGACGAGCTGGGCCAGCAGCTGGCCGCCCTCAACATGGAGGTGGCCGTGCTGCGGGCGCGCGGCACGGCGGGCACGACGCCGGCGCCGCGGCAGTGGGATGAGCTGCGCAGCCGCGTCGAACGGCTGGTCACCAGCATGCGCCGGCTGGTGGCCGATCTGAGGCCGGTCGCGCTGGATGCCGGCGTGGGTGCGGCGCTGGAATGGCTGGCGGCCGAGTTCACGCGCGACACCGGCGTGCCCTGCGAAGCCGAGGTCGACCCCGGCTGCCGCGAGCTGGCGCCCGAGGTGGCGATCGTGGTGTTCCGCATCGCGCAGGAGGCGCTCAACAACGTGCGTCGCCATGCGCAGGCCCGTCACGTCACCGTGATGCTGCAGCCGGTGGACGGGCAGTGGCAGCTGAGCATCTCCGACGACGGCAGCGGCTTCGATCCCGCGCAGCGCCGCAGCGGCTACGGGCTGCTGGGCATGGAGGAGCGGGCGCACCTGGTCGGTGGATCGCTCGAGGTAACGAGCCGGCCCGGCCAGGGCACGCTGATCCGCCTGACGATCACCGGGCACGTGCCCGCCGAAGCGCTGCCGGGGTAAGCTCCGCCCAAAGTGGCCTGACCAATTGATGGCGGCCCGACAGGAGCACGAATGGCAACGAACGCCAAGCAGGCCGGCCCCCGGCTCTACCAGCAGGTCGCCAACCAGATCCGCCAGGTGATCGACCAGGGCGGCTTCGCGCCCGGCACCCGGCTGCCGCCGGAGCGCGAGCTGGCGCTGCAGCTGGATGTCTCCCGCCCTTCTCTGCGCGAGGCGCTGATCGCGCTCGAGATCGAGGGGCGCGTGGAAATCCGCATGGGCTCGGGCATCTACGTGTGCGCCCCGCCCAGCGGGTCCCCGGAGCCGCTGATGCTGGGCGAGAGCCCGAGCGAGCTGATGCAGGCGCGCTCGGTGCTCGAGGGCTCGATCATCACGCTCGCGGTGGCACGCGCCACGCCGCAGAGCCTGGAGCAGGTGAAGGCCTGCCTCGATGCGATGCGGCGCGACGTGCGGCGCGGACAGTCGCCGCTGGAGGCCGACCGCCGCTTCCACGTGGCGATCGCCGAGATGACGGGGAATTCGGTGCTCGTGCGCATGGTCAGCGAGCTGTTCGACGGCCGGCATGGGCTGATCTCGTCGCGCATGAGCCGCCAGGCCGAGAACGCCCACACCTGGGGCGTGGCGCTGCACGAGCACGAGGCGATCTACCGGGCGCTCGAAGCGCGCGATCCGCACGAGGCGGCGGCCGCGATGTTCGGCCACCTGACCGCGTCGCGTGAGCGCTGGATCGACGAGGGTGTCGGCACCGCGTAGCCGCGCTGAGGCGCTGAGGCGCTGTTGGGGAATCTACTGGTCTGACCACTTTAATGTCTTTGCTATAGTGGCCTGACCAGTTTGAATGACCCCAGGCGCACGATGCCCCCTGCCGAAAAACCGGAGTCCCTTCCGCTGCTGAGCCTGGCCGGCATCCGCAAGGCATTCGGCACCGTGCAGGCGCTCGACGGCGTCGATCTCGACGTCCATGCCGGCGAGGTGCATGCCGTCTGCGGCGAAAACGGCGCCGGCAAGTCGACGCTGATGAAGATCATGAGCGGCGTCTACCAGCCCGACGCCGGCACCCTCCGCTTCGAAGGCCGCGCCCTCTCGCTGAGCACGCCGCGCGTGGCCGAGGCGCTGGGCGTGGTGATGATCCACCAGGAGCTGAACCTGATTCCGCACCTCTCGGTCGCGGAGAACATCTTCCTGGCCCGCGAGCCGCGGCGCGGCTGGTTCATCGACCGCAAGCGCCTGCGCGCCGATGCGCAGCGCTGCCTGGCCCGCCTGTGCGTGGCCATCGATCCCGACACGCCGGTCCACCAGCTGCCGGTGGCGCAGCAGCAGATGGTCGAGATCGCCAAGGCGCTGTCGATGAACGCCCGGGTGCTCATCATGGACGAGCCCACCTCCTCGCTCACCGAGGCCGAGACGGGCCGGCTCTTCGAGGTGATCGACGAGCTCAAGCGCGATGGCGTGGGCATCGTCTACATCTCGCACCGGCTCGACGAAATGGCCCACATCGTCGACCGCGTCACCGTGCTGCGCGACGGGCGCTGGGTGAGCTGCAGCGCCTTCGCCGACACCACGGTCGACCGCATCGTCGCGCAGATGGTGGGCCGCGACCTGGAAGACAAGTTCCCGCCGCGCCACAGTGTGCCCACCGGCGAGACGCTGCTCGAGGTGCGCGGCCTGCAGCGCAAGGGCGTGTTCGGGCCGGTCGACTTCGAACTGAAGCGCGGCGAGATCCTCGGCTTCGCCGGCTTGATCGGCGCCGGCCGCACCGAGGTTGCACGCGCGCTGTTCGGCGCCGAACCGGCGGATGCCGGCAGCATCCGCTTCGGCGGCGCCGAGCTCGAGATCCGCACGCCGATCGATGCGATCCGCCACGGCATCGCCTACGTCTCCGAAGACCGCAAGGCCCACGGCCTCGCGGTGAAGATGACGGTGGCCGAGAACCTCACGCTCGCCAACCTGGAGGCGGTGTGCCGCGCCGGCGGCTTCATCGACTTCCGCGCCGAAGCCAAGACGGCACAGCACTACATCGAGGCGCTGGGCATCCGCACGCCGGGGCCGCACCAGGTGGCGCGGCTGCTGTCGGGCGGCAACCAGCAGAAGGTCGTCATCGGCAAATGGCTGTTCCGCCAGGCGCGGCTGATCATCTTCGACGAGCCCACGCGCGGCATCGACGTGGGCGCCAAGTACGCCATCTACCAGCTGATGGACCAGCTCGCCGCGCAGGGCATCGGCGTGGTGCTGATCAGCTCCGAGCTGCCCGAGATCCTGGGCCTCACCGACCGTGTGGCGGTGTTCCACGAAGGGCGCCTGATGCGAGTGCTGCAGACCCGCGACACCAGCCAGGAAGAAATCATGCACTTCGCCTCCGGGCGCAACGGCGCGGGCGCCACCGGGCCCCTGTCGCACGCCTCCCCAGAACCGACCGCCGTCTCTCCATGACCGACCGCCAGAAAGACCTCTTCCAGAAATTCGCCGCGCTCGCGAGCCTGCTGGTGCTGACCGCCGTGTTCTCCGCCGTCAGCCCGGCGTTCTTCTCGGTCGGCAACGGCATGACGGTGGCGCTGCAGGTCACGTCCATCGCCTACCTCGGCATCGCCGCGACCTGCGTGATCATCACCGGCGGCATCGACCTGTCGGTGGGGGCCGTGCTTGCGCTGTCGGGCGTGGCCGCTGCCCTGCTGGTGAAGGCCGGCCTGCCGGTGTGGGCCAGCATGACCGGCGGCCTGCTGGTGGGCGCGCTGTGCGGGGCGATCAACGGCCTGTGCGTCACCTGGCTCAAGCTGCCGCCCTTCATCGCCACCTTGGGAATGATGCTGGTCGCCCGCGGCGTGGCGCTGCAGATCACCGACGCCAAGGCCATCGGCGGCCTGGGCGACGGATTCGCCGCGCTCGGCAACGGCTCGCTGTGGCGCATCGCGAAGGTGGGCGACGACGGCTTTCCCGACGTGCTGTTCCCCGGCATCCCCTACCCCGTGCTGCTGATGGTCATGCTGGCGATCGCCGTGGCGGTGCTGCTCAACCGCACGCGGCTGGGGCGGCATCTCTATGCAGTGGGTTCGAACACCGAAGCAGCGCGGCTGTCCGGCGTGGAGGTGCGCGGCGTCACCCTGTTCGCCTATGTGCTGTCGGGCACGCTCGCCGGGCTCACCGGCTGCGTGCTGATGTCGCGCCTGGTCACCGCCCAGCCCAGCGAAGGCCTGATGTACGAGCTCGACGCGATCGCGGCAGCCGTGATCGGCGGCACTTCGCTGTCGGGCGGCGTGGGCAGCATCTCCGGCACGCTCATCGGCGCCTTCGTCATCGGCATCCTGCGCAACGGCCTGAACATGGGTGGCGTGTCCGCCTTCGTGCAGCAAATCATCATCGGCCTGGTGATCCTCCTCACGGTGTGGATCGACCAGATGCGTCATCGGCGATGAACCTCCCCGGCGGGATGACCGGGACTGAGAGACAACCGTCTTCACCAAGAGGATTCGAGACATGAAAAAGCTTCTGACCACCTGGTTCGCATCGAGCCTGATGCTCGCGGCAGCGTCCGTCACCCCGGCCATGGCCGCCGACAAGGAGATCGCCGTCATCGTGAAGACCGCGAATTCCGATTTCTGGCAGAACGTGAAGAAGGGCGCCAATGACGGCGTGGCCGGGCTCAAGGGCTACACCGCCAGCTTCCAGGGCGCGGCATCCGACACCGACCTGGCCGGCCAGGTGGCGCTGGTGGAGAACGCGGTCAACCGCAAGGTGGCGGCGATCGTGCTCGCACCCTCCGATCCCGATGCGCTCATCCCCGCGATGAAGAAGGCCTGGGAAGCGAAGATCCCGGTGATCCTCATCGACTCGGCGGCCGGCAAGGGAAGCGAGTCCTACTACCAGTCCTTCCTCGCGACCGACAACGAGAAGGCCGGCGAGCTCTGCGCGCAGGCGCTGATCGCCAAGATCGGCACCACCGGCAAGATCGCGATCATGTCGTACACCGCGGGCTCGGGCTCCGAGATCGGCCGCGTGGGCGGCTTCCGCAAGTACATCGAGAAGCACTCCAAGCTGCAGGTGGTGGGGCCGTTCTATTCGAACTCGCAGATGGGCACGGCCCTGAACCAGACCACCGACGTGCTGGCCGCCAACGCCGACCTCAAGGGCATCTTCGGCGCCAATGAGCCCACCGCCATCGGCATGGGCCGCGCGCTGGTGCAGTCGGGCAAGGCCGGCAAGGTCGCCGCCATCGGCTTCGACGGCAACGGCGACCTGCAGGCCTTCGTCAAGGACGGCACCATCGAGGCCATCGCGGTGCAGAGCGCCTACCAGATGGGCAGCCTCGGCGTGAAGACCGCCGTCGAAGTGATCCAGGGCAAGAAGGTGCCGAAGTTCCGCGACACCGGCGTGGTGATGGTCACCAAGAAGAACATCGATTCGCCCGAGGCGAAGAACGTTCTGTACTGATGTCCCCCCGAAGTGCCTTCGCCGCCTCCCCCCAGGGGGCGCTTGAATGCCTTGGGTCATTGGCATGAGCCGTACACCTGTGATCGACGCTCACCAGCACTTCTGGCGCATCGCCGACCGGCAAGGCCAGTGGCCGCCCGCGGCGCTGCACGAGATCCATCGCGATTTCCTGCCGGCCGACCTGGCGCCGC
Source organism: uncultured bacterium (assembly GCA_966212505.1). Classification (GTDB taxonomy): domain Bacteria; phylum Pseudomonadota; class Gammaproteobacteria; order Burkholderiales; family Burkholderiaceae_C; genus CAMLIZ01. The sequence continues at coordinate 24,307 of CBIHRS010000036.1, forward strand.
TGCGCGTGCAGGCCGGCATCCACGGCACCGTGCTCGTGCAGTCGCTGCCCAGCGAGGACGACACGCGCTGGATGCTGTCGCTCGCCGACGAACACCCTTTCATCTGGGGCGTGGTCGGGTGGGTGGACATGAAGGCGCCGGATGCGCCGGCGCGCATCGCCGCGCTGGCCGCGCACCGCAAGCTCAAGGGCCTGCGCCCGATGCTGCAGGACCTGGCCGACGACCACTGGATCGCCGATCCGGCCGTCGACCCGGCCGCGCGTGCGATGGCGCAGCACGGGCTGGTGTTCGATGCACTGGTGCTGACGCGCCACCTCGAGGCGCTGCACGCCTTCGCGGCGCGCCACCCCGGCTTGAAGATCGTGATCGACCACGGCGCCAAGCCGCCGATCGCCAGCGGCGAGCTCGAGCCCTGGCGCCGCCGCATCGCGGCGCTGGCCGCGCTGCCGAACGTGGCCTGCAAGGTCTCGGGCCTGCTCACCGAAGCCGGGCCGCGGCGCAGCGCCGACGCGTTGCGTCCCTATGTGCAGGCGCTGTGGGAGCTGTTCGGCCCCACGCGCCTGCTGTGGGGCAGCGACTGGCCGGTATTGCGCCTGGCCGGCGACTACCAGGCCTGGCTCGAGATGAGCCAGGCGCTGCTGGGCTCGCACCAGGCCGAGGTGTTCGGCGGCAACGCGATGCGCCTTTACGGCCTGGACCTTCCCCCTCCTTCCCCTGCCCCATGCTGACCGTCATCTGCGAATCCCCGAGAAACCTCCAGGCACTGCAGCGCCCGCGCCCGGAGCGTGCAACCGGCGAGGTGCTGCTGCGCGTGAAGCGGGTCGGCGTCTGCGGCACCGACCTGCACATCTTCACCGGCAACCAGCCCTACCTCGCCTACCCGCGCGTGATGGGCCATGAGCTCTCGGGCGTGGTGGAAGAGGCCGATGCCGACAGCGGCCTGGTGCCGGGCGAGCCGGTCTACGTGATGCCCTATCTCTCCTGCGGCCACTGCATCGCGTGCCGGCAGGGCAAGCCCAACTGCTGCGTGCGCATCCAGGTGCTGGGCGTGCACCGCGACGGCGCCTTCACCGAATACCTGGCCGTGCCGCAGCGCTTCGTCGGCAAGGCCTCGGGCATCTCGCTCGACCAGGCGGCGATGCTCGAATTCCTGGCGATCGGCGCGCATGCGGTGCGCCGCGGCGAAGTAGCCGCCGGCCAGCGCGTGCTGGTCGTCGGCGCCGGGCCGATCGGCCTGGCGGCGATGATCTTCGCGAAGCTGCGCGGCGCCACCGTCATCGCCCTCGACGGCCGGCAGGACCGGCTCGACTTCGCGCTGAAGCACGTGGGCGTGGCCGCCGCCGTGACGCTGGGCGAAGGCGACGAGGCCGCGCTCTCGCAGCTGAGCGGCGGCGAGTTCTTCGACGTGGTGTTCGATGCCACGGGCAACGCCCAGGCGATGGAGCGCGGCTTCCGCTTCATCGCGCATGGCGGGCGCTATGTGCTGGTGTCCATCGTGCAGGGCGACATCCGCTTCTCCGATCCCGAGTTCCACAAGCGCGAGGCCACGCTGCTGAGCAGCCGCAACGCGACCACCGAAGACTTCGAGACCGTGATGACGGCGATGCGCAACGGCCAGGTGCCCGATGCGGCCCTGGCCACGCACCGCCTCGCGCTGGCCGACGTGCCCACCGGCTTCGCGCGGCTGCTGGACCCGGCCGAGGGCGTGATCAAGGCCATCGTCGAGTGCTGATGGACACAGGACACCCGATCCTGCAGTTCGGCACCAGCCGCTTCCTGCAGGCCCATGTGGACCTCTTCGTCAGCGAAGCCGCCGAGCGCGGCATGGCGCTGGGCGGCATCACGGTCGTGCAGACCACCGGCAACCCCGCCAGCACGGCGCGCATGCGGGCGATGGCGCGCGCGGAGGGCTTCGACGTGATCGTGCGCGGCCTGGCCGACGGCCTGGCGGTGGAGCAGCGCAAGACCTGCGCTTCGGTGCGCGAGGCCTTCCATGCCTCGACCCACTGGCCCGCGGTGCGCGAGCGCATGCGCGGCCCGGTGCAGGTGATCGTCTCCAACACCGGCGACAACGGCTGGGCCGTGACGCCCGACGATGGTCCGGCCCTGCTGGCCGCCGGGGCCGCGGCGCCGGCGTCGTTTCCCGCCAAGCTGCTGGTGCTGCTGCACGACCGCTGGCAGGCCAGGCCCGACGCGCCGCTGACGCTGCTGCCCTGCGAGCTGGTGTCGCGCAACGGCGAGCGGCTGCGCGGGATCGTCGCGACGCTGGCGCGCGAATGGGGCTGCACGCCGGCCTTCGTCGACTGGCTGCAGGCGCACGTGGTGTGGGCCAACTCGCTGGTCGACCGCATCGTCTCGCAGGCGCTGGAGCCGGTGGGCGCGGTGGCCGAGCCTTATGCGCTGTGGGCCATCGAAGCGCAGCCGCGGCTGCAGCTGCCGTGCCGGCATCCGGCCATCGTGCTCACCGACGACCTGGCGCGCCACGAGCGGCTCAAGCTCTTCCTGCTCAACCTCGGCCACACGCTGCTGGCCGACCTGTGGAGCAAGCGGGGCCTCGCGGCCGACATGACGGTGCTGCAGGCGATGCAGACCCCGACGCTGCGCGAAGCGCTCGAAGACACCTGGCAGCACGAGGTGCTGCCGGTGTTCGATGCGCTCGGCCAGGGCGACGAGGCGCGCAGCTACCTCGTGGCCCTGCGCGACCGGCTGCTCAATCCGTTTCTCGCGCACCGGCTGGCCGACATCGCGCAGAACCACGAACAGAAGAAGGCACGGCGCGTGCAGCCGCTGGTCGAGCTCGCGCAGCGCCATGTGCCCGGCCTGCCGCAGCCCCGGCTGCAGGCGGTGCTGGCCCCCCACTGAACCAGGAGCACGCAATGCAACGCATGGGCATGGTGATCGGCATCGAGCCGGAGCACATCGCCGAATACAAGCGGCTGCACGCCGCCGTGTGGCCGGCCGTGCTGGCGCGGCTGGCCGCCTCCAACATCCGCAACTACAGCATCTTCCTGCGCGAGCCGGAGAACCTGCTGTTCGGCTACTGGGAATACCACGGCACCGACTACGAGGCCGACATGGCCGCGATCGCCGCCGACCCCGAAACCCGCCGCTGGTGGACCTTCTGCGGCCCCTGCCAGCGCCCCCTGCCCAGCCGCGCCCCCGGCGAGCACTGGGCCTCGATGGAGTGCGTGTTCCATGTCGACTGAGCTGATCGTCCTGCACGAGCGCGACAACGTCGCGGTAGCGCGGGTAGCGCTGGCCGAAGGCGCGAGCCTCTTGCGGCCCGGCGGCGCCGCGCTGCAGGTGCGCAACGCCATCGCCGCCGGCCACAAGATCGCGCTGCGGCCCATCGCGCCCGGCGAGGTGGTGCTCAAGTACGGCCAGCCGATCGGCGTGGCCAGCGCCGCCATCGAGGCCGGCGAGCACGTGCACGTGCACAACCTCGGCATGGGCCAGGCGCTGCCCGCCCGCGCGCCAGACAGCGGCACCCCGGACACGCTGCCGGTGCACGAGGCCGCCACCTTCGAAGGCTTCGTGCGCGCCGATGGCCGCGTCGGCACGCGCAACTACATCGGCGTGATCTCGTCGGTGAACTGCTCGGCCACGGTCTGCAAGGCGATCGCGCAGGCCTTCAGCGGCCCGGCGCCGGCCGCGCTGCCCGGCATCGACGGCGTGGTCGCGATCACCCACGGCAGCGGCTGCGGCATGAGCGAGGGCGAAGGCCTCGCGGTGCTGCGCCGCACGCTGCGCGGCTATGCCCTGCACCCGAACTTCGCAGCCGTGCTGCTGGTAGGCCTGGGCTGCGAGGTGAACCAGGTCGACGGGCTGGTCGAGGGCCTCGACGCACCGGCCCGCGGCCGCGTGCGCCGGCTCACGATCCAGGAAGCCGGCGGCACGCGCGAAGCGATCGCGCAGGGCCAGGACCTGGTGCGCGAACTGGCGGGGCAGGCGGCCTCGGCCCGGCGCAGCACGGTGGCGGCCTCGCACCTCGTCGTCGGCCTGCAATGCGGCGGCTCCGATGGCTACTCGGGCATCAGCGCCAACCCGGCCCTCGGTGCGGCGGTGGACCTGCTGGTGCGCCACGGCGGCACCGCCATCCTGTCGGAAACGCCGGAGATCTACGGCGCCGAGCACCTGCTGATCGCACGCGCCGCCTCGCCCGCGGTGGCCGACCGGCTGCTGGCCCGGCTGCACTGGTGGGAAGACTACGCGGCCCGCAACGGCGCCGAGATGAACAACAACCCGTCGCCGGGCAACAAGGCCGGCGGCATCAGCACCATCCTCGAGAAATCGCTGGGCGCGGTGGCCAAGGGCGGCGGCAGCACGCTGGCCGACGTGGTCGAGTACGCGCAGCCGGTGCAAAGCCACGGCCTGGTGTTCATGGACACGCCGGGCTACGACCCGGTGTCGGCCACCGGGCAGGTGGCCGGCGGCGCCAACCTGATCTGCTTCACCACCGGCCGCGGCTCCACCTACGGCTGCAAGCCCGTGCCCTCGCTGAAGCTCGCGACCAACAGCGCGATGTACCGGCGCATGAGCCTCGACATGGACTTCAACGCCGGCGAGATCGTCGACGGCACGATGAGCGTGGCCGAGGCCGGCGAGCGCATCTTCCGGCTGATGCTGGCCACGGCCTCGGGCCAGCCCACGCTCAGCGAGCAGCACGGCCTGGGCGACAACGAGTTCGTGCCCTGGCAGCTCGGCGCGGTGATGTGATGCAGCCACCGCAGCCGCAGCTCGACGTGCTGACCCTCGGCGAGCCGATGGTGCTCTTCGCCGCCGAGGAGGCCGTGCCGCTCGCGCAGGCCACGCGCTTCGGCCGCTACAGCGCCGGCGCCGAGCTCAACGTGGCCATCGGCCTGGCACGGCTCGGCCTGCGGGTGGGCTACCTGAGCCGGCTGGGCGCCGACAGCTTCGGCCGCTTCCTGCTCGACACGATGGCGGCCGAAGGCATCGCGACCACGCTGGTGGCGCTGTGCGAAGGCGAGCGCACCGGCTTCATGCTGAAGGCCCGCACGGCCGACGGCAGCGACCCCGAGATCGAATACCACCGCCGCGGCTCGGCGGCCAGCGGCATGGGCCCGGAAGACCTGGCGCGGCTGGGCGCGGTGCGCGCGCGCCACCTGCACCTCACCGGCATCTCGCCGGCGCTGTCGGCCGGTTGCCGCGCGCTGGTGTTCGACGCGGTGCGCTGGGCCCGCGGCCAGGGGATGACGATCTCGTTCGATCCCAACCTGCGGCCGCGGCTGTGGGCCTCGGCCACCGCGATGGCGGCCACGCTGAACGAGCTGGCGGCGCTGTGCGACCTGGTGCTGCCCGGACTCGACGAAGGCCGGCGCCTGACCGGCCACCGCGAGGCCGAGGCCATCGCCGAGCACTACCTGGCGCGCGGCGCCTCGCAGGTGGTGGTCAAGCTCGGCGCCGAGGGCGCCTGGTGCGCGGCCCGCGACGGCACACGGCAGCGCGTGCCCGGCGTGCCAGTGCCGTGCGTGGTCGACACCGTGGGCGCCGGCGACGGCTTCGCGGTGGGCGTGATCAGCGGCCTGCTCGAAGGCCTGGCCCTGCCCGAGGCCGCGATGCGCGGCAACCGCATCGGCGCACGCGTCGTGCAGTTCCCCGGCGACAGCGATGGCCTGCCGACACGGCACGAACTCGACGGCGCACCATGCGCATGAACGACAAGGATTGAGCACACGATGGATCTGCATCTGAAGGACAAGGTCGTCCTCGTGACCGGCGGCGCGGCGGGCATCGGCGCCGCGATCTGCCGGCAGCTGGCGCGCGAAGCGGCGATTCCCGTGGTGCTGGACCGGCAGGCGCCAGAGCCGGCGTTCGAGCAGGAGCTGCGCGCGCTGCAGCCGCGCACCGGCTTCCACCGGCTGGAGATGACCGACGAGGCTGCGTGCCGGCGCGCAGTAGCGGATGCCGTATCGCGCTTCGGCAGCATCGACGGGCTGGTGAACAACGCCGGCGTCAACGACGGCGTGGGCCTGGAAGCCGGCTGCGAGGCCTTCCGGCGTTCGCTCGAAGCCAACCTGGTGCACTGCTACCTGATGGCCCACCTGTGCCTGCCGCAGCTGGTGCAGCGGCAGGGCGCGATCGTCAACATCGCGTCGAAGACAGCGCTCACCGGCCAGGGCGGCACCAGCGGCTACGTGGCCGCCAAGGCGGGCCTGCTCGGGCTCACGCGCGAGTGGGCCGCATCGCTGGCGCCGCAGGGCGTGCGGGTCAACGCGGTGCTGCCGGCCGAGGTGATGACGCCGATGTACCGGCGCTGGATCTCGTCCCGCCCCGACCCGGAGGCCGCGCTGGCCGACATCAGCCGCCGCATCCCGCTCGGCCACCGCATGACCACCGACCAGGAGATCGCCGACCAGGTGGTGTTCCTGCTCTCCGACCGCTGCTCGCACACCACCGGCCAGTGGCTGCATCCCGATGGCGGCTACGTGCACCTGGATCGCGCGTTGCCCTGACCCTCAGACGAACGAACAAGGAACCGCGATGCGCCTGCAAGGCAAGACCCTCCTGATCACCGCGGCCGGCCAAGGCATCGGCCGCGCCAGCGCGATCGCCTGCGCGCGCGAAGGCGCGCACGTGATCGCCACCGACCTGCAGCCGGCGCTGCTGGAGACGCTGACCGCCGAAGCGCCCGGCGTGCAGGCCCGCCCGCTCGACGTGCGCGATGCCGCCGCGATCGAAGCGCTGGCGCGAGAGCTGCCGCCGCTCGACGGCCTGTTCAACTGCGCCGGCTTCGTGCACGAAGGCACGATCCTCGGCTGCGACGAAGCGGCCTGGGACTTCAGCTTCGACCTCAACGTGAAGAGCATGTACCGCATGGCCCGCGCCTTCCTGCCCGGCATGCTGCAGAAGGCCGCCAACGGCGGCACGGCCTCGTTGCTCAACATGGCCTCGATGGCCTCGTCGATCAAGGGCTTTCCCAATCGCTTCGCCTACGGCGCCACCAAGGCCGCGGTGATCGGCCTCACGAAGGCGATCGCGGCCGACTATGTCACGCACGGGCTGCGCTGCAATGCGCTGTGCCCCGGCACGGTCGACACGCCGTCGCTGCGCCAGCGCATCGCCAACGCGCCCGACCCGGTGCAGGCCGAGAAGAACTTCATCGCCCGCCAGCCGATGGGCCGCCTGGCCACCGTGGACGACATCGCGCCGATGGTGGTCTACCTGCTGAGCGACGAATCCCGCTTCGTCACCGGCCAGGCGGTGCTGGTCGACGGCGGCGTCACCATCTGAAGACCCCGCGATTGCGATTGAAAGGACACCCCTGATGAAGCTCCTCCGCTACGGCCCCACCGGCCACGAAAAGCCCGGCCTGCTCGACGCGCAGGGCCGCGTGCGCGACCTCTGCGCCGTCGTGCCCGACATCGCCGGCGATGTGCTCACCACCGAAGGCCTGGCCCGGCTGCGCTGCATCGATCCGGCCTCGCTGCCGCTGGTGGACGGCACGCCACAGCAGGGCCTGCGCCTCGGGCCCTGCGTGGGCCGCGTCGGCAAGTTCATCTGCATCGGCCTGAACTACGCCGACCATGCGGCCGAGTCCGGCATGGCGGTGCCGGCCGAGCCGGTGGTGTTCGGCAAGTGGACCAGCGCGATCTGCGGGCCGGACGACGACATCGAGATCCCGCGCGGCTCCGCCAAGACCGACTGGGAGGTGGAGCTCGGCGTGGTCATCGGCACCGGCGGCCGCTACATCGCCGAGGCCGATGCGCTGCAGCACGTGGCCGGCTACTGCGTGGTGCACGACGTGTCCGAGCGCGAATACCAGCTCGAGCGCGGCGGCCAGTGGGACAAGGGCAAGGGCTGCGACACCTTCGGCCCGATCGGCCCCTGGCTGGTCACCGCCGACGAGGTGCCCGACCCGCAGAACCTCGACCTGTGGCTCGAGGTGGACGGCCACCGCTTCCAGAACGGCAACACCCGCACGATGGTGTTCGGCGTGCGCCAGGTGGTGAGCTACCTGAGCCGCTTCATGAGCCTGCAGCCCGGCGACGTGATCGCCACCGGCACGCCGCCCGGCGTGGGCATGGGCCAGAAGCCGCCGAAGTACCTGAAGCCGGGCCAGACGGTGCGCCTGGGCATCCAGGGGCTGGGCGAGCAATGCCAACGCACGGTGCAGGCTTGAGATGACCCGGATCGTCTCGCTACGTGTCGAGGACATCCGCTTCCCGACCTCGCAGTTCCTCGACGGGTCGGACGCGATGAATCCCGACCCCGACTACTCCGCGGCCTACGTGGTGCTGGAGACCGACACGCCCGGCCTCGAGGGCCACGGCCTCACCTTCACGATCGGCCGCGGCAACGAGATCTGCTGTGCGGCGATCCGCGCGATGGCGCACCTGGTCGTCGGCCTGGACCTGCAATGGATCACCGAGGACATGGGGCGCTTCTGGCGCCATGTCACCTCCGACAGCCAGCTGCGCTGGATCGGCCCGGACAAGGGCGCGATCCACCTGGCCACCGGCGCGGTCGTCAACGCCGCCTGGGACCTGTGGGCCAAAGCCGCGGGCAAGCCGGTGTGGCAGCTGGTGGCCGACATGAGCCCGGAAGAGATCGTGCGGCTGGTCGACTTCCGCTACATCACCGACTGCATCACGCCCGATGAGGCGCTGGCGCTGCTGAAGCGGCAGGCGCCCGCGCAGGCCGGGCGCCGCGCGAACCTGATCGCCCACGGCTACCCCTGCTACACCACCTCGGCCGGCTGGCTGGGCTACGACGACGACAAGCTGCGCCGCCTGGCGCAGCAGGCGGTCGATGCCGGCTTCCGCCACATCAAGCTCAAGGTGGGCCGCGACCTGCAGGACGACATCCGCCGGCTGCGCGTGGCGCGCGAGGTGCTGGGGCCCGACCGCCAGCTGATGATCGACGCCAACCAGGTGTGGGAGGTCGACCAGGCGATCGAGTGGCTGGGGCACCTGGCCTTCGCGAAGCCCTGGTTCATCGAGGAGCCCACCAGCCCCGACGACATCGAGGGCCACCGCCGCATCCGCGAGGCGATGAAGGGCCGCATGCAGGTGGCCACCGGCGAGATGTGCCAGAACCGCATCGTCTTCAAGCAGCTGATCATGCGCGGCGCGATCGACGTGGTGCAGATCGACGCCTGCCGCCTGGGCGGCCTCAACGAGGTGCTGGCGGTGATGCTGATGGCCGCGAAGCATGGCCTCAAGGTCTGCCCGCACGCCGGCGGCGTGGGGCTGTGCGAATACGTGCAGCACCTCTCGATGATCGATGACCTGTGCATCGCCGGCACGCACGAAGGCCGTGTGATCGAGTACGTGGATCACCTGCACGAGCACTTCGTCGACCCGTGCGTGGTGCGCGATGCGGCCTACATGCCGCCGCAGCGGCCCGGCTTCTCGATCGAGATGAAGCGGGCCTCGATCGAGCGGCATCGGGTGCGGGCATAGCGGGCCTGTCACGTAACCGTCACGGCCCTTTGGCGAAATGCCGCGTTCCGGGTTTTCCCTGAATGCGGCATGCAGCAAGCCAATCAAATCCTCGCTCCCTCCGCGTGGCCTTCCGCCACCGACCGTGCGCCCCTCACCCGATTCCTGACACCGCAGGACATTCCGGCGCTGCTCGAGCTCGAACACGAGAAGTGGACCGAGGAGCAGGCCGCCACCGAGCCCGAGCTGTCGCAGCGCATCACCGCGTTTCCCAACCTGTCGCTCGGCAGCTTCTGCGCTCGCAGCGGCCGCTTGATGGCCTCGCTGTTCCTCAGGCCGGTGCCCGACGATTTCGCGCGGCGCGTGAACAGCTGGAACGACGCGCTGCAGCTGCCGGTGCCGCTGCGCAGCCGCTCGCTGTTCGGCATCAGCCTGAGCAGCCGCGAACCCGCGGGGGTGGATGCGCTGCTGCGCTTCTTCTGGCCGATCTCGCTCTATGCGGGATGGCGCCACATCTACCTCGGGTCGCCGTTGCCGGGCCTGGCCGAATGGCAATCGCGCCATCCGATGCGCCCCGTCGAAGACTATGTGATGGCCCGGCGCCAGGGCCTGCCGCTGGACCCGCAGCTGCGCTACTACCACCGCCGCGGCTTCACCCGCATCGTCGCGGTCAAGCCCGGCTACTTTCCGCATGAGCGATCGCTGGACCACGGCGTCCTGCTGCGCGGCACGGTTCCGTTGTCGGCGCTCGCGCCGCTGTGGCGCTCGCTGCCGCTGCCCGCGATCCAGCGCTTCACCGGGCGGCTCGAATCGGCCTGCCTGCCAGCCTGCCGATGACGACGACGCTCCCCGCATGCTGGAACGGCACGGTGCCCCGCACCCGCCTGTTCGATGCGCTGTCGCTGCTGCTGCCCGCGGGCGAGCGCTTCGTCATCGCCACGCTGGAGGAATGGCGGTCTTCCGCGAAGGAGCGCATCCCCTTGCCACTCCATGCTGAAGTCGACCGGTTCATCCGCGAAGAGCAGGCGCACCAGCGGGCGCACGCACGCTACAACGCCTCGATCCTGGCGTCGACGCCCGATGCCGCGGCAGCCGCGCGACGTGCGGACGCCGCAGCCGACGGAGTGGCGACGCTGTCCCTGCCGATGCGGCTGGCGCTGTGTGCTGCCTTCGAACTGCTCACCGCGGTGGTGTCGCGCGAACTGCTGGAGCGGCCGTATCTGTTGCAGGCCGCCGAAGGATCAGTGCAGGCGCGGCTGTGGCGCTGGCATGCGAAGGAGGAGCTGGATCACTGCCACGTGGCGCTGCAGGCGGCCGAGTGGGGCGGTGTCGGGCGCGGCCGGCACCTGCTGGCGCTGTGCCTGGCCACGACCTGCCTCGCGTTCGACGTGGCGGTGTGCGCCGTGCGACTCGTGCGCTGCGACGTGGCAGCCGGCGTGTCGCTGCGCCGCGTGGTGGCCGACAGCCTCTCGATGGTGGTCGGTGGGCTGCCCTCACTCGGGCGCATGGCGATGGGCTGGCTGCGCTGCGTGCGCGCGGTCAACCCTCATGCGGATCGAGCTGCAACTCGATGTCGGTGAACGCGGGCACCGCGCAGGAAGACCGTTTTACCGGTGCTGGCAGCGCATTAATTCGCGTTACATCGACGTCATGTAGTGCAAAATCGACAAGCCATGAAGCGCTCGCAGCCCTCCTCCACCGGCAGGATCCGCATCCTGGTCGCCGACGATCACGCGCTGGTGCGCGACGGCATCCGCAAGGTGCTCGAACTCGATGAGCAGCTCGCCCCGGTCGACGAGGCCGCCTCGGCCGATGAAGTGCTGGCGCGCCTGCCGCGCGGCGACATCGACCTGCTGCTGCTCGACCTGCTGATGCCCGGCGCCAGGGACGTGGACCTGATCGAGCGCGTGGTGGCCGCGCACCCCGCGCTGCCGGTGCTGGTGCTGACCATGCATGCCGACCCGCACATCGCGCGCCGCGCGCTCGAGGCCGGCGCCCGGGGCTACCTCACCAAGGACATCTCGCCGGAGCTGCTGATCGAGGCCGTGCACCAGGTGGCGGCCGGACGCAGCTACGTGGACCCGTCGCTCAGTGCCGCGCTGATCCGCTCCGAGCGCCAGCGGGAGGAGCCGCTGGAGCAGCTCTCGGCACGCGAGCGCCAGGTGCTGGAGGCGCTGGTCAGGGGCCGCTCGCTGGTCGACATCGCGGCCGACCTCAACCTGGCGGCCAACACCGTGAGCACCTACAAGGCGCGGCTGATGGAGAAGCTGGGCCAGGAATCGCTGAGCGACCTGGTCCGCTACGCGCTGCGCCACGGGCTGGTCGATTGACCGCTGCAAGGCAGGGCCGGTGTAGTGGTTCAACTACATCTCGGCACCAAATGTGCTGCAGAAGTCACAGTTGACCTCGGCGACGAGCTTTCGGAGTTTTGCTACAACCTGTAGAGTTTCGACTACAGAGTGGTCATCCCCCTACAGCGAGAGCGCGCCATGTTCGATATCTCTTCCCTGGTCTCCTACAGCCACGCGGAGCGCGAAGCTGCTGCAGGGCGGCCCCCGCTGATGTTCCCGCCAGTCTATGCGCCGGTGTTCGCGGCGGCGCGGCCGAGCGCGCCGGCCCCCTTGCCGCCCAGTGCCACCGCGCAGCCGAAGAGCATCCGCTTCGGCCGCTGCGAGGTGCGCCCCGCCTGCCGAGAGGTGCTGGTCGATGGCGTCGTGCGCGCGCTGCAGCCCCGGCCCTTCGACCTGCTGATGTACATGATCGAGCATCGCGACCGCGTGCTCAGTACCGACGAACTGCTCGACGGCATCTGGAAACACGAGATGGTGCACCTGGCCTCCCTGGCTTCGGCGATCGCGCGCATCCGCAAGGCGCTGCGCGAGGGCGAGCCCGGCATCGGCGAGATCATCCACACCTACCCTCGCGTGGGCTACCGCTTCGTGGCCGCGATCGACGCGATCGATCCGCTTCCCTGAGCGACCCGCCGCTTTTTTGACCCCTCTCAAGACGGCCTGGGCGTCCGGGCCCACCATCGGGCCATGAGCACGACGAGCACCGTCACGCCACCGCCCGAGATCTCGCCGGACGCCCTGCCGATGCCGCCGCCGCAGGCCATCGATGCCTGGGATGAGCTGAAGCGCCACCTGTCGCAACTGTTGCGCAGCACCGAGCCCGATGCCGAGTGGCTGAAGGCGCTGGACGCCGCCGCGCTGCGGCTGCGCACGCTCGGCCACCGCAGCCCGGACATGGCGCTGTACCTGATGCTGCAGAGCGCCAGCGTGGAGGTGGACCGCTACAGCGCGCAGCACGCGATGCTGTGCGCACTGATCTGCGAGCTGTGCGCCGAGGCGCTCGACTGGCCCGCCGACGAGGTCGACACCCTGGTGCGCGCCGCGCTCACGATGAACCTGTCGATGTCGGCCACGCAGGATGCGCTGGCACGCCAGAGCGGCCCGTTGTCGGACCTGCAGCGCGAAGAGGTGCACACCCACGCGGCCCGCAGCGCCGCGCTGCTGGCCGCCGCCGGCGTGCAGGACCGCCTGTGGCTGGAGGTCACTCGCCGCCATCACGACGACATCCCGGTGAGCGCCGACGACGCCAAGGGCGACCCCTGGCGGCTCGCGCAGCTGCTGCACCGCGTCGACATCTACACCGCCAAGCTCAGCTGCCGCGCCAGCCGCGAACCGGCCTCGCCCGCCATCGCCGCGCGCGATGCCTGCCTCGATGCCAACGGCCATCCCGATGCGATCGGCGCGACGATGCTGCGCACCCTCGGTCTGTACCCGCCCGGCTGCTTCGTGCTGCTGGCCACCGGCGAGACCGGCGTGGTGATCCAGCGCGGCGCGAAGGCCCACACGCCGGTGGTGGCGCTGCTGCGCCGCGCCGATGGCGGGCTCTACCTGCAGCCGGCGCGGCGCGACACCTCGCTGCGGCGCCATGCGGTGGTGCATGGCGTGCGCAGCGGGCAGGTGAAGGTGCGGTTGAACCACGAGCGCGTGCTCGGCGCGCTCTGACGCTGCCGCACAATCCTCCGCTCTCGACGGAGGAGTGCCATGGGTTCGATCGCATTCATCGGCGCCGGCCGCCTCGGCGCGGCGCTGGCCACCGCGCTGTCGCGGCAGGGCTGTCCGGTCCGGGCCGTTGCCAGCCGGCGCCCGGCCTCGGCCGAGGCACTCGCGCAGACGCTGCCGGGCTGCCAAAGCGTCACGATCGAGGAGGCGGCAGCGGCCGAGCTCGTGTTCCTCACCGTCCCCGACGACGAGATCGCACCCACGGCCGCCCGCCTCCCGTGGCGCGCCGGCCAGCAGGTAGTGCACTGCAGCGGCGCGACCGAAGTCTCGGCGCTCGAATCCGCAGCGAGCCAGGGTGCGCTCACCGGCGGCTTCCATCCGCTGCAGATCTTCTCGGACCCGCAGCGTGCGCTCGGGCTGATCGCCGGCAGCGCGGTCGCCATCGAGGGGCCGCCCGCGCTGGAGGCGCGCCTGCGCGAGCTGGCCGGGCGGCTCGGGATGCGGCCGCTGCACCTGCCGCCCGGCGCACGGGCGCTGTACCACGCCGGCGCCAGCTTCGCGGCCAGCTTCCTGCTGTCGATGCTGCAGGAGGCGCTGGACGCCTGGCGCAGTTTCGGCATCGATGACGAGGCGGCGCTGCAGGCCCTGCTGCCGCTGGCGCGCGGCACGCTCGACATGGCCGAGGCGCGCGGCCTGGCCGGCGCGCTGGCCGGGCCGGTGTCGCGCGGCGATGTCGGCGTGGTCGGCCGGCACATGGCGGCGATGGCCGGCCTTGGCCCCGAGCATGCGGCGTTCTACCGCGAGTTCGGGCTGCGCCAGCTGCGGCTCGCGCGCCAGAGCGGACGGCTCGGCGAGGCGCAGCTCGAGGCGCTGCGGCGTGTGATCGCCGGCGAAGCCTAGGCCGTGTCGAACAGCTTCAGCGCCAGCAGCGCATGGCCCAGCGTGCCGCCGGCCCGCACGGCCGACGCCACCAGCGCCACTTCGGCCAGTTCCTCGCGCGTGGCGCCCTGGCGCTTCGCGCCGCGGGTGTGCACATCGAGGCAGTAGGCGCACTGGGTCGTCAGCGCCACCGCCAGCGAGATCAGCTCGCGGGTCTTCGCATCGAGGTGGCCACCCTCGCGCTTGGCAGCATGGTCGAAAGCCAGGAAGGCCTTGGCCTCCACCGGTGCCAGTTGCGCAAGCTCGGCGGTGAGCCGCAGGTCTTCAGGATGCTGGTAGGGATGCATGGGCACGGGTTCCTCGTTGAGGGCGCGTCCGGAGCGGACACGCCTGCTCCTCAAGAGGCGGCTTGCGCGCCAAAGGATTCGCGCCGTGGGATTCGCGCCGTCAGTGAACCGCCGCCATCTGCGCGTCGCCGGGCCAATGTGCCAGCAGCGCGGTCGCCCGGTTGCAGGCTTCGGCGAGCGAGGACACCAGCGGATCGAGCGGCTCGGCCGGCGGCATGCGCAGGGCGCCGGCCAGCCGCAGCGAAGGCTCGGCGACGAAGTCGATGCCCAGCATGCCGGCCTCGCCGGCCAGCGCATGCGCCAGGCGCGCGAGCCCGCCGAGGTCGCCCGACTGGTACTGGTGCTGCACCTGCGCCGCATCGTCGCGATGGCGCTGCAGGTAGGCCTGCAGCAGCTGCAGGTAGGCGCCGATGTTGCCGGAGAGCCGCCCCAGTGCGGCATTCACGGCGATGCCCGGCAGCGAGCGCTCGAGCAGGCGCGCATCCTCCGCGGAGCTGCTGTGCGCCAGCGGGTCGATCACCGGCGCAGGCTGGCGCGCGGGAATCCACGCCAGCAGCGTCTGCACCAGTTCCTTCGGGTCGATCGGCTTGGAAACGTGCGCGTTCATGCCGGCATCGAGGCAGTCCTGCTTGTCCTGCTGCATCGCAGCGGCCGTCATCGCGATGATCGGCAGGTCGCGCCCTTCGGGCAGCGCCCGGGCGGCGCGTGTGGCCTGGATGCCATCCATCTCGGGCATCTGCATGTCCATCAGCACCGCGTCGAACCGCACGTGCTTGATCGCATCGATCGCCTCGAGGCCGTTGTTCGCGATCGTCACCACCAGGCCCGCTTTCTCGAGGAAGGCGCCCGCCACCTGCTGGTTGACGATGTTGTCCTCGACCAGCAGCACCTGGGCGCCGGCGATCGGCTTCGCCGCCTCGTAGAGATCGGCACGATGCGACGGCACCGGCACGCGCAGCGGCCGCTCGCCGTGCTGCAGCCGCACGATGGTGTCGAACAGGCGCGAGGGCGTGACGGGCTTGTCGATCACAGCCGCCACGTGCAGCGGCGACGCCTTCTCGGCAGCGCGCGCCTTCGCATGGCGCGTGGCGAGGATCACGACCACCGGCAGGTGCACGCCATCGCGTTCGGCCTGCAGCAGCCAGTCGACGCCGCCGGTCTTCCAGTCGAGCACCACGAGTTCGAAGGCGCGCCCGGTGCCGGCGGCGCGGCGCAGTTCGGCCAGCGCCTCGGCCTCCGAGAAGGCCAGCAACACTTCGAACTTCCACGAGGCCAGCACCTGCTGCAGGATGTGGCGCGAGGTGGGCCGATGGTCGACCACCAGTGCGCGCATGCCCTGGATCTGGTGCAGGTCAAGCCGCTCGGCGCCCTGGGCCGGCAGGTCGAAGCGCGCGGTGAAGCTGAAGGTGCTGCCCTGGCCCGGCAGGCTGGAGACCGCGATCTCGCCGCCCATCAGCTCCACCAGCCGCTTGCAGATCGCCAGGCCCAGCCCGGTGCCGCCGTACTTGCGCATGATGGTCCGGTCAGCCTGGCTGAAGGCCTTGAACAGCCGGTCGGACTGCTCCTTCGACAGGCCGATGCCGGTATCCTTGACCGCAAAGCGCAGCCAGGCCTGACGGGCTCCCAGGTCGACCAGCTGCGCCGCGATGACGATCTCGCCGCGCGGCGTGAACTTGATCGCGTTGCCGAGCAGGTTGTTCAGCACCTGCGTCAGGCGCAGCGGATCGCCCAGCAGGCGCTGAGGAATCTCTTCGTCGATCTCGAAGAAGAGCTCGAGCCCGGCCTCCTCGATCTTGGCCGAGAACAGGTTGCCCACGTTCTCGATCGTCTCCTCGAGGTTGAACTCCTCGGCCTCGAGCGCGAGCTTGCCGGCCTCGATCTTCGAGTAGTCGAGGATGTCGTTCAGCAGCCCGAGCAGCGCTTTCGACGAGAGCTGCACCTTGGAGAGATAGTCGCGCTGCTGGTCGGCCAGCTCGGTGTCGAGCACGAGGTCGGTCAGGCCGATGATCGCGTTCATCGGCGTCCGGATCTCGTGGCTCATGTTGGCGAGGAAGATGCTCTTCGCCTCGTTGGCCCGCTGCGCCTCGTCGCGCGCGGCCATGAGCTCGGCCGCCTTCTGCCGCTCGCTGCGGTGCAGGAGCACCAGCCGCGCATAGAGCCGGCCATGTTCGAGCAGCAGCTCCATCAACACGAAGCTGGCTGCCAGCAGGCCGTAGAGCCGGCCGGCGTAGAAGCCGAGGTCGAAGCGGCCGGCGTTGAACACGGCCGACAGCGCGATGTCGAACACCCAGGCGCACAGCACCACCATCAGCCACAGCTCGAGCACCGACCAGGGCCGGTGCCGCCACAGCGCCACCAGCGCCACCAGGCCCAGTACCCAGACGCAGCCGATCACCGCTTTCATCGCCGGCGTGTAGTGCGTGCCCTGCATGATGGGCGGCAGGCTCGCGTGGCCGGTCGTGGCCCAGGCGGTGAGCCCGCTGGTGGCGGCCGCCACCAGCAGCAGCATCGCCGCCACCATGCGGGGCGAGACCGGCGCATCGGCCGCCCCGGCCCGGCCTTCGGCGATCAGCACGTAGCCGATCACGAACAGCGGAAACCCGCCATGCCAGAACATGTAGAGCCACGCCGTCGTCTGCGGCCCGCCGCCGAGCAGGCCGGCCTCGGAGAACAGGCCCGGGAAGCTGAGCGCGTGCATCACGGTGAGCAAGGCGGTGAACAGGTAGCCGCAGGCCAGCACCAGCAGCGCGCGCGAACGCAGGATGCGGCACTGGCCGAACAGCAGCGCCGCGGTGATCGCGTCGTTGACGACCAGGGCCGATTCGTAGACCGGGATGAAGGCCCAGACCTTGGGCAATTGCAGCTTCGCGAAGGGCAAGGCGGCGGCGAACAGCACCGCCGAGACGATCAACGCGATCGACGCACGGCGACGCTCCGAAGGGCCGGCCGGCCAGGTGGCCAGGAAATCCGGCTCCTGCGCATGCTCTGCCGCGCGGGCCGGCTCCTCCTTCGTCTGCTGGTCGTTGTTCGGCATGGTCCTTCCGCCGCAGGAGCGGCAGGCCCATCGTCAACGCACTGTGAAACCAAGGCAATTCCCCCGAAAGAGGGAACCGTCGCCGTCAGGGCCCGTCCTGAAGCACCCGGCTTTCGGCAAGCAGCGTGCCTGGCCGGCTCATTCAGGCCCCGGCGAGCAGCTGGCCGATGTCGGCCGCGAGCGCCTTGGCCCCCTGGCCGTTGCCGTAGCGGGTGAACAGGCGGATCCGGCCTTCAGGGTCGAAGATGTAGGAGCCGGCGGTGTGGTCCATCGTGTAGCTGCCGGGCGTCTTGCCGGGCACCTTGGCGTAGAACACCTTGAACTCCTTGGCGACCTCGGCGGTCTGCTCCGGCGAGCCGCGCAGCGCGACGAAGCTCGGGTCGAAGTTCTTCAGGTAGGCCTTCAGCAGCTCGGGCGTGTCGCGTTCGGGATCGACGGTGACGAACACGCCCTGCACCTTGTCGCCCTGCGCGCCGAGCGACCGCTTCACTTCGGCCAGCTCGGCCATCGTGGTGGGGCAGACATCAGGGCACTGCGTGTAGCCGAAGAACACCACGACGACCTTGCCCTTGAAGTCGGCCAGCGTGCGCGGCTTGCCGTCGGCATCGGGCAGCGACAGCGAGCGCGCATAGGGCGCGCCGGTGATATCGACCGCCTGGAACGAAGGCTTGTTGCGACGGTCGTCGCAGCCGCCCAGCAGCGGCAGGCCGAAGGCTGCGCCCAGCAGCGTGCGTCGAGTGAGGAGGCTCATGCGAACAGCGGCATCAGGTAGTGATCGAGCAGCAGCGCCGCGAACAGCAGCGACAGGTGCAGGATCGAGAAGCGGAAGGTGCGGCGCGCCAGCGCATCGCTGTACTCGCGCCACAGCTTGAAGGCGTAGGCGATGAAGCCGCCGCCCAGCAGCACCGCCGCCGCCAGGTAGAGCCAGCCGCTCATGCCATACACGAAGGGCAGCAGCGTGCCGGCGAACAGCACCAGCGTGTAGAGCAGCACATGCAGCCGCGTGAACTCGTTGCCGTGCGTCACCGGCAGCATCGGCAGGCCCGAGCGGCGGTAGTCTTCGGCGCGGTACAGCGCCAGCGCCCAGAAATGCGGCGGCGTCCACAGGAAGATGATCAGGCACAGCATCAGCGCCTCGGGCCCCACGTCGCCGCGCATCGCGGCCCAGCCCAGCACCGGCGGCATCGCGCCGGAGGCACCGCCGATCACGATGTTCTGTGGCGTGGTCGGCTTGAGGAACACGGTGTAGACGACCGCATAGCCGACGAAGGTGGCGAAGGTGAGCCACATCGTCAGCGGGTTGACATACACCCACAGCAAGGCGCTGCCGATGCCGCACAGCAGCATCGAGAACAGCAGCGCCTGCGTGTTGGTCAGCTCGCCCTTGGCGGTGGGTCGCCACGCGGTGCGGGCCATCTTGGCGTCGATGTGCTGCTCGACCAGGCAGTTGAAGGCGGCCGCGGCGGCGGCGACCAGCCAGATGCCGGCGGTGGCCGCGAGCGCCACCCGCCAGTCGGGCAGGCCCGGCTCGGCCAGCAGCATGCCGATGACCGCGCAGAACACGATCAGCTGCACCACGCGCGGCTTGGTCAGCACATAGTACTGCCGCAGCCGCGAGGCGGCCGAGGCAGGAGCGCTGGGGGTGCTGACGGTGTTGGCCATGGCGTGCGAAGGGAACCGGCGATTCTACGAAGCGCGCACCGGGCGCAGCGGCGTGGGGGCTGTGTGTGCCGCCGCAGCGCCCTGGCGCAGCCGCACCGCCAGCGTGGTCAGCAGGACGACGAGCGCGGCCGCGCCGCCGGTGTGCGCCACCGCGCCGGCCAGCGGCCAGCCGAGCACGACGTTGGACAGGCCGCTGCCGAGCTGCCACAGCGCGACCCCAGCCAGCCCGAACGCGAAGCGGCGCGCGCCAGCATCGCCGGTGGCGCGCAGGGCAGCAGCCAGCGCCAGCAGGCCGATCAGCACGGCATAGGCCATCAGCCGGTGGGCGTAGTGGATGGCGGTCAGCGCGGCAAACGGCAGCCATTCGCCATCGGCCGTCATGCCCAGCGGACGGCGGATCGTGAAGCCGTGGCCGAAGTCCATCTCGGGCCACCACCGGCCCTGGCAGGTGGGAAAGTCGCTGCAGGCGAGCACGGCGTAATTGGTGCTGACCCAGCCGCCGAGCGCGATCTGCACCAGCGCGAGCAGGGCCACCACGCCGATGGCCCGGCGCAGCCCGCGGCTCAGGTGCAGCGGCGCCGCCTCGAAGGCACGGGCCTGCGCGGCCAGCAGCGCCAGCAAGGCCAGCCCACCCAGCAGGTGCGCGGTGACGATGGCCGGATAGAGCTTCCAGGTCACGGTGAGCGCGCCGAAGGCGCCCTGCACGCACACCCACACCAGCGTCGTGGTGGCCCACCAGGGCGACGGCCCCTCCGCCTCGCGGTGCCGTCCGCGCTGCCACCATGCCACCGCACACAGCACCAGGATCAGCCCGCCGACCATCGTGGCGAGGTAGCGGTGGATCATCTCGACCCACGCCTTGCGCTGCGTGACAGGGCCTTCGGGCATCGCACTCTGTGCGGCGTGGATCTCGTGGTGGGCGCCCAGCGGGCTGGCGTTGCCATAGCAGCCGGGCCAGTCGGGGCAGCCCAGGCCGGAGTCGGTGAGCCGCGTGAAGGCGCCGAACAGCACGAGATCGAAGGTGAGGAACAGCGTCAGCACCGTGAGCGCGCGCCAGCGCGCCACCGGATGGCCGGCACGATGCCGCACGACGATCCACGCCAGCGGCGCCAGCGCGATCAGCGCGCCGAGCGCCAGGATGCGCAGCAGCGGCGCCAGGTCGTACAGCGGCTGCGGGTTCATCGCGCCCCGTCGCGGCCGGCGCGGTCCCACGAGGCCGATGCGCGCAGCAGCTTCTCGAGGTCGGCCTTCAGCTTCTTCGGATCGGGGTCGGCCGGCGCGCGCATCATCCACTCGCCCATCGGGTCGACGATGTACACATGGTCCTCGAGCGCATGGCCGTTCTCGGGTTGCAGCCAGGCCGAGAGCGCATCGCGCGGCACGCGCAGCACCGTGGTGGGCGGCGTGGCGAGCGCCTGCTTCAGCGCCGGCGCCACCGGCGCGTCGTCGACCACGAGCCAGACCTTGTCGATGCGGTCGCGCTCCTTGCCCATCATCTCGCGCAGCTGGCGCTGCAGGAACAGGCGCTTGTCGCAGGCTGCATCGCAAGCCCCGCCGCCCACGGTCACCAGCAGCCACTGGCCCTTGAGCGTCGCAGCACTCACCGGCCGGCCATCGAGGTCGTGCAGCGGCAAGTTGCCGGGCAACGACCGCGTCGGCTGGATCAGCGTGCTGTAGTTGCTGCGGCCCTGCGGCCGGATCACGAAGTAGGTGAAGTACGAGGCGATCACCGGCGCTGCGCACACCGCCAGCACCGCCAGCATCTTCAGCCGCCCGCTGCGCACGCGCTGCTGGTCCGCCTCGCCTTCGAGATGGGGCTGCGGCATCGAGTGCACGGTGAACTCAAGCGGTTCGGCGCGCAGCGATTCGGGGACGGAGGAGTTGGAACCAGACATACAGACCCGTGATGAGCGCGCTCATGGCGAACCACTGGAACGCGTAGCCGTAGTGCTTTTGCACGTCGAGCGCAGGACGCGGCCACTCGCGCAGCAGGCCGTCAGAGGAGCGCACGCCGCCTGCATCGAGCTGCTGCACCGACAGCGGCCGCAGGCGCAGGCCGGTTTCCCGTGCGTAGGCGTCGAGGTCGAGATTCTGCCGGATCGGCCCTGGCGCCGCGCCGCCGAACTCGAACAGCTTCGACGGCGGCGGGGCGATGCGGCCGACGATCTCGACCGGGCCTGCGGGTGTGTCGATCGGCGGCAGCTGCGTGCGCTGCTGCGCATTGCGAGGCACCCAGCCGCGCTGCACCACCACCGCGTCGCCGGGACCAAGCTGCAGCGGGGTCAGCACGAAGAAGCCGGGGTGGCCGTTCATCTGCCGGTTGTCGAGGTAGACCGTGTGCGTGGGCAGCCATTGGCCGCGCAGGCGGACCGGGCGGTAGTGCTGCGTCTCGGCGTCGGCCTCGATGCGCGGCAGGCCGGCGGTGTCCAGCGGCGGCAGCGTGGCATGCGATTCGATCTCGGCCTGCAGCGCGATCTTCTTCGCGGCCCGATCGAGCTGCCATACGCCCAGGCGGGCGGTGGCCGCCGCGCCCACGAGCGCCGCGGCTGCGATGAGCCAGCGCCGGCGAGAGGGGCTCATGCGCAGGCCCGGGTGGAATAATCCCCGCCCATGACATTCATCATCGCGATCGCGCTGCTCGCCGTGCTGGCCGCGCTGGCCAGCGCCGGCGTGTTCATGCTCCGCAAGGACAAGGCCGGCGAGGCCGACCCGCAGGCTCGCGACAAGCGCATGGCCCGCGCGCTCGCGGTGCGCGTCGGCCTCTCGGTCGCGCTGTTCCTGTTCATCCTGTTCAGCTGGCACATGGGATGGATCGAGCCCAAGGGCATTCCCACCGGACGATAGCGCTCAGAAAAAAACGCCGCGGTCCGCGGCGTTTTTTCGTTGTGGGCATTCTTCTGCCCGGCCGTCACATCCAGTAGACCACCGCGTACAGGCCCAGCCACACCACGTCGACGAAGTGCCAGTACCACGCGGCGCCTTCGAAGCCGAAGTGGCGCTGCGGCGTGAAGTGGCCCTTCATCAGGCGCAGCGTGATGAACAGCAGCATCAGCATGCCGACGAACACGTGGAAGCCGTGGAAGCCGGTCAGCATGAAGAAGGTGGAACCGAAGATGCCGGAGCTGAGCTTCAGGTTGAGCTCGGTGTAGGCATGGTGGTATTCGTAGGCCTGCACGCCGAGGAAGGTGGCGCCCAGCAGCACGGTGATCCACATCCACAGGATGGTCGTGGCGCGCTTGCCGGCGATCAGCGCATGGTGCGCGATCGTCAGCGTGACGCCCGAGGTGAGCAGCAGCGCGGTGTTCAGCGTCGGCAGCGGCCAGGGGCCGACGTTGTGGAAAGGATCCACGGTGCCGGCCGGCGATGCCGTGGCACCCGGGGCGACACTGGGCCACACCGCCTTGAAGTCGGGCCACAGCACCTGGTTCTCGAGGCTGCCGAGCGAGGGCACCGAATACGTGCGGGCCCAGAACAGCGCGCCGAAGAAGGCACCGAAGAACATCACCTCCGAGAAGATGAACCAGCTCATGCTCCAGCGGTACGACACGTCGACGCGCTTGCCGTACAGGCCGGTCTCGCTCTCGTGGATGGCCTGGTTGAACCACTTGAAGATCACCACCGCCCACCAGGCGAGGCCGAAGATCAACGAGAACTTGCCCCACTCGTGGCCGTTGACCCACTGTCCGGCGCCCAGGATCACGAAGAACAGACCGATGGAGGTCAGGACCGGATACGCCGATGGCGAGGGCACAAAGTAGTAAGGCGTCTGGCCTTGGTGTGTCGCTGCTGCCGACATGGTTTTCTCCTCGAACCGAAAACTCGTAAACGTTGGATTCTTGATCTACAGATTGGCTGCGCCGCTGCTGACCACCCACTTGACGATCGCGATCAGCACCCCGATGAAGACCAGCGCGGCGATGATGCCGGCGATGATCACATGCACGGGGTTGAGCTGACTCACATCCTTTTCATACTCGCTCGACTTGCGCACGCCGAAGAACGACCACGCCACCGCCTTCAGCGTCTGCAGGAACGAGCCCTTGCGGGTCACCGCTTCGCGCAGGCGGCCGTCGAGGTCGTCGTCGTGCGGATCGCTCACGACTTGCGCTCCACCGCCGGCGCCGCGGCCGCATGGCCCACCTCGAAGAAGGTGTACGACAGCGTGATGGTCTTCACGTCCTTCGGCAGCTTGCCGTCGACGACGAACACCACCGGCCAGCGCTTGCTCTCGCCCGGCTGCAGGGTGTACTGGTTGAAGCAGAAGCACTCCAGCTTGTTGAAGTGCGGCATCGCCTGCTTGGGCGCATAGCTCGGGATCGCCTGCGCCGACATCACGCGGTTCTGGTCGTTGCGGAACTCGTACATCACCGTGGTGACTTCGCCCGGGTGCACCTGCACCGACGACTTCTCGGGTTTGAAGCTCCACGGGCCGCGCGCATTGGCATCGAACTCGATGGTGACGGTGCGCGAGGCATCGACCTGGCTGTTGGCCTTGCGGCCGCCGGCGTCGCGCTCGGTCGACGAAAGCACGTTGATGCCCAGCGCCTCGCAGATCGACTTGTACAGCGGCACCATCGCGTAGCCGAAGCCGAACATCACCGCCGCCACGACGGCCAGCTTGCCGACCATGCGCCGGTTGTCCTGGCGCAGGGCCTGCTGCTCGTCGTGGGGGCTCGGTGTCATCGTGCTGCGCCTAGAGGCCGAAGAACACGACCTTGGCGACGAACCCGAGCGCGAACACCGCCGCCACCGACGCCAGGATCAGCGCCAGCCGGAGGTTGTTCCTGCGTTGCTCGGGCGTTGCAGCCATGCGGCTCACCTCAGCCGATCACCTTGGTCGCCGAAGCGTCGAGCTTCGGCGGATTCTCGAAGGTGTGGAACGGCGCCGGCGACGGCACTTCCCACTCCAGGCCTTCGGCGCCTTCCCACGGCTTCTGCGCAGCCTTCTCGCCCTTGCCGCGCATCATCGGCACGACGACGAACAGGAAGAAGTACACCTGGGCCAGGCCGAACGCGAACGCGCCGACGGACGCCACCATGTTGAAGTCGGCGAACTGCATCGGGTAGTCGGCATAGCGTCGCGGCATGCCGGCCAGGCCGAGGAAGTGCATCGGGAAGAAGGTGACGTTGAAGGCGATCAGCGACCACCAGAAGTGGATCTTGCCGCGCGCTTCGCTGTACATCACGCCGGTCCATTTGGGGCCCCAGTAGTAGACGCCCGCGAACAGCGCATACAGCGAGCCGGCCACCAGCACGTAGTGGAAGTGCGCCACCACGTAGTAGGTGTCCTGCAGCTGGATGTCGATCGGCGCCATGGCCAGGATCAGGCCGGTGAAGCCGCCCATCGTGAACACGAAGAGGAAGCCCACCGCGAACAGCATCGGCGTCTCGAAGGTCATCGAGCCGCGCCACATCGTGGCCACCCAGTTGAAGATCTTCACGCCCGTGGGGATCGCGATCAGCAT
>CBIHRS010000037.1:0-48553 GCA_966212505.1 uncultured bacterium
CGGCTGCAGCTGATTCGTCATCAGCGAAGCCTCGCAGTCTAACAGAGAAAATTCGGGGATGTAAAGCCTTGCTGAGAAATTTCTTCAGGCAGCGACTTGGGTCGCCGTGTCCGCACGTTGAAAAGCGGCTGCGCTCTCGGCGGCCGGATCATCTGCCGCCAACACTCGCGGCAACACGGGGCTGAACCGACGCGTGTCTGCGCGAAGGACTCGCTGCTTCACTGACGCCACCTGCGAGGGATGCATCGAGAAGCTGCGCAGGCCCATCGCGAGCAAGAGATCCGTGAAGGCGGGATCTCCGGCCATCTCGCCGCAGACGCTCACGTCCTTGCCTGCAGCATTGGCGTGGGAGATGGTTTCTGCAATCAACCGCAGCACCGCAGGATGCCAGGGGTCATACAGGTGAGAGACCGCCTCGTCTGCGCGATCGATGGCCAGCGTGTACTGGATGAGGTCGTTGGTTCCGATGGAGACGAAGTCGAAATAACGCAGGAAGGTCGGCATCATCAGCGCCGCAGCCGGCACTTCGATCATCGCGCCGACTTCCACATCAGTGAACGGACGGCCAGCCTCGGTGAGCTGCTGCTTGGCGCGTGCCAGCGCTTCCAGGGTCTGCCGTATTTCGCCCAGGTGTGCCACCATCGGGATCAGCAGACGCACCTTCCCGAATGCACTGGCCCTCAAGATCGCGCGCAGCTGCTGGCGGAACATGCTGGGCTCCGACAGGCTCCAACGGATGGCCCGCAAGCCGAGCGCAGGATTCAGCGCGTGCTCATGCCGCAGCTCCTGCATCGACATGCGATCCAGCGGCTTGTCTGCGCCCACGTCCACGGTACGGATCGTGACGGGCAGGCCCTTCATCGCCTGCACTGTTGCCCGGTAGTACTCGAACTGCTCGTCCTCGTCGGGCAGTTCGCCGCTGCGGTTCATGAAGAGGAATTCGGTGCGGAACAAGCCCACGCCCACCGCGCCGGCATCGAGCACGGCAGCCGCGTCGCCTGGCAGCTCGATATTGGCCATCAGCTGGACGGACTGCCCGTCGAGCGTGACCGCGGGCGTATGGCGCAGCCGGTGCAACCGCGCACGCTCCAGCTCGCTCTGTCGCTGCCTGAAGCGATATTCCTCAAGGATGATGGGAGAGGGATCGACGATCACGATGCCGGCGTCGCCATCGATGATGACCCAGTCGTCCTGGCGGATCACCCGGCTCGCCTCGCGCGCGCCCACCACCGCCGGAATGTCCATGCTGCGCGCGACGATCGCCGTATGCGAGGTCTTGCCGCCCACATCCGTGACGAAGCCGGTGAAGACGCTGCGCTTGAACTGCAGCATGTCGGCTGGCGAGATGTCATTGGCCACCAGCACCAGCGGATCCTCCCCGCCGAAGTCGCGCACCTGGGCAGAGGCCGGCACCAGCGCGCTGCCGCCCCCGCGCGCCAGCGCCCGCAGCAGGCGTTCGGCGACCTGCTCGAGGTCGGCCTTGCGCTCGCGCAGGTATTCGTCTTCCATCTCGTCGAACTGGCGCGCCAGCACCTCGAGCTGGGCCGACAGCGCCCATTCCGCGTTGTAGTGGCGCTCGCGGATCCAGTGCTTGGTGGCACCGGTGAGTGTTTCATCGTGCAGCAGCATCAGGTGCACGTCGAGCAGCGCCGACAGCTCGGCCGGGGCTTCGTCGGGCAGATCTCGCTGCAGCGCGGTGAGCTCGGCCGCTACCGCATCGCGCGCCTTGCGCAGGCGCTCGATCTCGGCTTCGGTCTGGTTCTCGTCGACGAAGTAGTGGGCGACGTCGATGCGGCTCGACGCCACCAGCACCGCACGGCCGATCGCCACGCCGCGGGACACGGGCAATCCGAACACTTGAATGCTCATGCAGATGACTGTAGCAGCGGGCTGCGACGGGTCGAACCCGGGTTCGACCTCAGCTGCGCTGCGTCAGAGCGGGTTCACGGCTTCGTCATCTGCCGTTCACAGGCGAGTCATGGCCCGGACGGACCATGCAGCACCGGAAGGAGCTATCGATGAGGGATCTGCCCAACCCCATACTGCCGCTGGCCACGCTGTTGTCGAGCCACAAGCCAGCACCGGCGGCCGCCGTGCTGCCCAGCCGCACCACCGTGGCCGAACCGGCCTTCGAGGCGGTCTGGGCCCGTACCTCCGACGAGGTGCGCGAGGCACAGCGCCTTCGCTACCAGGTCTTCGCCGAGGAGATGGGCGCGCGCCTGGAGGTGCCGGCCGGCACGCCCGCCGGCCACGATGCGGATCGCTTCGACGCCTATTGCGAGCATCTGCTGGTGCGCGCCCGCACCACGGGCGACGAGCCGGCCCCGGTGATCGGCACCTACCGGGTGCTGACGCCCGAAGCCGCCGCCCGCGCGGGCGGCTTCTACAGCGAGACCGAATTCGACCTCGCGCCGCTGGCCTCGCTGCGCAGCCGCATGGTCGAACTGGGCCGCTCCTGCGTGCACCCCGACTGGCGTTCGGGAAGTGCGATCCTGACGCTGTGGGGCGCACTGGCGGAATTCATGCACCGCAACCAACTCGACACGATGATCGGCTGCGCCAGCATCAGCATGCGCGACGGCGGACATTCGGCAGCCAGCCTGTGGGAACGCCTGTGCCAGACACACATGGCGCCGGAGGAGCTGAGGGTGCAGGCGCGCTTGCCGCTGCCGGTGCACGAGCTGCGCACCGATCTGGATGCCGAACCGCCGGCGCTGATCAAGGGCTACCTGCGCTGCGGCGCCCGCGTGCTGGGTGCGCCGGCCTGGGATCCGGACTTCAACACGGCCGACCTGCCGATGATGATGCGCATCGCCGACCTGCCGGCGCGCTACCGCCGCCACTTCCTCGGCGCCTGAGCGAAAACTGGGGGAACGGCCGCCGGGCCAGCGCCGGGCCGCTCCCAAGCGGGCCCGGCACCCTCCCGGAGGGTCGGCCGCGGTACCCCGCGGCCGGAGTGCTCACATCACTCGCCTTCGCCGAACTTGTCATCGATCAGCGCGACGAGCTGGTCCATCGCGGCCTGCTCGTCGGGGCCGTCCGTCTCGATCTCGACCTCGGCACCGAGGCCGGCCGCCAGCATCATCACCCCCATGATGCTCTTCGCGTTGACGCGACGGCCGTTGCGGCTCATGTGGATCTCGCACTTGCAGCTGCCGGCGAGCTTGGTGAGCTTGGCCGAGGCGCGCGCATGCAGGCCGAGCTTATTGCTGATGGTGATGGTGCGCTTGATCATTGGAACCGGGGGGGAAGGCTTGGTTCTGCGGCCGTGAGACGGCCACCTGCATCACGCCCTGCGTGGCGCCGGCCACCGCACGGGTGACCACCGCATCGAGCGGCTCGGCCGAATAGCACAGCGCCCGCCACAGCATCGGCACGTTGACGCCGGTGATGACCTTGACGCTGTAGCCATCGGCCAAGCGCTGCGCGATGTTGCAGGGCGTGGCGCCGAACACGTCGGTGAAGATCAGGGCCTCAGGCCGCCTCACCTTCTGCAGTAGTTCGCGCGCCCTGGCCTCGATTTCTTCCGGCGGCATCTCGGGCGGCACATCGAGCACTTCGAGCGACGCCGCACAGTCCGGAAAGGCATGCTCGGCCACGGCCTTCAGCGAAGACGCCAGCGGTGCGTGGGCGATGATGAGCAGTCCAGGCATGGTGTGAACCGTCGATTATGGGGGTGCGCGGATGTCACTCCGGCACGCGCAGGCCGCCGAAGAAGGTTTCGATCGCATCCGGTTCCAGGCGCGAGCCGAACAACGTGGCCTGGAAGACCCGTGTTCCCTTGCTGAACACCGCCAGCTGCTCCTGCACCTGCGTGCCGTCGGGCAACGCTCCCCTGATCGAAAGCCGCTGCGCCTGCGCATCGGGCGTCATGCCCTCCACGCGGGCCGGCTGCGCCGCGAGCACATTGCCACGCAGGTTCGCCAGAGCTGCCTCGCGCAGCGCCTGCAGCGCAGGAGCGACGCGCCCGGTCTCTCCGACATCGGCAAAGCTCAGCGCGTACATCGCACCACCAGTCCGGCAGGCGGTGATGGTCATCGGCACGGCCACGCCCGCCAGCGGCACCTTGCGCACCTCGTGGCTGGGCTTGCAGGGGAGCATCACCACCGCGCCGCTGCCTTCGGGACGCACTTCGCGCCAGTTCAACGCCGGCGAGCAGGCGGCCAAGCCCGCCAGCAACAGCAACATGGCAAGACGGGATGAGGAGCAGCGCATCCGATCGATTATCGAGGGCCGCTGCCGCACAATCGGCGGCCACTGGCAGCAACCGGGAGCAAGACCATGGCTGATTTCGTTCTCGTGCACGGTGCCTGGCATGGCGCATGGTGTTGGCAGCGCATCCTGCCCAGCCTGTGGTGCCACGGACATCGCGCCTTCGCGGTCACGCTGACCGGCGTGGGCGAGCGGGCCCACCAACTCTCGCCGGACATCCGGCTGAGAACCCATATCGACGATGTGGCGGCGGTGATAGAGGCCGAGGAACTGACCAACTGCATCCTCGTGGGCCACAGCTACGCCGGCATGGTGATCACCGGCGTGGCCGACCGCATGGCAGCGAGGATCGGACAGATGGTCTACCTGGACGCGGTGGTGCCGAGGAGCGGCGAATGCTGGTCGAGCCGGCATCCCGCCGAAACCCAGGCCGCGCGACGCAAGACGATCGCCCAAATGGGCATGCTGCCCGCGGCGCCTCCCGATGCTTTCGGCCTCGTGGGCGAGGATGCCGCCTGGGTACAGCGCCGCCAGACACCGCAGCCCGGTGGCGTCTACGATGACCCGCTAATGTTCGACGAGGCCCGGGTGGCGGCACTGAAGCGCTGCTTCATCGATTGCACCGACCCCGCCCTGCCGACGATCGCCGAGATGCGGCGCCGCGTGCGCCAGGAACCGGGCTGGCAGGTGGTCGAGATTCCCACCGGCCACGACGCGATGATCAGCGCTCCCGAGGCCCTGCTCAAGGCGCTGCTGGCGCTGCCCCCGGATTGAGGGATGGACGCTCGCCGCGGCCGCGATGAGCATCTTGGCCCTCGGGATGGGACATGGCAGACCTCAAGCACGGCGGCGAAGCCGCAGATCCGAACGGCGCTGATGCGCTGGGTGTGCCGCTGCCGGCCGAAGCCGAGTCCAGCCAGCACTGGCAGGCGCTGCTGACCCAGGTCGGCAGCGAGATCGCGCGGCCGCTCACCGCGGCGATGGAGCGCATCAACACGCTGGCCACCACCGGCAAGATCGATCGCCGCGGGCTGCGCACGCTGCGCGAGGAGGTGGAGGCCGCCCGCCGCGCCGGCATGGTCGGCCAGCAGCTGGCCCGCTTTGCGTCCGGCCGCGTCCGCCAGAGCCACGAGCGCCTCAACCTCACCCAGATGCTGCGCGACCAGCTGGCCCAGCACGGCCGCGACCTGCAGGCGCGCGGGCTGGCCATCCGCCAGTCGATGAAGCCGGCCGAGGTGATCGCCGATGCATCGCTGCTCTTCGGGCTGCTGAACTCGCTGCTCGACTGGTGCGCCGAGCATGCCTGCCTGTCGGTCGACTTCCGCCTCGATCATCAAACCTGGCCGGTGCAGGCGCGGCTGCAGTGCCGCTTCGCCTACCGCATGGCCGACGACATGCTGGCCGGCCACCCGGCGCCCGACCTCGACACGCTGTCGTGGCGCCTCGTCGAGCAGATGGCCTGGACCATGGGCCTGGAGATCGAGCGCGAGGAGAGCGGCATCGAAACGCAGGTGCGGCTGCAGTTCCCGCGCACGGTGAACCGCGAGATGGAGGGTGTCAGCGCGATCGAGGTCGACGACGGCTTCGCGTCGACGCTCAACTCCAAGCCGCTGGCCGGCAGCCACGTGCTGGTGCTGGCCTCGCGGCGCGAGGTGCGGGTGCAGGTGCGCGAGGCGATCGGCCACATGGGGCTGGTGCTCGACTTCGTGACCTCGGTCGACGAACTGCGCGAGTTCTGCAGCGGCGGCCTGCCGCACGCGATCATCTACGAATCGGCGCTGTCGGGCGAGCGGCTCGACCAGCTGCGGCAGGACATCCAGGTCGACGTGCCGACCTTCGTGTTCATCGAGATCGTCGAACAGGGCGACGTGTTCCAGATGTCCAACTTCGAGGGCCTGTCGTACGCCCGTGTCGGGCGCGACGCGCTGCACACCTCGCTGCCGTCGGCCCTGGTCTTCGAGCTGTCGAAGAACCTTTGACGGATCGCAGGATCCGAAAACCCGGCCGGCCTCGCGGCCGCAGGGCGCGGCGTAAACTGCCCGCATGAAGTCGTCTTCCCGCTCCCTTGCCATCGCTGCCGCCGTCGTGGCCCTGGGCGTCGGCGGTGTGCTCGCCTACCAGGCGCTGAACCGCTACCCCACGATGCCCGAGGTGCGCTACACGCTGCTCGACGGCAAGGCCGCCAGCACGGCGCAGCTGCGCGGCAAGGTCACGCTGGTGAACTTCTGGGCCACGAGCTGCACGACCTGCATGCACGAGATGCCGCAGATCGTCGCCACGCACGAGAAGTTCAAGGACCGCGGCTTCCAGACCCTGGCCGTCGCGATGGACTACGACCCGCCGGCCTACGTGGCCAACTATGCCGAGAGCCGCAAGCTGCCCTTCAGCGTGGCCATCGACAACACCGGCGCCATCGCCAAGAGCTTCGGCGACGTGCGGCTGACGCCCACCACCTACGTGATCAACAAGCGCGGCGAGATCGTCAAGCGCTACGTCGGCGAGCCCGACTTCAACGCGCTGCACGCGCTGCTCGAGCAGTTGCTGGCCGAGTCGGCCTGAGCTCCTACCTGGCGCGCACCGCCAGCAGTGCAGCGCCCACGATCATCAACGCCGCCAGCGCCAAGGTCGGAGTGAGCGCCCTGCCCGTGGTCAGCGCGAGCAGCGCGGTCGAGGCCAGCGGTGTCAGGTAGCTCAGCACGCCGATCGTCCGCGGGTCGCCGCCCTTCAGCGCACGGTCCCACAGGAAGAATGCCGCACCCAGCGGCCCCAGCCCCATCAGCGCGATCAGCAACGCATCGCGCGCCGACAGGCTCACCGACGGCTCCAGCCCCGCATGGCAGGCCAGCGAGAGCAGCCCTGACACCAGCCCGAACAGCCCGATCGCCGCCGTGGGAAACGGCTCGCCGCGCTCGCTCAGCCGCCGCGTGGCGAGCGAATAGCTGGCCCAGATGAAGGCAGAACCCGCCGCCGGCAGGTAGCCCCAGGCGAAGCCGCCGCTCAGCTGCCGTCCACCCAGGATGGCCAGCGCCGCGCCGGCGAAACCCAGCAGCGCGGCCAGCCAGTGCACCAGCCTCAGCCGCACCTGCGACAGCCACAGCGGCGCGAGCACGACGATCAGCAGCGGCCACAGGTAGTTGACGAGGTTGGCCTCGACCGCCGGCGCATGCCGCAGCGCGATGAACAGCAGGAAGTGGAAGCCGAACAGGCCGTAGATTCCCAGAGCCAGCGTCCGCCCGCCCACGCGCCACTGGCGCCAGTGCGGCCAGGCCGGCATGCTGCCGATCAGCAGCGCCAGGCCGGTGAGCAGGAACGGCGGCACCTGCGCCAGCGCGACGCCGAGCGAGGCCAGGCTGGCCCAGAGCGCGATGGCGCCCAGGGCGAAGAGATTGGGGTGCAGGCGGCTCGAAGCGCCCGGGATCGGCAAGGCAGACATGCCATCAAGCGTAGGGCACCGCGAAGCACCACATCGTCGCGCGATGCCGGCCTGCCGTCGCGCGGCACCGGTCTCGGCGCTGCGCCTCAGCCGGCGCGCCGGAGCGCCGCGGTCAGCGCCGACGGCGAGCGGTAGCCACAGCGTTCGGCCACCCGCGCCACCGGCAGCCCCAGGCCGCGCAGCCGGCGGGCAGCGGCGAGGCGCCGCTCGCGCAACCAGGACAGCGGCGGCAACCCATGCTGCTCGACACAGCGCGCGGCGAACTGCGAGGGGCTCAGGTTCACCCGGGCCGCCAATGCCGCGGCATCGATCGGCTCGGCCAGGTGCGCGTCGACCCAGGCCTCCAGCACCGCCCAGTCGATGCGGCGGCGCGGCCGGGCTCGTCGCGCGGCCTGCGGGTCGCCGGTCCACAAGGACTGCACGAGCAGCGAGGCCGCGGCGGGCGGCGCCACGGGCTGCGCCGACAGGTACTGCAGCAGGTGCACCAGCGATGGCGGCGTGTCGAGCACGCGGCCGGCCAAGGGCCCGAGCGCCGGATCGGCGGTGTCGACGACGAAGCAGCGCGCGCCCCGGGCCATGGCATCGCCGGCCCAGAAATCGTGCCGCGCGCCGGGCGGGATCACCGCGGCGCGGCCCGCGGTCATGCGGGCGCCGCGGCCTTCGATCTCCAGCTCGAGCGCGCCCTGCCAGCCCCACAGCAGCTGGAAGTGGTCGTGGGCGTGGCTGCCCGGCGATGCGCCGTAGCGGCGCAGGCTGAGCGTGGGCAAGGAGGGCGCATCCATCAGACTCTTGAGCATAGGAGATCACTCGCCCCGCTTGGCGCGTAGGTTTGCACGGCCCACGCGTCCGCGTTGCTTCCATTCGCTGAGCTGGCGGCGCCGCTCCAGCGCTGTGAGCGTGTCGCGGCGCAGCTCGCGCTGCAGCTTGTGGAAGTTGCGCAGCCGGTCGCCGCCCACGCCGTCGCGCACCGCGCAGCCCGGCTCGTCCTGGTGCTGGCAGTCGCGGAAGCGGCATTGCAGCGCGAGGCGGGCGATGTCGCCGAAGCTGGCTTCGAGCGTGGCTTCGTCGGCATCGGGGCGCAACGTGCGCACGCCGGGCGTGTCGATCAGGCAGGCGCCGTCAGGCAGCTGCAGCAGCGTGCGGGCCGTCGTGGTGTGGCGGCCGCGGCTGTCGCCTTCGCGCACCGCGCCGGTGTCCTGCACCGCGCGGCCGAGCAGCGTGTTGGCCAGCGTCGACTTGCCGGCGCCGCTGGAACCCAGCAGCACCAGGGTCTGGCCGGCGCCCAGCCACGGCTTCAACGCGTCGACCGCCTGCGGTGTGCGGCCATCGAGCGCGAAGATCGGCAGCGCCGCCGGAATGCGCCCGCGCAACTGCGCCACCGCGGCCGCCGGATCGGCGCAGACATCGGGCTTACTCAGCACCACCACCGGCGCCACGCCGCTGCCCTGCACCAGCGCCAGGAAGCGCTCGAGCCGGCGCGGGCTGAAGTCGGCGTCCAGCCCCATCACCAGCAGCGCGGTGTCGACATTGCTCACCACCGCATGGCGCCGGCCCTCGGCGTCGCGCCGCACCAGCGCGGTCAACGGCACCAGGCCATCGACCACCCACAGCCCGCCATGGGCATCGGGCTCCAGCAGCACCCAGTCGCCGACGGCGATGGCGTCGTCGCGTTCGGCCAGCAGCCGCGCGAAAGCAGGCAGCAGGCGGGCGCCGTGCACCTGCCGGCCATCGTGCACCTGCAGGGTTTCGCGGTGCACCTCGATCACGCGCATCGGCTGGCCGCTGCGATGTTCGAGCAGGTTCAACAAACCTTGCGCCACGGCCAGCGTGAGGCCGATGTTGCGCAGTCCTTCGAAATCGATTCTTTGCATCGTGGAAAAGTCCAGGAGAAATCCATCTCGCCGCATGCGCGAACGGCATGCGGCGGCTTCACGGGTGAAGAGAGACGGAAGGCTCCCGGCGACGCGGGAATCAGGAAAGGTGCCCTTGCTGGGCGGCTCTTCAGGACGCGATGGCCGAGAGCATTCCGGAACGGCAGAGATCAGGCGTCGTGTTGCGATCCATGGTCGCCTCCTTTCCGGGGAACAAGGGTTGAGGAAGGCGCGCAGTGTGGCATGCGCTGCGCCGTGCGGTCAACGCCATGCGGCGACAACGCGACACCGCACAGCAACATGCCCGCAACGCACCACGGTTGCAATCGGTGCTCGGCTGGCCATAGGCGCACACAGGGCGCGCTGTTTGCTCCCGCGGAACGTGCGCCGCCGCCTCACAAGGAACCGTGCATGGAAGAACAACAAACGCCCGCCGCGCCCCGGCGCCGGCATTGGATCGGCACGCTGGTCGCGGTGATCGCGATGGCCGCGGTCGGCGGCCTGGCATGGCAACTGACCCACAGGACGCCAGCCTCCGCCGGCGCCGCCGACATGGGCCCCGGGCCGGGCGGGCCCGGCGGTCCTCCCGGGGGCGGCGGCCGCGGCCGTGGGGGGCCGCCGACCACCGTGGGCGTGGCCACCGCCGAGCGCACCGACATGCCGGTGTGGCTCGACGCGCTGGGCACCGTGACGCCTTCGGCGACGGTGACGGTGCGCGCGCAGGTCTCGGGCGTGCTGAAGCAGGTGATGTTCCGCGAAGGCGAGATGGTCAAGGCCGGGCAGGTGCTGGCGCTGGTCGACCCGCGGCCCTTCGAGATGGCGCTGATGCAGGCACAGGGCCAGCGCCAGCGCGACGAGGCGCAGCTCGAGAACGCGAAGCTCACGCTGCAGCGCTACCAGACGCTGCTGCAGCAGGATTCGATCGCGCGGCAGGACGTGGACACGCAGGCCGCGCTGGTCAAGCAGCTCGAAGGCACCGTGGTGACCGACCGCGCCGCCGAGGGCACGGCGCGGCTGAACCTCGGCTACACGCGCATCACCGCGCCCGTCGCGGGGCGCGTCGGGCTGCGCGCCGTCGATGCCGGCAACCTGGTGGGCAGCAGCGACGCCAACGGCATCGCGACGATCACGCAGCTCGATCCGATCGACGTGGAGTTCTCGGTGCCGCAGGACCGCGTACCCGACGTGATGGCGCGCATGACGCAGGGCGCGGCGCTGCCGGCCACCGCACTCGACCGCACCCGCACCCAGGAGCTCGGCCAGGGCCGCTTCCTCACGCTCGACAACCAGGTCGACGTGCAGACCGGCACGGTGCGCGCGAAAGCGCGCTTCACCAATGGCAAGGCCGCGTTGTTCCCCAACCAGTTCGTCAACCTCCGCCTGCTGCTCGACACGGTGCAGGGCGCGGTGGCGGTGCCCATCACCGCGGTGCGCCATGGCTCGAAGGGCGATTTCGTCTACGTGCTCAACGACGACCGCACTGTGAACCAGCGCGCCGTGACGCGCGGGCTCGCGACCAACGAGAAGGTCGCGATCACCAGCGGCCTGCAGGCGGGCGAGAAGGTGATCACCGAAGGCGCCGACCGGCTGCGCGACGGCGCCCGCGTGCAACTGCCGGGCGACGCGCCACGGGCCGCCTCGGGTGCGGCGTCCGGCGGGCGATGGGGCCGGCATGCCTCGGGCGCGATGGGCGGCGCTTCCGCGCCCGGGCGCGGCGCCTCGCGATGAGCCCTTCCCGTCCGTTCATCCTGCGGCCGGTGGCGACCTCGCTGCTGATGCTCGCGATCGTGCTCGCCGGCCTGGTGGGCCTGAAGTTCCTGCCGCTGTCGGCGCTGCCGCAGGTCGACTACCCGACGATCCAGGTGCAGACGCTCTACCCCGGCGCCAGCCCCGAGGTGATGAGCCAGACGGTGACCGCGCCGCTCGAGAAGCAGTTCGGCCAGATGGCCGGGCTGCAGCGCATGGGCTCGACCAGCGCGGCCGGCGTATCGATCATCACGCTGCAATTCGGCCTCGGGCTCGCGCTCGACGTGGCCGAGCAGGAGGTGCAGGCGGCCATCAACGCCGGCGGCTCGCTGCTGCCGGCTGACCTGCCGGCACCGCCGGTGTATGCCAAGGTCAACCCGGCCGACGCGCCGGTGCTCACGCTGGCGATCACCTCCGACACGCTGCCGCTGACCGAGGTGCAGAACATCGTCAACACCCGGCTGGCGCAGAAGATCAGCCAGGTGTCGGGCGTGGGCCTGGTCAGCCTGAGCGGCGGCCAGCGGCCAGCGGTGCGCATCCAGGCCGACACGCAGGCGCTGGCCTCGTACGGCATCGGCATCGACACGCTGCGCAGCGCGATCGGCAACGCCAACGCCAACAGCGCCAAGGGCAGCTTCGACGGGCCGCAGCGCGCCTACACCATCAACGCCAACGACCAACTGCTCACCGCGGCCGACTACCAGAACCTGATCGTCGCCTACCGCAACGGCGCGCCGATCCGGCTGGGCAACGTGGCGCAGGTGGTCGACAGCGCCGAGAACGTCAAGCTCGGCGCCTGGGCCGGCACGCCGCAGCAGCTGAAGCCGGCCATCGTGCTGAACGTGCAGCGCCAGCCCGGCGCCAACGTGATCGCGACGGTCGATGCGATCAAGCAGCGGCTGCCCGAGCTGCAGGCCGCGCTGCCGCCTTCGCTGCAACTCACCATCCTGAGCGACCGCACCAACGGCATCCGCGCTTCGGTGGAGCATGTGTCGATGGAGCTGGTGCTGGCAGTGGTGATGGTGGTGCTGGTGATCCTGGCCTTCCTGCACGACCTGCGCTCCACCGTGATCGCCAGCCTGGCGGTGCCGATCTCGCTGATCGGCACCTGCGGCGTGATGTACCTGCTGGGTTACAGCCTGAACAACCTGAGCCTGATGGCGCTGACCATCGCGACCGGCTTCGTGGTCGACGACGCCATTGTCATGATCGAGAACATTGCCCGCTACCGCGAGGAGGGCGATGCGCCGATGGAGGCCGCGCTGAAGGGCGCCACGCAGATCGGCTTCACGATCATCTCGCTCACCGTGTCGCTGATCGCGGTGCTGATCCCGCTGCTGTTCATGGGCGACGTGGTGGGCCGGCTGTTCCGCGAGTTCGCGGTGACGCTGGCGATCACCATCCTGATCTCGGCGGTGGTGTCGCTCACGCTGGTGCCGATGATGTCGGCGCGCTGGATCAAGCCGCACGAGGCCGAGCCGCGCGGCTGGGGCCGTCGGCTGCAGCGCGGCTTCGATCGGCTGGCCGGCCACTACGACCGCGGGCTGGTGTGGGTGCTGAACCGCCAGCCGCTGACGCTGGCGGTGGCGCTGCTGACGCTGGCGCTCACGGTGGTGCTCTACATCGTGATCCCCAAGGGCCTGTTCCCGGTGCAGGACACCGGCCAGCTGCAGGCCCGCGTCGAGACCGCGCAGGACGTGTCGTACGCCCGCATGGCCCAGCTGCAGCAGGCCGCGGCCGAGGCGATGCTGCAGGACCCCGACGTCGAGAGCCTGGCCTCGTTCGTCGGCGTCGACGCCGCCAACAACACGATGCTGCACACCGGCCGCCTGCTGGTGAACCTGAAGGCCGGGCGCAGCGGCTCGCAGGAGGCCACGATGCAGCGGCTGCAGCAGCGCGTGCGGCAGGTGGCCGGCGTGACGCTGTACCTGCAGCCCACGCAGGACCTGACGATCGACGCCGAGACCGGCCCCACGCAGTACCGCGTCTCGATCGAAGGCGCCGACGGCGCCACCGTGCGCGAATGGACGCTGAAGCTGGCCGAGGCACTGCAGCAGGTGCCGCAGGTGCGCCACGTGAACACCGATGCCGGCGCCGACGGGCTGGCGGTGCAGGTCAGCCTCGACCGCGACACCGCATCGCGCATGGGCATCACCGCGGCCAACATCGACGATGCGCTGTACAGCGCGTTCGGCCAGCGCATCGTCTCGACCATCTTCACCGAGACCAACCAGTACCGCGTGATCCTCGAAGCGCGGCCCGACCTGCTGAGCACGCCGGAATCGCTGGGCCTGCTGCATGTGCGCACCAGCAGCGGCGAGCCGACGCCGCTGTCGGCCATTGCCACCATCCGCGAGGTACGCGCGCCGCTGCAGGTCACGCACGTGGCGCAGTACCCGGCAGCCACGCTGGGCTTCGACACCGCCGCCGACGCCTCGCTCGGCC
Organism: uncultured bacterium; assembly: GCA_966212505.1. Classification (GTDB taxonomy): domain Bacteria; phylum Pseudomonadota; class Gammaproteobacteria; order Burkholderiales; family Burkholderiaceae_C; genus CAMLIZ01. The sequence goes on from CBIHRS010000037.1 coordinate 13,708, forward strand.
AGGCGGTCGACGCCGTGCGCGATGCCACCAGGCGCATCGGCCTGCCCGGCAGCGTGACGCTCACCTTCCTCGGTGCGGCGGGCGCCTACGAGCATTCGCTGGCCAACGAGCTGTGGCTGATCCTGGCTGCGGTGGTGTGCGTCTACATCGTGCTGGGCGTGCTCTACGAGAGCTACGTGCATCCGATGACGATCCTGTCGACCCTGCCCTCGGCCGGCGTGGGCGCGCTGCTGATGCTGATGATCAGCGGCCACGACCTCGGCGTGATCGGCATCATCGGCATCATCCTGCTGATCGGCATCGTGAAGAAGAACGCGATCATGATGATCGACTTCGCGATCGATGCCGAACGCACCGAAGGCAAAGCCCCGCGCGAGGCCATCCACCAGGCCGCGCTGCTGCGTCTGCGGCCGATCCTGATGACGACCTTTGCCGCGCTGTTCGCCGCGCTGCCGCTGATGTTCGGCTGGGGCCAGGGCGCGGAGCTGCGCCGTCCGCTGGGCCTGGCGATCTTCGGCGGGCTGGTGGTGAGCCAGGTGCTCACGCTGTTCACCACGCCGGTGATCTACCTCGCGTTCGACAAGCTCGGCAGGCGTTGGCGCAAGCAAGGCTCGGAGGAAGCGACGGCATGAACCTCTCGCGCCCCTTCATCGAGCGGCCGATCGCCACCGTGCTGCTCACGCTGGGCGTGGCGCTCGCCGGCGTGGCCGGCTTCTTCGTGCTGCCCGTGGCGCCGCTGCCCGCGGTGGACTTTCCGGTGATCTCGGTGCAGGCGCGCCTGCCCGGCGCCAGCCCCGACACCATGGCCACCAGCGTGGCCACGCCGCTGGAGCGGCGGCTGGGCGTGATCGCCGGCGTCAACGAGATCACCTCGTCGAGCAGCAACGGCTCCACCCGCGTGACGCTGCAGTTCGACCTCGACCGCAAGGTCGACGCCGCGGCGCGCGAAGTGCAGGCCGCGATCAACGCCTCGCGCGCCGACCTGCCGGCCACGCTGCGCAGCAACCCTACCTACCGCAAGGCCAACCCGGCCGATGCGCCGGTGATCATCCTCGCGCTCACGTCCAAGAGCCGCACGCCGGGCCAGATCTACGACGAGGTGTCCAACATCGTCCAGCAGAAGATCGCGCAGGTGCCGGGCGTGGGCGATGTCGAGCTGGGCGGCGGCTCGCTGCCGGCGGTGCGGGTGGAGATGAACCCGCTGGCGCTCAACCGCTACGGGGTGGCGCTGGAAGACGTGCGCGCCGCGATCCAGGCCGCCAGCGCCAACCGGCCCAAGGGCGCGATCGAGAGCGAAGGCCGGCGGCTGCAGATCTACACCGGCGGCGGCCAGGGCCATCAGGCGGCCGACTACCGCGACCTCGTGGTGGCGTGGCGCGGCTCGGCGCCGATCCGCCTCTCTGACGTGGCCAGCGTGAAGGACGGCGTCGAAGACAGCCATACGCTCGGCCTGTTCAACGGCAAGCCGGCGGTGATCGTGCTGATCACGCGGCAGCCCGGCGCCAACATCATCGAGACGGTGAACGGCGTGCGGGCGCTGCTGCGGCAGCTGCGCGAACAGCTGCCGCAGGACATCGACCTGCAGGTGGCCTCCGACAGCACCAACTCCATCCGCGCCTCGCTGCACGAGGTGGAGATCACGCTGCTGATCTCGGTGGCGCTGGTGGTGCTGGTGGTCAGCGCCTTCCTGCGCAGCCTGCGCGCCACCATCGTGCCGGCGGTTGCCACGGTGGTGTCGCTGCTGGGCACCTTCGGCGTGATGTACCTGCTGGGCTTCAGCCTCGACAACCTGAGCCTGATGGCGCTCACGGTGGCCACCGGCTTCGTGGTCGACGACGCGATCGTGGTGCTCGAGAACACCAGCCGCCACATCGAGCAGGGCATGGGCCGCCTCGAGGCGGCGCTGCTGGGCGCGCGCGAGGTCGGCTTCACGGTGCTGTCGATCAGCCTGTCGCTGATCGCGGTGTTCATCCCGCTGCTGTTCATGGGCGGGCAGGTCGGGCGGCTGTTCAACGAATTCGCGGTCACGCTGTCGGTCGCGGTGATGATCTCGCTGGTGGTCTCGCTCACCACCACGCCGATGATGTGCGCGTGGCTGCTCAAGCCCGAACAAGGCCACAAGCCGCCGGGCCGCGCGGCGCGGGCCGCCGAGTGGGTGTACCGGCGCGTGCTGCGCAGCTACGAACACAGCCTCGACTGGGCGCTGCACGCCAAGTGGCTGGTGATGCTGATCCTGCTCGGCGTGGTGGCGCTCAACGTCTACCTGTTCGCCGCCGCGCCCAAGGGCTTCTTCCCACAGCAGGACACCGGGCAGCTCAACGGCGGGCTGCGTGCCGACCAGAGCATCTCGTTTCAGGCGCTGCAGGACAAGCTGCGCCAGCTGGTCGACATCATCCGCAACGACCCGGCCGTCGACACCGTGGTCGGCTTCACCGGCGGCGGGCGCGCGGGCGGCGGCTTCCTGTTCGTCAACCTCAAGCCGCGCGGCGAGCGAAAGGAAGGCGGCCAGGCCGTGATCGCCCGCCTGCGGCCGCAGCTGCAGAAGGTCACCGGCGTGAGCCTGTTCCTCAACCCGGTGCAAGACCTGCGCATGGGCGGCCGGCAGAGCAACGCCACCTACCAGTACACGCTGAAGAGCGACAACGACGCCGACCTGAAGCGCTGGGCCACGCGGCTGGCCGAGGCGATGAAGCGCCACACCGACGTGCTGACCGACGTCGACACCGATCAGCAGGAGAACGGCGTCGAAAGCTACGTGGAGATCGACCGCGACAGCGCCGCCCGCGCCGGCATCACGGCGCGCGACGTCGACAACGCGCTCTACGACGCCTTCGGCCAGCGCCAGGTGGCCACGCTGTACGACGAGCTGAACCAGTACCACGTGATCCTCGAGTCATCACCGAACTTCACGCAGGGGCCGCTGGCGCTCAACGACGTGCAGGTGCCCGGCAAGGCCGCGACCGGCACGGCGGCCACCGCCGGCACGATCAACCCCGCACTGCGCGACCAGGCGAGCGGCTCCGCGCTCAACACGCAGGCCTCGGCGATGGTGCCGCTGCCGGCCATCGCCCGCTTCAGGGAGCAGGCCACGGCCACCGCGGTGAACCACCAGGACGGCGAGCTGGCCACCACGGTGTCGTTCAACCTCGTCGACGGCAAGTCGCTGAGCGACGCGCAGCGCGCGATCTCCGAGGCCGCCGCTGAGATCGGCATGCCCACCAACGTGCGCGGCAGCTTCCAGGGCACCGCGCGCAGCTTCCAGCAATCGCAGGGGCAGACGCCGCTGCTGATCGTGGCGGCGCTGGTGGTCATCTACATCGTGCTCGGTGTGCTGTACGAGAGCCTGATCCATCCGGTGACCGTGCTCTCGACGCTGCCCTCGGCCGGCGTGGGCGCGGTGATGGCGCTGCTGATGTTCCGCATGGAGTTCTCGATCATTGCGCTGATCGGCGTGTTCCTGCTGATCGGCATCGTCAAGAAGAACGCGATCCTGATCATCGACTTCGCGCTGCAGGCCGAGCGCACGCGCGGGCTGTCGCCGCTCGAGGCGGTGAAAGAGGCCTGCCTGCTGCGCTTCCGCCCGATCCTGATGACCACGCTGGCCGCCGCGCTGGGCGCGCTGCCGCTGGCCATCGGCTTCGGCGAAGGCGCCGAGCTGCGCCGGCCGCTGGGCATCGCCATCATCGGCGGGCTGATCGCCAGCCAGCTGCTGACCCTGCTGACCACGCCGGTGGTCTACCTGCTGCTCGACCGCTGGCGCCGCCGCGGCGCCGACGAGCGCCACCTGAGCCGCACCGCCGCACCGCTGCCCACCCAACCATGACGGACGTCCGACTCGCCCCTTCCCTGCTCGCGGCGCTGCTGCTCGCCGGCTGCGCCGCCGGCCCGATCTATCGCACGCCCGAGGCGCCGGCTGCTGCCGCCTTCAAGGAAACGCCGCCGGGCTGGATCGCCGCCGCACCGGCCGACGCGCTCGATCGCGGCTCGTGGTGGACGCTGTTCGGCGACGAGACGCTGAACCAGCTCGCGCAGCGGGTTCAGGTGTCCAACCAGAACATCGCCGCTGCCGCCGCGGCCTACGAGCAGGCGCGCGCGCTGGTGCGCGAGCAGCGCGCCGCGCTGTTCCCCAGCGTGTCGCTCGATGGCGGCGCCACCCGCTCGGGCGGCAGCGGCAGCAACGCGGGCAGCAGCAGCCGCGGCACCCGCTACCAGGTGAGCCTGGGCGCGAGCTGGGAGCCCGACGTGTGGGGCCGGCTGCGCGGCAGCGCCAGTGCCGCCGGCGCGCGCGCCGAAGCCAGCGCGGCCGACCTTGCCTCGGCCCGGCTCTCGGCCACCGGCGAGCTGGCGGCCAACTACCTCAACCTGCGCGAGACCGATGCCGAGAGCTCGCTGCTGCGCGACACCATCGCGGCCTACGAGCGGTCGCTGCAGATCGCGCAGAACCGCTATGCCGCCGGCGTGGCGCCCAAGAGCGACGTGCTGCAGGCGCAGACCCAGCTCGCCAGCGCCCGCGCCGAGCTCGCCGGGCTGGAGCGGCAGCGCGCCCAGCTCGAGCACGCGATCGCGGTGCTGGTGGGCGAGGCGCCGGCCAACTTCTCGCTGGCGCCGGCTGCGTGGAACGGCGACACGGTGCCGGCCGTGCCAGTGGGCCTGCCCTCGGCGCTGCTGCAGCGCCGGCCCGACATCGCCGCCGCCGAGCGCGCCGTGGCCGCCGCCAATGCGCAGATCGGCGTCGCCCGCGCGGGGTACTTTCCGAGCTTCGCGCTCAGCGCGAGCGACGGCTCGAGCGCGAGCCGGCTGGCCGACCTGCTGAAGAGCTCGGCCAACGTGTGGTCGCTGGGCCTGTCGGTGGCGCAGACGATCTTCGACGCCGGCGCCACCCGCGCGCGCGTCGACGAGGCCCGGGCCGCTTGGCAGCAGGCCACCGCGCAATACCGCCAGACGGTGCTCACGGCGTTCCAGGACGTGGAAGACCAGCTGGTGGCCACGCGCGTGCTCGAGCAGCAGCAGGCGCTGCGCCGCGAGGCCTCGCAGGCCGCCGACCAGACCGAGCAGCAGGTGTCCAACCGCTACCGCGCGGGCCAGGTCAGCTACAGCGAGGTGGTGAGCGCGCAGGTCACCGCCTGGAGCGCGCGGCGCGCGCTGGTGCAGGCCACGGTGGCACGGCAGACCGCCGCGGTGGCGCTGATCCAGGCGCTAGGCGGCGGCTGGACCGCGCCAACACCTTGAACCCGCAAGTCCGCAAGACTTGTCAAACCGACCCATGACACGATCGGCGCCAGTTCAACGAACGGGAGCCGACCGATGCCCGACATCACCACCCAAGACCAGCCGATCCTCGTGGTCGGCCTCGAGCTGCGCACCTCCAACGACGAGGCGGCGCAGACCATTCCGCCGCACTGGCAGCGCTTCAGCCGCGAGGCGGTGCTGGATCGCATCCCGCACAAGGCGTCGGACGAGGTCTATGCGGTCTACACCCATTTCGAGCATGAGGGCGTGGACAACCGGGGCCGCTATTCGCTGATCATCGGTGCCGCGGTGAAGCAGGCCGGCGAGGTGCCCGAGGGGCTGGTGTCGGCAGTGCTGCCGGCCGGGCGGCGGGCCGTGTTCGAGGTCGAGCGCGGCCGGCACGACTTGGTCGGCGAGGCCTGGCGCCGGATCTGGGAACACACCGAGCTGGACAAGGCCTACCTCGCCGACTACGAACGCTACCGCCCCGATGGCACCATCGAGATCTTCATCGGTTTGAAATGACCCACCCCCGTAGCGCCTCCGGCGCTCCCCCTCAAGGGGGCGCCCCCAGCGGCCCGGCAAAGCCGGTTCCGCGGCGGCCCTGGGCTCGTCCGAGCCTTGCCTGTGCATGAGCGCCACGACTTAGATGAACGTTCGCATCGACTACACCGAGCGGCTCGCCCGCGTCACCGCCTACATCCACGACCACCTCGACGAGCCGCTCGACCTGAACCGGCTGGCCGACGTGGCCTGCCTGTCGGCCTATCACTGGCATCGCGTGTACCACGCGCTGCATGGCGAGACGATCGCGGCCACGGTCAAGCGGCTGCGGCTGCACCGCGCGGCCGGCGACATCGCGCACACCGCGATGACGATGCAGGAGGTGGCGCGCCGCTCGGGCTACGACAACCTGCAGTCGTTCACCCGCATCTTCAAGTCGGTGTACGGCCTGCCGCCGGCGCAGTACCGCGAGCGCGGCAGCCATGCGGCCTTCCGGCCGTCGGCCACGGCCCAGGAGCCGAGGGCCGACCACCCGGTGCAGGTCCGCCGGCTGCCGGCGCTGCAGGCGGTGGGGCTGGAACATCGCGGGCCCTACATGGAGATCGGCCGCGCCTTCGAGACGCTTTACGGCCAGCTGGCGGCCCGTGGCGCGCTGCCCTGGCCGATGCGCTCGATCGGCATCTACTACGACGATCCTGCGGTGGTCGAGGCGGCGGCGCTGCGCTCGTGCGCCTGCGTGGTGGGCAGCATGCCCGGCATCCCTGCCACCGTGCACATCGCCGGCGGCCCGCATGCGGTGCTGCGCTACCGCGGCCCCTACGCCACGATGCACGCTGCCTACCGCTGGCTCTACGGCGAATGGCTGGTGCGCGCCGGCCATGAGGCGGCGGATGCGCCGGTGATCGAGGAATACCTCAACGACCCGCGCACCACGCCACCGACCGAGCTGCTGACCGACATCTGCCTGCCGCTACGTGAGTAGCGCGAGCGGAATCTCGGTGACCGGCAGGGCCGGCGCGAAGCGGTGCCGCGTGGTCTTGGGCGGCAGCAGCGCGCCTTCGGCGACGCATTGCCGCAACTGCACGAGGTCGAAAGGCCGGCCGCAGCGCCAGCCCCGCACCTCGACGCGTGGATCGGCATAGCTCAGCGGCACGCAGGGCAGGCGCCGCAGGCCCAGCCGATGCGCGACACGCAGGCGGTGGTTGCCGTCCATCACCAGCCCGGTCGCATCCTCCACCGGCAGCGGCACGCACCAGCACCCGGCGGCGCAGATGCGCGCGGCCAGCTCGTCGACACGTGCAGGATCGACCTCTTCCGAGGCGCGGAAGAAATCCAGCGGCCGGATCGCGACGAGGTAGGCAGCGTCTGCGAGGTTCATGCCGCCCTCCCCGGCAAGGCGGCCACCGCCGCATCGTGGCCCGCGCCGGTGACGCGGTGGAAGCGCAGCAGCAGCTGCGCCGCCGTGGCCGCCAGCCCGAGGATCAGGCCGGTCCAGATGCCACGCAGGCCCCAGCCCGCATGCAGGCCCAGCCACCAGGCGGCCGGCAGCCCGATGCCCCAGTAGCCGACCAGGGTGCGCCAGAAGGCACTGCCGGTGTCGCCCAGGCCGCGCAGCATGCCGATCGCAATGTTCTGGCTGCAGTCGAACACCTGCAGCAGCGCCGCCACCGGCAGCAGCGACAGCGCCAGCAGCACCACGCCGTGCGACTGCTGCGCGCCGATGAAGCCCGCCAACACCCACTGCGGCACCAGCAGGTAAGCCACCGCCACCGCCGCCATCGCCACCCAGCCCAGCACCAGCCCCGTCCAACCCAGCCGGCGGACCCGCGTGGCCTCGCACCGCGCCCAGGCCGGGCTGATGCTGATCGACACGCCGTGCGACAGGCCGACCGCGATCATGAACACCACATAGACCGCCTGGTTCACCACCGTGTGCGCGGCCAGCGCCTCGGCGCCGAGCAGGCCGACCAGCAGCGCGAGCACCGAGAAGAAGCCCGCTTCGGAGCCATAGGTCGCCGCCACCGGCCCGCCCATGCGCACGAGCTGCAACAGCGCCGCCGGGCTCGCGCGCCAGAAGCGCAGCGACAGCAGCGACCACAGCGATGCATCGCGCCGCACCAGCGCCAGCAGCGCGACGCAGGCGAAGCCGTTGACCAGCAGGCCCGCGAGCGCGATGCCGGCCAGCGGCGACAGGCCGAACACGCCGTCCATCAGCCACAGGCTCAGCACGATGTTCACGCCCACCGAGGCGAGCGTGATCGCCAGCAGCGGCCCGGGCCGGCGCAGGCCGACCGTGAGGTTGCGCAGCACCTGGAACCACAGCAGCGGCACGATGCCGGGCGCTGCCCAGGCGAGGTACGCGGCACAGCGCTGCACGACCGCGGCCTCCTGCCCGGCCCGGGCGAGCAGCGGCGCCAGGCACCAAGCCATCAGCGCCCAGCACAGCAGGCCGGCGGCGGTGGCCAGCGCCAGCGCGGCACACGACAGGTCGCGGATCCTCCCCGCGGCATCGCCGCCTTCGGCCTGGGCTGCCGCCACGAGGTTGCCGGTCGGCGTGATCAGCCCCACGCCCATGGTGCGCAACAGGTTGAACACCGACAGTGCCAGCCCGCCGGCCGCGAGGTCCTGCGCCTCCAGCCGGCCCAGCATCACCACGCTGGTGGTGCCGAGCGCGACCTGTGCCAGCTGCGTGAACACCAGCGGCCCGGCCAGCGCCAGGATGTGGCCGGCGTCGGCACGCCAGCCCGCGCGCCCTGATGCGGCGAGGCTCATGCCGGCAGCGGCGCGCCGGCCGGCAGCTGCTCGACCAGCGCGTCGAGCTCCTCGTCGACCCGGGGATCGAGCAGGCCGTGCTCGCGCATCCAGGCGTCGTTGAACACGGTGTCCAGGTACTTCTCGCCGCCGTCGCACACCAGCACCACCAGCGTGCTGCCCGGCGGCGCGGCCTCGGCGCGGCGCAGCGCCTGGTACAGCACGCCGCCGGCCGAGCCGCCGAGTAGCACCGCGCGCTTGCGCGCGAAGTAGCGGGCGGTGTTGAAGGCCTGCGCATCGGTGACCTTCAGGCCTTCGTCGAGCAGGCTGTAGTCGACCAGCTCGCCGATCTCGGCGCCCGGTGGCGTGCCGGTGCCCGACTGGTGGTAGGGCCCGCCCGGGCCGCCGAACGCGATGGAGCCTTCGGGCTCGACGCCGATCACGCGCAGCCGCGGCACTTGCGGCTTCAATGCGCGGGCTGTGCCGAACAGCGAGCCGCCGGTGCCCACCGCACCGATCAGGTGGGTGATCTCGCCGTCGAGTTGCTGCAGCAGTTCCTCGGCCACGGCCCAGTAGCCGTTGGCGTTGGCGGGGTTGTTGTGCTGCTCGGTCCAATACGCGCCCTGCTCGGCCGCGATGCGCTCGGCCAGCGCCTCGCGGTCTGCGGTGTGCAGGCCCTCGCCCGGCGCATCGGTCACGTACAGCAGCTCGGCGCCGAAGGCCTGCATCGCCCGCAGCTTGTCGGGGCTGGCATGGTGGTCGACCACGGCGGTGAAGCGGTAGCCGCGCTCGGCGGCCAGCAGCGCCAGGCCCATGCCGGTGTTGCCCGAGGTCGACTCGATGACCCAGCCGCCGGGCTTCAGGTGGCCTTGCGCCTCGGCCTCGTCGAGCATCTGCCGCGCCATGCGGATCTTGGCGGTGCCCATGGGGTTGAACTGCTCGAGCTTGAGCAGCACGCGGGTGCCGAAGCGGGTGCACAGCAGCTCCATCAGCGGCGTCTGGCCGATGAGGTCGGAGATGCGGTGCGCGACCCGGCCGTGGCGGGATTGAAGCGGATGACGGTCCATGTGTTACTCCCCTGTTGCGGCGCCGACCCACGCGGCCGGCGCGATGCTGTCGAGCCGCCAGTGCGGCCGTTGCTGTTCGTCGAGCTGCACCACCACCTTGTGCGGCAGCGGCAGGTCGTGGAAAGGCGATTCGTTGGAATCCATCTGGTAGCCGGCGGTGTTGAGGTAGGCCAGCAGGTCGCCGGGTGCCGGCCGGCGCGGCAGCCGCAGCTTGCGCCAGCTGACCATGTCGCTGTCTAGACAAGTGGATCCGCCGACGCAGGCGGCATAGGGCTCGGGCCTGCCGCTCGCGGGCGCCGCGCCCAGCAGCAGCGGATCGGGCAGGTACTCGCTGTCGAACCACTGCTCCGAGAGGCTGAAGCTGGTGCCCGCCACCGTGACGATGCCGTAGCCCTCGCCGGGGCGGTCCTTCACGCCCTGCACGCGGTAGAGCGTGAAGCCGGCCTGGTCGAGCAGCGCGCGTCCGGGTTCGAGCAGCAGGCGCATGCCGTCTCGCCGCAGCCGCTCGGCCAACGACGGCCCTTGGCCCGCCTGCGGCAGCGCGAGCAGCCGGCTCAGCATCTCGGCGCCGTGGCTCTCCGCCGCATAGGGATAGAAGCCGCCGCCGAAGCGCCTGGTCGCGTGGTAGTGCTGCGGGCCCTGCTGCGCCTGGAAGTCGTTCCATGCGGCCGGCTCGACATAGCGCACGCCGAAGCCGCCGCCGATGTCGATGCTGTCGGCATGCAGGCCCAGGCGCCGCGCATCGAGGCTCAGGTCGACCAACCAGTGGGCCGCCTCGGCCCGCTCTTCGGGCGAATAGCCGCCGAGGTGGAACGAGAAGCCCTCGAAGGCCAGCTGCCGCGGCTGCGCCGCGCACAGCTGCAGCGCATGACGCAGCTCGTCGTCGGCCAAGCCGAAGCGGCTGTTCGCCTGCGAAGGCGGGCGCCAGCGCAGCAGCAGCCGCGCGCTGCGCTGCTGCTGCAACGCGATGGCCGCGACCTGCTGCAGCTCCTGCAGGCTGTCGACCGCCAGCAGGCAGCCCTGCCACAACGCGAGCCGCAGCAGCTCGGGATGCTTGGCCGGGCCCGAGATGCCGATCGTCCGGCCCGGCACGCCGGCGCCCAGCGCCTGCGTCGCCTCCTCGAGGCTGGCCGCGTCCACGCCCAGCCCGAGGCGCGGGCAGGCCTGGGTGAAGCAGCGCGCCTTGTTGGCCTTCTTGGCATACAGCACCAGCCCGTCGACGCCCGCGGCCCGCAGGCTCTCGTTGAAGCGCTGCGCGTTGAAGGCGAAGAGCTGCGGCAGCACCACATGCAGCGGCGAGCCGAGGCCATCGGCCAGGTCCTTCAGCCAATCGGTGTGGCGCAGCAGCAGCCGCTCCGCCAGCGGATGCAGCAGGGCCGGCAGCACCGGCATCTGCGCGGCGCTCACCACAGCGCCACCTCGCGGCCCAGGCCCTGGGCCGCCGCACGCTCGGCGAACAGCCGGCCGAGCGCGATGTCGGTGATGACCATGCCGCTGTTGTAGGCGAACACCCGCTCGCGCTCGCTGCGCCGGCCGACCTGCCGGCCGGCGAGGATCTGCGGCAGCTCCGCATGCACCCAGGGCAGCACGCCGTCTTCGCGCGCAAGGTCGGCACCGGTCACGCGCATCTGCTCGGCGCTGGTGGCCACGCGCACGTCGGCCTCGTGCAGCGCGTCGCGGTGCAGCCCGTAGCCGACGAGGATGGCGAGCGAGCCGGGCTGCAGCCATGCCGCCTCCACCTTCGCCGGCGAGTTGGGGCCGGCCGCGCCGATGACGATCTGCGCCGCCATCGCCGAGCGCCGAAGGTCCTGCGACACCTCGACGCGGCGGCCCGGGTGATGGGCCTGCATCTCGCTGATCACCGCGTCGATGCCGGCCGGGTGATGGCCGTGCACGATCAGCCGCTTCAGCTGCGGCATCGCCTCCACTAGGAAGGGCAGCGCCATGCGGCCCTGCACGCCGGTGCCCACCACCAACGCGGTGTGCGCGTCGGCGGGGGCGCAATGCCTGGCGATCAGCGCCGAGGCGGCCGGCGTGCGCAGGCTGCCGACGAGGCTGCAGTCCATCAGCGCGATCGGCCGGCCGCTGGCGTCGTCGTACATGAGCAGCGTGGTGCAGTAGTTCTCGCTGGCCTTGTCATCGAGGCCGAACTTGTACGAGGTCTTGATCGCGACCGTGTCGCGCTCACCGTCGCGACCCAGCATCGCGTAGGCCACCGAATGGCCGTCGTCGGGCTTGGCAGTGAGCTTGGCCGGATTGGCCGAGCGGCCAGCGGCATAGGCCTTGTACGCGCCTTCGACCACCGCGATCACCTCGGCCAGCGACCAGCGCAGCGACTTCAGCTCGCGCTTCGAATACACGCGCAGGGCTCCGCCTGCCCCGGGGGCATGGTTCGTCGACATGAGGGCTCCTTCAGACGATGTGGCGCGCCACCGCGTTCTCGCGGTAGGGCATCGAGGCGCGCAGGTTCAGCGTGACGTTGACGCGGCGCAGCCAGCGATGGCGCGGGCCGTAGTTGGGCTGGTAGACCGAGCGGCCATGCACCGCGCGCTTGTTGTCGATCCACAGCATGTCGCCCGGCTCCATCACGATGGCGCTCTGGTGCGCATAGAACTCACCGAGCAGCCAGTCGAACGCGGCCTGCGCCTCGGCATCGCCGGGCAGCGCCGACATGAAGGCCTCGTCGACCTGGATGAAGGGCCGTGCGCGCGATCCGCTCAATGCCGGCACCGGCTCGGGCGCGGCATACATGCGGCGGATGCGGGCGAAGGCATCGTCGTCGAGCCGCCAATGCGCGCTGACGTTCTGGTCGGGCAGGTGCGACTTGTCGGGCAGCACGACGAAGCGCGGCGCCGAGAGGATGGCCCACTTGTCATCAGGGATCTCGATGTCGTCGATCGCCGACAGGATGGTCTCGGCCCGCTCCTCGTTGCGGTAGCAGACGATCGACAGGAAGTCGCAGCGGTGATCGTGGAAGGCTTCTTCGTTGTGCCACACCAGCGTGACGCTGCTGCCGCCGCCGAGCTGCTCGTTGCGCTCCTTCTCGATCGGCACGATGTGGCGCAGGAAGCGGCCGTTCTCCTGCGTGCGCCAGCCGAAGATCTCGCCCAGCAAGGCCGTGAGCAGGCATTGCGCGATCTCCTCGCGCAGCGTCGGCGGGTTGCGCCAGGTGGCGTCCCAGTGGGTGGGCGACGGGCCGATGCGGCTGTCGTCGACCGGCACGCCGCGGATCAGCACCGCGCCGCAGGGCAGGTGCAGCTGCTTGAAGCGATGCGCCAGCTCGCGCAGTGGCCGCGGCAGCTCATGCGCGGCCAGCGCGCAGGCATCGGCGAACTCGGGCGTTTCGACGCTGCCGAAGCTGCGGGCCAGCGACTCGACCAGGGCCTCGACGGCCGCGATCTCGCGCGGCGTCAGCGCGTGGACGTGGATCGATGAGCGCCGCAGCTGCGGCGCCAGTTCTGCCATGTGCATTTGTTTTCTCCCTGAGCGACATGGGGTGGATGACAGCGATGAGGCGGACGGATCTACATCTCGACGTCCATCGCGAGCGAAACGGTGCGGGGCTTGCCGGCATGGACGCTGGCATAGCTGGCCGCCGCCCAGTAGCGGCGGTCGGTGGCGTTCTCGACCTGCGCACGCAGCGTGGCCTTGCGGCCGCCGATCTGCGTGAGGTAGCGCAGCCCCAGGTCCAGCCGGGTGTAGCCGGGCAGGGCGACGGTGTTCTGGTTGTCCAGCGGGCGCGCACCCACATGGAACACGCCGCCGTTGAGGCTGAGGCCGGCGACCCGCAGCTTGTAGTCGGCGAACACGCTGGCCTGCAGCCGCGCGGTGTTGGCGGCACGCCTGCCATCGGTGGCGGCGTTGCCGGTGTGGCGCAGCACGCTGTCGAGCACGGTCGCGCTGCCGGTGAGCTCCAGCACCGGCGTTACGCGGCCGGCGGCCGACAGCTCGAGGCCGCGGTGGCGCTGGCGCCCGTTCTGCACGTAGCGGTTGTTCGACGGATCCACATACTCCAGGCCCTTGTCGATGTCGAAGGCCGCGACGCTGAGCATCAGGCCCGGCGACGGCGCCCACTTGGCGCCCAGCTCGACCTGGCGGCTCTCGATCGGGTCCATCCATTCGCCGGCGTTGGCGCTGTTGAACGGCGCGACGCCGCCTTCCTCGTAGCCGCGGGTCGCGCTCGCATAGGCCATCAACGTGGAGAGCGGCCGGTAGATCAGGCCCGCCGTCGGCGCGTTGACGTTCTGGCGATACGACTGCGTGGCCGAGGCGGCCGGCGTGGCGTCCTTGGCATAGGCGATGTGCCGCAGGCCGAGCAGCGCCTGCCATTGCGGGCTGAAGCGCAGCAGGTCGCTCGCGAACACCGAGGCCTGGCGGTTCAGCGTGTGGTTCTTGGCCGGCGCGGCGCCGATGTCGCGCGCGGCTGAATACACCGGCGAGAAGATGTTGCCCACGATGTCGTCCAGCACGATGAAGCCGCCGTCGTCCGCCGTGTAGCGCCGCGCCGAGACACCGGCCACGAGCTCGTGTTCGAGGCCCGCCACCGCGAACTGCCCGCTCAGGTAGGCCTGTGCCGAGCTGGCCTGGAAGCGCTGGCCGGGCGACACGTAGATGTCGCCGCTGGTGATGTCGCCGTTGGCGGCCACGCCATAGATGTCGGGGAACACCGCATCGCGCCGGTTCACCGAATGCCCCAGCTGCGCGGTGAGGCTCCAGCGGTCGTCGAGCTGGTGGTCCAGCCGTGCGCCGAAGTTGTAGGTGCGGGTCTCGTAGGGCAGCCAGGGCTGGCCGAGCAGCGTGCGCGGACTGGGCATCGGCGGCAGCTGGCCATCGGGCTGCGGGCCCAGCAGCGGCTGTGCGGCGAGCTTCTTGCGCTGCACGTCGGCATCCAGCCTCAGCAGCGTGCCTGCCGCGAGCCGCGCATCGATCGCGGCCGAGGCGAAGCCGCGCTTCAGGTCGCCGTTGTGCGACATGTCGCCGACCTTCTCGCCCGCCAGGTTGAAGCGATAGGCCAGCGTGCGCTCCGCATCGAAACTGCCGCTGGTGTCCACCGCGCCATACACGCCGCCGGCGCTGCGCAGCTCGGCCGTCACGCCGGTGAAGGGCTGGGCCGTGGGCCGCTTCAGCACGTAGTTGACCGTGCCGCCGGGGGCGTTGAAGCCATAGAGAAAGCCCGAGGGGCCCTTCAGCACGTCGATGCGCTGCACGTTCTCGAGCGGCACGTCCTGGTAGGGCGCCAGGCTCAGGCCTTCGCGGCGCATCGTGTTGGCCCAGTCGATCGCGTAACCGCGCAGGCTCACATGGTCGTAGGCCCCGCCCACCGACGCGTTCTGCACCGAGGCGTCGTTCTTCAGCACGTCGTTCAAGGTGCGGGCGCGCTGGTTCTCGATCAGCCCTTCGGAATACGACTGCGCGGACAGCGGCACCTCGAAGCTGTCCTTCATGCCCAGCGCGCCGAGGCCGATGCCGCGCTGGTCGTACAGCGAAGGGCGGGTGCCGGTGATGATGACCTGTTCGGCGGCGCCAGCCGCGTCGACCGCAAAGGCACCGTTGCAGCCGAGCAGGCCGAGCAAAAAGACCGGCAGAGACGAGGGGCGGAGAACCCTGAGGGTGTTGGTTTTCTTCATTGATGCAAATGCTAATCATTCGCATCTGAAGCGTCAAAGAAAGCCCGCTGTGCACGCGGGCTCTTGCTAGAGAACGCCGGGAACTCAGAGCATCGCGTGGCGACGCGCAATCCAGCCGATCACGAGACTGCCGGCGAGCAGCAGGGCCAGGGCCGGCGGTTCGGGCACCGCGGCGATCGGCGTGAAGCTGCCGAAGCCACTGAGGTTCTCGTTCAGGTCCTCGAGCGGAATCACCGAGTTCGAGCGCAGCGTGGCCCAGCTCGCGTAGACCGTGCCATTGAACGAGCTGATGCTCGCCAGCTCGCCTGGGGCCTCGATCCACTGCGTGGACACGAGATGCGTACCGAGGATGTCGTCATAGAGCTTGACCTGGGCCACCGTGAATCCCGGCGCCGCGTTGAAACCGGCATTGACCAGCGGTGTGCTGTCGAACTTGACGCCACCGATGGTCCACCACGACTCCGCGATCTTGAGGTTGGGCTGGTAAGCGGTGGTGGACACGCCCACATGCGTGGTCTGCCCCTGGTTCACCGTGGCACCCGACCAATCGAGCTGCACGGTGCCAGTGCCGCCGCCGGTGATGGTGGGCGCATTGAACTGCACCTGACCGCCGATCTGCCAAGTGTTCGATACGTTGATCGGCTGGTCGGACACCAGCTTCACGTGGTAGTCGTTGACGATGCTGCCGGTGGTGTTGGTGAAGTCGGTGTTGAAGGCCAGGAACCCGGCGTGGGCCGAGGTGGCGCCGATGAGCCCGATGGCACAGGCCAGGGCCGTCTTCGCGAGAAGGTTCGCCATGAAATCCTCCGATGGCAAAAGTGGTCCGGACGTCTTCCGGAGACGCTGGACCGCTTCCCGCTGGCTGTCGCAATTTGTTGTGCCGGTCCTTGCGTCCCTCCCTTGCTTGCGGACGAGCGGTGGGCACCGCCCGCAGCAAAGGGCAAGCTAGTCGCTGGTGGCCGGCGCTTCAAGCATCACCGGCCCTGTGGATACACATTGGCCGCTGCAGCGAACGCAATGACCGGCCTGCGAACAGGCGTGCAAGTTCTACCGGATCGCGCTACTCGATCGCGACGCCGGCCGCGTGGGCCTGCTGGTCGGCGTGGTAGCTCGAGCGCACCATCGCGCCGACGGCGGCATGGGTGAAGCCCATCTTGTAGGCCTCGGTCTCGAACATCTTGAAGGTGTCGGGGTGCACGTAGCGGCGCACCGGCAGGTGGTGGCCGCTGGGCGCGAGGTACTGGCCGATCGTGAGCATGTCGATGTCGTGCGCGCGCATGTCGCGCATCACCGCCAGGATCTCGTCGTCGGTCTCGCCCAGGCCGACCATCAGGCCGCTCTTGGTGGGCACGTCGGGTGCGAATTCCTTGAAGCGCTTGAGCAGGTTCAGGCTGAACTCGTAGTCGGAACCGGGGCGCGCTTCCTTGTACAGGCGCGGCACGGTCTCGAGGTTGTGGTTCATCACGTCGGGTGGCGCGGCCTTGAGGATCTCGAGCGCGCGGTCCATGCGGCCGCGGAAGTCGGGCGTCAGGATCTCGATGCGGGTCTCGGGCGACAGCTCGCGCGTCTTGCGGATGCACTCGACGAAGTGGGCCGCGCCGCCATCACGCAGGTCGTCGCGGTCGACGCTGGTGATCACCACGTACTTGAGCTTCAGCGCGGCGATGGTCTTGGCGAGGTTCTCAGGCTCGTTGACGTCCAGCGGGTCGGGGCGGCCGTGGCCCACGTCGCAGAACGGGCAGCGCCGCGTGCACTTGTCGCCCATGATCATGAAGGTGGCCGTGCCCTTGCCGAAGCATTCGCCGATGTTGGGGCAGCTGGCTTCTTCGCAGACGGTGTGCAGCTTGTGCTCGCGCAGGATCTGCTTGATCTCGTAGAAGCGGGTGGTCGGCGAACCGGCCTTCACGCGGATCCAGTCGGGCTTCTTCAGCACCTCGGCCGGCACCACCTTGATGGGAATGCGCGCGGTCTTGGCCTGGGCCTTCTGCTTGGCGGTGGCGTCGTAGTCGGCGCCGGTCTGGGCCTGGTGGACGGTGTTGTCGGTCGACATGTAGGGGCCTCAGGGTTGAAGCTGGGACGCGAGCCGTTGCGCGAGCTGCTGCGCCACCGTCGCCCAATCCGTGGAAACCCCGATTTTAGCGAGGTCGATGGTTTCGAGCCCGGCATATCCGCACGGGTTGATGCCGTGGAAGGGCGCCAGGTCCATCGCGACGTTGAGCGCCACGCCGTGGTAGGTGCAGTGGTTGGCCACCTTGATGCCCAGCGCCGCGATCTTGCCCAGGCCTCGGAAGGTGTCACCCTCAGGCTGCGGCAAGGTGAGCGCCGCATGGCCGAACGGATCGTCCAGCTTCACGTAGATGCCCGGCGCGCCCGGTACGCGATGGCCGGTGACGCCGAAGTGCTCCAGCGTCTTCAGCACCGCCTGCTCGATGCGGAACACGTATTCCTTGACGTAGATGCCCAAGCGCCGCAGGTCGACCAGCGGATAGGCCACCACCTGCCCCGGACCGTGGAAGGTGACCTGACCGCCGCGGTTGGTGGCCACGATCGGGATGCCGTGCGCATCAAGCACGTGTTCGGGCTTGCCGGCCAGGCCCTGCGTGTACACCGGCGGGTGCTCGCAAATCCAGAGTTCATCGGGGGTATCGGGCGTGCGGGCCTCGGTGAAGGCGCGCATCGCATCGTAGGTGGGCGCGTACTCCACGCGGCCCAGGGTCTTGATCAGCACGGGGATATCAGCCGCTTCGGTTGTCGTGGGTTTGTACCACCGGGAGTCAGGCTTCGAGCGCAACGCCCAGCGGCACCAGCCAGTCGCGCCGGCCCTTGGGCGTGAGCTGCACACCCCGGCCTTCGAGATCCTGCTGAAGCCAGCGGCGCTTCAGCGCGGCCTGCAACAGGCCCGCGCCCAGCGCGCCGCCCAGGTGCACGCGGCGTTCGCTCCAGTCGAGGCATGCACAGGCAAAACGGCGGCGCCTGCCCTCGGCCTGCGCCAGGTCGACGCCCCAGGCTTCGAGGCCAGCCCGACCCGCCGGTAGCAACTCGTAGTCGCCCCCCTCGCCCGGCCGCAGCCAGCGCGACTTGAGCAGGCGCTCATGCAAGGACACGGCCAGCGTGCCGGCCAGGTGGTCGTAGCAGGTGCGGGCCTGGCGCAGCCGCTCGGGCGTGCGGGTGCGCAACGCTGCCGCGGGGCGGCCGGCCACGACCAGCAGCGATTCCAGCGCCGCGCCGACCTCGTCGCTGGCCAGCGTGTAGTAGCGATGCCGGCCCTGCGGCAGGCAGGCCAGCAGCTGCTGCTCGACGAGGCGCGCGAGGTGCGTGCTGGTGGTGGACGCCGACAGTTCGGTGAGCGCGCACAGTTCGGTGGCGGTGCGGGCCCGGCGATCGAGCAGCGCGCACAGCATGCGCGCGCGAGCCGGCTCGGCGATGGCGGCCGCGATCGCGGCCACGCGCTGTTCGACATCCATGGTTCGGCCTTGATCGAAGCGTGAAACCGGCAGTGTCGCAAAACTGCGCGCCATGGCACCACACGATCTCCCTTCGCTCGCCGATGCCGCCTGGCATCGCGATCCGTATCCGCTCTATGCCGTGCTGCGCGCACAGCACCGCCAGAGCGGACTTTTCTTCGACGACGCGCTCGGGCTGTGGGTGGCCTGCACGGCGGATGCGGTCGACGCGGTGCTGCAGTCGCAGGCACTGCGCGTGCGGCCGCTGGCCGAGCCGGTGCCCAAGCCGCTGCAGGGTCGCCCGGCCGGGCAGGTGTTCGGCGGACTGATGCGGATGAATGAAGGCGCAGCGGCCCATGCGGCGCCCAAAGCCCACGCCCGACAACTCCTGTCCGGCCTGCAGCAGGCTGCACGGGAGGCGAGCCTCGAGGCAGCGCGCACCTTCACGCCGGCCGTGCATCCGATCGGCACGCTGATGTTCGACGCGCCGCTGCATGCGCTGGCGCACCTGCTGCGGGTGCCGTCGGGCCAACACGCCGCGCTGACTACCGACGTGCGGCAGCTCGTGACGGCATGGTCGCCGCGGGCCGATGAGGCGCAGCGCCGGCAGGGCGACGAAGCCGCGCGGCGCCTGCTCGCGCTGTTCGGCGGCGACGCCAACCGCATCGGCCTGTTCACGCAGACCTGCGAAGCCACCGCCGCGCTGATCGGCAACACGCTGATCGCCTGGCGCCGCGAGGCGCAGCGCTGGCCGCTGGACGAGACCTTCGTCGCCGAGGTGGGCCGGCACGATGCGCCGGTGCAGAACACGCGCCGCTTCGCCGGTGAGGCGGTGACGCTCCGCGGGGAGACGCTCCAGGCGGGCGACACCGTGCTGGTGCTGCTGGCCTCGGCCAACCGCGACGAGGCAGCCCAGCCCGAGCCCGACCGGTTCGAGCCCGGCCGCACTGCAGCGCGATGCTGGAGCTGGGGGACCGGCCGGCATGCCTGCCCTGGCGAAACCCTCTCGCGCACCATCGCGCTGCAGCTGCTGCAAGTCTGGCTGGCAGACGGTCATGCCGAGGCGCTGCAGGCGACCACCGTCCACTGGCGCTATCGGCCTTCGCCGAACGCCCGCCTGCCCGAATTCACCGAAGGAGCATGAGGATGATTGCCGTGATCTTCGAAGTCCGCGCCGCCGATGGCCGGCAGCAGCAGTACCTCGACACCGCTGCGGCGCTGAAGCCGCTGCTCGAGCGCATCGACGGCTTCATCTCGATCGAGCGATTCCAGAGCCTCAGCGAGCCGGGCAAGCTGCTGTCGCTGTCGTTCTGGCGCGATGAAGCGGCGGTCGCGCAGTGGCGCAACACCGAGGAACACCGGGGTGCCCAGTCAGCCGGGCGCTCGGGCGTGTTCGCCGACTACCGGCTGCGCGTGGCAGCGGTGGTGCGCGACTACGGCCTGCACGAGCGCGACGAGGCGCCGGCCGACAGCCGCGCGGTGCACAAGGCTTAAAGCTGAGGTTCTTAAAGCACCACCTTCACCATCGGATGCGTCGACAGCGTGCGGTACAGCTCGTCGAGCTGCTCGCGGCTGGTGGCGGTGATGGTGATGGTCACGCCCAGGTAGTTGCCCGCCTTGCTCGGCCGGATCTCGACCGTCTCGCGGTCGAAGCCCGGGTCGAACTGCAGCGCGACGCTGATGACCGCCTCGGCAAAGCCCTCGACGTTGGCGCCCATCACCTTGATCGGAAAGGCGCTGGGGTATTCGATCAGCGATTGTTCGGGCGGGATGGGCATGGAAAGGGTCGTGGTCATCAGCGGCAGATGGGGCTGCCGCGCGGGAAATCAAATCGACTGGGTCTGCTTGGCGCGCTGGTAGGCCTCATAGAGCCGGGCGTACACCGGCCCCGGCTTGCCGCGCAGCGCACCATGGCCCACCGGCTCGCCATCGAGCGAGGTGACCGGCAGGATCTCCTTGCCGGCCGAGCTGATCAGGATCTCGTCGGCGGCGAACACGTCGGCCTCGGAGATGGGGCGCAGGTTGTAGGCAATGCCCTCTTCCTCGCACAGCTCACGCAGCAGCTCGACGCGGATGCCTTCGAGCACCTGCTCGCTCTTGGGCGGCCCGAGCAGCGCCCCCTCATGCACGATCCACACGTTGCTGGAGGCGCCCTCGGTCAGGTACTTGGTGCCGTTGCCGCCCTCGCGGAACATGACGGTCTCGATCGCACCCTTGTCGGCCGAGAGCTGCCGGGCCAGCACGTTCCCCAGCAGCGAGGTGCTCTTGATGTCGCCGCGCTCCCAGCGGAAGTCGCGCGCGGTGATGCAGGCGATGCCCTGGCGGCGCTGCTCGGCCGGCGCGCCCTTGAGCGCGCTGCACATCATGAACACCGTGGGCTCGATGTCGACCGGCATCACATGGTCGCGCAACGCGACGCCGCGGGTGACCTGCAGGTAGATCAGCTGGTCGTCGCTGGCGTGGGCGGCGCTGAGCTTGCGGCAGCGCTCCAGCCACTGCGCCTGGCTGAGCGGGCTGGGGATGCGCACCTTGGCCAGGCTGCGCTGCAGCCGCTCCATGTGCTCGTCGAAGCGGAAGATGCGGCGGCCGTAGACCGGCAGCACCTCGTAGACGCCGTCGCCGAAGATGAAGCCCCGGTCGAGCACCGACACCTTGGCGTCGCACAGGCGCAGGTAGTCGCCGTTCAGGTAGCACAGGGTGTCGGGAAGGGACTGCATCACAACCTCCGCCAAAACATCGATCCTCGGGCCGGGGCCCAGCTTAGCGGATCCAGAGGCGGATGGCATCCCACGCACGGCCGAAGAGGCCCGCCTGTTCCACCGGCTCGATCACCACCAGCGGCACCTCGGCAATCGGCGCGCCAGCGGTCGTCGTGACCTTGACGGTGCCCACGCGCTGGCCCTTGGTCAGCGGGGCCACGAGCGGATCGGTGCGCTCGACCTTGGTCTGCAGCTTGTCGCCCTCGCCACGCGGCACGCTGACGAACAGCGGGCCCGGCGCACCCAGCTTGGCCTCCTTGGCCGCGCCCTTCCAGACCGGCACGGTGGCGATGGCCTTGCCGGCCTCGAACAGCTTGACGTCGTCCCAGGCGGCATAGCCCCAGTTCAGCAGCTTCTGGCTCTCGCTGGCGCGCGCCTCGCGCGAGGCGGTGCCCATCACCACGCTGAGCAGGCGGCGCTTGCCGTTGGGGAAGTCGCGGATCGCGCTGGCCACCAGGCAGTAGCCGGCGGCATCGGTGTAGCCGGTCTTCATGCCGTCGACCGTGGGGTCGCGGCGCAGCAGCAGGTTGCGGTTGTCCTGCCGGATGTTGTTGTACTTGTAGTCCTTGATCGAATACAGCGGGTAGTACTGCGGATGGTCGCGGATGATGTGGGCCGCGATCACCGCGATGTCGCGTGCGCTGCTGCGGTGGCCGGCCTCGGTGATGCCGGTCACGTTCTTGAAGCTGGTGTTCTTCAGGCCCCAGGCCTGGGCCTGGCGGTTCATCATCGCCACGAAGTTCTCGACCGTGCCGCCCACCGCCTCGGCCAGCGCCACCGAAGCGTCGTTGCCCGACTGGATGATCACGCCATGCAGCAGCTCGTCCACCGTGGGCGTCATCGTGGTGTCGATGAACATCAGCGAGGGCTCGCCCTTGCGTTCGTTCCAGGCACGCACCGAGACCGGCACCTTCTGCTCCAGCGTCAGCTTCTTGGCCTTCAGCGCGTCGAACGCGATGTAGGCGGTCATCAGCTTGGTCAGCGAGGCGGGGTCGTTCGGCGCATCGGCATCGCGCTCGGCCAGCACCTTGTCGCTGGCGAGGTCCATCAGGATGTAGCTCTTGGCCGCCACCTCGGGGGGCTGCGGTGCCTGCGCGAAGGAGACGGTGCTGGCCACGGCCAGCGCGAGAGCGATCAGTCTTTTCATCGGGTGTTTGCGACTCAGTGGTGCGGTGCGGTCAATGCCATGACCGCACGACGAGGTTTTTCAGCAGCGCGAGCTGCCCATGGAAGAAATGGCCCACGCCGGGGATCACGACGACCGGCAGCGTCTGCGGCCGCGCCCAGTCGAGCGTGGCCTGCAGCGGCACGACCTCGTCGGCCTCGCCGTGGATCACCAGTGTGTCCTCAGGTACCGGGGCCACGCGAAAGTTCACTGCCGCGGGGCCGACCAGCACGAGGCGTTCGGCACGCTGGCCTTCGGGCAGGCGTTCGGCGGCCTGCGAGGCCATCGCGGCGCCGAACGAGAAGCCGCCCAGCACCAGCGGCAGGTTCGCATCGCGCATCGCGGCGATCACGGCCAGCGCATCGTCGGCTTCGCCGCGGCCTTCGTCCCATGCGCCTTCGGATTTGCCGACGCCGCGGAAGTTGAAGCGCACCGTGCGGTAGCCCAGCTGCACGAAGGCGCGGGCCAGCGTCTGCACGACCTTGTTGTCCATCGTGCCGCCGTGCACCGGATGCGGATGGCACAGCACGGCCACGCCGCGCGGCACCCGATCGGCCGGGGCATCGACCGCGCACTCGATCGCGCCGGCCGGGCCCTGGATCTGCTGGCGTTGGGTGTTGGCGTTCATCGGGGGAAGCAGCGGGGTTCAGCGGCCCACGTTGGGCGGCAGCACCAGGCGCTCGACGACCTGGCCGTTCTTCAGGTGCGACTCGACGATCTCGTCGATGTCGGCCTGGTCGACGTAGCTGTACCAGACGGCTTCGGGATACACCACCGCGACCGGCCCGCCGGCGCAGCGGTCGAGGCAGCCCGCCTTGTTGACGCGCACACCGCCCGGGCCCGCGATGCCGGCCGCCTTGACGCGGGCCTTGCAATGCTGGAAGCCCGCCTCGGCACCGCGCGGCGCGCAGCTGGCTTCGCCGTTGTCGCGCTCGTTGAGGCAGAAGAAGATGTGCCGTTGGTAGTAGCTGCTCATCCGCGGATTGTAGGCAGCGGGCTCACAGCCCCTGGGATTTACCCGCGGTCACGCACGCCGATGCGCGTCAGCAGCCAGCCCATCGCCACGTAAGGCCACAGCCAGCCCACCCACTGGGCCAACCCGTGGAAATGGATGAAGCGGCCCTGCTGCCAACCCTGCAGGCTCTCGGCGAAATACGGATCGGTGGGCGCCTGGCTCACCAGCGCGACCAGGCCGGTGAGCACCACCAGCGCCAGCGCCGCCGCCAGGCGGGAGCCGATCCACGCGGTGGCGCAGGCCAGCAGCAGCCCGGCCGCCACGGCGGGCAGCGCCGGCGGCGTCAGCCAGGCCAGCGCATGCTCGGGGCCGAAGTTGAGCGCGGTCGACAGCGTCATCGTCGCCAGCGCGAGGCCGGTGGCGCCCAGCGCCATCACGATGCGACGCACGCCGGGCCGCATGGCCGCATGCGCGAGCAGGCAGGGCGCGAGCAGGCCGAGCGTGATGGCCAGCCATTCGGACGCGCGCGACAGCGGATCGACCTCGGTGGCCGCCGGCCCCAGCCACTGGGCCACCGCGTCGGCCCACGGCGTGCCCTCCACGGCCGCATCGACCAGTTGCCGCAGCGTGTCGCCGATCTGGCCCAGCCCCAGCGGCACCGGCGCGGGAAACAGCAAACCCAGCGGCCACAGCAACAGCAGCGCCCGCGCCCCGGCGCTGTGGCCGGTGAACCAGCGGTCGCGCAGCGACTGCCAGCGATCCAGCAGGCCGGCCGCCTGCAACAACGCCGCGAGCACCACGCCCAGCACGCCGCCGGCCGCATTGAGCGACCAGTCGAGCAGCGAGGGCACGCGCTCGGGCAGGAAGTTCTGCGCCACCTCCATCGTGAACGACAGCAGCGCCGGCCCACCGAGCCCCAGCAGCAGTGCCGGCACCAGCCCGCCACCGCTGCGCACCACCGCGCCGAAGTACAAGACGCCCAACGGCAGGTAGCCCAGCAGGTTGGCGAACAGGTCGAAGCGCGGGAAATAGCGCGGCCATGGCAGCCGCATCAGCTGCAGCAACTCGTGCCCGGGCGGCCAGGTCCAGCCGCTGAACGGATACAGGCTCGCATAGACCACCAGCGCCGTGAAAGCCAGCGCCAGCGGAACGGCTGAGCTGCGGGCGCGGGCCATGGGCAAGATCAGAAGGGCTTCACGACCACCAGCACGACGATCGCGGCAAACAGCAGCACCGACGATTCGTTGAACACCCGGAACCAGCGCTCGCTGCGCCGGTTGCTCAGTTGCTCGAAGCCGCGCAGCAGGCTGCGGCACACATGGTGATAGCCGATCACCCCCAACACCAGCACCAGCTTCGCATGCAGCCAGCCGCTGTGCGGCCCGCGGCCGACGCCGAAGTACAGCCACAGCACCAGCCCCAGCAACAGCGCCGGGATCATCAGCAGGCTCGAGAACCGATAGAGCTTGCGTGCCATCAGCAGCAACCGCTCCCGCTCCGCATGGCTCTCAGGACTCACCGAAGCCAGGTTGACGAACAAGCGCGGGAGATAGAACAGCCCCGCAAACCAGCTGGCCACGAAAACGATGTGAAAGGCCTTGACCCAAAGATAGGCAGAACTCATCAACCCATTATGTCCAGCACCAGGATCAGCCGTGCAACGCACGGCCCCCCTCAGGGACAGGCCGCGCAGCGGCCAGGGGCGATGGTGGGATGCGAGCGAAACGGGATCCGGGTCCCCCGGTCACGTTTCGAGCCCCCTCGGGGGGCGGCCGCCCGACGGCCGGGGGCCAAAAGAAAAGAAGCCCCGGCCAAGGCCGGGGCTGCAAAGCCTTATCGCTGTCATCACGTTAAGGCGCCTGCTCAGGGAGGAAAAGCAGGGAATGACAACCTTGCGGCTATCATTCAACCCCTACTTTAGCAGAGCCGGTTCGTTTGTGACAAACCGGTAACAGCCCTAATCGGCGAAGTTCACCAATCCGTGAAATTCTTGCCTTCTGCTACAGCGCTTCGCCGTCCGCCGGGCCGCCTTCTTCCAGGACCTTCCGCGTGCGCACTCTCCCGCCCTTCCCTACCAGCCGCCCCCGGCGCCTTCGCCGTGACAGCTTCACCCGCAACCTCGTACGTGAGCACCGGCTATCGGCTTCCGATCTGATCCTGCCGGTCTTCATCCTCGATGGGCAGAAGCAGCAGCAGGACGTGGCGAGCATGCCCGGCGTGCAGCGCCTGAGCGTGGACCTGCTGCTGCCGGTGGCCGAAGAGTGCGTGAAGCTGGGCGTGCCGGTGCTGGCGCTATTCCCTGTCGTCGATCCACAACACAAGACACCGGACGGGCGCGAAGCCACCAATCCGGAAGGGCTCGTGCCGCGCGCGGTGCGCGAACTGAAGCGCCGCTTCCCTGAACTGGGCGTGCTGACCGACGTGGCGCTCGATCCCTTCACCAGCCATGGCCAGGACGGCCTGCTCGACGACACCGGCTACATCCTCAACGACGAGACGGTGGCCGTGCTGCGCCAGCAGGCGCTGGTGCAGGCCCAGGCCGGCGTCGACATCGTCGCGCCCAGCGACATGATGGACGGCCGCATCGGCGCGATCCGGCAGGCGCTGGAAGAGGCGAACCTGATCCACACGCGGATCATGGCCTACAGCGCCAAGTACGCCAGCGCCTTCTACGGCCCCTTCCGCGATGCGGTGGGCAGCGCCGGCAACCTCGGCAAGGCCGACAAGAAGGTCTACCAGATGGACCCGGGCAACAGCGACGAGGCGCTGCGCGAGGTGGCGCTCGACATCGCCGAAGGCGCCGACATGGTGATGGTGAAGCCCGGCATGCCGTACCTCGACATCGTGCGCCGCGTGAAGGACGAGTTCCGCATGCCGACCTTCGCCTACCAGGTGAGCGGCGAATACGCGATGCTGAAGGCCGCGGCCGCCAACGGCTGGCTCGACCACGACGCGGTGATGATGGAATCGCTGCTGGCCTTCAAGCGCGCCGGCGCCGACGGGGTGCTGACCTACTTTGCGCTCGCCGCCGCGCGCCTGCTCAGGCAGCAGCAGGGCTGACAAGGCACGATGCGCATCTTCCAGATCGGCGCCGAGCAGTTCAACGAGCTGGCGGCGCTGCCCGAAGCGCTGCCGGCACAGGGCTTCCTGTGGATCAGCAGCACGCGCCCCGAATTCGAGACGCAGGCACCGCAGCTGCAGGCCGTCCTGCAGCGCTGGGCCGGCGCGGCGCTGGTCGACCTGCATGTGTCCGATCTGCTGAACCCGCAGTTGCCGTCGCACTACGACTACACCTCGTGGTACGACATGATGGTGTTCCGCCGCCTTGCGGCCAGCCCGCAGCAGGCCGAGATGCCGCCCACCGCGGCCATCGACACCAGCCCGGTCGGCTTCGCGGTGTTCGACCGCGTGCTGCTCACGGTGCATCCGCCCGACTGCCTGGTGCGCGACCATTTCGCGCGTCGCCTGAAGCAGATGCTCGAGGGTGGCGAGACCCGCAGCAGCACCCGCCTGCCGACCAGCCCGGCGGACCTGATGCTGCGCATGGTCAACCACATCGTCGACAGCTACCTCGACCTGCGCCGCCAGCTGACGCGCCAGCTCGGCACGCTGCAGCATGAGCTGCTCGATCCCAAGAGCCACATCCACAACTGGCAGGCGGTGCTCGATGCGCGCAATGCGCTGCACCTGCTGGAAGACACCTGCGAAGACCAGCGCGCCGCGGTGCAGGAGTGGATCGACGCGCTCGACGAATGGCCGGCCGCGGTGGATGCGCAGCAGGCGCGCGAGCGCGAGCTGCTGCGGGTGCGCTCGCGCGACGTGCTGGAGCACATCGAACGGGTGCTCACCCATGTGCGCCGGCTGGAGCAATCGGCCGAGACGGCCGTACAGATGCATTTCTCGGCGCTGGGTCAGCGCACCAACGACATCATGCGCACCCTCACCGTGCTGACCGCCATCTTCCTGCCGCTGAACCTGATCACCGGCATCTTCGGCATGAACTTCGACGCATTGCCGCTGATCCACCGCCAGACCGGTTTTTGGTTCGCGGTGGGCACGATGGTGGCGGTGGGCATCGGCCTGGGCATCTTCTTCTGGCGCAAACGCTACCTGGGAACGCACGCGCGCCCCTGACCCCGATCAGCGCCGATAGGGATCGGGGAAGCCGAGCGCTGCCAATACCTCGGTCTCGCGCGCTTCCATCACCTCGGCGTCGGCCTCTTCCTCGTGGTCGTAGCCCTGCGCATGCAGCGCGCCGTGCACCAGCAGGTGCGCGTAGTGGGCCTGCAGGTCGAGCTTCTGCTCGCGCGCCTCGCGCTCGACCACCGGCGCACACAGCACGAGGTCGGCGGTGACCACCGGCTCCTGCGTGTAGTCGAAGGTCAGCACGTTGGTGGCGTAGTCCTTCTGGCGGTAGCCGCGGTTGAGCTCGCGGCCTTCTTCCTCGCCGACGATGCGCACCGTGAGCTCGGCCGGGGCCTCCAGCGCGGCGCGGATCCAGCGCATCACCTTGTGGCGCGGCAGCAGCGCGCGGTGCGCAGCGTCGGCGAACTGCAGCGACAGCGACAGGTCGGGCGCGGCCATCAGGCGTGGTCCTTCCCGGCCTTGGCCGCCTCGTAGGCCTCGACGATGCGCGCCACCAGCGGATGGCGCACCACGTCGGCGGCGGTGAAGCGCGTCATCGCGATGCCGCGCACCCGCTTGAGCACGCGCTCCGCCTCGACCAGGCCGCTGGTCATGCCCTTGGGGAGATCGATCTGGCTCACGTCGCCGGTGACCACGCACTTGCTGCCGAAGCCGATGCGGGTGAGGAACATCTTCATCTGCTCGGGCGTGGTGTTCTGCGCCTCGTCGAGGATCACGAAGGCATGGTTCAGCGTGCGGCCGCGCATGAAGGCCAGCGGCGCGATCTCGAGCGCACCCTTCTCGAAGGCCTTGGTCACGCGGTCGAAGCCCATCAGGTCGTACAGCGCGTCGTACAGCGGGCGCAGGTAGGGATCGACCTTCTGCGCCAGGTCGCCGGGCAGGAAGCCCAGGCGCTCGCCGGCCTCGACCGCCGGGCGGGTGAGCACGATGCGCTGCACCGCGCTGCGCTCCAGCGCATCGACCGCGCAGGCCACCGCGAGAAAGGTCTTGCCGGTGCCGGCCGGGCCGATGCCGAAGGTGATGTCGTGGCCGAGGATGTGGCGCAGGTACTTCACCTGGTTGGACGTGCGGCCGGTGAGGTCGGCGCGCCGGGTGTGCAGCACGATCTCGTCGTCGTCGGCCTTGGGCGCGGCGGCCGGCGCATCCTCCTGCGTGGCCTCGACCAGCGCGAGCTGGAAGGCCTCGGCCGGGATCGGCTTGCGGGCGCGGTCGTAGAGCTGCTGCAGGAAGGCCACCGCGCGCTCGGCATTGCGCTTGGCGCCCTCGATCCGGAACGACTCGTTGCGGCGCGTGATGCCCACATCGAAAGCGGCCTCGATCGCGCGCAGGTGCTCGTCGAGCGTGCCGCAGAGGTGGGAGAGCCGGGCGTTGTCCAGCGGGATGAAGGCGTGGCGGAGGATCACGGAAGCAGCAGAACACCTGAGGGCCGCCGAAGCGGCAATGGTGCACATTGTCGCCGCAGCCTCCTCCCACAGCCATCCTGCACAATCCCGGCCTCATGCAGCGTCCGCCCTTTCATACCCTGTTCCGGCGCTGGATGGCGCTGCTGGCCGTGCTGTTCTGGATCAGCCCCTCCGCCTCGGCCCTCGCCCTGCGTTTCGACTCCGCCCTGGTCGTCGAATCGCCGGCCCCCCGTTTTCCTGCGCAGCTCACGCCACGCGTGGTCTCCCTGCCCGACGACTGGGCCGATTCGCGCCCGGGGCGCAGCGGGCCGGTGTGGTACCGCGTGGTGTTCGACGCGCCCGGCGTGCACGAACGCGGCGAGCTCCATGCGCTGCTGATCGAACGCGCCTGCTCCAGCTACGAGGTCTACCTGAACGGCCAGTTGGTGCAGCGCGACGGCTCGATGAGCGAGACCGTGACGCGCAACTGCCAGCGCCCGCAGCTGGTGACGCTGCCGGCCGCGCTGATGCAGGACAGCCGCAACACGCTGGACCTTCGGCTCGTGGGCCAGCCGTTGGAGCGCGTGGCCTCGCACCTGCGGGCCGCACGGCTCTCCGCCATGGAAATCGGCCCGCAGGCCGCGCTCGCCGCCCGCCATGCCGACCTGACGATCTGGCGCGTGACGCTGCCCGAGGTGGTCAGCGCGACGCTGCTGCTGCTGGGCGGCTTCATGTTCACGATGGGCTGGCGCCATCGGCGCGAGAGCTACCTGGCGTATTTCGGCGCGCTGGCCTTCGGCTGGTCGGTGATCACCGCGCGCCTGTGGTGGGAAGACCTGCCGCTGCCGCCGCCCTGGACCGAACTGGTGCTGTGCTCGCTGATGCCCTTCATCGTGCTGTGCGCGGTGCAGTTCCTGATGCGCTATGCCGGCCGCCGCCACCGGCTGCTCACCATCGGGCTGTGGCTGCAATGCGTGCTGGTGCCGGCCAGCGTGCTGCTGATCGGCGAGCGCCATGTGTTCTGGACCGCGAGCACCTGGTATGCGCTGCTGGCGGCGGAGACGCTGGCCGCCGTGGTGGTCTACCTGCGGCTGGTGCGCCGCGAGCAGCCCAACGAGTTTGCGCCGATGGCGCTGCTGCTGAGCGCGATGGTGCTGCTGATCGGCGTGGAGATGGCGGGCCAGCAGCGCGAGGCCGCCGGGCTGATCGGCGACCTGTCGCACCTGGCGATCCCGGTGGTCTTCGTCATCATCGGGCTGCGGCTGGTGCAGCACTTCGCCCGCGCGCTGCAGAGCGCCGAAGAGGGCCGGCAATCGTTGGAGGCCCGCATCCGCGAGGCCACGGCCGAGATCGAGCGCAACTTCGCACAGCTGGCCGAGCTGCGCGTGGAGCAGGTGACCGAGCGCGAACGCAAGCGCATCGCGGCCGACCTGCACGACGACCTGGGCGCCAAGCTGCTGACCATCGTGCACACCTCGGAGTCGGAGCGCATCTCCACGCTGGCGCGCGAGGCGCTGGAAGAGATGCGGCTTTCGGTGCGGGGCCTCACCGGCAAGCCGGTGCGCCTGATCGACGCGCTGGGCGACTGGCGCGCCGAGGTGGTGTCGCGCCTGGCGCAGGCCGGCGTCGAGGCCGACTGGAACGCACCGACCGATGACGTGCCGCACACGCTGTCGGCCCGCGCCTATGTGCAGACCACGCGCATCCTGCGCGAGGCGGTGAGCAACATCATCAAGCACAGCGGTGCCTCGCACTGCCAGATCACCTGCACGCTGGGCGAGGAAGACTTCCAGTTCGTGGTGCAGGACAACGGCAAGGGCATCCCGCTGGAGCTCGACGGCCGGCTCGACCGCGGCCACGGCATGTCCAGCATGAAGCAGCGCGCCAAGCAGTTGCAGGGCCAGTGCCTCGTGGAATCGGGCCCGGGCTATGGAACCGTGATACGCCTCACGCTCCCCCTGTAACAGGATGAGCCGCTTGTCAATCGCTGCTGATACTATCGGCCGCCACCTCCCGGCCGCCCGCCCCTTGCGCTGATGAAGAACCTGCTGTTGCTCGAAGACCTGCCCGAGATCCGCGCCTGGCTGAAGAGCCTGGTGCTGCAGGTGTTTCCCGATGCCCGCATCTCCGAGAGCGCGCGCGTGCACGATGCGCTGGAGCTGGTGTCGGCCGTCAAGTTCGACCTCGCGCTGATCGACCTCGGCCTGCCCGACGGCTCCGGCGTCGACGTGGTGAGCGCGCTGCGCGAGACGCAGCCCGAGGCGCAGTCGGTGGTGGTGACCATCCACGACGACGACGAGCATCTCTTCCCCGCGCTGCAGGCCGGCGCCTTCGGCTACCTGCTGAAGGAGCAGGCGCGCGAGCTGCTCACCGAGCAGCTGCAGCGCATCAGCCAGGGCGAGCCGCCGCTGTCGCCGTCGATCGCGCGCCGCGTGATCGCGTATTTCGCGGCCCAGGCACGGCCGCAGGCCTCGACCATTCCCACCGTGCAGCTGACCGAGCGCGAGAGCGAGGTGCTGCTGCGCGTGGCCAAGGGCTTCACGCTGCCCGAGATCGGGCTGCAGCTGAACCTCTCGCGCCACACGATCGCCGACTACGTGAAGCAGATCTACCGCAAGCTCAACGTGAGCTCGCGCGCCGAAGCGGCATTGGAAGCGCAACGCCTGGGCTTGTTCCGCCGCTGATAATCGCCGGCCATGATTGGTCGGCTCACAGGGCTCCTCGCGGAAAAGTCGCCCCCGCTCGTGCTCATCGACTGCAACGGCGTCGGCTACGAGGTCGACGTGCCGATGAGCACCTTCTTCAACCTGCCCGGCCTCGGTGAGCGGGTCACGCTGCTGACGCACTTCGTCGTGCGCGAGGATGCGCAGCAGCTGTTCGGCTTTCTCACCGCCGACGAGCGCAACACCTTCCGCCAGCTGGTCAAGATCAGCGGCATCGGGCCACGCACGGCGCTGTCGCTGCTGTCGGGGCTGTCGGTGGGCGAGCTGGCGCAGGCCGTCAGCGCGCAGGAGCCGGGCCGCCTGGTCAAGGTGCCGGGCATCGGCAAGAAGACGGCTGAACGCCTGCTGCTGGAGCTCAAGGGCAAGCTGGGGCCCGACCTCGGCGCGCCGGTGCAGGTGGCGAGCGACGCCCAGGCCGACATCGTGCAGGCACTGGTCGCGCTGGGCTACAGCGAGAAGGAAGCCGGGGCCGCGCTGAAAGCGCTGCCCAAGGACATCGGGGTCAGCGAGGGCATCAAGCAGGCGCTGAAAGCCCTCGCGCGCTGAGCCTGCTCAGTGCTGATGGGCGCTGGAAGCCGGCGCCGCCGACGGCGCCAGCGCCTCGACCTTCAGCTCGACTTTCACCTCGCCGGCCTTCTCGAACTTCAGCGTCAGCGGCACCTTGGCGCCCGCTTGCAGCGGCGCCTTCAAGCCGATCAGCATCAGGTGCAGTTCGCCCGGCTGCAGCGCCACCGTCTGGCCTGCGGGGATCTCGATGGCGGGCACCTCGCGCATCTTCATCACGTCGCCCTCCATCGCCATGCGATGCATCTCGACATGATCCGCCGCCGGCGTGCTGCCGCCGACCAGCCGGTCGGCCGCGGTGCCGGTGTTCTGCAGCTTCAGGAAGGCGCCGCCGGCCGGCTGGCCGGCCACGGTGGGCCGCGCCCAGGGATGGCCGATCTTCAGGCTGCCGGCGGTGTATTCATGGGCCTGGGCCGACAGGGCCGACAGGGCGGACAAGGCGAGCAGGGCGACGGTGGCAAGGGTCTTCTTCATGGTCGGAGTGTCCTTCGGTTTCAGAGGTCGAATGCGAGTTCGGCGCTGTAGCTGCGCTGCGGATAGGGGTGGAAGTTCCAATAGCGCTCGTTGTTGAGGTTGTCGATGCCGACCGAGGCGGTCCATTGCCGGCTCAGGCGATAGCGCACGCGCAGATCGGCCACGAGGAAGGGCGACACGCCCTGGTAGGTCCGGCCGTTGGGATCGCTGCCGTCCAGCGTGCCGTACTGGCGGCCGCTGTGGCGCAGGCCCAGGCTCGCGGTCCAGCGGTCGTCCGGCCGCCAGGTGGCGAGCAGCGTCGCACGCCAGCGCGGCACGCGCGGCTGCCAGTGGCCCACGCTGGCCGGAAAGCGGTCGTTGCGCAGGATGCGCGAGTCGGCATAGGTGAGGCTGCCCGTCAGGTCGACGCCCTTGGCCGGCAGGTCGTGCGCCAGGGCTGAAAGCTCAACGCCGAGCGTGCGGATGTGGTCGACGTTCTGGATGCTGGTCACGTTGGGCGTCACCGTGACATTGGTCTGCGAATAGAGCGCGTCGTGCGTGTCTTCGCGGAACAGCGTGGCGCGCAGGTGCTGGCGGCCGATGTCGCCTTCGGCGCTGAGCTCCGTGGTCCACGAGGCTTCGGGCTTCAGGGTGGGATCGTTGTTGCGCATCACGCCGGCGCTGTCGAAACCACCCTGGTACAGCTCGGCCACGGTGGGCATGCGCAGCGCGCGGCCGGTGGAGGCCTTCAGCACCCAGTCGGTCGACAGCTCATAGGCCAGCGCGGCCTTTGGCGACAGATGGCTCTCGCTGCGCGCGGGATGATCGAAGCCGAAGGTCTTGCTGGCGGTGAAGCCGCCCCACGCCTCCCACGTTTCGGCGCGCAGGCCGAGCACGGTTTTCCAGCGTGGCGCGAAAGCCCAGGTGTCCTGTGCATAGACGCTGCGCAGCCGTGTGTTGCCGCGAAAGGCCGAGTTGAACGCCTCGCGCGCGCCCAACTGCCAGTCGCCGGTGTCCCAGGCCTGCTGACGCAAGCGGAAGCTGTCCTGCTGCAGGCCGGCGTCGATGACGTGCTCGCCGCCTTCGCCCGCGGGCCGCCACACCAGCCGGAGCGCGAGCGTGTCCCAGCCGGTGCCGTGCTGGTCGGTGAGGCGGCCGCCCTGCGGCAACGCATCGGTCGGCGCATAGGCCCGCACCTGGTCGCGGGCGTAGCGATACAGGCTGGCGGCGAACTCCCAGTCGAACACGCCATGCGTGTGGCGCTTGATCGACAGCGCCTGCATCCGGTGCTCGAGCTGCTCGTCGCTGCGCGGGAAGTCGGCCGCGCCAAGCGTGTAGCGCCGGCCGCCGATGTCTACCGTGTTCGTGATGCCGCCGCTGCTGGTGTTGTCGACCGCCGCGCCACTGGCATCGCGCAGGTAACTGGCGGCCCGGCCCTGCGCGTCGTTGCGCCACAGGCCCAGGACGTAAGCAGCGCGCAGCGTCGGCGTGAAGTCGTACGCCAGCTTGGCCTTCAGGTGGTTCTGCCGCGTGCGGTACTGTGCAGAGGAGCCGAGCAGCAGCCAGTCGGCGTTCTTACGGTCCTTGCCGGGCACCGCACCGCTGGCCGGAACGTCGCCGGCCTGGGCGGGCGTGGCCGACGGCGGGCGTGTGGCGAACACCAGCGGCTGCCCGTCGCTGTCGAGATGGCTGGCATCGAGCCACCAGGCCCAGGCGCCCTCGCGGCTGCCGAGCGACGCGCTCGTCTGCCAGCCGCCGCGGGTGGCATGGTCGCCATGGAGGTCGACCGGCTGGCTGAAGGCGCCGACCTTGGCATGCGCCTCGAAGGCCTTGGGCATGCGGGTGACGTAGTCGACCACCGCACCAACCGAGTTGCCCGGATAGGCGGCCGAGAACGGGCCGTACAGCACGTCGACACGTTCGATCTCCTCGGGCGTGACCAGCCCCCAGCGCGGAGTGAACGCGGCGCCGTTGCCCAGCGGGTTCGACAGCAGCACGCCATCGGCATAGACCAGCGAGCGGGCGCTGTTGCCGGTGCCCGAGGCGCGGGTCGACAGCACCGCGTGGTTGTAGTCGCC